>JAJPJX010000100.1 GCA_021324015.1 Solibacteraceae bacterium | reverse complement strand
GTCGCCGGAAGCGAAGGCCCGCATGCGGGACCTGGTACGCGCGGAGATGGAGCTGGCGCGGCGCCTGTACCCGCTGGCCAGGCAGCACGCGGTCATCGCTTACGAGGCGTCGAATCATTATTACTACCGGCCCACCGATCTGCTGGAGAAGATCGTGAACTGCCGGTATCTGCTGGACCACGATCTGGGATAGACTATCCTCATTATCCGCTATGCGCGCGAGCTGGGTCGTGCTGTCTGTGACTGTTGCGGCTCTCGGAGGAACCGGGGCAGGACTGGCAGCGCCCAAAGCCGCCGATACGCCGGGAGATCCGAGCGCGGTTTCGGTGCACCCCTTTAGCGGTGCGCGCGGCAGCACCTTCGCCGTTACGGTACGCGGCCACAACCTGCGCGGGGCGGACGCGGTCTTCCTCGAGCAGGCGCCTCTGCAGGTCCGCATCGAAGGATGCGAAGCCGAACCGCCGGAGGAGACCGGCGCCAAAAGCAAAACACCTTTTGACCTGGTGCATCTGCGCGTCACCGCGGCGGCGGATGCGCCGCCCGGGCGCTACCTGTTCCGGCTGGTCACGCCGCGCGGCGTTTCGAACGCCCTGCCGCTCTACGTTTCCGATCTGCCGGTATCGGCTGAACCGGCGGGCTCGCATGAGACGCCCGACACAGCCGTGCCGGTGGAAAAACTGCCGGCAGCGATCACGGGCCGGATCGAGCGCCGGGGCGAAACGGATTATTACGCCTTCCAAGCGCCGGCGGGCGAGACGCTGACTTTCGAGGCGCTCTCCGGGCTGCCTTCGACCGGCGCACCGGGGGGCAACGCCGTGGGCTTCGATCCGGCGCTCTCGATCTACGAACCTTCGGGGAGCTGGTTCGATCCCAGCCGAGTGAACCGTATCGCGTTCAACGACGAGCCGCTGTGGGTCATCGGCGGCCAGACCGATGCCTACCTGACGCACCGCTTCGAGAAAGGCGGCCGCTACCTGCTGCGCGTAGAAGCGTTCTCGGGCCAGGGCGGCCCGGACTACAGCTACTGCGTGCGGATCCTGCCCGGGAAAGTTCCGGAGAGCACCCTGCCGGCGGAGGAGGGATGGACGGAACGCGCGTTCCCGCGGGCGCTTTCAACGAACCGGCTGAATGAGCTGGCGGCGCGCGGAGGACTGCCGCAGAACCGGCTGTCCATCGAAACATACCGGGCGGCGGCGGTGGCGGCGAAAGAAGCGCCGTTCTTCAAGTTGCCCGGCACGCTGGAGGGCGGGTTGCGCCAGCCCGGTGAGACGCATCGCGCCCGGTTTCACCTGGACCGGCCCGAGGACATCGCGATCGAGGTAGAGACGCCGGCGACGGCGCCGCCGCTGTTCAACCCGGTGGTGCGGCTGTTGGACGGCGCGGGCGCGGAAGTGGCCACGAACGTGTTTGCCGGGCGCGGCGCGTGCAACGGCGAGCTTTCGAAGTCGCTGGCAGCGAAGACCACGGTGCCGCTCAGGGATCCTGGGGACTATACGCTCGAGATCCGGGACGTGACCGCGGACCTGGCAGACGCGGGCTTCCGCTACCGCGTGCAGGTGCGGCCGCAGATTCCGCACGTGGGGCAGGTGCGGATCGAAGCGGACCATGTGAACCTGGAGCCGGGCGCCGCAAAGACCATCCGGGTTACGTTCGACCGGGAGGAAGATTATCGCGGCGCGGTGGCGGTGGCGGCCGAGTCTCTGCCTCCCGGTGTGCAAGCCCTATCCGGCGCCGATTTCGAACCCGACAAGGACCCGCCGCGATTTCCGGGCAAGCGGGAGCGCTATACGCCACGCACGGAGCGCGCGGTGCTGATCTTCACCGTGGCGAGCGACGCAGCCCCCAGCGGGCCGCACCTGGCGCGGTTGGTGGTGCGTCCGGTGACGGACGGCAAACCCGGCGCCGTGGTGGCCAGCAAAGAGATTCCCGTAATGGTGATTGCCAAACCATGAGACCCCTACTCGTTCTTGTGCTGGCGGCGTGCGCCGCATGGGCCGATCCGAAACTGGTGTCCCTGAAAGTCGTTCCGGCGGAAGTGACGCTGAGTGGGGCGCGGGCCGGGCAGGAGTTTCTGGCCATGGCGACCTACGCGGATGGTGCGGTGCGCGACGTGACCGCGGAAGCGGAGTGGCACGTTTCCAACCCGGCCGTGGCGGAACGGTCGGCTCCGGCCCGGCTTGCCGCCAAGGTGGACGGCACCCTGCTGCTGACCGCGGCCTTGGGCGCCGCGCGGGCCCAAGCATCGGTGCGTATTACGAACTCGCGCGTGGAGCGGCCCTTCAGTTTCTCGCGGGATATCGGCGCAATCCTGACCAAGCGGGGCTGCAACGGAGCAGCCTGCCACGGCGGCGTGAAGGGCCGCGGCGGATTCAAGCTTTCGGCCAACGCTCTCTACCCGCGGGATGACTACGAGTGGATCACCAAAGGCGGGACGTACCAGGTGCTGACCAGTGAAGTGAAAGGCGAACGCATCCCTCGCGTGGATTTGAAGAACCCGGAGAGGAGCCTGCTGCTGGTCAAGCCCACGATGGCGATGCCGCACGGAGGCGGCAAGCGGTTCGACAAAGACTCGGAGGATTACCGCACAATCCTGGCGTGGATCCGGAAAGGAGCGCCCTACGGAGCGGAGGGCGGCGCGAAGGAGCCGAAGCTTACGCGGCTGGAAGTTTATCCGCCGCTCACGGCGATGCCCGTGGAGGCCAGGCAGCATCTCCTGGTGACGGCGCGGTTCAGCGATGGCCACACGGAGGATTTTACAAACCAGGTGGTGTATGCCAGCAACAACGGTGATGTGGCCGGTGTGGCGCCGGACGGAGTGATCACGGCCCGGCGGCTGGGCGAAACCTCGATTCTGATCCGGGCGGCGGGACAAGTGGCGAGCGCCGGTGTAGGCGTGATCGGGCCGCCCATCGCCGACTACCCCAAGGAGCCACGCTGGAATTTCATCGACGAACCGGTCTTCAGCAAGCTGGAGAAGTTTCATATCATCCCTTCGCGGGTGGCGGACGACGGGGAGTTTCTGCGCCGCGTGTGCCTGGACCTGACCGGCACGCTGCCGCCGCCGGAGCGGGTGCGGCAGTTTCTGGCGAGCCGGGATCCGAAGAAGCGCGAAAAGGTGGTGGATGCGCTGATCGGCTCGCCGGAATTCGTGGACTACTGGACGTTCCGCTTTTCCGATATCTTCCGGGTGGCTATCTTCGCCAACGGTTTGACGCCCAAGTGGAGCCAGAAATACTGGGAGTGGATTCGCCACAACATCGAGACGAACCGGCCGTATGACGAAGTGGCGCGGGAGCGGCTCTCGGCCGAAGGCTACGGCGCGGCTTCGCGGCATTTCCTGCCGTATAACCTGATCGGGCCGCCGGGCGACGTGATGGCCGAAGAGGTACGCGTCTTTTTCGGGCGTCGTCTGGATTGCGCGCAGTGCCACAACCATCCGTATGAGAACTGGAGCCAGGACCAGTTCTGGGGCATGGCGGCATTCTTCTCACGCATGTTCAAAATGGGCCCGGTGGTGTTCGACCATCCTACGAACATGGACCTCAGTTCCAAGGATGTGGACGGGAAAATCCAACTGCTGCATCCGCGCACCAAGGCGCCGGTGACGCCGGCCCTGCTCGACGGGACGCGCCCGCAACTGGCGCCGGACGCCAATCCGCGTCAGGCGCTAGCCCGCTGGATGACGGCGCAGCCCTATTTCGCGGAAGCGGCGGTGAACCGCATCTGGGGGCTGTTTTTCGGGCGAGGGATCGTGGAACCGGTGGACGACTTCCGCTCGACCAACCCGCCGACGCATCCGGAACTGCTGGCGGCGCTGGCCAAAGATTTCCGCGAGCACGGCTGCGACCTGCGGCGCCTAATGAAAACCATTGTGATGTCACGCACCTATCAGCTCTCCTGGCAGCCGAACGCCACCAACCGCGAGGACGTGGTGAACTACTCGCACGCGCTCGAGCGGCCGCTGGACGCGGAAGTGCTGCTGGATGCGCTGGTGCAGGTGACGGGCGTGCCGGAGACGTTCTCCACGGCGGTGACCGATGGGTCGTCGGTGGGGCAGGCGCCGGCAGGCACGCGGGCGATCAACCTCAAAGATCCGGACATGTATTTTTCACGTTTCCTGGAACTCTACGGGCGGCCCAACCGGGGGGCGATCCCGGAGCGGACCGGGAAGCCGAACCTGGGACAGGCGCTGCACATGCTGGCGGGAGCCACGTACATGAACCGGCTGAGCGGCAAGAACAGCCGGCTGGCGCGGCTGCTGGAGGCGGGAGCGCCGGACGCCAAAATCTTCGAGGAATTTTACCTGGCCGCGCTGAGCCGCTTCCCGACGCGGGACGAGACCCAGGAACTGGAGGGGATCCTGGCGAAGCGCGGCGACCGGGAGGCCGGACTGCGGGAGTTTGTGTGGGCCTTGATTAGTTCCCGGGAATTTGCGGAGAATCATTAGCAGCAGTCAGGAGGAGGGATGAGACATCGGGCTTCTCGCAGGGATTTCGTCAGCGCCGGGTCCCTGGGATTTCTGGGGCTGACGCTGCGCGAGTACCTGGCCGCGGCGCCGGCTCGGCTGCCGGAAACCGCGCGGGCCAACTCGGTCATTCTATTCTGGCTGGAGGGCGGGCCGAGCCACATCGACACTTGGGATCCCAAGGCCAACAGCAACTTCAAACCGATTTCCACCAACGTAGCCGGGATTCAGGTATCGGAGCTGCTGCCGCAGATCGCGAAGAGAATGGATAAGCTGGCGCTGGTGCGCTCGATGCACACACGCGGCACCGACCATCCGCAGGCGACCCACTACGTGATCACGGGCCACGAGATCAACCCGGCGATGCAATTCCCGAGCGTGGGCTCCATCATCACCAAGGAAATGGGTCCGCGGAACGCGGTGCCGCCGTACGTGCTGGTGCCGAAGTGGGACCGCGGCCGGCAGTACGAGGACTATTTCCGGGCGTCCTTTCTGGGCGGGGACTACGACCCCATGTGCATTCCGGACCCCAGCCGGCCGAATTTCGAAGTCACAGACCTGAGCCTGCCCAAAACGGTCTCGCAAGTGGCGGTGGAGAGCCGCTCGGAGTTCTTGAAGGTGGTGGACCGGCGCTACCGGGCGCTGAACGAGACCGCCGAGCACGCCGATATGGATGCGTTTACAGCCCAGGCATGGAAGATGCTGTTGACGCCGGCGGTGCGCGACGCGTTCGATCTCGGCAAGGAATCGCAGAAGACCAAAGAGCGGTACGGTCTGGACTCCGTCGGCCAGTCGTGCCTGCTGGCGCGGCGCCTGGTGGAGGCGGGCAGCCGCTTCGTCACTGCGGCCGGCTATCACGGCAATTCCTGGGACACGCACAGCGACAACGACAAGGGCCACCGGGACCGCCTGGCGCCGCCGCTGGATCGTACGCTGAGCGCGCTTCTCGACGATTTGGATGAGCGGGGCCTGCTCGCCACCACCTTGGTGATCGCCATGGGGGAGTTCGGACGCACTCCCATGATCAACCCCAACCTGGGTCGGGATCATTGGCCCAACTGCTGGTCGCTGGCGCTGGCCGGCGGCGGGATCAAGGTGGGACAGGTGGTCGGATCCAGCGACGAGAAGGGCTACAACCCAGCCAGCCGGGTGGTGAGCATGGGCGAACTGTACGCCACCATTTATAAGGTCCTGGGCATCGACTGGCGCAAGGAATACATGAGCCCGATCGGGCGGCCCGTCAAGATTGCGAATTCCCTGGACGACCGGACGGGTGAGCCAGTCGGAGAACTACTAGGATCCTGAGCCACGCGCAAGGTGTTTGTCTCTGTCTGTCTGCTGCTGGCTTTCCGCCGAGCCCAGGCGGACAGTCTTGCCGGGGTCGAGCGACTGCTGGCAGCCGGAGAGTTTCGAACCGCGGTGGCGGCCCTGAAAGCGACACCTGCTCCGGCCTCCTCCACCGCGCGGTGGCACCTGCTGGCCTCCAAAGCCTACGACGGAGCCGGGGATCCGGCCAGTGCGGTCCACGAGGCTCAGGAGGCGATCCGGCTCGATCCGCATAACGAAGGCGCGCACCTGCAACTGGCGCAGGTCTTTCTGACCAGACACACGCCCCTGCCCGCCTATGAAATCCTGAGCGACGCACTGACGCTCTTTCCCGATTCAGTGTTGATCCGTCTTGGCATGGGGCTGGCGCTCCAGGACCTGCAGCGGTACGACGAAGCCGCCAGGGTTCTCCAGGAATGCTTGCGGCGGAAGCCGGATTTCCCCGTGGCCTTCGACGCTCTGGCCACGGTCTATCTCGACGCCAGCCGGTATGACGACCTCTTGAGCCTGTCCGCGGATTACCTACGGCGCAAGCCAGACGACTACCGCGGCTATTATTATCTGGCGGCAACTCGAACGGCTTTGGGGCAGGATCTCTCGAGGACGGAGCTAATGGTCGAGAAAGCCATTCAGCGGAATCCCAAGTTTGCCGCCTCTTACGCGCTGTTGGGGAAGGTCCGGCTGAAGGCCGGGCGCGCCGGGGATGCGATCGATCCGCTGATGCAGGCCATCCAACTGCGTCCGAACTATTCGCCGGCCTGGCTATCTCTAGGCAACGCGTACCGCAAACTGGGCCGCGAGGAGGAGGCCGCGCGCGCGTTTGCCGAACTTCGACGGTTGAAAGAGGAGGAGCGCCGGCCGGTCTACGAACTCCAATATCATCGAGGACCGGCTGCGGCGCCCACTCCGGCTCAAAAGTAGAATTTTGACGCCATCTGGGCCTCAGGCCGGCGCGCTGGAGTCGCATCGTCACCATGCCGGCTAACCGTCTTTCGCGCAGCGCCGTTGAAAAAAACAGCAAAAAACCATTGACAAGTTTTCCCCAAAGGTCGTATCGTAAAACTTCTCACGTGCGGGTAGATCGAAAGTACTAGACGATTCACAACCTTCAACAGCACCATCGAACGCCCCTGCTCCAGTTGCGGCATCTCCAGACGCGCGTGAGAGATGACCTCCACAGGCTTCTGCTTCGGAAGCCGTGAGTGTGTCCCACAAATTTCTCAACAAGGAGCTGGAGCGATTTTGCGAAACATCATCTCCCTGTCTCGAAGACTGTCACCACTTTCGGGCGCCCTGCTCGCGGCGGTAACTTTCCTTTTCCCAGTGAGTTCCAGGGCCCAGGGCCCAGTGGTATGGACGGTCCCCAGTCTGCAAAGGGTGGGGCCTTCCGACCCGCCGGGCACTACTGCGCAGGCCCAGATTTCGGCGGCGAAGGGCGAATCTGAGTCGTACCAGATCGTGGTTCGGGCACCGGCTTCCGGATTGACGAACGTCAATGTCACGGTCTCCGCTCTGAGCGGTCCGGGCGGCACCATGATTCCTGCCGCGAACTCCACGCTGTATCGCGAGCAATATCTGTACGTGAGCCCGGGAAGCGTGAACTGGAATGGCACCAATCAGCCGCTGGGCCCCGGCTGGTATGCCGACGGCCTGATTCCGTTCGTCGATCCGGTCACGGGCGCCAGCTTGTATAACTCCTCCGCCCCGCTGCGGGCGGCGCCATTCAACCTGGGCGGCAACAGCAACCAGCCGATCTGGGTGGATGTACTGGTGCCGCCTGCCGCGACGGCAGGCGTGTACGCGGGCACTTACACGGTGACCAGCGATCAGGGCACAGCGAGCGGCACGGTGTCACTTACGGTCTGGAATTTCGCGCTGCCGGCAACGCCCGCCTTGAAGTCGAGTTTCGCTTACTGGGTGGACGGAAACCTGAACACGGACAAGGAACTGCTACGCAACCGGGTGATGCCCGTGACGGCAAGCCTGAGCGACCAGTCCGCCCTGATGCCTCTCGGGTTGGGAGCCACCAGCCTGGGTTTTTCAAGCGGCGCCAAGTCAGGCAATTGCTCCATGACCCCGGCGCCCTCCGTCAGCCAGTTCCAGACCGCTGCGGCGGCCCAAGCGCCCGGGCTGTTCCTGTACGATTACAGCGCCGACGAGATCGGGAATTGCACGAACCTGTATCCAAGTGTTCAGCAGTGGGCATGCAACATGCACCAGGCAGGAGTCAACAACCTGGTGACGGTCGCGCCCACGCCCGCGCTCTACACCGACGGCTGCACCTCGCGCTCGGCGGTGGATATCTGGGCCGTGTTGCCTCTGATGTACAACTATTCGCCCGCCAACGTGAACTACGTCATATCCAAGGGTGACCAGGTGTGGTCGTATAACACCCTGGTGCAGGATTCCTATTCGCCGAAGTGGGAGATCGATTTCGCGCCCATCGACTTCCGCATCCAACCCGGATTCATCAACCAGGTACTGGGCCTGACCGGCTTGCTGTACTGGCGGGTGGATTTCTGGTTGAACGCGAATCCGTGGACCAACCTGGACAATGTGGGCTACTTCAGTACCAACGATTATCCGGGTGACGGAACGCTGGTCTATCCGGGGAGCCAGATCGGCATCAGCAGCGTGGCGCCCTCCATCCGGCTGAAGTGGATCCGGGACGGTGTGGACGACTACGACTACATCCAACTGCTCAAAAACGCCGGCTACGGCTCGTGGGCGCTGGGCCTGGCGCAGGGAATCGCTCCCGACTGGACGAACTGGACGCGAGATAGCAACGCGCTGGCGTCGGTGCGGCAGCAGCTCGGGCAGAAGCTCGACCAGCTTAACGGCGGTTCGGGCGGCGGCTCCTCCGGCGGCACGGCGAGTGTCGTGCAAATGAGCCCCTCCTCGGGCAGCGGATACACGCAATGGTTCCAGCTGGTCTACAGCAACTCGACCGGAGGGGCGAACCTCGGGGGCGGCGGTGTGCTGTTCAACTCCAGCCCGAGCGGCGCAGGCGGATGCTGGGTCTATTACGCTCAGGCGAAAAACACGCTGTCGCTGGCGAACGACGCCGGAACCGCCTGGACCAGCATTCACGCGGGGGGAAGCGGGACCCTGGCGAACAGCCAGTGCACAGTCAATGGAGGCTCGGCGGCGGTCTTCGGCAACTACGTGCAGGTGTCCTTGCTGCTGACCTTCAACGGGTCGTTTGCCGGTTCCAGGAATGCTTACCTGTACGCCGTGAGCCAGAGCGGCTCGGCCAGCGCCTATCAGCGGATGGGTACGTGGTCGGTGCCATAGCGCGCGGGCGCCCACGCGTTTGCCGAACTTCGCCGGTTGAAGGAGGAGGAGCGCCGGCCGGTCTTCGCGCTCCAATATCACCGCGGGCCGGCCGCGCGCACGCTCCCCGCTCAAAAGTAAAATTTCAACGCCATCTGCGCCTGGCGGGCGTTGTTGCGCACCGAAGTCACCCGTCCTGCGGTGGCAGTACCGATAGTGGTGTTCGGATCGCTGAAGTAGGGGGTGTTGAAGAAGTTGAAGAACTCGGCGCGGAACTCCAGATTGCTGCCTTCGCGAAACTTCTCGAAGTAGAAACGCTTGGCCACGCTCATGTCCATATTCGAGAGGCCCGGGCTCAGGAACAGGCCGCGGCCGGAATTGCCGATGGTGTACAGCGGCGGAGGAGCAAAGGCGCTGACGTTAAACCACTGGTTGAGACTCCGCTGGGAGCCGCTCAGCACGGGATCGCCGATCACGTTGGGGCGGGCAATCGAGCCGCACACGCAGGTATCGAAATTGATGCCGGGTGTCATCGGGAAGCCGCTCTGCTGCGTCACGATGCCGTTCAATTCCCAGCCACCCAGGAAGTAGGTGAGGGGCCCGGTGGAGAGCCAGTGCTGGCCGACGCCGAAGGGAAGCGCGTAGTTGAACGCCACCGTGAGGCGCTGCGGGACGCTATCGGGGCCGACGCCGCGGTCCAGGTTACGGTTATTCAATGGGTCGCGATAGCCGACCTGTCCCACATCGATCAGCTTCTCGTAGGTGTAGGCCGCGATGAAGCCCAGGCCGCTCGAGAAGCGCCTCTCCGCTTTGATCTGCAGTGAATTGTAAGACGAGGAGCCAAGCCAGGCGTTCACTGACACGCCAGCCGGGTACTGCGGGTATAGGACGTAGGGGGCGATGTACTGCCCGCGCGCCTGCGGCGCCAAGTTCACCGGGATAGCGTTCAGGTTGTAGCCGCCGTACGGCAGGTGCAGGCCATGACTGCCGGCGTAACCCACCTCCACCATGATCCCTTTGATTTCATTCTCCACGTTGAAGTTCCACTGCTGCATGTGGGTCATGGCGTTGTAGTCGGGATAGAGCGATATGCTTTTGGCATTCTTGCCGGTCTTGTCGGCGGGCGCGTAGGGGATGGAGTCCAGCGTGGTATTCCAGTGCACGAAGTCGGTGGTGTTGTAGCGTCCGACGTCCGCGTCGGCGAAGATCGGATCGAAGGGCATGAACGCATTGGCGCCGCTGCTCATGGTGCCCACCGAGAAGATGCCGAAGCCACCGCGGACGACCAGCTTGGAGTTGCTGAACGGGCTGTAAGCGAAACCGAAGCGGGGACCCCAGTTGAAATAGTTGTTGTCCCAGGGGGTGTCCCGGAAGCCGTTGGTTCCGAATTGCACGTACTGGCCCTGGTTGAGGTCGAAGACGCCGCTGCGGTTCAGTTTTTCGTGGTACCAGAGAGGAGCGTCCCAGCGCAGGCCGGCGTTGATCGTCAGCTTGCGGCTTACGCGGATGTCATCCTGGACATACAGGGCGTAGACCGAACCACGCGAGGAGAAGTAGCTGGGAAAGATATGGTAGTTCATCTGGACCGGCACGCCCAGCAGGAAACTGGCATAATCGAAGCCGGTCTGCGAAAAGCCGACCTGGTCGGTAAAGGTATTCTGGAAAAACCAGCGCGTATTGCCGGGGAGGGGCTGGAAGTTGTCCGTGCGCAGGTGCCGCACCTCGCCGCCGATTTTGATCGCATGTCTGCCGCGCATGAGCGACAGGTTGTCCGTCAGAGCGTTGCTGTTCTGCAGTTCGAAGAAAAGGGTATCGTACGAGCTGCCCAGGCGGGCGAAGTTCTGAAAGTTGAAGTCGGGGGTGCCGAGCTTGTCGTTGGCATTGGGCATGCCGTGGATGCCGAAATCGGCGGTCCCCACCGAACCGTATCCTGCCACGGTCCGCTTCGGGAAGACTTGCCACCACGAAAGATGGATGTCATTGGTCGTGGTCGGGTTGAAGATGTGGGTCTCTTCCACGACGATCTGGTGATCCGGCTCCTTGACCGGACCATAGCCGAGAGTTCCCGGAGGACCGCCGCCAGCGTTGCCGGGGAAGGGCTGCGGCGGATTGCTCTCGCTCTGCACCCGTCCGTATCGCAACATGAGCTTATCTTTATCCGAGAAATTGTGGTCGAACTTGATGTCGTATTCGTACTTGTTCGACTGGTTGGAGCCGAAGGAACTGTAGTTGGCAAACGGCGCGTTCACCGTGGGGAGCGGGAACAGGGCTTGCACCTTGAGCGCCGCAGGGCTGAAGCGCGCGGACGGGATGCGGTTGCCCGGAAAAGGATCCCGCAGATAGGCCTGTTTGCCGGTGGCGTCAGTGTAAGTGGTCGTGGTGAGGGGGTCGAAGATTTCGCCTTTGTTCACCGGACGCCCCATGGCATCCAGACCGACCTGGCCGCCGAGCAATTCGGAGAAGTCTCCGGAGCGCATCGCGGAATCGGGCACGCTCAGGTTATTGAAGGCGCCGGTGCCGCGCACGCGAGTGAACTGCATGTCGAAAAAGAAGAAAGTCTTGTTTTTCCGGATGGGGCCGCCGACCGTGCCGCCGAACTGGTTGTAGCGCAGAATGGGCGTGGTGTGATTGTAGTAGTTGCCCGCGTTGATTTTGTCGTTGCGCAGGAACTCGAACAGATCGCCGTGAAAGTCGTTGGTGCCGCTCTTGGTGGTGGAGACCATCAGGGCGCCGCTGCTCTCGCCGTATTCGGCGGAATAGCTGTTGGTCAGCACCTTGAATTCCTGTATGACGTCCGGGTTTGGGTTGGTGGCCGTGCCGGACCACACCTGACGGCTGCTGTGCGCACCGTCGATGTAGTAGGGATCCTTGCGCACGAGGCCGCCTTGGGTGACCGGACCGTTTTCGCCGTCCACCACGCCGGGGACCAGCAGACGGAAGGTTTGCGGGTCGCGGCTGATGAGAGGCAAGCGGACCACCTGGCTGTTCTCCACGGTGGTGCTCATGGATCCGGTTTCGGTTTCCACCAGCGGCGGAGCGGCATTCACATTGACGGTCTCCGTGACGGCTCCGGTTTCCAGCGGAATATCCACGCGCAGTTGCCGCACGGCGTCGAGGACAATGTTCGTTCTTACAAATTTCTTGAAGCCGGACGCCTCCGCCGTAACCTGATAGCTTCCCGGCGGCAGGAATTGCACCAGATAGTTGCCCAGGCTGTCGGTCATGGTGGCCGTCGCTACCCCGGTCTGGACATTCGCAACTGTGATTTTCGCGTTTGGCACCACCGCGCCGGTGGCGTCGCTGGCGGTTCCTACGATACTTCCAACATTGGCTTGTCCATGCAGCAACGCGGCTGCAAGGAAGAAACTGGTGACTACACCCAGGTGAGAACGCATCCCCGTCCCTCCTGTCCGTGGGATTTTATTAAATGCCCACAAAGAGTGCAATAGTAACTGAAGTGAAATGTTTCCTAATCCGCGCGGTTTTGTGGCTATGGCCGCTGGCGGGCTGGGCAGGGCACGCCTGCCTGCCCTGTCACGAGGCGCAGGTACGGACCCACCTGGAGTCCAGCCACGCAAGGAGCCTGCGTCCCGTAGCCGACACGGAGTTCTACCGCGCGCTGCCCGCGGGCCCTATCCTGGAGGCGCACGGCGGATTCGCGCTCCGCTATGCGCGGCTGGGCCGAGGCCTGCTGGTGACTGCCGAACGCGGACCGGAGCGCGTGTCGGCGCTGCTGGTGTGGGCTTTCGGAGCAGGCGTGCAGGGCGTCACACCGGTGGGCTTGCTGGAGGGCGTCTATATCGAGCACCGGATCAGTTATTATGCGCGGCCCGCCAGGTTCGACCTGACGTTGGGACACGAACCGGGCATCTCGGCAAACGCCCGCACCGCATTAGGGCTTGCCCAAATGTCCGATACCATACATAAGTGTTTCGGCTGCCATGCGACTGCGGTCACCGAGGATCTGCGCTTCGTCGAGCCCGGCGTGCAGTGCGAGCGGTGCCACCCGGGCGCGCAGGAACACGCCCAGGGAGGACACGCGCCATTCAATGCCGGCCGGCTGCCGCCCCGGGAGTTAGTGCGCTTTTGCGCCGATTGCCATCGTTCGTCGCCGCCCGGTAACCCGGCAGATCCCATTAACATCCGTTTCCAGCCTTACCGGCTGATGATGAGCCGCTGTTATGCGGCCGGCAAGCTTTCGTGCGTGAATTGTCATGATCCGCACACAAATGCCCGCCGCGAAGCGGCGTTCTATGAGGCCCAGTGCCTCTCCTGCCATGCGCGGGCGCATGCCCGCGGCAATTGCCTGCCCTGCCACATGCCCAGATCCAGTCCTGCTCCCTACCTGACCTTCACCGATCACTACATTCGGAAGCGGATACCTACTGCACTTTCACGGTGACGCTTTGACGGTCCTGATCGCCGCTTTCTCCCGAGGCCGTGACGGTGTAGGTGGTGGTGCGCTTGGGCTGGTCGGTCGTGCAGCCGCTCGAATCCGCGGCCCGCGCATAGCCGATCGGATCGATGCGGACCGAGCGGGTGTCTTCGACGCGGTAGCAGATGCTGAGGACATCACCAGCCTTGATGGATAGTGCGTTAACGGTGACATCCAGAATGCGGGGATGCGGAGGACCGACCGAGACGGTCACTTCGCGCGAGACCGGCGGGCCTGACTCGGCCGCGGCCATGAGCGTGTAGGTAGTGGTTTTCGCTGGAGCGACTTCCAGGCAGCGCGAGAGGCTGGGGGGAAGCACCTGCGGCGGTGGGGTGAGCTTAACGGAGGAGGCGTTTTCCACGCCGTAGCACAGGAGAGACTTTTCCCCGCGCGCGATGCGCGGGGCCGTAACGTAGAGTTGCGTAATGCTGGCCGGCCGGGCTTGCGGCGCGGGAGCGGGGCCGGAGGAGGGGGGTGCGGCTTTCTCCGGCCCCGAGCATCCCAGATGCATGCCGAGCGCGGCGGCGCACAGGAGCAGGCCTGTGGCTCGCATGCGGAATCAGGTGCGAACCTTCACCGGGCTGCGCAGGGTGAAGTTCATCAAGGTCTCAGCAGGCACTCGGACGTTGCGCTTGCCGGTGATGAAGGCGCCCGTGGTGCCGGCTGCGGCCCCTGCGCCTGCACCAATGAGGGCGCCAAGTCCGCCGCCGGCGAGCGCTCCGATGCCTGCTCCGAGACCGGATCCGCCGCCGATTAGCACGAGGTTGCGTTTCTTGTGTCCCTTGCTGGAGCGGTCCACGGCCGAGGTGTCAATCCGGTAGCTGGCGCCGTTGAGCTGAAAGGAGTCCAGGGTGACTCCCAGCAGCCCGTGTCCCCGGAAGCGGCCCGATGCTTTGGCCTCGACGATGTGGCCCTCGAAGCGCGTGCCCTGTGGGATCACCACGTGATCGCCGACTGTGACGGGTGCGACCAGGGTGGCAGGGAAGCGGTCGCCGACGCGGTTGCGCCGCGTATCCAGCGCTTCATCCAGACGCACGCGAATGGCGGTCCCGGCGGGGATCGTCACCCGGCTAACCGCGGGGGCGGCCGGAGCCGGCGCATCCTGATCCTCCGAGATGGCGCTCGCGGTTCCCATGGGGGAGGGCCGGTGGGCGCGGATGCGGCGCGACGCCTGCCGGGGTGCGGGGGCAGCTTGGCTCACGGGCGGGGCCGGTTCCGGCGACTGGGCGACTGGCGCGGGTTGGGGAACTGAGCCAGCTTCCGAACCAGGCGCAGCAGGCTGAGCTCCCGCGGCGGAAGGCTGCTGCACAAGGCTGTTCCCCGCTTGTTCCTGGTTCGGATGCCGGTTGCAGCCCAAAGAGACAACCAATAGTGCGAGGCAGAGCAGTCTTGGCAACATCAGCAGATCACCTCTGAGGCCATCAGGTGCACGTACCTCGCCAAATCAGAAAGGTAATCAATTCAATCAGTTGCTCCGGCAGGAGAAACGTAAAAGTTACACGGGCGGCAGCGCTGCCGCCACCCTGAAGCCGCCGGTGCTTGACAAGTGACATATGATATCTGAAATCCAATTTGCTCCAAGGAGGGTTGGTGGCGTCTCGCAATTTCCCCCAATGGATATCCGCCTTACTGCTGGCGGTGGTTGCGGTGGTGCCCGTGGCGGCGCAGGACGAACGTGCGACGATTCTCGGAACCGTAGTGGACAACTCGGGCACGGTGGTCCCCGGCGCGGTGGTGACGGTGCGGAATACCGGCACCGGCGAGCGGCGGGCCACCCGCACCGACGAGCGCGGCAACTACGAGGTGCAGGCGCTGAACATCGGGACGTATGAAGTCACGGTCGAGCAGCCCGGATTCCGGAAAGGCGTGGTGTCCGGCATCACGCTGGTGGTAAACCAGCGGGCGCGTATCGATTTCAAGCTCCAGCTTGGCGAAGTGACGCAGGAAGTGACGGTCAAAGAGGAAGCCCCGCTGGTACAGACCGACGATGCCACGGTAGGGCAACTGATCAACGAGCAGCAGATCCGCGAACTGCCCATTCCGGGGAACCGGAACATGTTCCGCCTGGCCCTGCTGAGCGCGGGCATGAGCCGGGGGCCGGCCTCCTCGGTGACCACCTCGGGCTTCGGGCCGGGTTTTGGAATCGCCGCCATGGGCCAGAAGGTGCACAACAACTGGATCATGCTGGACGGCGCGCCGCTGCGCACGGCCATCCACGGAGCGGTGCGCATGCGGCCGTCGGTGGAAGCGCTGGAGGAGTTCCGGGTGGAATCGGGCTTCTATTCAGCGGAGTTCGGCACCGAGAGCGGGGCGCAGATCATCTCCGCCATCCGTCCTGGCACCAACCAGTTTCACGGCACCCTGTTCGAGTTCCTGCGCAACGACGTGCTGGACGCGCGCAATTTCTTCGAAAACCCGGCGACCCCGAAGCAGCCGCTGCGCCGGAACAACTTCGGCGCCGTCGTGAGCGGGCGCATCATCCGAGACAAGCTCTTCTTTACAGCGAACTACGAGGGATATATCGAACGCATTTCGGCGCAGGCGTTTGCGGTATACCCGACCGACAAAATGCGGTCGGGGGATTTGACGGATCCGTTTTTCCACGCCGGCAGAGATCCCACCGGCGCGCTGACGCCCATCAAGGACATCCTGAGCGGCTTGCCCTTCCCGGGCAACCAGATTCCGGCCAGCCGCATTGCGCCGCAATCGCAAAAGCTGATGCAATTCTTCCCGCAGCCGAACCTCGCGGGCGTGTTCACGGGCTCCAACGACTTTACCGGCAAGACCATCACGAACACGGACGACCACCAGGGGTTCCTGCGGATCGACTACAACATCGGGCCGAACGACCGGCTTTTCGGGCGCTACGGCGTGGAAAATGTGGAGGGGTTCGCGGCGCCGGTCAATTCGAACACGTATTTCGGCCAGCATCAGCCCAAACGCCAGCAGAACGCGGTTATCACCTACACGCGGCTGATGTCGCCGACCAAGCTGAACCAGTTTACGATCTCGTACAACCGGGACCTGTTCAGCACGCTGGACGCCATCAGCGGGTCGAATTTCAACATCGCGCGCGACCTGGGGATTCCCGGGCTGACCAACGATCCGTTCACTACCGGGGTGCCCGCCATCAGCATCACCGGTGTTACGGGCTTCGGCAATTCCGCGCCGAACACGATCTGGGATGAAAACCGGCGGGTGGCGGACACCTTTTCCTTCACGCACGGCTCTCACTCGATGAAGGCGGGAGTGGATTTCCAGCACGTGCTGCTTCGGCGGCAGACCTTCAGCTTCGTGACGGGGGCATTTGATTTCACGGGGAGTCAGTCCGGCTCCTCGTGGGCGGACTTTCTGCTGGACTGGCCCAACCAGGTGCGGGAAGCCGTCACCGCGCTTCCGGGGATCCGCCCAGGCGAACAATTCACTCGCATGTTCGCCTGGCGGCTGCACAGCTTCTTCACCGACGACTGGAAGGTGACCCCCAAATTGACGCTCAACTTCGGCCTGCGCTGGGAGCTCAATTCGCCGATCCGGGACATTCGCGGGCTGACGCCGAACTTCGATTTCTCGACGGGCCAGATTTATCCGCCGCCGGGCGTCTCGGCCAACCTCTATAACTGGGACCGGCACGACTTTGCGCCGCGGTTCGGGCTGGCCTGGCGGCCGTTCGGGGGCGACAAGACCGTGGTCCGGGCGTCCTACGGAGTGTTCTATAACGTGAACATGTGGAACAACCTCACGGTGATGACCATCAACCCACCGTTCAACATCAGCATCAATCAGTTGAATCCTCCCGGGAAGGTAAGTATCACCATGGCGAATGCTGACCAGGCGACCAACGTGACCGGGCGAACCACGCCGGAAGTGCTGGGAGTGCCGGCGGATTACGGGTTGGGAAACGCACAGCAGTGGACTCTAAACATCCAGCGGGCGCTACCGCACGACATGGTGTGGGAAGTGGGCTACGTGGGGTCGAAATCCACGCATTTCGACCGGCCGGCCGAGTATAACCTGATCAATGTGTTGGCAGGGCAAACCACGCGGCCGCTGCCGCAGTGGGGCGACATCGAATTCATCGACACGGACGCCTCGGGGACCTACGAAGCCCTGATCACCAAGGTGGAGAAACGCATGTCGCAAGGGGTGACGGCGCTGTTCACTTACACCTTTTCTAAGACGCTGTTCGATTCCTTCGCCGGGAACGGCGCCAACCGTTTGAGTAACCCCTTCGATGCCCGCGCGGAGAAAGGGCTGGCGGAGACGGATCAGCGCCACCGGGCAACGGCATCTTTTCTCTGGGAACTGCCTTTCTTTCGGGCGCAGCGGGGCGTGACCGGGCACCTGCTGGGCGGTTGGCAGGCCAACGGCGTGTTGACGCTCGAGACCGGCATGCCGTTCTATCCTATTCAATCCACGGAGCCGATTGCCGACGGATGCCCGCGCTGCAACCCGCGGCCGGACCGGCTGGCCAACGGAAACCTGCCGGGGAGCCAGCGGACGCTGCAGCGCTGGTTCGACACGTCGGCCTTCAAGACTGCCGTGGGGCACTACGGCACTTCCGGGCGAAATATCCTCACCGCTCCGGGATTGCGGAACCTGGATTTCTCCATGTTCAAGAACTTCCGGGTCACGGAAGGGAAACGGTTTCAATTCCGTTGGGAAATGTACAACTCGACAAACACGCCGCCTTTCAATCCGCCGGGGGCGACTATCGGAACGGGGACTTTTGGTCAGGTGACGAGCGCCGGCTCAGGGCGGGTTATGCAGTCAGGGCTGCGCTTCGAGTTCTGACTAGGGCTGCACCTAGGGGAAATAGCGGGAACATCCCGATAGAATTTTCGAATCACGTTGCTGTAACATCGATCTAACGGAGCAGGTGGCCGGATCCTGGCCTGTGACCTTCCCGGCGTTGAGTCGTCAGGGTTCGTGACAGGTTCCGATCCGGCCTCCTGTTCCCGAACTTTCCTTTTTCACCTTCTTTCCAGGCCGTGCCGCCCCATCCGGCGCATATACTGAGACCTGTATGAGATCGTGCTGCGCGGTGGGTTTTCTGTGGATCTCCCTGTTCGCACAAGCATGGGCGCAGCCTGTGGCCAAGCGCTTCATCGGTTCGCGGGAGTGCGCCAAGTGCCATGCGGGGGTCTATGAGCGCTGGAAGAAGACGCGCATGGCCAACATCCTGCAGGACGCCAAGGCGCATCCGGAGGTCATCCTGGGGGACTTTTCGAAGCCTGACCCGGCTGTTACCTTTCGCAAAGAGGATATCCTTTTCACGTACGGCAGCAAGTGGAAACAGCGGTACTTCGTGAAGGCCGGAGACGATTACTACGTGCTGCCGGCGCAGTGGGACGTGCGCCACGCGACGTGGCGGCCTTACGCCGTCAAAGCAGGGGCGGACTGGTGGGTGCCGCACTATCCGGCCGATCCGATGCAACGGCCGACCGGACCGCTGTGCGACGGATGCCACTCGGTGAATTACAACGTACGTACTAAGCAGGTGACCGAGTGGAACGTGGGGTGTGAAAAATGTCACGGACCCGGATCAGCGCACGCCGCGCGGCCCTCGCGGGACAACATCGTGAATCCCGGGCGGCTGGATTTCGTGCGCGCCAACGACGTTTGCATCCAGTGTCATTCGCAGGGACGGCCGAAGACGAATCCGATCGCAGGGCGGTATTTCGACTGGCCGGTGGGCTTTCTTCCGGGTGAGCGGCTGGACCGGGTCTGGGACCTGGAAGAGCACCGGCTGGGGGAGACCACATTTACACACTATCCGGACGGGACGGCGCACAAAAACCGGATGCAGGGCAACGACTTTGTGACCAGCCTGATGCACAACCGGGGGGTGGTCTGCTTCACCTGCCACGACGTGCACGGCACCGGGTACGCAGCGGACCTGGTGCGCCCGGGCAACGAACTCTGCCTCCAATGCCACGGGCCGCAGTCGCCCAACGGACCGCGGGGATCACTCAGCGCGCACACGCACCACGCGGCGGGGAGCGCCGGGAGCGAGTGCATCGCCTGCCACATGCCGCAAATCGAGCAGACCATCGGGGACGTGAACGTGCGGAGCCACACCTTCCGCTTTATCACGCCCGCGATGACGGAGAAGTACAAGATTCCGAACCCCTGCGTGCTGTGCCACAAGGACCGGAGCAACGCGTGGGCCGCGGAGCAACTGAAGGACTGGGCCAACGTATCCGGATGGCGGATGGCGATGTGAAGCGCGCGGCGCTCCGTGAGTGCTTCATAGCTTCAACAGGCGGGCGGCGTTGGCGCTGCGGATCTTCTCCTTGACGCTCTCGGACACATCGAGGATCTCCAGTTTGGTCAGGGCCGGATCGGGGTAGTGAAAGGGCATGCCAGTGCCAAAGACCACACGGTCCTCCCCAAGCGTGTTCACAAGCTGTCCGATTTCGTTTTCGAGTTCGGCCGTGAGCAGCGAGATTTCGACAGCATAGTTGGCCGGCAGGCCGCTATTCGGGCGCCCGAGGGAGGAATTCACGAAGCCGGAGCCGCTCACCAGGACGAAGGACGCGCGTGGCGCAGCTTTAATCAAAGTTGCGATCTCTTCGAGATTCACGTCCGGGATATCCACGAGCCAGCTCTGCTGGCGGCGGTCTTCCACGCGGATGGGGATCGAAACCGGCAGACCGCGTTCGGCGGCGGCGTGGACCAGATCGAGGCAGGGGCAATCCGTGAGGCGGTAGTTGTGCCAGCGCGGGTAGAGGCGCAGCCCGCGGACCCCGAATTCCTCCTGGCAGATCTTCAGGTCGTCACGCCAGCCAGCGTAGGCGGGATTCAGAACCGCGAAGGGAATCAGGCGGTCGCGATGAGCTTTCACCTCGGCGGCGACTTCCTCGTTGCCTGCCTGCGGGTTGCGATAGGTAATGGCGGCGGCGCTCGAGACGGCGGCGCGCTCGATGCGCTTCCGGTCCATGAGCCGGAGCAGACCATCCGCGGTGTTGTAGCGAAGCTGGCGGAAGGCAAAATGGCCGAGATAGGCGTTGAGGTCGATCATCGGGTCCCCCGCCGGCTCAGGATCTTTTGCATGTTGCCGCCCAGGATTTTGGCCCTGTCGGATTCACTGATATCGGCGCCGCGGATGCGCCCGACGCTGGCCGTGAGCGAGGTATCGCAAGCGAACAGAAGCCGGTCTGATCCCAGGATGCGGACCGCCATTTCCACAACGCCTTCATCGAGGACGCTGCCACTGGTATCCAGGTAGACGGTGGGGGCGCTTCGCAGGGCTTTGATCTCCCACTCCCAGTCTCCGCCGCCGCAGATGTGCGCGCAGATGAGCATGGCCTCGGGGTAGCGCCGGGCAAGCGCGGAGAGGTGGCTGCCATCGCTGATGCGGGGCTGCGGATGCGGCAGCCAGGAGGGGTGCCCGGCATGCTGCAGGATGGGAACACGCAACTGGATGGCCAACTCCACGACGGGCCACAGGACCGGCTCGGAGGCCTGGTAATCGTTGTAGAGCTTGATTCCCATGAAACCGCGGTCCTCGACGCAGCGGCGAATCTCCTGCAGGGCTTCCCTGGTATAGCCGGGATTCACGTAACAGTAACCCAGGATGCGGCCGGGAAAACGCTGCATGGCTGCCGCCGTCCAGAGATTGCACTGGCGGAACGACTCCGGCGCGGCAGGGTGCTCGGGAGCGAGGATCGAGCAGCACAACTGGTCGATGCCGAGCTTGTCGGCAGCGTCGATGAGCTTGCGGTCGCCTTCACGCCAGGCGGGGTTGCTGTGGTGTTTCAAATGATCGTGGACATCGATCACCTTGGCGGGAGCAGCGGGCGCCGGCGAGGCCAGCGCTCCCCCACCAATGAGGCCCACGCCTTCGAGAAAGGCGCGGCGCGGAATGGCTGGTGACTTAGGCATCTTCAGACAGTATCGCTGATGATTTCGGTGGAGCGGTGCGCGGTGCGGGCCAGTCGCGATACACTCGGTCGCATGCCAAAGAGAGGGCTTGTGGGGTTCGCTTGCCTGGCGCTCTGGGCGCAGGGACCGGCCGGCGAAGACCTGAGGGCGCAAGCGAATCAACTGCGGGCGCTGGTGGCACAATCGCCGCGGCTGGGGCTGGAGCGCACCAGGCTGGGAATCCAGGCGCCCGGCGGCGGATGGGCGATGGACATGGTCTCGTCGGTAACGATGGACCAGAAGGGCGTGATCTACCTGCTGCAGCGCGGGTTGAAGGCCGATCCGGTGATCGCCGTGAACCGGGAGGGACGCGTGCTGAGATCCTGGGGCAAGGGCCTGTACAAGATTCCCCACAGCATCCGGATCGATCCGGCCGGAAACGTTTGGACGGTCGACGCCCAGAGCTCGACGGTGCTGAAGTTCACGCCGGAAGGCAGGAAATTGCTCGAGATCCAGGTGGGCGGCCAGCCGGCCGACGCGAAGAGCCCTTTCTGCGGGACGACGGACATCGCCTTCGCGCCGAACGGCCACCTGTTTATCACCGACGGATACGCCAACGCGCGCGTTTTGGAATACACCGCCGCGGGCAAGCGCATCCGCGAGTGGGGCAGCCCTGGTACGGGACCGGGACAATTCCATCTGCCGCACGGGATTGCGGTGGACGAGAACGGGGTTCTGTATATCGCGGACCGGGAGAACGGGCGGATCCAGCGTTTCGATCTCCAAGGGCGGTATCTGGGCGAGTGGGACAACCTGGGCAAGACCTTTTCCATCACCATGTGGGACGGGGCGCTTTGGATCGGCACACAGCCGCGGAATGAGCCCAACGGCGCGCCGGGGTGGCTCATGAAGATCGACCGGCGGACCGGGCAGGTGCTGGGCTATGTGGAATCCACGGGCCACCATTCGATTGAGGTAACCCCGGCGGGAGAGCTGTTGACCGGCACGCGGCCCGACCAGGTGTTATGGTTTCGCGCCGCGCGTTGAGTCGCCCGGATTTTCCTGTATCATGAGCCTCATGCATACCGCAAGTTCGCGCGCCCGCCGCCTGGCCCTCGTGCTTCTGGGAGGCGCGGCGCTGGCCGCCGCCCAGACCAGCCAAACCGTCATCGACAACGATCAGGTCCGGGTGCTGAAGGTGGTGGTTCAGCCGCACCAGAAGACCCGTCTGCACCAGCACACGGTGAACCGCGTGATGGTGTATTTGCAGGCGGGGCGGCAGACGCTGAATTACCAGGGCGGCAAAGCCGTGGACTTAGCCTGGAAGCGGGGCGAGGCGAAGTGGAGCCCGGCAAGCGGCATGCACACGGCGGAAATCACCAGCGACCAGCCCGTGACCATCGTCGAGATCGAGCTGAAAAAACCCGGCGCGGCGGCGCACCGCAGCAGCCCCCTCGACCCTGTGAAAGTAGATCCCCAGCACTACCGGGTGGAGTTCGAGAACAGCCAGGTGCGCGTATTGCGGGTGAAGATTCCGGGGCACGCCAGCACGCCGATGCACGAGCACACGCTCAACCGGGTAGTCACCTATCTGGCGGACCAGGACTTCCGGGTCACTCCCGCCGGCGGCACAGCGGAGCACGCAACGCATCACGCCGGAGATGTGAGTTGGGGCGGCCCGGCAAAACACAAAGAGGAGAACCTGGCGGCTACGCCGTTCGAAGTCCTGGTGGTCGAGCTCAAGAGCTGACGGCCCGCAGGGCGGTCAGTACGTCAGCAGGTAGTGATCCACTTCCCAGCGGCTGATGCTCTGGTGATACTGGCTCCATTCTTCCTGTTTGCAGGCGATGTAGTAGTCGCAGTATTCAGAGCCCAGGGCGGCGCGGATCACTTCGTCACAGGCCAGGCACTCCAGGGCTTCGCGCAGGGTGGTGGGCAGAAAGGAGATGTTGCGCCGCCGCAGTTCCGCCTCGTCCAGTTCGTAGAGATTGCCGTGATTGGCCGGTCCCGGATCGATCCGGCGCTCGATGCCGTCCAGACCCGCGGCGAGCATGGCGGCGCAAGCCAGGTAAGGATTGGCGGCGCCATCCACCATGCGGTTTTCGATGCGCCCGGGACCGGGAATGCGGATCATCTGCGTGCGGTTGGCCGCCCCATAGGTGACGTAGACGGGAGCCCAGGTAGCTCCGGACCGGGGGGCGCCGCGAATCAGCCGCTTGTAGCTGTTCACCAGGGGCGCGAGGACGGCGGACATGCCGCGCGCGTGATGGAGCAGGCCGCCCATGAACCACCGGGCGACCTGGGTCAGTCCGAGTTCGTCTTTCTCATCCAGAAACAGGTTGTCACCGCTGCCAGGATCCGCCAGGCTCAGATGATAATGCGCGCCATTGCCTGTGAGGTGCGCAAACGGCTTGGGCATGAACGTGGCCCACAGGCCGTGCTGTTCCGCCACAGTGCGCACCATCCACCGGAAGAAGGTATGGCGGTCCGCCGTGGTCATGGCCGTGGAGTAGCGCCAGTTGATCTCGAACTGGCAGTTGGCGTCCTCGTGGTCGTTGGCGTAAGGGTCCCAACCCAGTTCCTGCATGTAGCGGATAAGGGTGGTCATCACGTCCAGGTTGCGATAGAGCGCGCGCAGGTCATAGCAGGGCTTGCCGGCGGTATCCAGCGGATCCCAGGGGGCGTAATCGCTCTCGCCGGTCTTCTTGAGCAGCATGAACTCCGGCTCGACGCCGACTTGAAACAAGTAGCCTTTCTGTAAGGCGATCTCAAGCTGGCGAGCCAGGATGGTGCGCGGGCAGTAGGGCCAGCTTTGGCCATTTACGTGGAGATTGCCGGGGACCCAGGCGACTTCCTTGCGCCAGGGCAACACGGTGAGCGCATCGAGATCGGGAATGGCCATCAGGTCCGGGTCGTGAGGTCCCTGGCCGATCTTTCCACAGGCGAAGCCGGCGAATCCCGCGCCTTCGCGCACCATGTCGTCAAAGTGCGTGGCCGGCACCAGCTTGGCCTTGGGCGCTCCGCTCAATTCCACGAAGGAGCAAAAGAAATAGTCAATTCCGTCGGGCCGATGGCTCATGCATACCTCCTGGCAGACAAACTTTCAGTGCGAGACCGCGGCGGCGGCCTTCTCCCCCACCAGGCGGGCGGTCCGGAAGCGCGAGGGAGAAAACGGCTCGATGATTTTCGGCGTCTTGCCGGTCGCGATCATTTCCGCTGTGTACTTGCCGGCGGCGGGGCCCGCCTTGAACCCATAGGTTCCCCAGCCGACGTCCATGTAAAAGTTGGAGACATCCTCCGCCGCGCCGATGATGGGCGCGAAGTCGGGCGTCATGTCGCACACGCCGGCCCACTGGCGCAACACACGCACGCCGTGCAGTTGCGGGAACAGTTCCAGGGTGTAGGTGGCCATCTGTTCCAGGGTCGGGAGAGTGCCTTTGGTGCTGTACGACTGGTAGGGATCGATTTCAGCCCCAATCACCAGTTCGCCCTTATCCGTCTGGTTGACATAGACGTGCAGCGTGGCGGAGACGATAACCTTGTCCAGAAACGGCTTCAGCGGCTCGGTCACGCAGGCCTGGAGGGGGTGGCTGACGATCTGCAAAGGCACGCCCGCCATCGCGGAGATGGTGGAGGCCCAGCCCGCCGTAGCATTCAGGACCGCGCCGGCGGCGATCTCGCCGCGGGTGGTGACGACGCTGCGCGCCGCGCCGTTTTCGACGCGGATGGCGGTCACCTCGGTAAAGGGGTGGATTTCGATGCCCATGCGGTCGCAGGCGCGGGCATAGCCCCACACCACCGCGTCGTGACGAATGATGCCGCCGGGAGGATGATAGAGGGCGGCCAGGATCGGGTAACGCTGCCCGGCACCGAGATACATGGAGGGCACGAGCCGGCGGATTTCCTCGGGATAGATCAGCCGGCTGTCTACGCCCAGCAACTGGTTGTTTTCGGCGCGCACGCGCAAGCCCGCAACGCCCGAATCGGTGTGCGCCAGCGTTAGGTGTCCGCACTGGCTGAACAACACGTTCCAGCCGAGTTCCCGGGAGAGATCCTCATAGAGCTTGACGGAGGCGTCATAGAAGGGAATGCCCTCCGGAGTGCGGTAGTTGGACCGGATGATGGCCGTGTTGCGCCCGCTGCTGCCACTACCCAGGTATCCCTTGTCCAGCAGCGCGACCCGGCGGACCCCATGCTCTTTGCCGAGGTAGTAGGCGGTGGCCAAGCCGTGGACACCGGCGCCGATGATGACCACGTCGTAGGACTTCTTCAGCTCGTGCGAGCGCCACATCCGGTTGTTACCAAAGAGTTGGGTCATAGGCTCAACAGGCGCCAGGCCTCCAAACCGAAGGGCGTCAGGTGGAATTCCTGGCCGGCGTGCGCAATAGCCTCCCAGACGCTTTCGGCATATTCGCGGCCAACCAGCAGCAGGAAGGCCGGCAGGCCGCCGAGATCGCGCCGCAGCACCAAGGTGTGCACATGCGCCAGTCCCGCCTGTCCGCACGCGCCATCCGGCAGCGCGCTTTCGGAGACGTTCAGCGAAGTCAGCTTGCGCAGCGTATGGCGGCTTTTCGGGCCAGCCAGCAACAGAGCGGCGTAGACCGAGGTGACTTCCGTGGCATACACGGGCGGGGGAAGATCTAATTCCGGCGCGGCGCCCGTCAGCGCCTGGATGCTCCGCAGGACCGCGCCCCGCGCTTCCGGATCGAAGGTGGCCAGGTAATGACAAGCACCCAGGTGCCAGCAATCGGCGGACGGGCCCAGCGAGGGGGCAGCCTTCAATCCGAACCCTTTCAGGTCGATTTTGGCCAGCCAGCTCACATCACAAAGGCCGACACCGCCGCGCACCGCAGCGGCCTCCCGCGGTGTGCCGGCGAAGGCTTCGGGAACCTCCCATCCGTGATATACACCGAAGCGGGCGCGCAGGTGCTGATGGATTTGATACAGGGCTGTGCGCTTGATGGCGTCCTCCTACATGCGCAGTCGCGCACCCTCCGGATCGTAGAACGGCCGGCGAGTCACCCGGGCTAGCAACGGCCGGCCCTGCACACGCACGCGGATTTCGGCGCCTTCACCGGCCAGGCCAGCGGGCACCCAGGCCAGGCCGATGGCCCTTCCCTCGCGGGGCGAAAAGCGCGAACTGGTCACGCGTCCCGCGGGCCTGCCATCCATCACCACGGCCGAGCCGTCATCGGGGACGCCGTCTTCCTGCATCACGAAGCCCACCAGTTGTTCCCTGGGGTCGCCGGCCGCGCGGCTCAGGGCGGCCTTGCCGATAAAGTCGTTTTTCTCGAGTTTCACGACCCAGGCCATGTCCGCCTCATACGGGCTGGTGAGAGCGTCGGTATCCACGCCCACGATGACGTGCTGTTTTTCCAGGCGCAGGAGCCGCTGCGCCTCCACACCGAAGGCCCGGATGCCGAATGCCTTCCCGGCTTCCAGCAGGGCCTTCCAGAGATCCTCCCCTGATTCGGCGGGAACGTGGATCTCCCACCCGGTCTCGCCGACGAAGCCGATTCGCAGAAGAATAGCCGGAATATCCGCCACCAGCGCCTGCCGGCAAGCCATGTACGGGAAGGCTTTGGCGGAGACATCCAGACCCGTGAGGCCGGCCAGCACGTCGCGCGCTTGGGGTCCGGCCAGGTTCACCGCGGCCAGGCCGCCGGTGAGGTTCGTGATATGAACATCCCAGCCGGTGCCGGCGAGCCACCATTCCAGCCACTGTTCGACGAACTCCAGGTTGCCTGTCGTCGTGGTGAGGAAATAGTGGTCATCAGCGATGCTGGAGATAGTGCCGTCATCCAGCATGATGCCGGCATCGTCGCAGATGACACAGTAGCGCACGCGGCCGGGACGCAGATCGGAGAAGCGGTTGGTGTAGACCTTGTCGAGCAGCCGGCCGGCATCCCGGCCCCTGACTTCGAGCTTGCCAAGGGTGCTGACATCGATCATTCCGGCGCGCTCGCGGACGGCCTGGTATTCCCCTTGCACGCACCGCCGCTCCTCGGAGGACTCCGCCGTGCGGTAATAGCGCGGCCGCTTCCATGCCCCCATATCCAGCCAGACCGCTCCCAGAGCTTCGTGCTGGTAGTGCATGGGCGTGCGGCGAACCGGATGATGCCGCGGCCCCGCCAGCGCGCCCAGCGTCACGGAGGGCGAGGGCGGCCGGGCAGTGGTGGTGCCGGTCTCGCCCATTGTACGGCCGGTCTCGCGGGCGCAGATGCCGATGGCGGGCAACTGGCACATGCGGCCCTGGCACGGCCCCATGGTCGCGGTGGTGTAGCGTTTCAACGTCTCGATGTGCTCGAAACCCTCGGAGATTCCATCCACAAGATCCTGGGAGGTGACATCCGAGCAGAGGCACACAAAATGGCGCTTACCGGCGCGAACCTCTCCGGGGGGCAGCGGAACGGCCGGCTCGAGACCGGAGCCCGTGACGCGTCCCACGGCAGTCACATGCGGGGGAAGGTCCGCCGGGAGAAACGCGCCGTGCGCGGCGCTCCACGCCAGCCTGGCGCCCGCCTGGCTGAGCAGGCCGGCGTCGGGAAGCAACGGTCCACAGACGACAATCAGATCGCACGTGACGCTGCCGCCGCGGAAGCGCAGCCCTTCCACGCGAGTGGAACCGACCGCGCCCAGGACCTCGTCAGGCGAGATGAGGGAGACGATTTCGATGCCTGCGCCGCGCAGGTCCGAGGCCAGATCTTCCGCCCGCGCGCCGATGCCCACGATCACGCAGCGCCTTCCCGGAACGATCCGGTGAAGGAAAAGCAGGCGCCGCGCGCCGCCCGAGAGCAGAATGCCGGGGAGATCGTTGTTCTCGAACAACAGCGGCACCTCATAGGCGCCGGTGGCCACCACCACCCGCTTCGCCCGCAGGTGCACGAGGCGCTCGTGAGCCCCGGGATGCGGATCGGCTTGCAATACACCGAGCAAGCCACCTTCATACAGCCCGAAGCAGTAGGCGCGCGCGAGGAGTTCGACGTTCGGTTGCCCGCGGAGTTGGGCTATGGATGCGGGGGCTTCGCCCGGCCTGGTGTAGCGCAGATGGCCGCCGGGTTCGGGCTGATCGTCAATCAGGATCACCTGGGCGCCGCCACTGGCCGCTTCGAACGCGGCGGCGATCCCCGAAGGCCCGCCACCCACCACAGCGACTTCCGCTTGCAGGAAAGCGTGCTCATATTCCCGCGGCGGCGCATCGGGCGGCGGCGGGTCGCCCAGGCCCGCCACCTTCCGAATCCACGGCTCGGCTACGTGCCACGCGGAAGGATGTGTCAAGGTCTTGTAATACCAGCCCACCGGCATCAGGGAATCGAAATGCTGCGCCGCAGACAGCCAGTCCTGCTCCAGGGACGGCCAGGCATTCTGGTGCCGCACGCGCATGCCCTCGCGCGCGGGAGTCACGCAGGCGCGCACGTTGGGCACGCCGTCCACATTCATCATGCAGTTGGGACAATGACCGGAAAGACACAAGAGGCCTCGCGGGCGGTGGTACTTGAAACTGCGGGTGAAGATCCGCCTTCCGGCGCGATATAGCGCCGACGCCACCGTGTCGCCAGGTTGCGCCTCTATGGGTTCCCCGTCGAAGAAAAAGCGGCTCACCGCGCATTCTCCTCCGGGTAGAAGGTTTCCAGCACTTCGTTGGTGCGGGTATTGCGCACCGCCTTGATCCACTGGCGGCAGCCGGAGCGGTGATAACACCACTCCGTCTGGACGCCGGCGGAGTTCGTGCGGTTATAGGCGTAGTTCACCCACTCCTCCTCCGAAGCGCCGGGCGCAGGACGCGGCTTGACTTCCCCTCCGAACCGGAATTCGTAGACACTCCGATCGCCGCAGTGCGGGCAGCGCAGAAGAAACGACATTATCTCCCGAAAACCCTCCTGGTCCCCGCCAGCGGAATCCCACAGATGGCGGAAGCCTCCATGGACAGGGCGGCCATATCCTCGGGCTCCAGATGATGCACATCCGACTTGCCGCATGCGCGGGCGAGCATCTGGATTTCGAGCGTCATGGCGCGCAGCAGATTGCTGACACGCGCCGCGCCCTCCTCGATGTCGAGACGCCGCATCAATTCCGGATCCTGCGTGGTGATGCCCACCGGACAGCGTCCCGTATGGCAGTGGTGGCAATGATACGGTTCGGTCCCGAGCTGGTGATAATCCTCGACGTGGATGGGCCGGTTGCAGTTGAGTCCAATCAGGGCCGCCGTACCGATGTAAACGGCGTCGGCGCCGAGGGCGATGGCCTTGGCGGCATCCACACCGTCGCGGATCCCTCCGGCGATGACCAGTTGCACCTCGCCGTATAAGCCGCAGTCTTCCAGGGCGGCGCGCGCTTCGCAGACCGCCGCCAGGGTGGGGATGCCGGTGTGCTCCTGGAGAATGGCCGGGGAAGCGCCGGTGCCGCCTTCCATACCGTCCACGACGATCACGTCGGCCTTGGCCTTGGCCGCCAGTTTGACATCGTCGAAGACGCGGCTGGCGCCCATCTTGATGAAGATGGGCACCTGCCAGTCGGTAGCTTCGCGAAGCTCCTCGACCTTGATGATCATGTCGTCGGGGCCGAGGAAGTCCGGGTGCCTGGCTGGGCTGCGCTGATCTACGCCGATGGGCAGGTCGCGCTGCCGGGCGATGGTATCGGAGACTTTGGAACCCAGCAGGAGGCCGCCCGTGCCCGGCTTGGCGCCCTGGCCGATCGTCAACTCGATGGCGTCGGCCATGCGCATGTGGTGGATATTGATGCCGTAGCGCGAGGGCAGCACTTCATAGATCAGAGTGCGGCTGTTTTCGCGCTCGGCCAGCAGCATGCCGCCGTCGCCCGTGGTGTTCGAGGAGCCCACAGCCGCCGCGCCTTTGGCCAGGGCCACCTTGGCATTGTAGGAGAGCGCTCCCCAGCTCATGCCGGTGATCATGACCGGGATGTCGAGTTCCACGGGCTTGCCGGCGAAGCGCGTGCCCAGCACAGTTTTGGTAGAGCACTTCTCGCGATAGCCTTCCAAGGGAATACGCGTGAGGGAGCAAGGCAGGAAGGTCAGATCATCGAAGGTGGCCCACCGGCGCTCGCGCAGCGTGCCGTAACCGCGGATGCGGTAGAGGCCGGAAGCCGCCTTGGTCTGGATATCGTCGATGACGCCGGGCTGAAATACGCCACTGGCTTGCAGCACGGACATGCTCAAAGAGCCTCCTGCCAGAGTTTCCACTCCCGGTGATCGAAGTTCCAGAGCTTCCGCCCGGCGACCACCTTTCGGAACTCGCGCGCCGGAGGCCGCTTGCCGCGGATCGCCGGAGGGAGCCATGCGGCCAGGGCGTCATCCACGAACGCGATATCTTCCGCCGTGGGCTCGGCCAGGACCGCATCCGTGCCCAGGTCCGCGATGCGGCCCCCGACAAAGCAGGTGGTGGCGTACATGGAATCCGCAAACGCCTCGCCAGCGTCTCCGCAAACGATCAGAGTGCCCTTTTGCGCCATGAAGCCCGCCATGTATCCACAGTTGCCGCCGACGATCACCAGGCCGCCCTTCATGGATGCGCCCAACCGGGCAGCGGCATCGCCATGGATCACCACGGTGCCGCCGCGAATCGCGGCCGCCGCGCCGTTGCCCGCGTTGCCCTCGACCACCACGCGGCCATTCATCATGGATTCCGCCAACCCCCAGCCCGCGCTGCCGGAGATCTCGATCGTCGGCCCGTCGATCAGGCCGGCGCAGAAGTACCCGGCGCTGCCCTCCAGCCGGACACGGGCCGGAGAGAGGATCGCCACGGCCAGGTTGTGCCGCGCGCCCGGATGGCGCACGACGATGTCCGTCTCTCCGCGCTGGATCCACTGTTTCAACTCCGCATTGATTTCGCGGGTGGAACGCGCGCCACAGTCTATCTCTGCCATACGCGCCATTCCTTGACTTGGGCTTCTCGCACGACGTAGTCGCCTGGAAGGGCGGAGCGTAGGGCGATTTCCTCGGTGGCCAACGCCACGAACCGGTCTGTCTCCGCAAAGACCAGCGGCTTGAAGGCGAAAGGATCCTTTACGAAGCCAAACTCCTCCGCCGTAGCCGCCAGACAACTGAAGGAGCCGTCGAGCTCACGCAGCATGGCCTGGAACGCGCAGGCGAGGCCCGCGCCTTTCGAAAGCTGCCCGGCAAGATAGATGGCGATGACTTCCGAGTCGTTTTCCGTGTAGAAGCGCACTCCGTGCTGCTCGTATCGCCGGCGCAATTGGTGGTAGTTGGTGATATGGCCGTTGTGCACGATGGCCAAGTCAGGCCTCCCATGGGCCCAAAAAGGCTGGGAATGGCTCAGATCCACGCGGGATTCGGTGGAAAGCCGGGTATGGCCTAATCCGTGGGTCCCCTGGAATTTCGAAACTCCGTAGGATTCGTCGAGATGGCGCGGTGAGCCCACCTGCTTGACGATTTCCAGTTTGCACCCGATGCTGACTACTTCGATCTCCGGGTGAAGATTCTCGATGGCCCCGGCCAGCTTCCGGGGGTCGGCAGCGGTATCGATTTCCAGGCGGAGATAAGGCCCCGTGGTCGAGAGCGCGCCGGCTGCGCCGCAGGATTGCGCGACGCCGAAAACCTGTTCTGCGCGGCCGGCGAAGTCGCCGTGGTCGCCGAGCTTGACACGAACCGCGAAGCGCTCCGGGCTCGACGGACCGAAGACGGCCACGCCCGCGGAGTCAGGTCCCCGGCAGCCCAGCGCGTCCAGCATGCCCAGAATCACACACCCCACTGGCGCATGCTCGTTGTTGGTTCGATCCAGGTATCCCACGATGCCGCACATAGCCGAGCCGGAGGGTTTCTATCGTATCTGTTTCCGGGCCGGCGAAACAAGTGGGAGCACGGTCCCGCTCGGAATGAATCTGAGCAGTGCGGGTAGAATGACCCCATGCACATTTCGCCGACCCCGGTGCATACCGAGGAGATTCTGGGACCGGGCGCATGGACGGGGTCCGATTTCCCGGACGCTACGGCATGGCATGAGCCGGTTTCGCCAGCCGCGTGGCGTGAACTGGACCGGGCTCTTCGAGCAGCGCGCGAAAAAGGGAGAGACCTAGCCTCCGCCGCGGCGGAGGATTTCGTCTGCCCTGCCCTGTCCCACGAAATCGCAGAACTTCGTCAGGAACTCAAAACAGGACGCGGTTTCGCGGTCGTGAAGGGCCTTCCGCTGGAACGCTATTCGGAGGAGGAGGCCAGCCTGCTCTACTGGGGTCTGGGCACGCTGATCGGATCGCCGCTTCCGCAGAACGTGCGCGGCGACCGCCTGTATTCTGTGCGCGACGAAGGTTACAAAATCGAGAAGGACTACGGAGCTGTCGGCGTTCGTTTTTCCAAGACGACCGAAGGGCTACACTTTCACACTGATTCGGCCCCAGCGCTCATGGGCAACACGCCGGACGTGGTCGGGCTGCTGGCGCTCGAAGTGGCGAAAGCTGGCGGCGCGTCCGCACTGGTCAGCGCGCAGACCGTGCACAATGTGATCCGGCGCGAGCGGCCGGACTACCTGCGACGCCTGTACGCTTCGTATCATTTCGACCGGCGCGCGGAACTGCGGCCCGGCGAGCCCGAAACGCTGCTGGCGCCAATTTTCACCTACCGCGACACCCTGGCGGTGCGCTACTTCCGCTTTTACATCCCCAAAGGCCACGAGTTGAAGAATCTTCCGCTCGAACCCGCCGACACCGAGCCGCTGGATTTCCTGGACACGGTCATGAATCGCGAGGAACTCCAGGTGCGCTTCGAGATGGAACGGGGCGACATGCAGTTTGTGAGCAATCGCTTCGTGTTGCACAGCCGGACAGCGTTCGAAGACTACCCGGAGCCCGATCGCCGCAGACATTTGAAGCGGCTATGGTTGCAATTCCGCGAATCCTAGGCCAGGGCCGGCCGCGGCGCTAAAAGGCGACTCGCAGGGCGATCTGCAGAGTGCGGGCGGCTTCGGCCGAGGAGATCACGCCAAAATCGGCATTGCCCAAGGTGTGGCCGGGGACGTCGAAATTCGCGTGGTTGATCACGTTGAAGAACTCGCCGCGCAGCTCAGTAGTCCAGCGCTCCGTGAGTTTGAAGTTCTTAGAGACTGTGAGGTCTGCGCTCTTCCAGGCGGGACCACGCAACACGGAGCGCGGGGAATCGCCGAACGTAAAGGCCGGCGCGCTCTGAAAGGCCGCCGTGTTGAACCAGTGGGTGAGGCTCTGAGTCCCCCCCATCGGGTCGCCAACGAGGTTGGGCCTCACGGTTCCGGCGGGAAATGCGTTGGTCGCGTTCGCGGAATCGTACACGGTGAAGGTCTGGCCGGACTGGAGGTTGCTGAATACGCCCAACTGCCAGCCGCCCAGTACGGCGCTGACCAACCGCTGCCGCTCGAAGGCGGGAACGGCATACAGGAAGCTCAGTACGGCGCGGTGCGGGATATCGCTGCCGCTGCGGCCCTTGTCCAGCCGGCGGTTGTAGGCGTCCATGTAGCTGCCGGGGTCGCCCAATTCGTTGCCCGAGGCGACATCATCCAGGAACTTCGAGAAGGTATAGTGGGCCAGCACCTGGAAGTCATGGCGGAAGCGCCGCTCCACCTTGACGAATCCGGCCTGGTAATTGGAGTTCCCCACCGGTGGGTTGATGATCGAGACATTGCTGAACTGGGGAAAAGGGCGCAGCCACTGGCTGTTGCCCGGCCCCATACTCCCCGGTGGCACCTGGTTGATGGACAGATCGTTGGCCGTCAGGTGATGACTCACGTTGCCGATGTAGCCTGCCTCCAACACCAGGCCGGAGAGGACTTCATCCTGCACGTCCAGATTCACCTGATAGGAGGTGGGGGTAGGGCGATTTCGGTCGAAGAACGTGACGGCCGTGTTCGGCTTCGCCCCGTACGGCACGGCGCCGAAGCCGGGCGTCGTGAGCGGCGGCCGCACGTAAAGCGGAAACCCGTTCCGCAGCGTGAGCGCGGCAGTAGTGTCCGGGCTGGGCGCGACCAGGCTGAGGTTGTCCGAAAAACCGAGCGGGGCCGCCGGACCCACGCTGTTGCTCACCATGGGGCCGTAAAAGATGCCCGCGCCCCCGCGGATGGCGAGGTTCTTCACCGGGTTGTAGGCGAAGCCGAAGCGCGGCCCCACATTGGCATAGTTGGGGTCAAAAGCGGTGCGCGGAACCCCATTGACGCCCGCGAAGGTGACGATACCCGGCGTGCCGGAGACCGGGTTGATAGAATTCCGGTCGAACGCATTCATGCGGTTGTGATCCACGTAGCGCGGCATCTCGACTTCCCAGCGCAGGCCCAGGTTCAGGGTCAGGCGGTTGCCGACCCGGTAGTCGTCTTGCAGGTAGGCAGCCCAGTAGGAAGCGTGGGACGGGATGCTGTCCAGGTTCTGCAACGATGCCTGGTTGGCCTGGCCGATCAGGAAGCTGGCAAATGCATCGCCCGTTCCCGAAACGCCTGGTTGGCCTGTGATCTGACGGGTGAACGCCAGGTTCCCCGACGAAGCGATGTCATCCACCCCACGGTTGTAGCCACGGCGATACTCCAGGCCAGCCTTGAAGGCGTGTTTGCCCGCAAAGCGGGAGACCGATTCCAGAATCTGGGTGTCAGTGATCGGAGCCTGGATGCGGGCCACGGCGGCGTTGGCCGTGCCCTGCGCGCCGAGTAGGGCGTAGCCATTGATGTTGAAAGTGGGGAACGCCGCCGCGCTCACATTGGCGAGGCCCAGGCTTTGCGCGACGCCCTGACCCATCCCGAAGCGACGCTGGAGGTAGCTGCGCCGGTCATAGCTGACCTGCAGGTTGTTGAGCAGCGTAGGACCGAAGGTGTGCAAGTGGCTGATCATCATGCTCTGCACACGGCCATCGGTCGTGCCGGCATTGGGATCGGAAACCGGCATCCCATAGGAGCCATCGTCTTCCTGGCGGTAATCGTTGATGTAATAGCGCGCGGTCAACTGATCCTTTCGGGTGAGTTGGTGATCCAGTTTACCCAGCACAATGTCGCGTCGCAGGGCGGAATGGCTGTTGGCGCCGAAATTACTGGAAGTGCCGGCGCTGGGAGTGCGGTTGGGCAAGGGCATGTAATCCAAGGTCTTCACGGCCACCGGATCGAGCTGGCTCTGCGGGATGATGTTGCCCGGATAAGGCTGCTTCTTGCCTCCGGCCAGCGTGGCCGGATCGTAGACCAGGCTGCCGCTCCGGGAAAAATCGCCTGCGCGCCGAGGCAGAGTCGGCACGGTGAGAACCGAGGCGCTGCCGAAGGCCTCGCGAGTCTCTTCCCAGCTCGTGAAGAAATGGGTCTTGTCCCTGACGACCGGCCCGCCCAGCGAGCCGCCGAACTGGTGCAGGTTGAGGGGTGGGATGGTCCGGGAGAAGAAATTCCGCGCGTCCAGGGCGCTGTTCCTCCCGAACTCGAAGATGCTGCCGTGAAACTCGTTCGTGCCGGAACGCGTGGACATGGCGACGATCCCGCCCGTGGAGTGCCCATGTTCGGCGGCGTAGTTGTTGGAGATGACCCGGAACTCCTGCATGGCGTCGAGCGGCAGGCTGGTCTGCTGCTGCGGCCGGGTGACGCCAACCGCGTTCGTGACGTTGCCGCCGTCCAACGTAAAGTCCTGATTGCGAGCCCGGCCGCCGGCCATAGAGAAAACCGGATAGTTCTCGGCGCCTTCGCCGCTGTTGATCATCACCACGCCCGGCGAAAGATTTACCAGGGCGCTGGCGGCGCGATTGGGGATCGGAAGATTGTCGATCATCTTGTGATCCACCAGTTGCGCGATGCTGGAAGTCTGGGTGTCCACGGGTGGCAGGTCGGCGGACACCTCGACACTCAGGTTCTGCTGGCCCACTTGCAGGGTGAAATCCAGGGCCGACACCTGCGCGACGGCGATGCCAATCTTCCGCCGCACCTGCGGCTGGAAACCGGGGGCCTCCAGTTGCACCCGGTAGGCGCCAGGCAGCAGTGCCGGAGCACGATAGATTCCCTCCGGGTTGGTGACGACCGTGAGCGTCCAGCCCGACTCTTCGTTGACCACCTTCAGCGTGGCATGTGGTATCGCCGCTCCGGTCGCGTCCATAACCCTTCCGGTCAAGACACTCGTGCCCACCTGGGCCGAGAGCGGGACGGCCGCCAGGGCCAATACCAAGAGCTCCAGATTTCTCAATTGCATGATCGCTCCTATAGTCTAGTTATTTGATGGATTTTATAGGATCAGCAGGGATGGATCAAGAGCGAAGCTGGGGCGCAGCGTTCTAGTACTCAAATAAGCTAATTGTTTACAACGGACTAAATGCTGTACAGGCCGCCCTGGGCTAGCGGTAGCGAACCCATATGGGGCTCGACCAGGCCAGTTCGCCGTCGGCCTGCTCGACGCGGACGTAGTACCAGTGCTCGCCGGCAGGGGCGGCCGGATCGAGGTACTCAAAGCTCACGTCACGCTGGTTGGGAGACCACTTGTAGAGGGACGTGGCATCGCGAATCAGATGAATGGCGCTGATTACGCCGGTGCCGCGGGCCTTGACGCGGATGCGCTGGGGCTCGGAAGCCGTGAAATCATCGCCCATGAAATGGCTGCCCAGCCAGAACTCCAGAATGATATTGTCAGTGGCGCCGTAGGCATGGCGCCGGCCGATGGCGTCGAAAATGGCGCGGCGGCTGGCCTCGGGCGTGTAGACCATGGCGTAGGAAATGTGCGTGGAGTAGTGGTCCGAGCTGGCTATCACACCCAGGCGATAGCCTTTCTTCCAGGCGTTCCACACCACGCCGCCCTCCTGGTAGCCCGCTTTTTTCTCCTGGCCCCGCGCCACACCGCGGGGCACGTCGCGCGCTTCCGAGCTGAACCGGGCGCCCTGATAGATTTCGACCAGGGGCTCGAGCTTCGGATCGCTGCGGTCGTTCCAGTCGGTGCCCATGCTGTCGCTGGCGCTGGTGTGCGGGATAGCCAGACCGCCATCTTTGCGAAGCTGTTCGTACAGCAATTGGGTGTCGTTCCGAATGCCGCTGCCGAAGCTGGCGCTATTGAAGGTCAGCAGTTCCCCGTCGGGGCTATCCGGCAGCATGAAACGCGGATCGATGCGCTGGAAGAAGGGCACGATGGGATAGTCGCGCTGGATATGCAGGATATTGCGGTGGCCGAAGGGATTTCCCAGGTTGCGCTCGTAGGCGTAGAGAGGGACGAAGCGCTGCGGGAACAGGTACATATCGGCCATCTCCTGGGTCATGAAGTTCCAGTAGTCGGTGCCCCCGCCCTGATGGTCCGTGGAGGCGCCGAAGTCCATGGCCGCGGCGTCGATCATGTAGCGGTAGAACTCGGGAAGAGAGCCGTCATCCAGGCCGCCGACGTCCTGGGAGAGCTCCGTGTGGCGGTGCAGGTCCCCGCGGACGATGCGCAGCGACTGTCCGCCCAGCGTGACGCGGTAGGCTCGAATGGCGGCGACATCCTGCTTCTCAGAAGGATGCACGGGCGGCACGCGATCGGGTACGGGCGGGTGGAAATCCGCCAGGCGCGGCGCGCGGCCCCTGCCGGGAAGAACCAGCGAGCCGGCCATCACCCGGTTGGCGAGCGGACGGCTGGCAAACGCATAATTGCGGCTTTCCGAGGGCCAGAAAGCCCACAGCCTGCCGCCCGCCGCGGCCAGGCTCATACGGGTGCTCTTCCGGGACCAGCTATCGGGCAGCGGGATGGGATCGGTCCAGCGGCCGCCGTCCAGGCGGGTGAGAGCCGTCTCCCAATAGGTGCTGGGGCGATAGGCGAGGCGGCTGTAGCGGCGTTTGAAGGACATCCAGAGATTGCCGTCGGGATCGAAGAAAAGCAGTGGATCGCTGGCGCTGTTGCTTCCCGCTTCCAGCGAATCATGGAAGACCGGATCCGCCGGGGCGCGCCAGACCTGATTTTCGAGGCAGGCAATCCCGATGCGGCGTGGGCCGCCGAGCGGGGTTCCCGGTGATTTTTCTCCCAGGGCCGCGCCGAGGTCTTTGCCCCAATTCACGCCTCCGTACTCCCAGGCGACCCAAGGCCGGTTCTGGGGATCTACGGCGATGCTGACGTGGCCCTCGAAGCGCGGCGTGGCCGCCACGGGCAACTCCGCGGACAGCCCTGAGCCGGGCAAAAAGCTGCGGCAGTAGACGTCATAATTGTTGGTGTAACGGTCCCAGGCGACCCAGGCGCGCCCGTCATTCCCCGCCGCGACCGCCGGCTCCCAGTCGTCGAACTCGCCCGCCGTGACAGGGATGGCTTCCGACCAGCGGCCGTCCTTGAGGTAGCGCAGGTAGATGTGGGAGTAGCGCCCGCGCATTGCCTGCCAGACGACGTAAATGACGCCGTCCGGAGCGCGCGCGACATGCGGCTCGATGTCGGGGAGAGCATCCTGGCTGAGGCGCACGCGCGGGCCCCATTCGTTGTCCTCCCAGGCCATGGCGTAGATGTCCCAGTTGCCTTTTTCCTGCTCCGACCAGATCAGCCAGGGCCTGTTTTGCGCATCGGCAGCCACCTGCGGGCGCCAGAGGTCTTCCGTGGCGCGGCCTACCGGAATAAGGCGCGTCCAGCGGTCTTCGCGATAGCGCCGGAAGTTCAACTCCTCGCGGCGGTCGTGATAGCTCAGCCACGTCACCCACAGGGTGTCACCGCCGGCGGCAATCGAGGGAAAGTCGTGCTGGCGCAGGAGGGTTCCGGAAAGATCGGTGGCGGCGGGCAACCGCTTGGCTTCGATGCGCCCTCCGGCGCAGGCTTGGGCCGCGCCGAACGCGAGGAGCATCGGCCGAACGGAGCAAGCGCCGTGGCTGGTCTCGAGGGACAGGTTCGTGGACTCGTTCCCCGCCCCGCGGATGAGCAGCCCTTTCGGCAAAACCTGGGAACGCGTGCCGCCAGAACCCTCCATGGGCGAACCTTGCAGGATGCGCTCTACCTTGGTGTGCATCTCCCAGCCGCCTTGGGGGAGCACACGGTCGGGAAGTTCAAAGCGGTAGCCGGTAATGGAGAAGATCGTGCCTCCCGCGATGCGCACGCTGCCATCCCAATCCGCCGGCTGCGCATCGCCGACGCCCATGAGAACCAGGACCTCCCAGAGATTGGCTTCCGGTGTGCCGCCTGGCTCCGAGGCGTAGGCGGACTGGTAGGCGCGGTCCTGAGCCGTGCGGGCGTTGATTTCGGCGATTCCACCGGGCTGCTGCGCCACCAGCCAGGCCAGCCCGGCAGCCGCTACCAGGAGGAGGAGAGCCAGCTTGCGAGGCATGGCATCAGCGCGCCTTGCGGGCGGACCCGGACCCGCGCGTGCGTCCGACGTCGGGGCGCGGGTCGGGGACAAAGCCGTTGCGATTCGGCATCTGAACCTTGGGCAGGGACCTGGCGTCGATCATGGCATCTTCCGCCACGATGCCGTTGAGGTACAGAACGTAAGCCGTGACGGCGTAGACCTGGTCGTGGGACAGCGTGCCGGGCTTGTCAAAGGGCATGGCCCGGCTTACGTAATCAAAGATTGTCGTGGCGTAGGGCCAATAGCTGCCCACCGTGCGGAGAGGCTTGGGGCTCTTCAGCGTGCCTTGCCCGCCGGCCACAGGCACGCTGTCACGGCCTTCGCCTTTGGCGCCGTGGCATCGGGCACAGCGGTTAGCATAGATTTCTTTCCCGGCGGCGGCCGTGCCGCTGCCCTCCGGAAGACCGGCGCCGTCCGGAGCCACCGAGATGTCCCACGCGCGGATTTCTTCGGGCGTGGGCGTCCGCCCTACTGCCAACAGCGCCAGAATGGCAACCAGATTAGGCATCAGCATTGGTCACGCTCCCGTCGGGCATCACCTTCCAGGGTTTGATGCCGTTGTAGTGGAATTGCGAGTTCAGGCCGCGCACGGCGATCAGTTCTTCCTTCGAAGGCTGCACGTAGCCGCTCTCGTCGGTGCAGCGCGATTGGAGAACCGCTGCAGAACCGTCCCATTTCCATGGAAACCGGAAGCGGGTGAACGCCATGGGCAGACGGGGCTCCTGCAGATTGGCATTCTGCCAGCTTCGGCCCAAGTCGGTGGACACCTCCACACGCTCGATGCGGCCGCGGCCGGACCACGCCAGGCCGGTGACTTCATACGATCCCGGACCGTTGAGCCTCTGCCCGCCGGAGGGAAAAGTGATCAGCGACTTGGCGTCCATGACGAAAGTGAAGATACGCGCGGTTCCGTCCGGCATCAAATCGGTGTAATGCGAGGTTTCATCTCGCACCATGTAGGGCTGGCCGGTGACCTTGATGCGGCGAAGCCACTTGACGCTGATGTTCCCTTCCCAACCGGGCACCACGAGGCGCAGCGGATAGCCCTGCTCCGGGCGGAGGGCCTCGCCGTTCTGGCCCCAGGCAACCAAAGTGTCCTGCATGGCCTTGTCGAGCGGCAGGCTACGCTGCATCTTGCAGGCATCCGCGCCTTCGCAGATCAGCCATTTGGCGTCCTTCTGAACCCCGGCCTCATGAAGCAGCGAGGATAGCGGCACGCCGGTCCACACGCTGCAACTCGCTAAGCCGCAGCTCTGCGAGGCGTCGCGGCCAGTCTTGGGTCCCCATTCGCCGCCGCTGTTGCCGGAACACTCCAGAAAATGGATATGCGAGACGGAAGGCATGCGCCGGATCTCGTCCACAGTGAAGATCAGCGGGCGGTCCACCAGGCCGTGAAGCAGCAGGCGGTGGCGGGCCGGATCGATGTTGGGCACGCCCGCATGATGGCGCTCGTAGTGCAGCGAAGACGGCGTGAGGATGCCACACGAATCCTGCAAGGGAGTGCGGCTCGAGGCCGCCTCCGGGGTACGCGTGTTGGGCAGTGCGCGCGTGTCGGTCTCATACGGGGAACGCTCCCCGTAAGCGCTGACAGGCTTGCCTAACAGGCGGGGGCCGGTTTCCTCCGCCTGCTCGGGTCCCGAGCGCTTGCAGGCCGTGACTCCGGCGCCCAGCGCGGCCGTCAGTCCGAGCCACCGCCGCCGGGTGCTCTGGGTATCTTCCATCGAAAAAGGCTCCCTCCTGGATCAGCGTCGATTGTACTAAAGGTTTTGATAGGCTGGTCGTTTCTATGCGCACTCTGATCGTTTTCCTGATGGGCGCGCTATGCGGCGCCGCGCAAACCGAGGAGCGCCCGGTGCGCTCGGTGACCGACCCGGGGGTGATCTCTACCCGCCAGAGCATTACCCCGGCCGGCGTGCAAACCGTATTCAAAGGAAGAGTCTACGGCCTGGATTTCGGCGCCTCCGCCGCCGAGCTTTGGGTGCTGAACGCCGGGCAGGTCTACCGCCTGGACTGGCAGGGGAATCGGGTGCTGGACCGCGTTCCCCTGGCGGGCACGGCGGGACTCGCGGGCATTCGTTTCGATCGAGTCTCGGGACGCGCCCTGGTGAGCTCCTCGGCGAAGGGAAAGACCTCCTTGTACGCCGTGAAGGACGGCAAGCTGGAGCCACTGGGCCAAGGATGGAAGGGACCCTTGGCCGGCGGGCCGGCGGTGGCCAGCGCCCAGCGTTCCCGAGGTTGGCGGGCCGCAGTGGTTCCCTTAATCGCCCGGAACGAGATCGGGATCGTAGGCCTGGAGCAGGGCCGGATGGGTCAGACGATCGAAACCGGCAAAGCGCCGTTCGGGGCAGTCATCGACGCGGCCGGCCGGGTGGCGTACGTTTCCAATTGGGGCGGCCGCACCCCTGGCGCCGGCGATCTGACGGCGCCTACCGGACTGGCAAACGACGCCGACCGCGTGGTTGTGGACCAGCGCGGCATCGCGTCCACGGGCACCGTGAGCCGCGTCGATCTGGAGAGCGGCCGCGTAACGCACACGATCGCCGTGGGATTGCATCCCACGGCCATGGCTTGGGATGAGGCAGGCGCACGCCTCTACGTGGCCAACGGCAACCAGGATTCGATCTCGGTCATCGATACGCGCGAGCAGCGCGTGGTGCGCCACATCGCGCTGGAGCCGTTTGGCCGGCCGGCAGCCGGCATCGCACCCACCGCGCTGGCCCTTTCGGCGGACCGGGAGCGGCTGTACGTGGCCTGCGGCGGGATCAACGCCGTGGCAGTGATCCACCCGGCGAGCGGAAAACTGGAGGGACTGGTGCCCACGGCGTGGTACCCGATCTCGCTGGCGCTCAGCCCGGACGGCAAGTATCTGGCGGTGGCCACGCTGCTCGGGGTAGGCTCGGGCTGGCGCGACGAGCCATCCAAACGATTCGTGCACGCCAACCGCGGATCGGTCAGTGTGCTGCCGGTTCCGGATCCCGCGCAACTGGCCAGCTACACCACGGCCGTGACGGAAAACAACCACCTGCCGCCCGCCGGTCCTCAAGCGCCGCAGGCCGTACCCCAAGCGGTGCGACTGCCCATTCCCGCGCGCGCCGGCGACCCTTCCACGATCGAGCATGTGGTGTACGTCATCAAGGAGAACCGCATGTATGACCAGGTGTTCGGCGATATCGGCAAGGGTAACAGCGATCCCTCGCTGGTGATGTTCGGCGAAGACGTGACGCCCAACCAGCATCGCCTGGCGGAGCAGTTCGTGCTGCTGGATAACTTCTACGCCACCGGCGGCAACAGCGGCGATGGACACCAGTGGCTGACGCAGGCCAACGAGACCGACTACTGCCTGTGGCCCGGCTATGTGGGGCGCAGCTATCCGTTCGACGGCACCGACCCCATCGCCTACGCCAGGAACGGCTTCCTCTGGGACGCGGCGCTGCGGGCTGGGAAGACGGTGCGGATCTATGGGGAGTACGCCGGGCGCCTGAACGAGTCCCGCAACAGCCAGCGGGCCGACCTGCTGGCACGGTGGAGGAACGGCGAGACCTTCTCGAACGAGTGGCACACCACGGCTCCGCTCGCCCCGTTGAACGCCATTCTCGCGCGCAACTATCCCCCCTACTCCACGGCCATTCCGGACGTGGCGCGAGCACGGATTTTCCTGGCGGACCTGAAGCAGTGGGAGCGCGCCGGGAGTATGCCCAACCTGACGATCGTGCAGTTGCCCTCGAACCATACGCGCGGCACGGCGCCGGGAGCGTCCACGCCCCAGGCCATGGTGGCGGACAACGACCTGGCGCTCGGGCAAATCGTGGAGGCGCTCACGCGCACGCGATTCTGGCGGAAGATGGCCATTTTCGTGGTCGAGGACGACGCCCAGAACGGCGTGGACCACGTCGACGGCCATCGCACCGTCGCCTTGGTAATCAGCCCCTACGCGCGCCGGGCCTGCCTGGATTCCACCTTCTATTCCCATCCGAGCATGGTCAAGACCATCGAACTGATTCTCGGACTACCCACGCTTTCGCTCTTCGACCTGATTGCCAACGATATGCGCGCCAGCTTCTGGAATGAGCCGGATTTCACGGGCTTTACGGCGGAGAATCCGCGGCAGTCGCTGTTCGACACCAACCCCGCCGTGCAGGCGCTCACGGGGCCGGCGCGGCGGGCGGCCCGGGAGTCGATGCGGATGCGCTTCGAGGTGCCGGATGCCGCTCCGACGGAGAAACTGAACCGCATCCTGTGGCATCAGATCCGCGGGTGGAACACTCCGTATCCGGGAAGCCACCAGGCGGCCTTCGCCCCCGTCAGCGTGGACCTGGACGACGACGAGCGCTAGGCCGCAGCGCAAGGAAAAACCAACCCTCCAGCTCAAACCCGTTTCATTTTTCGCTTGATTGTATTAGAAAACTAGTACACTATATTTCTAGATGACTCGGCGTCGCAGTTTCGAGTTCCATTTGGATGGCCACAGCGGCGTTCCGGTATACCGCCAGATCATCGACCAGGTGATGGCGGGGATCGCCGCTGGCGCGCTGACTTCGGGCGATCAGATGCCCACGGTCCGGCAGGTGGCTGTAGACCTGTCTATCAACCCCAACACCGTCATGCGGGCCTACCGCGAACTGGAGATCCGGGGCGTGCTCGATACGCAGCAGGGCACCGGCACCTTTATCGCGCCCCAGCAGGTCCGGCAGGACGAGGTGGAACGCCGGCAGCGGCTGAATCAACTGATTGACGAATTCGTCGCCCGCGCCGGCAGCGGGGGTTTCACTGTCGACGAATTATTGGAGCAACTCCATGATCGAGCAACTGGTTCGCAGACAAAGAGGAGATGACCCCATGAACGTAATGAATCTGCCTGCTAGAGTGAGCGGCATCGGCGTAGTCCTGTGCCTGGCCTGTGTTGTGGCTGGAATCGCGGGGAGTAGTCTCCTCGGAAAGCCGGCGCCGCTGGTGGCCGGTGTTTTGGCGGGCCTGTACCTGATGTTCGCCATTCGGGTGGCGGATCAGTGGGAAAAGGTTGCGGTACTCCGGCTGGGACGCTACATCGGTCTGCGGGGGCCGGGGTGGTTTCACATCATCCCGGTCGTAGACACGCTCAGCCGCTTCGTGGATCAACGGGTGCGCGTGGCCAGTGTGACCGCCGAGTCCACCTTGACCCGCGATACAGTGCCGGTGAACGTCAACGCGATCATCTTCTGGATGGTGTGGGACCCGGAGAAGTGCATCCTGGAAGTGCAAAATTTCGAGGACGCCATCAGCCTGGCGGCGCAGACCGCGCTGCGGGAATCCATCGGGCGGCACGAACTGTCGCAGATGGTGGCCGAACGGGAGATGCTCGGCCATGAGCTCCAGCGAATTCTGGACGCGAAGACCAACTCCTGGGGCATCACGGTGCAATCGGTGGAGATTCGCGACGTCCAGATCCCGGCGGGCCTCGAAGACGCCATGTCGCGGCAGGCTCAAGCGGAGCGCGAGCGTCAGGCGCGCATCATTCTCGGCACGGCGGAGACGGAGATTTCCGAGAAGTTCTCTCAGGCCGCTCTGACCTACCAGGACAACCCGGTGGCGCTGCACCTGCGTGCCATGAACATGCTGTATGAGGCCATCAAGGAAAAAGGGTCGATGGTGATTGTGCCTTCTTCGGCAGTGGAAACGATGGGCCTGGGCGGCCTGCTGGGGACCGCCTCGGTGGGAGCGAAGACGTCCTAGACCGTCTTGGCAGGCATCAGGCCCCGGGGTCAAATCGTACGTTTGCGCCTTGCGGCTACCGGCCGGTATGCGACCATGGGAGGGATGCGTAAACTGGCCTATGCACTCTGTTTGCTCACCTGCTCTGCCGGCTTCGGCGCACAGAAAGCCCCGGAGCGATTGGATGACGCTGCGGACCTGTTTTCCGAAATCATGTCCACCCCGGACAAAGGAATTCCGCAGGATCTGCTAGAGAAAGCTCAGTGCATCGTGCTCGTGCCGGGCTTGAAGAAAGCGGGCTTTATTGTGGGCGCCAAGTACGGAAAGGGCTTCGTGCTTTGCCGGAGGAGTTCGGGAGTAGGCTGGGGCGCGCCCGCGGCTATCCGCATTGAGGGCGGCAGTTTCGGCCTGCAGATCGGCGCCTCCTCGACGGATGTGGTCCTGCTGGTGATGAATCAGCGCGGCATGAAGCGCCTGCTCACCAGCAAATTCACGCTGGGGGGCGATGCCTCCGTGGCGGCGGGCCCAGTGGGCCGGACCGCCAGCGCTCAGACCGACGCTCTGCTGGCCGCCGAGATGCTCTCCTATTCACGCTCCCGGGGCGTATTTGCCGGGATCTCGCTGGACGGAGCGACATTGCGCCAGGACCTGGACGACAACCAGGAGATCTACGGCAAGAAGCTAGAAAACAAGGAAATCCTCGGCGGCAGCGTGGCCCCGCCGGCGGCCGCGGCAAAATTACTCAAGGGGCTGAATAAGTACTCCGCGCGAAAGGGATAGGCCGCCAGCCCGCCGCCCCTCAGCCCCGGATGAGCCGCACTGCATCGGCCAGCGGGTTGCCGTTGGCAGCCGGTTCGGCGGGCGTAGCCGCCGCCGGCTCCATCTCTTCCTCGGCGAGGAACAGATTGCTTTCCACCCCGTGCTGCTTGGTGTAGAGGTCGTAATACCTGCCCCGCAGCGAGTAAAGTGAGGCGTGATCGCCCCGCTCCGCGATTCGGCCGTCCTCCACCACCAGAATCTGATCGGCGCGGCGAATGGTCGAGAGCCGGTGCGCGATCACAAACGTGGTGCGGCCCTTCATCAGTTGTGCCAGGCCTTCCTGGATGAGGGCCTCCGACTCCGAATCCAGGCTGGAAGTGGCTTCATCCAGGATGAGGATGCGGGGATCCGCCAGGAGCGCGCGGGCGATGGAGACACGCTGCTTCTGTCCTCCGGAGAGCTTTACGCCGCGCTCGCCCACCACGGTGTCGTACCCGTTCTCAAACCGCTCTGCGAACTCGTCTACCCGGGCGATGCGGCAAGCCTCCCGGATCTCCTCTTCGGCAGCATCCGGGCGGGAGAAGGCGACGTTCTCGCGGATGGTGCCATCGAAGAGAAACGTGTCCTGCAAAACCACCCCCAGTTGCCCGCGGAACGAATCCAGACGGACCGTGGCCAAGTCCGCACCGTCCACCAGGATCCTTCCCTGCTCCGGAAGGTAGAATGCGGCAACCAGGCCGATGATAGTAGATTTCCCGGAACCGGAAGGCCCCACCAGGGCCGTGACCGTGCCGGGCTCGGCCCGAAACGAGAGATCGTGGAGCACGTCCCGACAGCTGTCATACGCAAATGTGACGTGCTCGAAGATCACCTCGCCGCAAATGGCGTCCAACCCTACCGCGCGGCGCGGATCGCGGTCTTCCGGCCGCTCTCGCAGCACCTCCCGAGTACGTTCCAGTCCCGCCAGGGCCTCACTGAGCTGGGTGCCGATGCCCACGATCTGAAAGACGGGAGCGACCAGGAAGGCCAGGAAGGCGGTGAACGTGACGAAGCCGCCTACGGTCAGGGTCCCCGCCATGATCTGCCGCGCCCCCACATACATGACCAGCGCCCCGACGATGCCCATCAGAGCGGTCGCGCTGAAACTCATCAGGGACGTGGCGGTCAGGCTTTTCAGGACATTCTCCAGCAGGCGCTGGACGCCTCCCGAGAACACCGCGGCTTCCCCTGCCTCGGCGTGATACCCCTTGACCACCCGCACGCCGCCCAGGGATTCCGTAAGCCGGCCGGTGACTTCGGCGTAGATCTTGCTGCGCTCGCGGAAGATGGGGCGAATCGTGCGGAAGGCATAGCGCAGCGCCAGTCCGAAGCCCAGGATGGCAGCCACGGCCACGCCGGTCATGCTGGCGCTGATGCGAATTAAGACGGCCAGCGAGATCAGCGCGGTCATCAATCCGCCGGCAAACTCCACCAGGCCGGTGCCGATCAGGTTGCGGATCCCCTCCACGTCGCTCATGATGCGGGACACCAGGGTGCCCGTCTTGTTGGCGTCGTAGAAGGCTACCGGCAGGCGCCCCACGTGCTCCTGCACCTTGCGGCGCAGTTCCGCAATCAGCCGCTGCGCGGCCTTCGAGAGCAGTTGGGTCAGGGTGAAGGAAGTCAGCCCTTGCACCAGGGTGGCCGCCATCACGGCCAGCACCAGCGGCTTCAGCAGGCTATAGTGCCGCTTGGCGATGACGTCGTCGATCAGGTACTTGGTTGAGGCCGGGAGCACCAGGCCAGCCAGCCGGTTTACGACCATGAGCACAAAACCGGCCGCCAGCGCCGCACGCCGCGGCCGAACCAGCTCGCGGATATCCGGAAGCAGCGCGCGCAGGCGCTCGGAAGCGCTGGGCTTGGGCTTGTCCTCGGGCACTGTATTTTGTCAGACGCCGCCGGAACGGCAGGAGATTCACCTCTAAAAAGGGACGGTAGTGTAAACAAAAAGCCCCCGCGATGAAGCGGGGGCTTTCAGGGGAATGATCCGGGCGACTTCCTACTCTCCCACGCACTCGCGCGCGCAGTACCATCGGGGCTGAGAGGCT
>JAJPJX010000095.1 GCA_021324015.1 Solibacteraceae bacterium | reverse complement strand
CACGCCATCCTACAATTCGGGGCGGTTTTTGGAGGAAACCATACAGAGCGTGCTGAGCCAGGACTACGCGCACATCGACTACCTGGTGATGGACGGGGGATCGACCGGCGCCACGCGGGAGATCCTGGAAAGGTACCGGGGGTTATGCGTGCTGCTGGGCCTGTATTACAACCACCGGCATCCCGCGCGGTTCCTGAAGGACCTGCTGGCAACCTCCCAGCAGACACTCGCGTGCCGGCACCGCTCGTAAGCATCGTGACGCCGTCCTACAACCAGGGACGGTTTATCCGCGCCACGAGAGCGTGCTGAGCCAGGACTATCCGAACCTGGAGTACCTGATTCTGGATGGCGGCTCGACCGATGAGACCGAGGCGGTGGTGCGGGAATACGCCAGCCGAGTGCTGTGGATCAGCGAAGCGGACCGCGGACAGGCACATGCCATCAACAAGGGGTTTCGGCGCGCGAAAGGGGAGATCGTCGCCTGGCTGAACTCGGACGACGTGATGCTGCCGGGGGCGGTGCCGCGGGCCGTGCGCGCATTGGAGGCGCATCCGCAGGCCGGCGCGGTTTACGGCGAAGGGTATCGCATGGACCGGGAGGGCCGCATCACCGGGCGGTTTCCGGCGACCGAGCCGTTCAATCTCTGGAAGTTAGTGCATCTCAGCGACTACATCCTGCAGCAGACGGTGTTCTTCCGGCGGCGCGTGCTGGAGGAAACCGGTTTTCTGGACGAGAGTCTGCACTACAGCATGGACTGGGACCTGCTGATCCGAATCGGCAAGCGCTACCGGCTGGAGTACATCCCGGAGTACATGGGGTGCTTGCGCGAATACCCGGAGGCCAAAACGTTTTCGGGTGGTGCGGAGCGGGTGCGGGAGTTGGGGCGGATGCTGCGGCGGCACACGGGTCTGCGCTATCCGCCGGGATATATCGCGTACGGGTTGGACAGCTATCAGCGCGAGTGGATGAGCCGGCTGGAAACCGGGAGTCCGCGGTGGCTGCGGGCGCCCGCAATCGTACTGAGCCTTCTGGTGTACCTGGGGACGGCGTACGTCATCATGCGCACGCTGCGGGACGCGCAAGGCTGGTATCCGGACGGCTGGGCGGCGCCGCGGCTGAAGTGGATGCTGCCGCCGGGAAAGGGTCCCGCGGCCATCCGCGGGCACCTGCCGGCGCGCGAAGGCCTGCGGGAGCAGCGGCTAAGGGTGTATTCCGGCGGCAGGCTGCTGTGCGAGGAAGAACTGGCGTATGGGGACTTTGCCGTGAACCTGCCGCTGGCGGGCACCGGCGAGGGTCCGGTGGAACTGGAAGTGCGGGCCTCGCGGTGGGTGCGGCCGCGGCTGGCGAGCGAGATGAGCCTGCGGCGTATGGCATACGTGCTGCAATCCATCGACTGGGTGGAGTGAAAGTTTCCCCCTAGCGGATCGTGTGAATGCGCGAATGACCCGGTTCTCCCGAGCCGGGGTGCGCAGCGAGCAGGGCGCGGGCGCGGCTCTCCAGTCGCGCGGCTTCGGACTTGCGCCGCGTCTTACGCAGCAGGCTGGCATAACCTCGCAACGAGGTGGCCAGAATGGGGTCCTCCGGTCCGTGGAGCTTCTCCAGCAGCGCCAGGCATTCCCGGTACAAGGGTTCGGCGCGGGTGAAGCGCCCGTCGCTCGCGTAGACGCCGGCCAGGCGGCAGGCATGCGCGGCTGTTTCCTCCTGCTCCGGCCCCAGGGATTTGCGCCAGATATCGAGCGAGCGGGCATAGAAGCTTTCTGCCTCGCTGGTGAGACCCTGGGCGAGGCTTATGGCGGCGAGGCTATCCAGAAGAACCGCCGCTTCGCGGCTCTCGGGTCCGAAGGCCTGTTCCTGGATGGCCAGGGCACGGCGGAGCAGCGGCCCGGCCTGCGCGGGGAGGCCCCGCGTGCGATAGAGCTCGGCCAGGTTCTGGAGGGCGGTGGCGGTGCGGGGATGCCACGGGCCCAGGGTTTTGTCCGCGATCTTCAGGACGCGGAGGTAGAGCGCCTCGGCTTGCGCGTAGCGCCCCTGGGCGGCGTAGAGCACAGCCAGGTTATTGAGGCACGTGGCCGCCTGGGCGGACTCCACGCCGGCCTGCTTTTCCCAGAGCGCCAGGGCACGGTGGTAGAGCGGCTCGGCCTGCGCGTAGTGTCGCTGCCGGCGGTAGAGCTCCGCGAGATTATTCAAAGCGGAAGCCACGCCGGAAACCGCGCTCTCCGGGGCCTTTTCCGCGAGCGCCAAGGCCTGCTGGTAGAGCGGCTCGGCGGCGGCGTAGCGCCCCTGCTTCCCGTAGAGAGTGGCCAGATTGCTTAGAATGCGAATCAGGTTGGGCACATCGGGGACTGCCGCCGCGCGCCAGATCTCCAAGGCGCGGAGATAGAGCGGCTCGGCCTCGGCATAACGGCCGAGGTCGTAGCAGACGGCTGCCAGATTGTTCAGGGACTGCGCCAGGCGCCCGTCGCGCGGGCCGAATTTTTCGGCCCCCTGGAGGGCCAGAAGATAGTTCCGGCGCGCGTCCTCGAAGCGGCCTTCTCCATGGAGGCGCACCGCAGCGACCATGTGACGCGTCCAGGCGGACGCATCGCCGGCAGGCGGCTCGTCTGCCGTGAGCGGGGCCCGCGCCGGCACGCCCGCCGGGAGAAACATCAGCCAAACGAATGACAGTACCATCGCAACCTCAGGAAAGGTACGTAGATGGTGTGAAAAACGTTAGGCGCAGGAAGTTGTAAATTCGACGTCTCGGGCGGGAAGCGGCCGGATCAACCCGAGGGACCGGCGGCGGAGGGCGAATCCAGGACCTGGCGCACGGTGCGGGTGAGAACGTCGGGTTTGAGCGGCTTTTGAAGAAAGACGGCATCCGCGCTGCGGGCGGCGGTGCGGACGAACGCGTCGCCAGGGTAGCCGGACATGTAGATGACCTTGAGGCCGGGGTCGAGCGCCATCAGGGTGTCCGCCAGTTCGCGGCCGTTCATGCGGGGCATGAGCACGTCGGTCAGCAGCAGGTGCACAGGCTTGCGGTACTGCTGGTAGACCTCCAGGGCATCCACGCCGTCGCAGCCTTCCAGGACCGTGTAGCCGCGGGAGGCCAGCACATGCCGGAAAAGCAGGCGCACGCTGCTCTCGTCCTCGGCGAGCAGGATGGTTTCGCTGCCGGCGGCGGGAGGCTCGATGCAAGCGCGGTCTTCCGATTCCGGCCGGGAACTTTGCGCGCGCGGCAGGTACACCGAAAACGTGGTTCCGGAGCCGGGTCCGCAGGAAACGCGGATGCGCCCGCCACTTTCCGCCACGATGCCGTAGACCGTGCTGAGACCCAGGCCGGTGCCTTTGCCCCGGGGCTTGGTGCTGTGGAAGGGCTGGAACAGGCGGCCGAGGGTATCTTTATCCATGCCGCCGCCCGTGTCCGTGACGCTGACCAGGATATAGGCTCCGGGCGAGAGGCCTTCGGCGGCGGCTTCCGCGGGGCCGATCTCGCGGTTGGCGGTGCGGATGGTGATGCGGCCGCCTTGCGGCATGGCATCCCGCGCGTTCAGCACCAGGTTCATGAGGACGCGCGTCATCTGCGAGGAATCGGCGCGGATTTCGCCGAGCGCGGGATCCAGGACGGTCGTAAGCTGGATGTGCTCGCCGATGATGGGCCGCAGCATGTGCGCGACTTCGGCGGCCAGGGCGTTGAGGTCGACGAGACGCCGTTCCTCGGGCTGGCCGCGGAGGAAGTCCAGGAGACGGCCGGTCATGGCGGCGCCGCGGCCGGCGGCCTGGCGGATTTCCTCGAGTTCCGGGCGGGAGGGGTCAGCGGCGTCGAGGCGGTTGAGGAGAATCTGGGTGTAACCGGAAATCAGGGTGAGCAGGTTTGCGAAATCATGCGCCACGCCGCCCGCCAGGCGGCCCAGCGCCAAAAATTTCTGGATCTGCGGATCGTCGTCCCAGGCGGGCGCACCAAAAGCGTGCTGCGCACGAACGGCGAGTTCGGCGCTCCACTCCTCGGGCGATGCCAACTGCGTTTCCGCCGGCGGCCCGATACCCGAAGCAATACCCATGGGACTCCGCGGACCTCGCGGTGAAGTTAGCAATCTTGTTGCCAGTCTGGTCGGAGCGACAACAGATTGACCCATCAGAACTTGGCGCCACGTGAGGTCAACGGTCCGCGCCCGCATGGATGCAAACGTTACCGGGAACGGACGCCGGCCGCGCCGAGAGCATGTAAATCCTGCTATCAGGGATTGCACAGTTGGCGGAGACAATCTTGGGCGTTTTGCGCATGCCAGGTGCGGAGAGTGAGGCCGCGCGCGGGAACCGCCAGCGCACCGACGAAGCCCGAGGCCAGGGGCAGATCTTCCAGGGACCATTCGGCGGCATGGTCCGGCTGGCCGTCAAGGTGGACCAGGCGGGCCGCTTCGCCGGGCCGCAGAGTGACCTGAAAGCCATCCAGAGCGACGGAGAGTCCCCCGCCCAGCGCCTTTACGTAAGCTTCCTTGCGGGTCCAGCAGTGAAAAAACGCCTGCGTTCTGGCGGAGGGGGAAACGGCCAGGAGATCGGCGCATTCCGCCGGGCAGAAGTAGCGGCGGGCGATGCTCTCCGCTTCCGGCACCGGGCGGAGGCGTTCTACGTCCACGCCCAGTTCCAGGTCCCGGCCGAGGGCGCAGACGGCCAGGTCTTCGGAGTGCGAGAGGTTGAAGCGCAGCGGGCTGTCCGCGATGGCGGGTTTTCCCTGGGGACCATAGACAAACCGGATGGCGCCGGGTTCCAGGCCGAGGTGGGCGCCGAGGATGGCGCGGAGCAGGCCGCGCGCCAGCACGAACCGCCGGCGGTGAATCTCGAAACGATAGCGGACGGCGCGCTCTTTTTCGTCGTGGGAGAGGGTGGCTTCGAGCAGATCCAGAGTGCTCGCGGAGCCAGCCAGGCGCGCGCACCAGAGATGAATCTCACGAGCCTCGAGAGCGATCGGAATACGGCTCTTTTAGCATTTGACAGTGCGGCCCGGCAAGTGATAAGTGTAGTGATCTTTACTAGGAGGTTCGATGGCTGACGAGCAAAAGCCTGTGGGCTCGGAACCGCCTCCCCCCAAGCCGGGGGAGACCGCGGCAAAACCGGAGCCACCGCAGGCGGCCGCCAAGCCGGCGCCTCCCAAGCCCGCCGCGGCGCACGCCGCGCCGAAGGCTCCCGCCGTGATGGCCGCGACTCCCTGGGAGAGCGATCTGACCGGGCAAGTCAAGGATCGCTTCGGAGAAGATATTTCGGAGTTCGCGACCTACTTGGGGCAAAACTTCCTGGTGGTGAAGCCGGATGCTGTGATCCCCGTCCTCGAGTTCCTGAAACTGGAGGCCGATTTCGACTACCTGGTGGACGTCACCGCGGTGGATTATCCCAGCCGCGCCGAGCGCTTCGATCTCGTCTACATCCTGTACAGCTTCGTGCGCAACGAACGGATCCGCGTCAAAACCAGAATCCCGGAGGGGTTCCGGCCGGCGAGCGCGGTGAAGGTGCACCTGACCGCGAACTGGCTGGAGCGGGAAGTATTCGACATGTTCGGAATTGAGTTCGACGGCCACCCCGATATGCGCCGCATCCTGCTGCCGGAGGAGTGGGAGGGCTACCCCTTGCGGAAAGACTACTCCATCCTGCAGCAGGACGAGAAATGGGTAAAGGAGAACCTGGGCATCGAAAGCGGCCAGTAATTCCGTATGCCGGAATCCACCTTCCTAGACTCCACCGAATTAGTTCTGAACATGGGCCCCCAGCACCCCTCCACGCACGGGGTGTTGCGCGTGATCCTGAAGCTGGACGGCGAAAAGGTAAACGGCACCGAGTGTGTGATCGGATACCTGCATCGGGGCGTGGAAAAGATCGGCGAAAACCGCACGTACCAGCAGTTCGCGCCCTATGTGGACCGCATGGACTACGTGGCGGCGGTTTCCAACGGGTTAGGCTACTGCCTGGCGGTGGAGAAGCTGCTGAATATCGAAGCTCCGCCGCGCGCGCAGGTGACCCGCGTCATCCTGACGGAGCTGAACCGCATCGCCAGCCACCTGCTGTGGCTGGGCACGCACGCGCTGGACATCGGCGCCATCACGCCGGTGTTTTACTGCTTCCGGGAGCGCGAAGAGATTCTCAAGATCTACGAAAACTACTGCGGCGCCCGGCTGACTACCCACGCCTTCCGCATCGGCGGGCTGCAATACGAGCTCTACGACGGGTTCGAGGAGCAGACCAAGGCGTTCTGCGACATGTTCCTGCCCAAGGTGGACGAGTACGAGGAACTGCTCACCAACAACCGCATCTGGGTGGGCCGTCTGAAGGGCGTGGGCATTCTCACGGGCGAAGAGTGCAAGGAATACGGCGTGACCGGCCCGGTGCTGCGGGCGGCGGGCGTGAAGTGGGACCTGCGGAAAGCGCAGCCGTACTCCGGCTACGAGCAGTATGACTTCGAGATTCCGACCGGCGAGAACGGGGACACCTATGACCGGTACATGGTGCGCATGCAGGAGATGCGGCAATCGGTGCGCATCATCCGGCAAGCCGTCGACAAGATTCCGTCCGGACCGATCATGGGCAAGGTGCCCAAAGTAATCAAGCCGCCGGTGGGCGAGGTGTACGTTTCCATCGAGGCGCCAAAGGGAGAGTTGGGCTACTTCGTAGTGAGCGACAACTCCACCCAACCGTACCGGCTGCGCGTGCGGCCGCCCTCCTTCATAAACTTGCAGGCGTTGGATCGCATGGTGCGCGGCGGCCTGGTGGCGGATGTAGTGGCCATCGTGGGCACGCTGGATATTGTTCTGGGTGAGGTGGACCGGTAACGGGGGAAAGCGAAACCAGCATTCAGGGGTCAGAAACCAGGGTGTCCGGCCTGCCGGACAATATAAGGTATGGGCAAACTATTCCGAAAGATCTTTCTGGTGGACCTGTTCCAGGGGCTTTGGGTCACGTTCCGCAACCAAAATCCCAAGTATATTTATACGGAGCAGTATCCCGCGGAGCGCCCGAAAGTGGCGGAACGCTATCGCGGCGCGCCCCGGCTGAACATCAACCCGGAGAACGGGGAGACCCTCTGCATCGGATGCAACCTGTGCGCCCTGGCCTGCCCGGAGGGGTTGATCGTGGTCACCACGGAGCGCAATGAAAAAACCCGCCGCAAGGAACTGACCACCTTCACCTACGACACCTCGCGGTGCATGTTCTGCGGGCTGTGCGAAGACGCCTGCCCGGTGGATGCGCTGGAACTGACGCAGGATTTCGAACTGGCCAGCTATACGCGGGAAGGAGCGATCTGGGACCGGCAGATGCTCGAGGAAGGGCCCAAGCCGACCCGGTATCGATGCTGATGGACACCATCCTGTTCTATCTATTCGCCGCGCTGGTTCTGGGCGGCGGCATCCTGACCATCACCCGGCGAAACGCCGTTCACAGCGCTATCTTCCTGATCCTTTCTCTGCTGGGCGTGGCGGGCCTTTACCTGCTGCAAAGCGCCGAGTTCCTGTTCGCCGTGCAGATCGTGCTGTACGTGGGCGGCATCATGGTGCTGTTCCTGTTCGTGATCATGCTGGTGAACCTGGACCAGGCGGCCAAGGAGAAACAGTTCAACCGCCAGTGGACCGTGGCGCTGGCGTGCGCCGGGCTGGTGGGCGCGGAGATTTTCTACTTTCTGGCCAAAGGTGCGGGCGCCTTCCAACTGGCCAAGGGGACTGCGGAAGCCAACACTGGTATGGGCAACACCGAACGGCTGGCGGACGCGCTGTTTTCCCAGTACCTGCTGCCGTTCGAAATCGCTTCCCTGCTGCTGCTGGTGGCGGTGGTGGGATCGGTGGTGATGGCCAAAAAGAGGATTTAACCTTGCACCCGATTACGACCGCACATTACCTGGGACTCAGCGCCGCACTCTTGCTGATCGGGACGGTGGGCGTGCTGACGCGGCGGAATATCGTCATTATCCTCATGTCGATCGAGCTGATCCTCAACGCCGTGAATCTGAACCTGATTGCGTTTTCGAAGGCTCTCCAGAGCGTGAACGGGCAGATTTTCGCGATTTTCGTGATCACGGACGCCGTGGCGGAAGCGGCGGTCGGGCTGGGAATCCTGATCGCGCTGTTCCGCAACAAGGAAACGGTGCTCGCCGACGAAATTGACTTACTCAAATGGTAGGACAGGCGCGGCCTGTCCCTCGCCGGAGACGAGCGAGTTGACGGGAGAACTGGTGTGAATTTTCTCGACCAGATTTGGCTGATTCCGCTGTTCCCGCTGTTGGGCGCGGTGCTGATGCTTCTGTTCGGCAAGAAGCTGGACCCGCAGCCGGCGTCCGACGTGGCGGTAGCTCCAGGTGTGGAGCATACGCACGACGAGCACGATACCCATGGTCACGGGCATGGCCACGGGCACACGCACGATCACGGGCACGACCATGCTCACGGCGGGGGACATGGGCACGGCTCGCCGTTGAAGATTCTGGTGAGCCTGCTGTGCCCGGGCATGGTGCTGCTGTCGTTCCTCTTCTCGCTGGGCGCGGTGATGCAACTGGCGCAGTTGCCCACCAAGGTGCACCAGGTGGTGCAGTTCACCTGGCTGGCGGGCATGCCGTTCCACATGCTGGACGGGCGCATAGCCACCTTCAGCGCGGACTGGGGCTTCCTGCTGGATCCGCTCAGCGCGGTGATGATCCTGGTGGTGACCGGGGTCGGCTTTTTGATCCACGTCTATTCGGTGGGCTACATGGCCCACGACAACGGCTACTACCGGTTCTTCGGCTACCTGAACCTGTTCGTGTTCTTCATGCTGATGCTCGTGCTGGCGAACAACTACGCGCTGTTGTTCGTGGGCTGGGAAGGCGTGGGCTTGTGCAGCTACCTGCTGATCGGCTTTTACTACCAGAAGAAGTCCGCTGCGGACGCCGGCAAGAAGGCATTTGTAGTGAACCGGGTGGGAGATGCCGGGTTCATTCTCGGCATGCTGCTGTTGTATGCCCTGCTAGGCACATCGCGCTTCGTGGATGTAAATCACGCGCTCCAGAGCGGCCAGTTTCACGCCGAGACCGCGGGCTTCGGGGTGCTGAGCGCCATCGCGCTGCTGTTCTTCACCGGCGCCACCGGGAAATCGGCGCAGTTCCCGCTGTACGTGTGGCTGCCGGACGCCATGGAAGGACCGACGCCGGTTTCCGCCCTCATCCACGCCGCTACCATGGTGACGGCGGGAGTCTACATGGTGGCGCGCTCGGCGGCGCTGTTCCAGTTGACGCCGGCGACTTCCAGCATCGTGGCTTCGGTGGGCGCCTTCACCGCCATCCTGGCGGCCAGTATTGCCCTGGTGCAAAACGATATCAAGCGCGTACTGGCCTACTCTACGGTGAGCCAACTGGGCTACATGTTTCTGGCCCTGGGGGTGGGGGCCTATTGGGTGGCGATTTTCCACCTGTTCCCACACGCTTTCTTCAAAGCCCTGCTGTTCCTTTGCTCCGGTTCGGTGATCCATGCCATGGGCGGGGAGCAGGATATGCGGCGCATGGGGGCGCTGAAGGACAAAATCCCGGTCACGCACTGGACCATGTGGGTTGCTTCGCTGGCCATCGCGGGCATCCCGGGGCTGGCCGGATTTTTCTCCAAAGACGAGATTCTGTGGCAGGCTTACAGCTCCCCGTCCGGGTCTCAGGTGTTGTGGCTCATCGGCCTGGTGACCGCCGGCATGACCGCCTTCTACATGTGGCGGCTCATGAATATGACTTTCTACGGCAAATCGCACGTGGCGCCCGAGGTGGAGGCGCATATTCATGAATCGCCGGCCACCATGACCGTGCCGCTGACGGTGCTGGCGATCGGCAGTGCGCTGGGGGGCTGGCTGGGCGTTCCGAAACTGTGGGGATTGCCGGAGAGTTTCCGGGCCTTCGAGCACTGGCTGGCTCCGGCTTTCGCCGCCGCAGCCGCGGAAGGGGAACATGGCGGCGCGCATGGCGCCAGTATCGAGTGGATCCTGATGTCGGTATCGGTGGCCATCGCTATCATCGGCATCGCCGTGGCGCGCTATTTCTACCACACGAAGCCGGAGATTCCGGAGAAGTTAGAGCTGCGCCTGAAGCCGCTCTACGGTTTGCTGCTGAACAAGTGGTACGTGGATGAGATCTACGACTTTCTGTTTGTCAACGGGCTTGCCAAAGGCGGCGGACGAGCGATGGCGGCGTTTGACCTGAGTGTGATTGACGGCGCCGTGAACGGGGCGGGTTGGTTCACGCGGTTCTGTTCCACGATCTCCATGTGGTGGGACACGTGGATCATCGACGGGGCGGTGCGGCTGGGCTCGTTTACGGTGAAGCTGCTCTCCTATCCGGTCTGCTTCCTGCAGACCGGGCGGGTACAGGCCTACGCGCTGTTCTTCGTGGTGGGCGTGCTGGCCTTCTTCGGATACTACGTGATTCGGTGAATCCCATGGATCAGCACTTGTTGAGTCTGGTACTGTTTACGCCGCTGGCGGGGCTAGTGGTGCTGCTGCTGATTCCGTCGCGCCAGAAGGACCTGATCCGGGTGTGGGCCAACCTGGTGGGCTTCGTGGGATTTCTGATCTCGCTGCCGCTGGTCTCGCGGTTCGACCGGTCGGCCGGGGGCTTCCAGATGGTGGAGCGCGCTGGATGGATCCCCAGCCTGGGAGCGCAGTACCTGGTAGGCATCGACGGCATCAGCCTGCTGCTCATCATGCTGACTACGCTGGTGGGCTTCCTGGCAATTCTTTCCTCCTGGACGGCCATCCAGGACCGCGTGAAAGAGTACTACGCCATGTTCCTGCTGCTGCAGACCGGCATGCTGGGCGTGTTCATGGCGTTGGATTTCTTCCTGTTCTACGTGTTCTGGGAGCTGGTGCTGGTGCCGATGTATTTCATCATCGGTGTGTGGGGCGGGCCGCGCAAGCTTTACGCCGCGATCAAGTTTTTCCTGTACACGCTGGCAGGCTCGGTGTTGATGCTGCTGGGCATCCTGACGCTGTATTTCCAGCACGCCCAGCAGTTTGGCAGCTACACCTTCGAGATCTCCGAACTGATGAAGCTGGATCTGCCCCTGGGCATGCAACAGTGGGTTTTCTGGGCCTTCTTCCTGGGGTTCGCGATCAAGGTGCCCATGTTTCCGTTCCACACCTGGCTGCCGGACGCGCACGTGGAGGCTCCCACAGCGGGATCGGTCATTCTGGCCAGCGTGCTGCTGAAGATGGGGACCTACGGGTTCATCCGGTTTTCGCTTCCGCTGCTGCCCAAGGCCTCGATGGACGCCACCATCGTCAAGACCCTGGCAGTGCTCTCCATCATCGGGATCATCTACGGGGCGCTGGTGAGCCTGATGCAGGCGGATTGGAAGAAGCTGGTGGCCTATTCGTCGGTGAGCCACCTGGGCTTCTGCACGCTGGGAATTTTTGCGCTGAACCCCAACGGGCTGGCCGGCAGCGTGATGCAGCAGCTCAATCACGGCATCTCGACGGGCATGCTCTTCCTGATCATCGGTGTGCTCTACGAGCGCCGGCACACGCGGGAGATTGCGGAATACGGCGGCCTGGCGCACGTCATGCCGAAGTACGCGGTGGTGTTCGCCATCGCCATGCTGAGCTCGGCGGGGCTGCCGCTGCTGAACGGCTTCGTCGGGGAGTTCACCATCCTGCAAGGCGCCTTCGAGGCCAGCCACGTGTGGGCGGCCTTCGCGGTTACGGGAGTCATTCTGGGCGCCGCCTACCTGTTGTGGCTGTACCAGCGCACCATGCTGGGGCAGGTGACTAACGGCAAGAACCTGCACCTCGCGGACCTCAGCCCGCGGGAGCTGGCGGTGTTCCTGCCGCTGATGGCCTGGGCCCTGTGGATCGGCGTGTACCCCAAGCCGTATTTCGAGATCCTGGAGAAGCCGGTCGCGCAGATCGTGGAGCGCGTGCGGCCGGGATACTTCCAGGGCGCCGCGCAGGCCGCGCGGACCAGCCCGGCGGAAGTGGTGGCAGGTGTGCGATGAGCTCTTTCTATACCGCAAGCGATCATTTCGTGCTGATTCCCGCGATCATGCTGGCGCTGTTCGGCTGCGCCGTGCTGCTGTTCGATCTGCTGGTGGAGCCCAGGCAGCGCAAATACCTGGTTCTGCTGGTCACGGCGGGAGAAATCTTCACCGGGGTGGCGTTGGTGCGGCAGCAGATGTATCTTTCCGCCAACGGGCTGAGCCAGCTTGCCGCGTTTCAAGGTTCGCTCACGGTGGACGGATTCGCCATCTTCTTCAACTGGATTTTCCTGGCGGCCACCCTGATTGTCGCCATGGTTTCGTACAAGTACCTGGACATCGCCGGGGAGCACCACGGGGAATACTATGGGCTGCTGCTGCTGGCGCAGTGCGGCATGTTCTTCCTGGCCGCCGGCACGGATCTGATTACGCTCTTCATCGGCCTGGAACTGATGGCGCTGTGCTTCTACGTGATGGTGGGCTTCCTGCGCACCGAGAAGCGCTCCAACGAGGCGGCGATGAAGTACCTGCTGCTGGGGGCGTTTTCGAGCGGCTTCCTGGTCTACGGGTTTTCGGTTATGTACGGGATCAGCGGCTCGACCAAACTGGCGGACGTGGCCAGCGCCATCGGTAGCCGGCAGCCCTGGGACCCGGTGGTGTTTCTGGCCATGGTCACCACCACCGTGGGCCTGCTCTTTAAGATCTCGGCTGTGCCTTTCCACATGTGGGCTCCGGACGCGTATGAGGGCGCTCCCACCACGGTGACGGCGTATCTCTCGGTGGCCTCCAAGGCGGCTTCCATGGCTTTCCTGCTGCGCATCTTCCTGGGGCCGCTGGCTCCGGCACGGGTAAGCTGGGAATGGCTGCTCAGCGCGGTGGCCATCGCGACCATGACGGTGGGCAACCTGGCCGCCATCAACCAGAACAACATCAAGCGTCTGCTGGCCTACAGCTCCATCTCGCACGCGGGATACATGCTGCTGGGCCTCATCGCCGGAAACGACACCGGCATCAAGGGCGTCGCCGTGTACGTGCTGGTGTACACGTTCATGAACCTGGGCGCGTTTCTGGTGGTGGTGGCGCTGCGGCGCAAGGACATCATCGGCGAGGAACTGGACGATATCGCCGGGTTGATCCACCGGAGCCCGGGCTACGCTTCGCTCATGCTGATTTTCCTGCTCTCGCTCGCCGGCATCCCGCCCACGGCGGGCTTTCTGGGCAAGTACTACATCTTCCTGTCGCTGGTAGAGACGCAGCATTACACGCTGGCGGTGATCGCGGTTCTGTACGTGGCCGTGGCCATTTACTACTACTTCCGGATCGTGCGGGCGATGTTCATCCGGGATGCGGCCGACCGCGTGCCGCTGGCCTCCAGCCTGGGGTTGCGTGTGGCGCTGGGGGTGAGCGGCGTGCTGACCCTGGGAATTGGGATCTATCCGGAACCCTTCCTGCAAATGGCGCAAGTGTCGCTGATGCGTTAGAGGCGTATGCAAACCGTCCTTCAACATCCTTTGTTCACGCCGATCCTGGTGACCCTGGTGATCGTGGCGGTCTTCCCGCTGTTGGCGGGGTATATCGTGCTGGTGGAGCGCAAGGTGCTGGCGGACTTCCAGGTGCGCCTGGGACCCATGCGCGTGGGCCCGCACGGGCTGCTGCAACCCATTGCCGACGCCCTGAAGCTGCTGCTCAAGGAAGATATCATTCCGGCCGATGCGGACCGCTCGATTTTCTGGCTGGCGCCGGTGATTTCCACCTTCACGGCGCTGACGGCGTTTTCCGTGATCCCCTTCAGCAAGACCATCTACGTGGCGGACGTCAACGTGGGCATCCTGGTGATTTCGGCCATGTCGGCGGTGGGGATCCTGGGGATCATCCTGGGCGGCTGGGCTTCCAACAGCCACTATCCACTGCTGGGGGCGCTGCGCAGCGCGGCGCAACTGGTGAGCTACGAGGTGGCCCTGGCTTTCGCGCTGCTTTCCGGCCTGATGGTGGCCGGAACCTTGAGCCTGCAGGGCATCGTGCAGGCGCAGATGCAGCGCGGCATCTGGTTCGTGTTCTCGAATTACGGATTCATGATCGTGCCGTTCGTGGTGTACATGATCGCGGCCACGGCGGAAACCAACCGCGCGCCGTTCGATCTGCCGGAGGCGGAATCCGAACTGGTGGCCGGCTTCCACACCGAATACAGCGGCTTTCGCTGGGCGCTCTATTTCCTGGCCGAGTACGCGAACATCTTCGTGGTGGCCTCGGTGGCGGTAACGCTGTTCTGGGGCGGATGGCTGCGGCCCTTCCCCAGCGTGAAGTGGCTGGCACTGCTCGACTACCTGGTACCCCTGCTGGTGTTCGCCGGTTCTGGCGCCGCCAGCCTGGTGCTGGTCAAGCGGCTCAAGGACCCGCTGCAGCAGAAGGTGCTGGTGGGGGCGGCGCTGCTGCTGGTAGTCGCGGGACTGGTATATGTGATCCCGGCGGTAAACGCGGCGGCCATCGGGCCGTTCTGGTTCCTGTTCAAAGTCTCCCTGGTGATCTACCTGATGATCTGGTTCCGCGGCACCTTCCCGCGATTCCGCTACGATCAGCTCATGGACATCGGCTGGAAGTGGATGATTCCTATCGGCATGGGCGCAATCGTGGTCAACGCCGCGCTGGGTATGCTGCCGCCGCGGTAACGCCGCGCCTGCTAACATAATAGCGGCTTATGTCCCTGCCGCCGCTCACGCCGCCGTTCGATACCCTGGCTGTCCGGCCCTTCTCGTTTTACCCGCCCATCCTGAATGTCGAGCACAATGAGTGGTTGTTTCGAAAGGGCACCTGGTCGGAGATTCTGGTCTACAACCCCAAGACGGAGCAGGAAGTCTGGATTCCCCGGCGTTTTCTGGGGGAGATCTCGTCGGTGGAAGACCCGGTCATCATCGTGGGGCTGGTGAAGGAGCTGGAATACAAGGGCGGGGCGGTTTGGCCGTACCAGAGGCGCGTGATCCAGATGCCGGTGGCGGTGAACGCGCCGGTCACGCCCGCGCCTCCTGAGGTGCGCAGCGAACCGGCCGCGGTGGTGGGCATCCGGGTGGAATCGGCCACTGACTCGCGGATCTTGAAGCTCATCGGCACGGTGCTGGCCGTGGGGATCCTGGCCTTCCTGCTGGTGTGGAATTTCTATCGCGAAGGGGTGCTCCGGCCGCGCGTCAACTTCACCATGCGGGACACCTCCTACCTGGAATTGAACAGCCACGACGACTATTGGGCGGTGGTGCAGAAACTGGGGCAGCCGGCTCAGGATCACTGGCAGACGGAGAGCGGCGAGATTCAGTATCGCGCCCTGTACTACCCGCAGCGTTCCTACATCGTCATCCTGATGGGCACCGACCGGCGCACGGCTACCTACATCGGAACTCTGGACGAGAATTGGAACCCGGTGCATTCGGTGCAGTTTCGCAGCGGCACGACCACCTTTTCCATGCTGCGGAATCTGAAACGGTTTTAGTAGACTCTATTCGTGAAAAAGCTCCTGGCGCACCTGGTGTGGGCGGCCCTCGCGGTCCTGGCGGCCTTCTGTTTGGGGGGCATCGCCCTGAACCGGGGCGAGCCGATCAACAGCATCTGGCTGGTGATGGCGGCTTCGTGCACCTATGTACTGGGATTCCGGTTTTACGCCAAGTTCTTGGCGGCGCGGGTCATGGCGTTGAACGACCAGCGGGCCACACCCGCCGAGCGCCTGCGGGACGGCCTGGATTTCGAGCCCACCAACAAGTGGATCGTTTTCGGGCACCACTTCGCCGCCATCGCCGGGCCGGGTCCCCTGGTGGGGCCGGTGCTGGCAGCGCAATTCGGCTATCTGCCGGGCACGCTGTGGATCATCATCGGCGCGGTGTTGGGCGGCGCGGTGCAGGACTTCCTGATTCTGTTCTGCTCGATGCGGCGGGACGGCAAGACCCTGGGAGAGATGGCCCGCGAGGAAATCGGCAAGGTGGGCGGGCTGACGGCGCTGCTGACGGTGCTGTGCATCATGATCATCCTGCTGGCGGTGGTGGCGCTGGTGGTGGTCAACGCGCTCCGCGGCAGCCCGTGGGCGACCTTCACGATCGCCGCCACCATGCCGATCGCCCTGTTCATGGGACTGTACCTGCGCTACTGGCGGCCCGGCAAGGTGCTGGAGGTTTCTGTGATCGGCTTCGTGCTGGTGATCGCCAGCATCTTTGGGGGGAAGGCGGTGGCGCAGTCGGCCGCGCTGGCTCCCTGGTTCACGCTCTCGTCGATGGGCCTGGCCATTGCCATCATCCTCTACGGATATCTGTCGAGCGCCCTGCCGGTGTGGCTGTTCCTGGCGCCGCGCGATTATCTGAGCACCTTCGTGAAACTCGGGGTGGTGCTGATGCTGGGTCTGGGAATCCTGTTCGTGCGGCCGGATCTGCAGTTGCCGGCCTTTACCCGCTTCGTGGATGGGACCGGGCCGATTTTCGCGGGCAAGATCTTCCCGTTCTGCTTCATCACCATCGCCTGCGGGGCGATTTCGGGGTTTCACTCGCTGATTTCGTCGGGCACAACGCCGAAGATGATCGCCCGGGAGTGGCACGCCTGGCCGGTGGGCTACGGTTCGATGTTGCTCGAAAGCTTCGTGGCGATCATGGCCATGATCGCCGCCTGTGTGTTGCAGCCGGGGGTCTACTTTGCGGTGAACTCGCCGGCGGGAGTCGTGGGGGCCACGCCCGCCGCCGCCGTCGCCACCATCTCATCCTGGGGCTTTCCGGTGACGGTGGGCGACATGGAGACGCTGGCGCGCACCGTGGGCGAAGAGACTCTGTTTTCGCGCACCGGCGGCGCACCCTCGCTGGCGCTGGGCATGGCCCACATCTTCGCGCGGACCGGCGGCGGGCAGGCGGTGATCAGCTTCTGGTATCACTTCGCCATCATGTTCGAGGCCCTGTTCATTCTCACCATCATCTCGGCCGGCACCCGCGTGGGCCGCTTCATGCTCCAGGACCTGCTGGCTCACGTGCACCGTCCGCTGGGGCGCAGCAACTGGCTGCCCGGAATGTTAAGCACGAGCGCCGTGATCGTGCTGGCGTGGGGCTACTTTCTCTACCAGGGAGTGCGCGATCCTCTGGGCGGCATCAACTCGCTGTGGCCGCTGTTCGGGATTGCCAATCAGTTGCTGGCGGCCATGGCCTTGTGCGTGGGCACCACGATCCTGATCAAGATGCACGGGGCCCGGTACATGTGGATCACGCTGGCGCCGCTGGCCTGGCTGGTGCTGGTCACCTTTACCGCGGGCTGGCAGAAGATTTTCTCGCCGCTGCCGGCGGTCGGATTTCTGGCGCAGGCGGACAAGTTGCAGACCGCCCTGGATGCGGGCGCGGTGGCGGCGGCGAAGGCGGCCGAAACCCAGGCCTTGATCTTCAACGCCCGGTTGGACGCGGTAGTCTGCGGCATTTTCCTGGTGCTGGTGGCCACCGTGCTGACCGATTCGATCCGGGTATGGGCGGGCATCCTCCGGGGGACGCGGGAAGCCACGGTGCGCGAAGCCCCCTTCGTGCTCTCCCAACTGCGTACGGAGGAGCTATGAGCCGCCTGAGAAGGTTGGGCCGTCTGCTGGTGGGTCTGCTGCGGGAGTTGGCCGACGAAAGCGCCTACGGCCGCCACCTGGCAGCGCGCGGCTGCGCCCCCTCCGGCGAGGAATGGCGCCGCTTTTCGGAAAAGCGCCTGCGGGCGAAATATGCCCGCCCGAAGTGCTGCTAAGGAGGAAACCAATGCGCCTCCTGCTATGCCTGGTACTGATTGCGGGGTGGGCGCCTGCGGCGGAACTGGCCTACTGGCGGGCGGGCGAACCGCCGGCAGCGAAGGGTTTGGCCGTCGCTCCCGGGCCGGAGGGCTGGCGGATGGAGGCGGCTGCGGGCGGCCTGGTGGCGGCGCTCAATCCGACACACGATTATTTTCGCCGCGCGGAGTTCCGCGTGACAGCGGCTCCAGCGCCTTCCGGACCGGTGTGGCTGAGCGTCGAGTACCTGGACCGAGGCTACGGGTTGATCTCGGTTTCGGTGCCCGTGGCGGAACATGATCAATGGGGTGTAGCGGAAATCAATTCCGGCAAGCTGCGCCGGGCGACGTTCCGTCTGGGCAGTGGCGCCCTGGCGGCCCCGCTGCGCATTCAGGGCCTGTTGCTATTGCGCGCGGTGACACTCGTGGATTCCGAGCCTCCCCGCGAGCCCATTCCGGATGTACCGCCGGCGGTGACCTTTCGCACCTCGTCGCAGCGCGTGACCACGGCGGGCGCTGACGCCGCTACGCCCGAGCAGCTTCCCGAAGCTCTGGCCACCATGCGCAACCTGCTGCCGCTGGCGCGCGCCCTGGGCTTCAACGGGATCGAAAGCTACGTGAAGTGGAACTTCGTGGAGCGATCCCCCGGCGTCTTCGACTGGAGCTTCTACGACGCCATCGTGGACGAGATCGAACGGCAGGGACTCCAGTGGTTCCCGCTGCTGATCGTCGGCTCGGCGTACACGCTGCCGGAGTGGTACCACGATTCCAAGGACAATATCGGCTTCGTGTGCCTGGAGCACGGCCTGCGCAATGACATCCAGTCCATCTTCGCGGGCACGCAGAATCGCTACGTGCAGCGCTTCCTGGCGGAGTTCGGCAGGCATTACGGCTCGCGCAAGGCGCTGCTGGGCATCCGGCTGGGGCCCAGCGGAAACTACGGGGAAGCGCAGTATCCGGCGCGCGGAAACTGGGGCTACAAAGGCCAGCCGATCCACACGCACATCGGCTATTGGGCGGGAGATCCGTACGCCGCCGAGTCGTTCCGCAGTGCGCTGCGGCGCCAATACGCCACCATCGAGGACCTGAACCGGGCCTGGGGCGATCATTTCGCCTCCTTCGACCAGGTGCGCCCGTTCCTACCCGTGACGGCGGCGACCGAGCGCAAGCGCATCGACTTCGACAACTGGTACATGGGCGCGATGAGCGCCTGGTGCGAGCAGTGGGCCAAATGGGCCCGGGAGGCTATGCCGCACACCTTCATTCACCAGTCGTCGGGCGGCTGGGGCGCGGAGGAGATCGGCACGGACTACAGCTACCAGGCGCGCAGCATGGCCCGCTTGCACGGCGGCATCCGCCTCACCAACGAGAGCGACAACTTCGCCCAGAACTTCGCCATCACCCGGATGGCCTCTTCGGCGGCGCGGTTCTACGGCGCCGAACTGGGCTATGAACCGGGCGGCTTCGGCAGCGCCCGCGGGGTGGCGGCGCGCCTGTTCAACGCTCTGACCAACGGAGCGGTGCACCTGTTCTATTACCATCCGAATCTCTACGGCAACGACCAGGGCATTCGCGCATGGCTCAATGATGCTCCGCTGCTGGACCGGCGCGCGGCGCCCATGATCGACGTGGCAGCCTTCTATCCGGATACGGCCATCAAGCTGGACGACGAGGCGAACCGCTACCTGTGGGCCTCGGCGTTTCTTTCGCGGGCCGAAGCCATGCGGTCGGCCACGGACTACGATTACGTGAGCGAGCAGATGATCGCGGATGGGGCGCTGGACCGGTACAAAGTACTGGTCTTTCTCTGGGGGTACATCACGGAGAAAGACGTGCTGGAGCGGATCGCGCGCTGGGTGGAGCGGGGCGGCACGCTGATCTATCCCGAGCGGCCCCGGGGGCCCCTGCGGACGGTGGAAGGCGATCTCTCGGTGTGGAACCGCTGGCAGTCGGGCCGCACGGGAAAGGGCAAAGTGATCTTCTTTGCCGGCGACCCCGAGCCGGGCGACTACTACGCCCGCTTCGTGGCTGGGGAATTGCGCCGCCTGCCGCAACTGCGGCCCGCCGTCAAGCGGGCGCTGGGCCTGCGCAAGCCGGCCGAAGTATACTGGAGCGTTCTCAGCCACGGCGAACTGGCGCTGCTGAATTTCGGCGACGAGGAAGCGAGCGTGCGGTGGCAGGAGGGCAAGACCGTCCGCCTGGCGCCGTACACGATCTGGATGGAGTGAACATGCGGCGATGGGTGAAGATCCTGGCGGGCGCGGCGGCTCTCTATGTATTGGCCTGTGGGGCGCTGCTGGCCATCATGCTTCAGCCGCCCGAGCGCTTTGCCCGCGCGGTTGCGCACCTGCCCGGCCCGGTGTTGTTTCTGGCGCTGCCCTTCGAGCGGCTGTGGATGATCGCCCGCGCCGGCGGGCTCGACGCCGGGAGTCCCGCGCCGGATTTTGCGCTTCAGACTCTGGACGGGAAATCGATGGTGCGCCTCTCCGGCTTTCGCGGCCGGATGCCGGTGGTGCTGATCTTCGGCAGCTATACTTGACCGCCCTTTCGCCGGGAGGTTCCCGCGCTCAATCGTCTCTATCGCCAGTACCGGGACCGGGTGGCTTTCTACATCGTCTACATCGTGGAGGCGCACGCCAGCGACGTGTGGCAGATGGAGGCCAACCTGCGGCAGAACGTCGTGATCGCCAGCCCGCGGAGTTTCACGGAACGGGAGACCGTGGCGGATTCCTGCGTGCGCAACCTGCACATCGAAATTCCGGCCCTGCTGGACAACTTCCGGAACACCACGGAAGCCGCCTACACCGGCTGGCCGGACCGGCTTTACGTGATCGATGGCGAAGGCCGAGTGGCCTACAAAAGCAAGCCCGGGCCGTTCGGTTTTCATCCGGCCGAAGTGGCCGCGAAGCTGCGGCAGATCGTGGAGCCTCTCCAGCAAAGTCCAACTGACTAGCAGCGGGTCCGCCGCATTTACTATGCTGGTAAGACATGGTGGCGGGGACCAGAAGAGCTTTTGCGGCTGTCATCTTGAGCATGGCTGTCCTGTTTGCATTCACCGGTTTTCTGGTGCGTGCCTGGCGGAGTGGCCGCTCGCAACGCGCCAACCGCCACTTCGAGATGGGCAGGCAGCTCGCGCAGCAGGGCCGGAGTGACCAGGCTGTGGAAGAATACCGCGCGGCGCTCTCTTTCTCGCCGAACGACACCCGATACCGGCTGGCGCTCGCGCTGGCTCTGATGAGCTTCGGGCGCCTGGACGAGGCGGAGGCGCACCTGGGAGAATTGCGGGAAAGCGACCCCACCAATGCCGTAGTGAACCTCGCGCTGGCGCGCATTTCCGTGCGGCAGCACGATTGGGACGAAGCGGTGCTGGACTATCACCGGGCCATCTTCGGCCTCTGGCCCGAACAACCGGAGAAGAACCGCGTGCAGGCGCGGTTTGAATTGGTGGATCTGCTGATGCGCCGTCAAAAGCAGAAAGAGGTGCTCGCGGAACTGCTGGAACTGGCGGCGGAGACCCCCGGCGACACGGCGGTCCAGAGGCGCGTGGCATCCCTCCTGCTCGCGAACGGAGCGGCGCGCAATGCCGCGGATCTGTATCAGAGCATTCTGACGGCATCGCCCGAGGACGCCGCCGCCTGGAGCGGCCTGGGAGAGGCGCAGTTTGTGCAAGGCGATTACCCAGCGGCCCGCGCTTCGTTCCGCAAGGCGCTGCGCTGGAACTCCAAGGATGAGCAGGCCCGCAAGGGCGTGGCGGAGTGCGACGAGATCGCGGCGCTGGATCCGACGCAGCCCACGCTGTCCTCAGGGCAGCGCTTCGGGCGCGCGCGGGAGTTGCTCGCCAGGAGCTTTCACGGACTGGAGGGATGCCTGGCGGCCTCCGGCGGCAATACTCCGGCGGATGTATCCACGCTGGTGGAATCTGCCCGGCCGGTTGTGGATGCCAAACCGCGCAGACACAGGGAGGGAGACACGCCGAAGGTGCTGGCTCTGGCGGGGGAGCTTTGGAAATCCTGGGACCGGGTGTGTCCCGCGGCGGCTCGTGCCGACCAAGCGGTGGCCATCGTGATGGGCAAGGTGTCCAACTAAAATGCCAAACGGCCGCACGCACAAGGGGCTGTCGCTGCCCGCTATGAGCGAGACGCAGCGGTTTCTCTTGCTGGCGATCCTGATCGGGATATTCGCGGGCCTGATGGTGGTCTGTTTTCATGTCGCGATCGACTTTCTGAGCTGGTATTCGGTTGGGGCGCTCTCCCAAAGGCTGCGCTACGCCCGGCTCATCTGTCCCACGGCAGGGGCGCTGGTTTCCGTCCTGCTGGTGCGCTGGTTCTTTCGCGCGGCGCGGGGCAGCGGCGTGAACCAGACCAAGGCCGCGCTGTACATCTCCGACGGGCATGTTCCCTTCAGCACGGTCATCGGCAAGTTCCTGACTTGCTCGATTTCGATCGGCACGGGCAACTCGCTGGGACCGGAGGATCCTTCGCTGCAGATGGGCGCCGGCATCGCGTCGCTGCTGGGGCGGATGTTCCAGGTCAAACGCGAAAACATGCGGCTGATCGCACCCGTGGGGGCTGCGGCCGGCATCGCCGCCGCGTTCAACACTCCCATCACCGGAGTGCTCTTCGTGATGGAAGAGGTGGTGGCCGCCTGGAACGCGGGGGTGGTGGGCTCCATCATGCTGGCGGCGGTATCCGCCGTGGTGGTGGTGCGCTGGTTCCTGGGGAACGAGCCCCTGTTCCGGGTGCCGGAATTCGAACTGCGGCATCCTTCGGAACTCGTGGTTTACGCCATCCTGGGGGTAGCAGGCGGCCTGCTCTCGGCGCTCTTCGTAAAGCTTATCGAAAAGTTGAAGCGGCGGCTGGAGCACCTGCCCTCCCACACGGCATATGCCCAGGCCGGAGCCGCCGGGTTGCTGGTGGGCGTGGCCGGCCTGTGGCTGCCGCAGATCATGGGCGCCGGCTATGACGCCATCGATAGCGCCCTGCACGACCGCTTCGCCTGGCAGGCACTGCTGGCCTTGGGGCTGGTCAAGCTGGCGGCGACTGTGGTGAGCTTCAGCGCCGAAATCCCCGGCGGAATGTTCGCCCCCACGCTCTTCACGGGCGCGATGATCGGCGGCGGGCTGGGCGCGCTGGCGAATCGCTACTGGCCCTTCCCCACGAGCTTCGCGGATGCCTACGTGCTGGTCGGCATGGGCACTTTTTTCGCCGGCGTCTTTCGCGCGCCGATGACATCCATCTTCATGGTGTTCGAAGTCAGCGCCAGTTACGTGATCATCCTCCCGGTGATGATCGCCAACACCATCTCTTACTTCATCTCCCGGACGCTGCACCCGGTCCCATTCTTCACCATGCTGGCTCAGCAGGAGGGCGTGGATCTGCCTTCCGCCGAGGAGCAGCGATCCCTGCCGGTTTTGCACGTGGAAGAAGCCATGCGTGCCGTGGTGGACGTGGTGCTGCCGGCGAATCTGCCGGTCGCCGAAGCGGCCAAACAGATCGAGACGGCAGGCGAGGAGCGCGCCTTAGTGACGTTCGCCGATGGCACCTGGTCGACCGTGACGGCCGAGGCCTTACGCGCCTCGCTGGCCGAGGAGAATGGCACCCACGCTTTGAAAGAGGCTTGCCGCCTGGAGGTGTTGCCGCGCCTCTATCCGGACCAGTCGGTGGACGTGGCGCTGCGCTACCTGGGCGCGTACCCGCTGCTGCCTGTGGTGAACCGCGCGCATCCCGACCAGTTGGAAGGGGTGCTTTCGCTTGAGGACATCCATCGGGCCTACGGCATCCGCCGGAACTGATCAGCGGGCGCCGCTGCCGTTTCCGCCGGCCTGGAACAGGCGGAAGGCCGGCGTTTCGTAGGTGTTCGGCACGTAAGAATCCGGAATCGCGATGTGGTTGCCGTCGCGCACGCTGGTGTAGTGCGGCGACATGATCTCCACGCCGGCTTCGTTAAACTTGTCCTGAATGTTCTGGTGAAGGTCGGAGTAGATTCTCAGCAGGTGGGTGGCGGCATTCGTATACGCGTTCACCTGGTAGGCGACATAGAAATCGTTCAAGGCGGTCTGCAGCACAAAGGGCGCGGGATCCTTGAGAATTTCCGGGGTGTCGTGCGCGGCCGCGATCAGCAGCGAGTGCACCGTGCGCCAGGGGGCGTCGTACCCAATGGTGACCGAGGTGTGGACGATGACCCCCTCGTTCCGGGCGCAGGCGCTATAGTTGACCATGTGGCTGGAAAGCACCAGCGAGTTGGGGATGCTGACATCCTCGTTTTTGGGCGTGCGCGCGCGTGTGACCAGCAGCGTCTTGTCGATAACTGTCCCGGTGGTCTCACCGATTTTGACGTAATCGCCCACCTGAAAGGCTCGCGTGTAGGTGAGCACCACGCCGGCCATCACGTTGGCGATGGCGCCGGCTGAGCCCAGCGAGAACAGCACTCCCAGGAAGACCGACACGCCCTTGAAAGCCGGTGAGGACGAGCCCGGGATGTACGGATAAACGGCTACCGTCGCCAGCGCCAGCACCAGGAAGCGCACGATCTTGTAGGTCGGCTCGGCCCACTCCGGATAGAAACCGGAGAAGCGCAAGGTGCCCTTCTGGATGGCGGTGAAGATCAACCGGATGAGCTTAATGGCGTATCGCGTAACGACGGCCACCACGAGCACTGTGAACAGGTCCGGCAGGTACGAGACGACGCCATTCCAGATGGCCTGGAGCGGCGTCAGAATGTACCCTAACAGCGCCCCGGCATAGCCGCGCGTCCCTGGAAAAACGCTGAACACCAGGGGAACGTAAAAGGTAATCAGAAGAACCACCACCGCCAGCCGGACGACCCTCACGACCGTGATGAGCAGTCCGGTGATGCGTTCGGCGGAGAGCAATTCCAGGTTCTGGATGCGCAGCGAGGTGATGCGCGTGCCGCGCCAGGATTCGATCGTCGCGCAGACCCTGGGAAACAGCCTGCGAATTAGCCAAAGAATCAGGCCTAGCACTGCCGTGGCCAGAACGGCCAGGGTCAGGCCGATGAGCAACTCTTTCCATTCCGTGGCGGCTGACATGTGGGTGTCTCTAAACGTCCTATCTTAAGCCGATCGCCGGCTGTGATAGGCTGAGCAGGAAATCTGGAGGGGAATTGACGGTGCGTTGCGTCCTTGTGATCCTGGGCTCTGTGTGCATGATGGCGGCGGCGGAAAAGCTCCCTGCGCCGCGCCTGATCGAGATGAGCCGCCATCCGAGTGCGGCTTTTCGGGAAGCCTTGCTGGCTTCCCTGGGGGAGGCGGAGGTCAAGAAGGGCACCGCCGTGCTCGGCCAAGGCCCGGACTTTATCTGGGCCGTGGAAAGCCGTGAGGCCCCCGAACTGTTCGTGGATGACGCCCCCTTCGCAAAAATGACCCGCCTGAAGGGCTCCGACCTGTGGTTCACTTCGGGCCAGCTCAAAACCGGCCAGGCGCACTGGTTTCACTACGTGATCGGCGGGGCGCGGTTCGGCGGCAGGAACGATGTGCCGGCTTTCGGCGCGGATTCCTACGAGCATCCCGGTGTGCCGCGCGGCACGTTGTCCGAGAAACGGGTGCACACCAGCCGGATCTACGACGGCATGCAAAGCGACTACTGGATCTATGTGCCGGCGCAGTACAACCCCGCGACGCCCGCTGCCGTCATGGTCTGGCAGGACGGCCACAATCTGGCCGACCGCGAGAAGTGGCGGGCGCAGATCGTGTTCGACAACCTGACCTACGAGCAGAAGATTCCCGTGATGATCCACGTCTTTCTGGATCCGGGAAAGGTCGGCGACAAGGCCATGCGGAGCATCGAATACGACACCGTCACGGACCGCTACGCCCGCTTCCTGTTGGAGGAGATCCTGCCCGAGGTGGCGCAGAAATACAATCTGCGGAAGGATGGCTACAGCCGCGCTATCGCCGGGCTGTCCTCGGGCGGCATCTGTTCGTTCAACGCGGCCTGGTGGAAGCCGGAGGAGTTCAGCCGGGTGCTCTCCTGGATCGGCAGCTTCACCAGCATTCAATGGCATCCGGGCGAACTCGACGGGGGCAACGTGTTCCCCTTCATGATCCGCAAGCAGCCCAAGCGCAATATCCGCGTCTGGCTGCAGGACGGCTCCGAAGACCTGGAGAATAACCACGGAAGCTGGCCCCTGCAAAACATTCAAATGGCCAACTCTCTGAAGATGCGGGGCTACGACTTCCACTTCAGCTTCGGCCACGGCACTCACAATCCCGCCCACGGCAGCGCCGAACTGCCGGAGGAGATGGCCTGGCTGTGGAGAGACTACGACCCGGGCAAAATGCAGCAGACTTACGAAATGGATCCGGCCGAGAAGGACAAGCCGTACTACCGGGTGAAGATTTACAGCCGCGAATAGCGCGCCGGCCCTATCGTTCGATGATTTCCCGGAGTGGCCGGATGTAGATGTTGCGGTAGGCCACCGGTCCGTGATCGCCCTGGAGCATGAGGGGATTGGTGGGGGCCTCCGGAATCTCCATGGCGGCGCGTGTGGGTCCGTCCACCTCGACGTCTTTCTGGATGGAAAGCCCGTTCTGGAGCACGCGCAGGAACTTCGCGCTTTCCACTTTCTTCCCGGAGGCGTCGAAGCGGGGCGCGCGGAACCAGATCTGGAAGGATTGCCATTCACCCGGACGGCGGCAGGCGTTCCGGCTGGGCGCCGACCCGCCCACGCCACGGTTGTTGATCCAGCGGTGGTAGATGCCGCCGCAGTCGGACGAGGTCAGCGGTTCGGTGGAGCCGTAGCTGTCAAAAACCTGCACTTCGTAGAGGCCGTGCAGATACACGCCCGAGTTGGAACCCTTGGGGATCATGAATTCCAGGTAAAGCTCCACGTCGCCGAACTTCTGGTCGGTCACCAGGTTGACCGTCCGGCCGCGCGGGCCGTTCAGAATCCGGCCGCCGGGGCGGGGAACCGCCGAAAGGCGTGTTGGCCCCAGCAGGCGCTCCCAGAGAATCGCGGTGGTGGTGAACCAATCGTTGGGGCCCGAGCCCAGCCCGTGCCACCCGGAAAGATCGCGGCCGTTGAGCAGGGGAGTCCACCCGTCCTCCAGAAGATACGGCGGATCGCCGTGCGCGTCTCCGTCGTTCAGTTGGTGGCGCGGCTGCGCGGCCAGGCAGCCGGCCAGAACCAGGAGCGCCAACCCGCGGTGCATAGACCTACGAGTGTAGCACCGGCTGGAAATCCGTCTTGCGGATCTCCTGACCGCTCACTGCGTCCAGAAGTTGGCTCATGCTGCGGCGCGTCACCGGGTCACGCCATTCCGGCGCCAGGTCGGCCATGGGTGCGAGCACGAACCGCCGGCTTGCCAGGCGCGGATGCGGCACCACCAGGTCGGTGGTGTGGAGGATCGTCTGGCCGTAGAACAGGATGTCGATGTCGATGGTGCGCGGCCCGTTGGGCCCCAGGCGCTTCCGGCCCAGCCTCGCCTCGACCTTCAAAATGCGGAACAGCAATTGGCGCGGAAACAGGCTGGTTTCGGCTTCCACCACCAGGTTCAGAAACCAGCGCTGATTCCGCATTTCCAAGGGCTCGGTTTCGTACACCGGAGAAATCCGCCGCACGCGCAGTTCGGGACTGTGGAGCGCGTCGATGGCCGCCTGCAACATCTCTTCGCGGCGGCCCACGTTCGACCCCAGCCCGAGGAAGATGGTTTTCATGGGACTCAAAACAGGGCCGGCTGGTCGCCGTTGCGCGTTTTGCGCTGCACCTGGAAATACTCGAACGCCAGTTCAGTCGCCACCCGGCCGCGCGGCGTCCGGTTCAGAAAACCGAGCTGAATGAGGTAGGGTTCGTACACTTCTTCGATGGTATCGGCCTCTTCGGAGATGGAGGCGGCGATGGTGTTCACTCCCACCGGCCCGCCGCGATATTTCTCCAGGATGGTGAGCATGATCTTCTGGTCGATTTCGTCCAGCCCGAAACGGTCCACTTCAAGCAGGTTCAGCGCCGTCTGCGCCACCGGGCGGGTGATGCGCCCGTCCGCGCGGACCTGCGCGTAGTCGCGCACGCGCCGCAGCAGCCGGTTGGCGATGCGCGGAGTGCCCCGGCAGCGGCGGGCGATCTCTTCGGCGGCGTCCGCCTCGATCTCGATGCTCAGCAGGCGCGCGGAGCGCTGCACGATGCGCTGCAACTCGGGCACGCCGTAGGGGTCCAGCCGCAGCACCAGGCCGAAGCGGCCGCGCAGCGGCGCGCTGACCAGGCCCTGTCGCGTAGTGGCGCCGATGGCCGTGAAGCGGGGCATGGGCAGCGAATGCGTGCGCGCTCCCGGGCCGGCGCCGATCAGGATATCCACACGGAAGTCCTCCAGCGCCGAATACAGCATCTCCTCCACGTCCGGCATCAGCCGGTGGATCTCATCCACGAAAAAAACCTGCCGCGCGCGGATGTTGCTCAGGATGCCGGTCAAATCCAGCTTCTTTTGCAGCACCGGACCGGAGGTGGTCGTGAAGGGAACTTCCAGCTCTTCGGCGATGATGGAGGCCAGCGTGGTTTTTCCCAGGCCCGGGGGGCCGTAGAGCAGCACGTGGTCCATGGCTTCGCCGCGCAGGCGCGCCGCCTCGATGGCGATGGCCAGGTTTTCCTTCAGCTTGTTCTGGCCGGTGAAATCCGCCAGGCGCCGGGGACGGAGGCCGGCTTCGAACTGGGCCTCCTCTTCCTGGAGCGCGCCGGAAACCAGTCTGCGGTCAGACATGTATCTTCCAGCTTAACGTACCAGTTCCAGAGCACGCCGGAAGAGGTCTTCGAAATCAGCAGGCGCCGCACCGGCGGCGGTTTTGGCCTTGCGCACGGCAGTCTCCGCGGCGGGCCGCGCGCAGCCCAGGTTCAGGAGCGCCGAAAGGACATCCTGCTCGATGGCGGTGAGGGCCGCCTGCCCCCCGGCCGGGGCGGCCGCTTCCGCGCCGGCGGGCGCGGGCAGCTTATCCCGCAGTTCCAGCACCATGCGCTCGGCGGTCTTCTTCCCCACGCCGGGGATGCGCACCAGGCGCTCCACTTCGCCCCGCCGGATCACCAGTATCAGGTCCGCCGCGTCGATCCCGGAAAGCACCGCCACGGCCATCTTCGGACCGATGCCGCTGACCGAGATCAGCTTCTCGAAGAGCGCCCGCTCGTCCGGCGAGAGAAATCCGTAGAGCGCCAGGGTATCCTCGCGCACGTGGGTATAGACGCGCAGGCGCACGGCGGAGCCCGTTTCGGGCAGCTTGGAGTACGTGGAAACCGGGATGGTCACGTCGTAGCCCACGCCCGCCACATTCACAATCGCCTGGTTGGGATGCTTTTCCACCAGCACGCCGTCGAGCAAAGCGATCATCACCCGCCATTGTAGAACACGCGCTTCCCGCCTCCTTTGCTACCGTACGGGTATGGCCAGACGGCGCTTCTTCGTGGACCGCGTGGTGGCGGGCGAGGCCGAGCTGCGGGGCGAGGAAGCCACGCACCTGGCCCGCGTGCTGCGCGCCGCGCCGGGCCAGTGCTACGAGATTTGCGACAACCACGCCGTGTACCTGGCCGAGATCCGGGAGGTGGCCAGGGACCGCGTGGCCTTCCGGGTGATCGAACCCGTAAATGCCCCGGCGCTGCCGGTGCGCATTCTGCTGTGCGCCGCGCTCATCAAGTTCGATCGCTTCGAGTGGCTGGTGGAAAAGGCCACCGAGTTGGGCGTCGCGGCCATTCTGCCGGTGGAGGCGGAGCGCAGCGAAAAGGGGCTCCTGGAGGCGGCCCGGAAACGCGTCGAGCGCTGGCGGAAGATCGCGCGCGAAAGCAGCCAGCAATCCCGGCGCCCGAGTCTGACCGAGATTCATGCGCCCGTGCGCCTGGCGGAATGCTCCGCCGCGGCGTCCCGCCTGCGGTATTACCTCGAAGAAGAGCCGGGCGCACCGCCGCTTCTGACGGCGTTGCCCGCGGCGCCGGAGCGCCCCGGCTGCGGGGAGGTCACGCTGCTCACCGGCCCGGAAGGGGGCTGGAGCCCTGGTGAGCGCGGCCTGCTGAAAGCCGCTGGTTGGGCGGGGGTGTCGCTCGGCCCGCTGATCCTGCGCGCCGAGACCGCGGGCCTGGCGGCCGCCGCCATCGTGTTTCATGCCTGGCTGGCCGTAGCGGGGGAGCAAGGTGGGGAACGGCTCGGGTAAAATAGAAAGTCTGCAGTCTGTACCCGAGGATCTGGTTTGCACCACTTGACTGATTTTGTTTCTCTGGCCGCGCTCCTTGTGGTGCAGTGGTGCATCTGGCGCGAGGCGCTGGCCGTGGCCTCCCGCCGGCTGTCCCGGAAGGGCGGCCGGGTGACGCGCGTGCTGCTTCTGGCTATCTATGCCGGGCTGGGCCTGGGCCTGCTGCTGAACCTGGCGCACATGGCCGGAAAGGTGCGGATGTCCGCCCGGCTGGCTTCTGTCAGCGGCGGCGTGGTGTACGGCTGGCTGGGCGTCTCGGCGGCCAGCTATGGGTTGTGGAAAATCTTCCAATTCCTCTCCCGCCGGATCGCTCCCCCATCCTTTGACCCGGCCCGACGTCAATTGATGCACGCCGCGGGAGGCGCACTGGTGGCTTCTCCCTTCCTGGTGGTGGGCTACGGCGCACTGGTGCAGCGCACGGATTTCCATGTTCTGGAACGGGACATCGCCATTCCGGGCCTCCCCAAGGACCTGGCGGGTCTGCGCCTGCTGCAGATCAGCGATATTCACCTGAGTGCCTTCCTGAGCGAGTCCGAATTTGCGCGCGTGATCGATGCCGCCAACCAGACGCGCTGCCACCTGGCCCTGGTGACGGGCGACCTGATCTCTTCGGCTGGAGATCCGCTGGATGCGTGCCTGCGCCAACTGGCGCGGCTGCGCGTGGATGGCGGCATCTTCGGCTGCATGGGGAACCACGAGCGGTACGCCCGCGTGGAAGAGTACGCCGCCGAACACGGGGCCCGGCTGGGCATCCGGTTTCTGCGGCAGGAGGCGGCCGCTCTCCGGTTTGGCGGCAGCATCCTGAATCTGGCCGGCGTGGATTACCAGCGGAGCAGCCACCGGCGGGAGTATTTGCAGGGAGCCGAGCGTCTGCTCGCTCCGGGAGCGCTGAATGTGCTGCTCTCCCACAACCCCGACGTGTTTCCGGTGGCCGCCCGCAAGGGATACAATCTAATGCTTTCCGGGCATACCCACGGGGGGCAGGTCACGGTCGAGATTCTGGATCAGTCGATCAATCCGGCGCGCTTCTGGACACCGTTCGTCTACGGGCCGTACGCGGAGGGCGCCGCGCGCGCCTACGTGACCCGGGGCATCGGCACGATCGGCATTCCCGTCCGCCTCGGCGCTCCCCCGGAAATTACGGTCCTGCGTTTGAGAAAGGCGTAGTTCGCGGCGCGTGCGCTACCTGATCGTGAGCGACATCCATGCCAACTGGGAGGCCTTACAGGCGGTCCTGGACGCCACCGCGGGTCAATACGACCAGATCCTCTGCTGCGGCGACCTGGTTGGTTACGGCGCCGATCCCAACGCCGTCACCGACTGGGCGCGCAAGAACGTACACGTCATCGTACGGGGCAATCACGACCGCGCCTCGGTGGGCATGGAAGACCTGGAGTGGTTCAACCCCGTGGCCAAGGCCGCAGCCCTGTGGACCCAGCGGGAACTTCGGCCCGACAACGCCGCCTTCATCCGCAACCTGCCCAAGGGTCCCTGCGCCGTGGCCGGCTTCCAGATGGTGCACGGCTCTCCACTGGATGAAGACGAGTACCTGGTCGGAGCGGCCGACGCCGTTGCGGCCTTCTCCTACATCAGTGCGCGGGTGACCTTCTTCGGGCATACCCATCTGCAAGGCGGATTCATCTGGAACCATTCGCGGATCGAGACCGTCGGCAAGACCGGCCCCCAGGCAGCACGGCAATTGCTGGACATCGATCCGGACTGTCTCTACCTGGTGAATCCGGGCTCGGTGGGCCAGCCCCGCGACGGGGATGCGCGCGCCGCCTACGTAATCTACGACCCCGCGGACCAGTTCCTGTTCTATCACCGCCAGCCCTACGACATCGCGGCGGCCCAAGGAAGAATCCGCCAGGCGGGCCTGCCGGAGCCTCTGGCCTTCCGCCTGGCCGCCGGCCGGTAGCGTGGAGGGGCCGCCAAACTAACCCGCAGGCACCTGCGGTTCGTAGAACTGGCGGATTTTTCGGGCCGCCGCCCGGCCCACCACTTGCGCCAGCGCGTCTTCGGAGGCGGAGCGCACCAGTTCCAGGCTGCCGAACTGCTGTAGCAGCTTGCGCACGGTCCGCTCGCCGACGCCCGGAACCTGTTCCAGTTCCGAGGTGAGACGCTGGGCGTTGCGGCGCGTGCGGTGGAACGTGACCGCGAAGCGGTGCGCCTCGTCCCGGATGGACTGCACCAGGTGCAGGATCGGTGAGAAGCGGTCCAGCACCACGGGCTCGTCCTCCTGGCCCAGCACGTAAATGATCTCTTCACGCTTGGCGATGGAAGCCAGCGGCTGGTTGATCACACCGGTCTCCTCCAGCGCTTCCGCGGCGGCGTGCAACTGGCCGATGCCGCCATCGATCAGCACCAGGCCGGGCATCGGCCGCTTCTCCTCCTGGAGCCGCGCATAGCGCCGCGTGACTACCTCCCGCATGCTGGCGAAATCGTCGTTGCCCACCACGGTCTTGATGATGAATTTGCGGTAGTCGGACTTCTTCATCCGGCCGTCTTCCCAAACCACCATGCTGGCCACCTTGTCGGTACCCTGGATGTGCGAGACGTCGAAGCACTCGATCCGTTTCGGCGGCTCCGGCAGGCCTAGGGCGTCCTGCAGGGCCTCCTGAATGGCCCGCGAGGACGGTCTGAGCACGCGGAAGCGGGCCTCGAAGCTGTGCTTGGCGTTGGTTTGGACCAGGTCCAGCAGGGCCTTCTTCTGGCCCCGCTGAGGCGTGTGGATCTCCACTTTCCGGTTGCGCTTCTCCGAGAGCAGGTCTTCCAGGGCTTCGCGGTCCTCGAAGTCCACTGGCACGTGGATGGCCGCCGGGATGTAGTGTTGGTCCAGGTAGATCTGCTTGAGCAGGGCGGAGAAGAACTGCGGCTGGTCGAACTCCTCCTGGTCTTCCCAGAAGAACTCGCGGCGGTCCACGATCTGTCCGTTGCGCAGGTGGAAGACGTTGGCGGCCACCAACGGGGGTTCGGCATAGCTGGCGAAGATGTCGATGTCGTCGCCCTTGGCCGCAGCCATTTTCTGCCGTTCGTCCATCTCCTCCACCGTGGCCAGCAGGTCGCGCAGGGAAGCCGCCTCCTCGAAGCGCGTCTCGTCGGCGGCCTGCTGCATGCGGGCCCGCAACTCCTTTGCCAGGTCGGCGTGCCGCCCTTCCAGGAAGAGCTTGACGTCGCGCACGGCTTCGGCGTACGCACCTTCCGTGGTCAGGCCTTCCACGCAGGGCCCCAGGCAGCGATGAATGTGATATTGCAGGCAGGGCTTGGGGTGATACCGCGTGAGGTCCACTTTGCAGGAAGGCACCTGGAAGTGGCGGTGGATGAAGTGCACCAGGCGGTGGGCCAGGTTAGCCGGAAAATAAGGTCCGAAATAGCTGGCGCCGTCCTTGCGCAGCCGCCGCGTGACATAGACGCGCGGGTATTTCTCCTGGGTCAGCTTGATGTAGGGATAGGTCTTGTCGTCCCGCAGCAGCACGTTGAAGCGCGGCTGCCACTGCTTGATCAGGTTGTTTTCGAGCGCCAGCGCCTCCTTTTCGTTATCCACCAGGATGTAATCCAGGTCGCGCGCTTCGGAGAGCAGGGTGCCTGTTTTGGCGTCGGCCAGGCGCTCCTCTGAGAAATAGCTGCGCACGCGGCTGCGCAGGTTCTTGGCTTTGCCCACGTAGATTACCCGCTCTCCGGCGTCTTTGTAGAGGTACACCCCAGGCGCGGCGGGCAGGGTCGCTACTTTCTCGCGGAGATCCATCGGAGCCAGATGGCTATAATAGAATTATGTCACGCGGGGTTTCTGTCTTGTTGGCCGCGGCGCTTTGTGCGCTGCCGCTGGCGGCGCAGAAGGATCAGAGCAAGCAGCCGGAACTCAAGCAGCGCGGCAAGGATCAGAAAGCACAACCACCGTCAGGGCCGGTCATCGAGCAGGCGCCGCCCGAGGAAGACGAATCTCTGGCAGTCAAGGAATATTCTTTCAACCCGCTACAGGCGACCAAAGAGCTTCAGATCGGCAACTTCTATTTCAAGAAGGGCAGCTATCGGGCCGCGGCGCAGCGCTTCCGCGAGGCCACCAAGTGGAACAACGGTTACGCCGAAGCCTGGCTGCGGCTGGGCGAGGTGGAAGAGAAGCAAAAAGACTCCAAAGCCGCCAAAGAAGCTTTCAGTAAGTATCTGGAATTGGAGCCGGATGCCAAGAACGCTGCGGAGATCCGCAAGAAGCTGAGCAAGCTTCACAACTAGCAGGCGATAGCAGGCCCCGCTGGCTGCTTCGCGAGGGAGCGGTGGCCCCGCCCCCTCATTGCATCCTGAGCTAGTCGTTGAATTGGATCTTGGTTTTGGTGCCGCCGAGGTCGATTTCGTCGATGTGGTCGGCTCCATCGACCTTCTTGGAGACGATGGCGGTGTGGTCGTACTTCTTGTCCGCGGTGCTCACCTTGGCATCCGCCGTCACCGTACGCCCGGTGTTCGGATCCATCAGCGTGACCTTGGAGGCTTCCACCTTCAGCTTATACGTGCCGGGCGGCAACTGCGTGCTGCCAACGCGCACAGCCTGGGAAAGCGAAATATCGTAACTCTTGGCGGCGGCGACGGACAGCCCAGCCGCGGCAAACGCAACCAATAACTTCATCTTCATGGATGAACTCCTGTAAAAATAAATGATCACTTAGAAGATGAATTTTTCCTGGCTTTGGTTACTCTCCGACCACTTGGCTTGTGTGCGCAAGCACGGTGGCGCGCCGCGCGGGGAAATGTGCACCGGCGGCGCCTAATCGCTGTCGGCCCGTTTCTGGCGTTCGTATGGGGTTTTCAGAAACTTCGCGGCTTCTTCCTGCGCGTTCTGCGTGTTGTCCTTGGTGCGCACGGCCAGTTGATACTCGTTCACGGCCCGGTCGCGCTGGCCGGTGATGTCGAAAATCTTGCCCAGGCTGATGTGCGACCAGACTTCGGTCCACTTCGGCTCCAGGTCGCCGTCCAGCGCCGCGCGGAATTCGTTGGCCGCTGATTGGTAGTTGTTCTGAAGGAAGAAGATCTCCGCGATCCGGTAGTGCGCGAGGGAACTGTTGCGGTTGGCTTCGAGCGCTCTCTGATATTGTTTCAAAGCCTCCCCGAATTCACTCACCTCGGCGAACTGCTCGCCCTTGCGGACGGCGACGGCCAGGCGTACCTGGTTGTTAAAGCGCAGTACCCGGTTGTTCGGGTCCAGGATCACCGACTTAGGCTTGCCGAACGTATCCACGGAGAACTCCGAGGAAGTGCCCACTACCTCCACGCGCTTGGTTTCCGGGTTGCCCTCGGTTTCGATCTTCAGGTCCACCGGCATGCGGAAGGTGTCCAAGTCCTGGGAGACCTTGCCCACCACGCGGAAGCCCTTTTGGGTGCGGAAAATGGTGTATTCGAGCTTAAATTCCGGGGCACCGCTGGATTCGATCCATTGGATGAAGAAGTAGCCCAGGTCCTGCTTGGAGGCATCCTCCGCTACTTTGCGGAAATCGTCGGTGGAGACCGGTTTCCAGGCGTACCGTCCCGGGAAATCCTTGAGCGTCTGGAAAAACGCCTGGTCTCCGATCACGTAGCGAAGCATGTTCAGCACGGTCGCGCCCTTGCTGCCGGTAAGAGCCCACAATTCCGGCGAATAGTCTTCCAGCCGCGCGGACTGGATGATGGGCACATTGTCGATGGTGAGCGCCTCCACCATGGCGTCGCGGTAGACAGTTTCCATGGATTGCGGCCCGTTGACGTGCTCTTCCCACAACATCTCGGAGTAGGCGGCCAGGCCGTTCGCCAGCCAGAGATGGTTGCGCGTGACGGGCGACAGCAGCACGCCCCACCATTGCCGCGAGATCTGGTTGGCCAGGAGTTTGCTGCTCACCTGCCGCCCGATGGCGTGCGGATTCAGGAAAATCAGCCCGGGAGCGGCATATCCGTTGGGTGCGCCGTCTTCGGTCTCCACCAGGCTCAGGTTGGCGTAGGGGGGAGTGCCGAACATGCCCGTCAGGTAGCTCATGATCTTCCCGGTCTCCTGCCCGTAGACGTTGGCCATCTCCTTCTCCTGGCCGCGGAAGAACAGCGTGGTGGTCACGCCTTCGGCGCTGGCTTGGGAGCCCTGATCCTTGACTACCGCGAGGCTGCCAGGGAAAGACGGATGCTCGAAGCGGAAGCTGTAGACCACTTTGTCCCCCGCCGCCTGGTGCGTGTCGACGCCACTGCCCAGCACGCGGTACCCGGAAGGCACCGTGATGTTCATCTCCGCGGAGTAGCGATCCGTGGTGTATCCATTAATAGGGAACCAGCGCGCCGGGTACAGCAGGAAGGCATAGTCGTCGTGGATGGCGGCGAACTTGATGCCGTAGACCGGAGAATCCTCATTTCCGGTCAGGTGCCCATCATAGTTTAAGGTCACCTGGACAGGTTGGCCCTTCGCCAGGTACTCGTCGAAGCTCAGCCGCACGGAGAAATCCTGCTGCGAGCGCGAGGCGGGGATCTGCTTTTCTTTGCCGTCTACGACCAGTACTACCCGGGAGACGTTCAGCGCGTTGTTGAGCTCGAAGGAAACCGAGTTGATGTTGTCGTCCAGCGGAACAAAGCGCACGGTGGCCTTGGCGATCAGCGACTGGGTGCGGGGCTGCACCTCGGCGTCGATAACGTAGTGGTCCACGTGGATGCGCGCACGGCGCTCCTGCGCCGGCGCCGGAGCGGCTGCCGCCGCGATAGCCAGCACGATCCACAGCTTACGAAACATGGGCAACTTGCTCCTCCATCAATTCTTGAACGATCCGCGCGGCGCGCACCATGGCGCCCTCGCCGGCGAAGAGCTTGCGGGCCACTTCGGCCAGGTCCGCGCGCATCCGTTCGCGCGCGGCTTGGTCCCGCAGCAGGTTCAGCGCCTCGCGCGCCAGGCGTTCTCCGGTCATCTGCGTCTGCATCAACTCCGGGACGGCGGCCCGCCCCGCAATCAGGTTCACCATCGAATAAAAAGGCACCCGCACGAGCAGCCGGCCCAGAACCCAGCTTATAGCCGTCACCCGGTAGAACGTCACCAGGGGCGTTCCCAGCAGCGCGGCTTCGACCGTAACGGTGCCGCTGGCTGCCAGGGCCAGGTCCGCGTGGGCTATGGCGTCCCAGCTTTCGCCTTCAATCACTTGGATGGGGGCCGTGCCAATCCGATCCCGAAAAAAAGCCGCGCCCGTGGTGACCGATGCCGGCAATACGAAACTGGCCGCCTGCGCGCCGTAGATCCGTTCCACCGCATCCAGCAGCGCTGGCAGATGCCGCGCCGCTTCCCCGCGCCGGCTTCCAGGTAACACCGCAATTAGGGGACGGCTGAGCGGCAGTCTGTGTTTCTTAAAAAACTCGTCCCGGGAGAGCGCCGGTTTCACCCTGCCGGCCAGCGGATGGCCGATATAGCTGGCGTTAAGTCCATGATTCCGGAAGAATTCTTCTTCAAATGGGAAGATGCACAGCAGGCGCGCGAGGGTGCGGCGCATGTGGGGCAGGCGGCCTTTCCGCCAGGCCCACGCCTGCGGCGCGACCAGGTACACCACGGGGATACCTTGGCCGTGCAGCGCTTTGGCGACCCGCAGATGGAAGTCCGGAGAATCCGTAAGGATGGCCAGATCGGGCGGGTTTTGCCGCGCCACCGCCAGCAGCTTGCGGTATTCCCGGTAGATTCGGGGGATATGGCAGACCACCTCCACCAGGCCGACCACCGCCAGGCTGGCGGCGTCCACTACGGTGCGGACCCCGGCCTCCCGCAACCGCGGCCCGGTGCACCCGAAGAACTCTGCGTCCGGCCAGGCGCGCCGCAGTTGTTCCACCAGCATTCCGGCGTAAAGATCCCCGGACGCTTCGCCCGCCGAAATCAGGATCTGCCTTCCCATCTAAGCCAAGTCTAACAGGACGGGATTAGCCCACCACAAGCCGCTACTGTTACAATCGAAGCACCGGAATGTCCATCGCAATCGACCGGGCCAAGTTGACGGTGGAGGACTTCGTCACGCGCTTCGCCTCCGACTTGATTCCGATCAGCAACACGTTTTCCTACTTCTCGACCGTCCCGCTAGCCGAAGAGGACCTGCGGCACTATCTGCAGGACCCCATTGCCGCCATTCCGCCGCTGATCTCCGCTCTGCTCCCGCCGGTGGGAATCGTGCTGGTGCCGTACCTGGAAAAGGGCAACAGCCGGGGCGCCGATTTCGTGAATTTCGAGAAGCCGGCGGAAGGACGATGGGTGGCCACGTCCCGGGTGAGCGGAGGCCATAAGGAAACCTTGGTGTTCGCTATCAAGGACGAGGACATTGCGGATTATCATTACACCTTTTACTACGCCGTGGGGGAGTTGGTGGTCGAGCGCTGGACGCCGGACGCCCAGGAGCGTTTCGCCCGTGTGCTGCGGGAGGAACTCGGCGCCGAGGTGCATGGCGAAGTGGATGAGCGGAGCTGGCACCTGAAGCAGGCGCTGGTGCGGCGCCAGGCCAACGTCCGCAAGGAAACCAAGCTTTTCCGGGACTATGCCCGGCAGTCATTTATCGACACCCTCACGCTGTACCTGCACGGCACCTGCTGCGACATCGACGTGGAAACCGGCCCCCGGCAGATGGCCAGCCGCTACCTGCGGCGCCGCCTGGAACTGCTCTACTCCCTGTATCCGCCACCGGACGGCTACGCGGTCTTCCCGGAACAGCTTAAGAAGCGTTAGGCGCGGAGTCCGGAAACTCCGCCAGCAGTTCCCGCAAGAAGCGCGCGGCAGTTTCCTTGCCTCGTTCCCCAATTTCGCCCGCCGGTCCCACGCAGGAAGGGCAGCCGGCTTCGCACGCGCAGCCGGCCAGCAGTTCGGCGGTCTGGGCCAGCAGCCGGGGCGCGAGGCGAAATAGCGGCGCACTCTGCCCGACCCCTCCCGGATAGTTGTCGTACAGGTACAGGTTCGGCGCAAAAGCGCCCAGCCCGCCGGCGATTTCCTCGCTTAGGGCGGTCCCCAGGTCATGCGGGTCGCACATCAGCAGCAGGGAAGCCACCGTGCGCAGCGCGTTGCCCAGTCCGGCCAGCCCGCTCTGCTTCTCGGTGGGTGTCAGGTCCGCGAAGCGCGCCAGAAATGCGGCCGGGAAGTGCAGCCAGAACGCGGTGGTGTGCATTTCCTGCTCGGGCATGGACAGGTTTCCGGCGCCCACGTTTTCGTGGGTGTAGAACTTGATCTTCTTGAAGCCGACGATCTGGCGGTTCACCCGCACGTCGCCGTGCGCCTTGCGCGCCCCGCCCAGGGCCTCTCCCTGGACCTCCTCGAGCACCTGCACCTTGGTGTAGTCGATGGCGTCGGTGTAATAGTCGCACTCCACGCGCCGCACGTAGGCCTTGCGCTCCTCGTAATCGAAGCGCTCCACGTGATACTGGCGTGCTTCGTGCAGGTAGATGGCTTTTTCGTGCAAGCTGGTGAGCGCCGCCGGGAAGGAGACTTCGCCGATCACCTGGGGCTCGCCGGTAGTGTCCACAACCACGAAATTGTCGCTGGTCACGGCCCGCAGGCTGGTGGCGTCCGCCGGATAGGTTTCCGAAGTCCAGTGCCAGGCGCCGGCCGAGTAGTGCAATAAGCCGGACTCTTCCAGGTAGCGGCACAGCTCGGCCACCGGATGCCGGCCGAACTGTTCGCTCTCCCGGATCGGGAGTTCGAAGGCGGCGCACTTCAGGTGCGCCAGCAGAATCTCCAGATTGTCGGCGTTGATATAGGCGTGCTCCGGAGAGCGGCCGAAGAAGTATTCGGGGTGCTCGACGATGTACTGATCCACGGGCGCGCTGGAAGCCACCAGCACCGCGGCCGAAGCACCCTGGCGGCGGCCCGCCCGCCCGGCGCGCTGCCAGGTGGAGGCGATGGTGCCCGGATAGCCGGCCATCACCACGGCGTCCAGCGAGCCGATATCGATGCCCAGTTCCAGCGCGTTGGTGGCGACCACGGCGCGGATGTCTCCCTGCCGCAGCAGCCGTTCGATTTCCCGCCTCTCGCGCGGCAGGTAGCCGCCGCGATAGCCGCGCACGACATCGCGCGGCCAGGGCCCTCTCTCGCAAGCGTCTTTCAGATAGGTAACGAGCACTTCGGTGGCCAGGCGGTTGTTGGCGAAGACCAGCGTCTGCAACCGGCGCTCGATGAATTCGAGGGCCAGGCGCCGGGTTTCGTGGATGTAGCTGCGGCGGATGCCCAACTGCCGGTTCACCACCGGTGGATTGTAGAAAACGAAAAACTTCTCTCCGCGCGGCGCGCCGTTGCGGTCCACGACCTGGAAGTCCTCTCCGGTCAGCGCCTGCGCCAGTTCCCGGGGATTGGCGATGGTCGCCGAGGAGCACAGGAAGACGGGTTTGGACCCATAGAACTCGCAGATGCGCTTCAGCCGCCGCAGCAGATTGGCCAGGTGGCTGCCGTACACGCCGCGATAGTAGTGCAGTTCATCGATGACCAGGAAGCGCAGGTTCTCGAACAGCTTCGCCCAGCGGGTGTGGTGCGGCAGAATGCCGGCGTGCAGCATGTCCGGGTTGGTGAGCACGATATTGGCGCGCTGCCGGATGGCTTTGCGCGCGTCCTGAGGGGTATCTCCGTCGTAGGTGAAGGCTCGGATGCCGGCGCCCAGGTCGTCGATGGCGCTCTGCAACTCGTGCAACTGGTCTTCGGCGAGCGCCTTGGTCGGAAACAGGTACATGGAGCGGGCGCCCGGGTCCCGAAGCAGGAGATCGAGCACCGGCAGGTTGTAGCAGAGGGTTTTGCCACTGGCCGTAGGTGTGACCACCACCACGTTCCGTCCGGCAGAGGCTTCCCGATACGCCTCCGCCTGGTGGCAGTAAAGCTGCCGGATGCCCCGCCGGTCGAGCGACTGGCGCAGGCTAGGCTCGATGGCTTCCGGCAACTCCGCATAGACGCCCGGCGCGGCGGGCTCATGCCGGATGGCGCGCACCGGCGAATCCGGGCTGTGCATGACCGTGCGAAGACTGGTTAGAGCGGCCTCCAGCCCCTGGGGGTGTACCAAAGCAGAGGGGGCCGGGAATTCCGGAAAATCCAGGCTGAGATTCATGCTTTTTTCGCCTTTTCTTTGCTATCTGTTCCCCTCGAATATAGCAAAGAAGGATCAGGAGCGGGAGAACTTGCGGAAGACCGGGACTCAGTGGTCGGTGCGCAGGAATTCGTATCGTTCGAGCGTGACCGCCACAGCAAACGAACCGCTGCCGTTGGCGATCTCGGGATTCAACTTTTCCGAGCGCACCACCTTGCCCATGCACCGCAGACTTACCGGATGTTCTTTCTGGCTGCTCAGAGTGATGACGTATTCGAGGGTTCCGCCGACGTCGGGCTCCAGATCGGAGGTAAACAGCACGCCTCCCGAACTAATATTCCTGGTCACACCGCTCTGGGTCACGCGGGAGGTTCCGGTCCGGGTGATGGCCAGAGGCAGTCGTAGGCTGAATCGCCTCGTTCGTCGCTGTTCCACTGTACCTGTAATCTAATTAACAGAATTAACGTTCGTCAATACCTTCACAGCCGGCGGGAATGTCTATCGGTACTATCGGTTCGATGCTCATTCGATAGGCTAAAGGTACTGCTATCTCTGCCTCGTGCATTTCGCACCGTGCGAGCGATTGTCTTACCCGCGAAGTTTGCAGAGATGATTGCATGTATTTGGCCTCCCGCATTCATTGTTTCCGGCGGCCTTTCCGCGAATTGCCGAACCTCGTTCTAAGCCGATCAAAACAAGGCTAATATTTATCTGATATGGGTGTGAATGCCAGGGTTCGGCGCTGTGCATGGGCGAAAAGCGATCCGATGGTCCGCTATCACGATGAAGAATGGGGTGTTCCCCTGCGCGAGGACCACGCCCTGTTTGAACTCCTGTCGCTCGAGGGCGCACAGGCGGGCTTGAGTTGGGAGACGATTCTGCGCAAGAGGGAGCGGTATCGTGCCGTCTTCGACCACTTCGATCCCAGGGCGATTTCCCGATACGGAGCAGACAAGGTGAACGCACTCCTCGCGGACCCGGGCATTGTGCGCAACCGGCTGAAGATCCATGCCGTGATCCGGAACGCGCAATCCTTCCTGGAGGTGCAGCGGGAGTTCGGCTCCTTCAGCGCCTATATCTGGCAGTTTACAGGCGGCAGCACGCGACGCAACCGCTGGCGGACCTCAGCGGAGGTCCCCGCGCGCACTCCGGAGTCGGACGCCATGAGCCGGGACCTCGCACGGCGCGGCTTCCGTTTCGTGGGTTCGACCATCTGCTATGCCTTTATGCAGGCCGCCGGCATGGTCAACGACCACCTGGTGAGCTGCTTCCGCTACCGCCAGACCGGCTGAGACGGCCCTCAGGCTAGAATTGGAAACGATGCAAACATTCACGATCGCGGTCATCGCCGGAGACGGCGTGGGGCAGGAGGTGATCCCTCAAGCCAAGCGCGTGTTGGAGGAGGTCGCCCGGCGGCAAAAATTCACTTTTGCGTTTCAGGATTTCGACTGGGGATCCGCGCACTACTTCCGCTGGGGGCGCATGATGCCGGCCGGCGCCCTGGATCTGCTGCAACCCTGCGACGCGATTCTGCTGGGGGCGGTGGGCCATCCGGATATTCCGGACCACACCACCCTGAACGGGCTGCTGCTGCCGATCCGCCGGGCTTTCGACCAGTATGCCAACGTCCGCCCGGCAGTGCTCTATCCGGGGGTGCAATCGCCGCTGGCGCTGCGCAGGGGCGAACAGATCGACCTGGTGGTGGTCCGGGAGAATACCGAAGGCGAGTATGCGCAGGTGGGCGGCTTCGTCTACAGCCATCAGCCGGAAGAAGTAGCCATCCAGACAGCGGTGTTCACCCGGCGGGGCATCGAGCGGGTCGTGCGGCACGCTTTCGAACTGGCGGTGAAGCGGAACAAAAAGCGGCGGGTCACTTCCATCACCAAGTCCAACGCGCAGGGCTACGGGATGGTGTTGTGGGACCGCACCTTCCAGGCGGTGGCGGCGGAGTTTCCGGACATCGAGACCGAATCGCTGCTGGTGGACGCCGCGGCCATGAACTTCATTCGCCGGCCGGAAAGTTTCGACGTGGTGGTGGCCTCAAATCTGTTCGGCGACATTCTGAGCGACCTCTCGGCCATCATCGTGGGCAGTATGGGGCTGGCGGCGAGCGCCAATATCGATCCTTCGCGGCGTTTTCCGTCCATGTTCGAACCGGTGCACGGGTCGGCGCCGGACATCGCGGGCAAGGGCATCGTGAACCCGCTGGCCACCATCCTGAGCGCGGGCATGATGCTGGAACACCTGGGAGAGGCGCAAGGCGCCGCCGCCGTGGAGCGCGCGGTGGCCGCCGTGCTCGCAGACGGCAAGGCGCGGACACCGGACCTGGGCGGCGCCAGCACCACGCAGGAAGTGACCGACGCCGTTCTGGAGAAGCTGGGATAGCCGGGTCAGCCCTTGAGGTCCTGGAAGGCCTGTTCGATTTCCGCCTTGGCGGCCGGGGGCGGGACCGAGAGCGGCAGACGGGGCGGTCCGCCGTAGTAGCCGTTGAGGTCCATGGCGTACTTCAGGCCGGGAACGCCGTAGCGGGAGGTCACCAGGACCACGGCGGGGGCGATGCGGTTCTGCCAGTCGCGCCCGGCTTCCTCCTCGCGGGTGCGGTAGGCCTCCCAGATGGCGATAGTGGCGTAAGGCGCCGCGTTGGCGAAGGCCAGAATGGCGCCGCAGGCCCCCATGAGCAGAGAAGGCCACAGGGTGGTTGCCGATCCTACCAACACCTGAAATCCCGGCTGCACCTCGCGCAGCATCTGCATCACCTTTTCCAGGTTTCCGGAGCTTTCCTTGACGGCGATGATGTTGGGGTGGGCGGAGAGCTGCGCCACCGCCTCCGCCGGGATGTCCACACCGGTGGTCTGGGGCCAGTTGTAGATAATCAGCGGGATGCGGGACTGGTCGGCGACTGCGCGGTAGTAGAGCATCTGCGCGTCGGCGCGGTGGAGCAGGTTTTTGTAATAGTGGGGGGTGCGCACCATGGCGGCCTTGTACCCCATTTCCGCCGCCCGGTTGGTGAGGCACACGGTCTCCCGGACGCTCTCTACCCCGGTGCCCGCGATGAGCAGCTTGTCCGCGGCGGCGTGCTTGGCCACCAGTTCCCAGAGCGTGACTTTCTCCTCGGCCGTGAGCATGACGCTTTCGCCGGTAGAGCCGCAAACGACATATCCGGATAGAGTAGTCCGGTTCCATTTTTCCAGGTTATGCTGTAGCTTGGCAGCGTACAGGTTCCCGTTGTGATCGAAAGGCGTGGTGATCGGCGGGAAAATGCCTTGTAGTTTCATTCTCGAAATTTCACGATACACCACGCGAGGTTGCGGATGTTTTCCCTGGAACTGGAGTGTCGCGCAAAGCACAAGGATCTTCTGATTGCGGAATTGTGGGAGCAGGGCTGTTGCGGCGTGGTGGAACTCGACGCGAACCACATCCGGGCGTTTTTCGACGACCAGGCCGGCGCGGACCGGCTACGGAAGCAGTTCCGCGCCTTCGGCGCCCGCCTGCGGGTGGAAGAGGACCGCGATTGGGTGGAATTCTCGCGGGAGAAGTGGGAACCGCTGCCGGTGGGCTCCCGCTTTTACCTGGTGCCGGAATGGCGCGACGATCCCGCTCCCGAGGGGCGTTTCCGCATCACCGTAAACCCCGGCCTGGCTTTCGGCACCGGCATTCACGAGACGACCCGGCTATGCCTGGAGGCGCTGGAAGAGCACGTGCAGCCGGATATGGCGGTGGTGGACGTAGGCACGGGGTCAGGGATTCTGGCACTGGCGGCGGGCCATCTGCGGGCCGCGGCGATCTACGCTTGCGACGTGGATCCGGTGGCGGTGGAGGTGGCCGCCCGCAACACGGAGGTTTCGCCGGTGCCGGTACGCTTTTTCGTGGGATCGGTGGGAGCCATGGCGGCGGGCTCGGCCGACCTGGTGGTGGCGAACATCAGCCCGGAGGTCACCATGGAGCTGGCGGCGGATCTGCTGCGCATCCTGCGACCCGGGTCTCTGGCGCTGGTCAGCGGATTCGAGCGCAACGAGATCGCCGACATCCAGGCCGCCATGACAAAGGCTGGGGCGGAGATAGAGGGAACCCGCTTCAAGGGCAGTTGGGCGCTGGTGGCTACTCGAAAATCTTTTCGACGGGGATGATCCGGATGTCTTCGGGACGCAAGCCCAGGCTCCACTTCTCCACAATGCGGTCCTCTTCCAGGATTTCGGGCGGCTTGGGGGAGTTGTAGGTCATCGGCGAGGGCGCGTCGCTCTCGAGCGCGCTCCGCAGCGCCTCCGCGTTCCGGGAGACGGCTACGATCTGGAGCCGGTCAGCCCGCAGATGTTTGCGTATGGCCCGGTTCACCTGCTCGCGCGTCAGCCTGGCCAGCGCACTCTTGACGTAACGGTTGTAGTCCGGGATACCGTAGTACAAGCTGTCGATGGCGTAACCCAGCTCCGCGCTTTTGGTCTTGGTGAGCAGATTGACGTACTTGGCGAGGAAGTCGCGCGTCCGCTCGAAGGCTTCCTGGGAGAGGCCTTCGGAAACCAGCTTGTCGAGTTCGTAGAGGGCCAGGCGCAGGGCGAACTTGGCGGTCGGCGGCTCCACGGGGCGAATCCACATCTGGAAGATCTGCTGCTGCCGCGCCAGGTTGGGGCTGGGCTCGAACTGGAACATGCCACGCGGGAAATATTCGATATAGGCATAGTCGCCGTAGTTCAGCCCGCGCAGTTCCCGCATGCGCTGGAACAAGAGGCCCCCGCTTTCGCGGTGCTGCCCGAAGTAGGACTGCGCCACGAGCAGGGCCGGATAGTCCGGATCGCCGCGCCGCACGTCAATGGGGTAGCCGATCGAGTAGGCCACCGACCGCGTGTCCTTTTCCACGATCACGGCGCGAGTGTGTTTGATGGACGGGGGCGGGGGGAGAGTCCCCGTGGCAGACCCTTCCGGCAGACCGCTGAAATCCTTGCGCATCTGTTCCAGGAATGGCGGAGGATAGCCGCCCGCCAGGCCGAGGATCAGGTTTGCCCGCCCATAATGTGTTTGATAGAAGCGCCGGCAATCCTCCAACGTCAGCTTCTCCAGGGACGAGATCGTGCCGGCGTTGTGGTGCCCATAAGGCGTGCCCTCATACAGCAGGTTGTAGAGCACTTCCTTGCCGAGTTCCTCGTCGTTATTGCCGCGCAGGCTCACCCGCAGGAAGTTGATCGTGTTGTCCTTCACGCGCTGGAAATCGTCCGGGCGCCAGCCCGGATCGAGCAGCATGGCGCGGAACAGCTTGTAATAGGCCGTAAGATTATCCACGTGGGTCTGGCCGGAAAACGTGGTCATCTCCTTGTCTACCTGGTTGGAGACGGAAGCGGCCATGGGAAACAACGCATCCAGGACCTGCTTGTAGGTGAGCTCCCGTGTCCCGCCGTCCGCCAGCAGGGCGGCGGTGAGATTAGCCAGGCCCGGCTTGTCCGCCGGATCGGCGGCGGCGCCCACGCCCCAGACCACCCGGATGTTGACCAGGGCGGAACGGCTGGGCAGCGTCACCACTTTCATTTGCGCCCACGCCCCCGAAGCGAACAGGAGAGACAGGAGGAGGCGGGTCACTTCGCACCTCCCGCCTGGCGGGTTGCGAGTGTGACGATGGTGCGGTTCTGTTCCGCCAGGTAGCGCCGCGCTGCGTTCCGGACATCGTCCGGCGTAAGCTGAGCGTACAAGTCGTACACGCGATCGATCGTCGCCGGCGTGCGGCGCAATGCCACATAGCTGGCCACCGTCAGGGCGACGGTTTCGCTGTTGTCCAGCCGCAGGCTGAAGCTGTACCGAAGGTGCTTCTTGACGGCTTCCAGGCGCTCGCCCGAAACCGCCCGCTCGCGGAACTGCTTCACCGTCTCCAGAACCTGCTGCTCGACGTAGGCCACATCCTGGGGTTTCTTCACCCGGGCCAGGACGGTGAACAGGTAAGGATCCACGTGATCCTCGTTGTCTCCCTCCAGCACATCCACCTTCTGCTCCTGGATGACCAGCTTCTGATAGAGGTCCGAATTCTCCGAGAAGGCCAGGTAGGAGAGCGCATCCAGCGCCACCATGTCTTTGGCCGTGTCGCTGTAAGCCGGCCCGCGATAGGAGACAGCCAGCCAGGGGAGCGTGCGCGTGGGCCATTCCACCTGGTTCGTGCGCGGGCCCTGTTGCGGCAGTTCCGCCGGAATGGCGGCCCGGTAGTTGCCGCGCTTCCAGTTGCCCCAGTAGCGATCCACCAGCGCGCGCACGGAATGCGTCTCGATATCCCCGGCGACGATGACGGTGGTGTATTCCGGGCGGTAGTAGCGGTCGAAGAACTGCAAGCTGTACGCATACTGGTTGGGCATATCCTGGATGTCTTTCAGGAAGCCCATGGTGGTGTGCCTGTAGGTGTGCCGGTCGAAGGCCGTTTCCCGCAGCACCTCGAACAGCTTGTTGAGGGGATTGGCGCTGTTCTTGTTGTATTCCCCAAGCACGGCCAGCGTTTCGGTTTTGAACTCGGCCGGAGAGTATTTCAGATGTTGGAAACGGTCGGCCTCCATGGCCAGTATGGTTTCCAGGTCTTCTTTGGAGAAGGTGGTGTGATAGGCCGTCAGGTCGTCGCTGGTAAAGGCGTTGGAGGCGGCGCCCGCGCGCTTCAGCACGGCCTCGTACTTCTCCGGAGGATACTGTTCGGTGCCTTTGAACATGACGTGCTCGAACAGGTGTGCGAACCCCGTCTTGCCGGGTTCTATTTCGTTCCGCGACCCGGTTTGGACGACGATGCAGAGCGCGACGATGTTGGGGTAGTCCGTCGGAATCGTGACCAGGCGGAGGCCATTAGGAAGGTCTTCCTGGGTGTAGGCGAAAGGGAAGACCCGCGGGGAAGTTGCTGCCGCAGCCGACAGGCCGGCGAGAGCGAGAAGCCAGGCAAAATTGGACGCCATGTCCTTCTATCTTAGCTTCCCGCTCCCGCGAGCCGGCCAGGCTAGCGGACGGCGTAGGAGCTGAGCACTTTCATGTAGTTCGCCCGCTCGAAGGCCGAAGGCTGCGGCACGGCGTTGCGGCTCATGCTGCCTTGCATCTGGCGGATGGAGTCGTATTCGTGCTCGCTCATCCAGATGAGCAGTTCGGTTACCAGGGTTTCCAGGTAGCTGATGCCGCGCTTCAGCAGGGCCGAAGTCAGCATGGCCACCTTGGCGCCGGCCATCATGGCTTTCACGACGTCGGTGGCTGCGTGGCAGCCGCCAGTGAGTCCGAGATCGGCCCGGATATTGCCGTACAGCACCGCGATCCAGTGCAGCCGCAGCAACATCTCGTGCGGCCCGCTGAGGGTCAGGTTGGGGACGACTTCGAGGGCTTCCAGGTCGAAATCCGGCTGGTAGAAACGGTTGAACAACACCAGGCCGTCTGCGCCGGCGGCATCCAGGCGCTTGGCCATGTTGGCCATGGAGCTGAAGTACGGCCCCAGCTTGACCGCCACCGGAATCTTTACGCTGCCTTTGACTTCCCGCACCAGGTCAACGTATTTCTGTTCCACGGCCTCGCCGGTCAACTCGGGGTCCACCGGCACGTAGAAGATGTTCAGTTCGAGCGCGTCCGCGCCGGCCTGTTCCATCTGACGCGCGTATTGGAGCCAGCCCCCGATGGAGACACCGTTGAGGCTGGCGATGATCGGGATCCGCACGGCCTCCTTGGCCCTGCGGATGTGATCCAGGTAGCCGCGGGGTCCCAGGTTGTAGCCGGTCATGTCGGGGAAATGTGTGACGGCTTCGGCGGAGAGTTCGGTACCTTCGGTGAGGAACCGGTCCAGTTCCTGGCTCTCAATCTCGATCTGCTCCTCGAAGAGCGAATGGAGCACCACGGCGGCGGCGCCCGCGTCCTCCATGCGGCGGATGTTGCCGATATCCTCGCACAACGGCGAAGCGGAGGCCACCAGGGGATTCTTGAGCTTCAACCCCAGGTAACTGGTGGAAAGATCGATGGTCTTGGACAGGTCTATCATTGGTTCCCCCCTTTATCGGCGCCGTTGGCGGGCATGTGCGCCATGTAGTCGTACAACTTCCAGCGGCTCTTGACGTCCTCTTCCGCCAGCGCCAGCAGACGGCGCGCTTCCTCCGGATTGCTCTTGGTGAGCATGGTGTAGCGCGCCTCGTTGTAGACGTAATTTTTCAGCGGGATGGTGGGCGGGCGGGAATCCAGTTGGAAGGGATTCTTGCCTTCGTCCGCCAGCTTGGGATTGTAGCGGAACAGCGGCCAGTAGCCGGAGTTGACCGCTGCCTTTTGCTGCTCCATACCGAAGGCGAGGTCGTAACCGTGGGCGATGCAGTGGCTGTAGGCGATGATGATCGACGGGCCGTCGTAGGCCTCGGCTTCGAGGAACGCCTTAACGGTGTGCATGTCGCTCGATCCCATGGCCACGCGCGCCACGTACACGGTGCCGTAATTAGCCGCCAGCAGCGCCAGGTCTTTCTTGGCCGCCGGCTTGCCGCCAGCGGCGAACTTGGCCACCGCGCCGCGAGGAGTGGCTTTGGACATCTGCCCGCCGGTGTTGGAGTAAACCTCCGTGTCCAGCACCAGGATGTTCACGTTGCGGCCGGACGCCAGCACGTGGTCCAAGCCGCCATAGCCGATGTCGTAGGCCCAGCCGTCGCCGCCCACGATCCAGACGCTCTTTTTCACTAGGGCGTCGGCCAGGCTGAGCAGGTCTCGAGCCTCGGCAGTGTGGAGGCCGGCCAGCCGTTCTTTCAGCAACTTCACGCGCTCGCGCTGATCGGCGATGCCGGCTTCGGTTTTCTGATCGGCCTCCAGCAGCCCCTTGACCAACTCGTCGCCGATCACAGAGCCCAGCCGGGCCAGCAGTTCCCGGGCATACTCGTTCTGCTTGTCGATGGCCAGGCGCATGCCCAGCCCGAACTCGGCGTTGTCCTCGAACAGGGAGTTGGACCAGGAAGGACCGCGCCCGTTAGCGTCCACGCAATACGGGGTGGTGGGCAGGTTGCCGCCATAGATGGAGGAGCAGCCGGTGGCGTTGCCAATCAGCGCGCGGTCCCCGAACAGTTGGGTCATCAGCTTGATGTACGGGGTTTCGCCGCACCCCGAGCAGGCTCCCGAGAACTCGAACAGCGGCTGCAGCAACTGCGAGTCCTTGACCTGGCTGAGGCTCAACACGCGGCGGTCCATCTCCGGGATCTTCAGGAAGAAGTCCCAATTGGCGTTCTCGGCTTCGCGGATGGGCGGCTGTGGCGCCATGTTGATGGCCCGGTGCTTGACCTCGCTCTTGCTCTTGGCGGGGCAGACCTGCACACACAGGGTGCAGCCCGTGCAATCCTCCGGGGCCACCTGCAGCGTGTACTTCATGGTCTTGAAGTCTTTCCACCGCGCCGCCGTGGACTTGAAGGCCGCCGGGGCGCCTTCGAGGTGCTGCGGGTCGTACACCTTCGCGCGGATGACCGAATGCGGGCACACCAGCACGCACTTGCCGCACTGGATGCAAAGCTCCTCGTCCCAGACCGGGATTTCCAGCGCGATGTTGCGCTTCTCCCACTGCGCTGTGGCGCTGGGGAAGGTGCCGTCTATGGGCATAGCGCTGACCGGCAGTTCGTCGCCCTCGCCGGCGATAATGCGCGCGGTCACCTTCTGCACGAACTCGGGCGCGGCGGCGGGCACCGGCGGCCGGATATCGAACAGCGCCGTCACCTTGTCCGGCACCTGGACTTCGTACAGGTGGCTTAGGGCCTCGTCCACGGCGGCAAAGTTCTTCTTCACTACCGCCTCGCCGCGCTTCCCGTAAGTCTTCTCAATGGTGTGCTTGATAGCCGCGATGGCTTCCTCGCGCGGCAGCACGCCGCTGATGGCGAAGAAGCAGGTCTGCATGATGGTGTTGATGCGCACGCCCATGCCGGTGTCCTTGGCCACCTGATATCCGTCGATGACGTAGAACTTCAGCTTCTTGTCGATAATCTGTTTTTGCACCGTGCGGGGGAGGTGGTTCCAGACCTCTTCGGGGCCGTAGGGGCTGTTGAGCAGGAAGGTGGCCCCGGGCTCGGCGGCCTTCAGCATTTCCATCCGCTCCAGGAGCGAGAACTGGTGGCAGGCCACAAAGTTGGCCGAGGTGATCAGGTAGCTGGAATGTAGCGGCCGGGGCCCAAAACGCAGGTGCGAGGTCGTGATGGCGCCGGACTTCTTGGAGTCGTAGACGAAGTAGCCCTGCGCGTAGTTGTCCGTCTCCTCGCCGATGATCTTGATGGAGTTCTTGTTGGCGCCCACGGTGCCGTCCGCGCCCAAGCCGTAGAACAGAGCGCGCACGGTGCCGGGGACCTCGGTGGAGAACCTGGGGTCCCACTCCAGGCTGGTGTGCGTCACGTCGTCGTAGATGCCGATGGTGAAGTGGTTTTTGGGGGCGGGCTTAGAGAGCTCGTCGAACACGCCTTTCACCATGGCTGGGGTGAACTCCTTGGAGGAGAGGCCATAGCGCCCGCCGATCACCCGTTTGCCGGTAATCTGCGCTTCCACCAAAGCAGTGATCACGTCCATGTAAAGCGGCTCGCCCACGGCGCCGGGCTCCTTGGTGCGGTCGAGCACCGCGATCGATTTCACAGAGGCCGGCAGGGCGTGGACGAAATGCTCCACCGAAAAGGGCCGGAAGAGGCGGACTTTGAGCAAGCCGACCTTTTCTCCGCTCGCCGTCAGGTAATCCACGGCTTCCTCGGCGACCTCAGCGCCGGAACCCATGAGCACGACGACGCGCTCGGCATCCGGCGCGCCCGCGTAATCGAACAGGTGATACTGCCTGCCTACCAGGTTGGCGAACTTGTCCATGGCGTTCTGGACGATGGTGGGGCAGGCCCTATAGAAGGAGTTGACGGCCTCTCGCGCCTGGAAGTAGACGTCCGGGTTCTGGGCCGTGCCTCGGATCACCGGGCGGTCGGGGCTCAGCGCCCGGGCGCGATGGGCCCGGATGAGCTCCTCGTCCATCATGGCGCGCATATCGTCCGGCGTGAGTTGCTCCACTTTGGCCACCTCGTGGGAGGTGCGGAAGCCGTCGAAGAAGTGCAGAAACGGAACGCGCGCCTCGAGGCTCGCGGCCTGTGAAATCAACGCAAAGTCCATGACCTCCTGGATGGAGTTGGAGGCCAGCATGGCGAAACCGGTGGCGCGGGCCGCCATCACGTCGCTGTGATCCCCAAAGATGGAGAGCGCCTGCGCCGCCAGCGACCGCGCCGCAATGTGAAACACGGTGGCGGTCAGTTCCCCGGCGATCTTGTACATGTTGGGGATCATCAGCAGCAGGCCCTGGGACGCAGTGAACGTGGTCGAGAGCGACCCCGCCTGGAGCGCTCCGTGCAAGGCGCCGGCGGCTCCGCCTTCGCTCTGCATCTCGATCACCGTGGGCACGGTGCCCCAGATGTTCGGTTTCCTTTCGGCGGACCATTGGTCCGCCCACTCTCCCATGGGAGAAGACGGGGTAATAGGATAAATGGCGATGACTTCGTTGATCTGGTGGGCAACGTACGCGGCTGCTTCGTTGCCGTCGATGGTGACTTTGGACCGGGTCGATGGGCTGGTCAACTCTCCCCTCCTCTATGAAAGTGGAACTCACTGCTTAAGCTATATTATAAGACTCCTTTGTCGGAAAAATCCACACGAAAACAGTCGGGGGTCTGAAACTCTCTAAAGGCAGCACTCCGCGGCGGTCGCGGCTCAGTCGTTAACGCGCGTGTTTGCAGTAGGTTGGGTCTACTTCAGGTCCTCGGTGTCGAGCTTGCCTTTTTCTCGCGCGATGCCCACGATCAGAAACTCCAGATCCCGGCTGCCCGTGTTTTCGAAGGAGTGGGCGTCGTTCAGCAGGATGGGCACGGCGTCTCCCTGGTGGATGGGGGCGGACTCCTGGTTGACCCGGGCGGTGCCTTCGCCCTGGATGACGTAATAAAATTCTTCGACGCCGATATGGCGGTGCTTACCGACCGAGGCGCCGGGCGGGACGACCAGGTGATCCACATAGGCCCAGTTCGTGAAGAACACCTCCGGCTGGAGGACCCGCCGGTAGCGGACGGCGCCCCGGCCGCCGTCCATACCTTCCACCGGTTTGAGCAGTTCGCGGTCGAGGTGCATGGTGATGAAGACCGGCTTGGGGTCGAGGGGCACGCCCACCCGGTCGTCGCCCAAGTCGAAATTATCGTACTTGCCCTTGACGCTGCCCACGGCGATGTTCATCCACTGCGTGGGGCGGTCGGTGGGATTGTAGATGGCGTGGGACCGGCCCATCCGGCAGGGCGCTCCTGCCGGCCCTTTCAGCAGCGAGGTCCGCCCGTCGATGGTGAATTGGGCCTCGTTGTCGAAGATCACGAACATCTCTTCCATCTGGTTATGGTAGTGGTGTCCGATGCCCCCTCCGGGAGGAAGCACGCCACGGTGCAGAAAGATGAGATTAGTCCCGAAGACGTGGGAGTCGAACAGTTCCATGAAGTCCAACTCGCCCGCACCGGCGTGGACGTGCGGAACGGGCCGGTACCTGGAAGGATCCGTGTGCGCGATGCGCTGGGCCAGTGGCTCCCGGGCCAGCAGGGGTGCGAGCGCCAGAACGCCGACCAGAACCAATCTCATTTTTTTCTCCATGACTTAGAATTGCAGCCGCAAAGCCAGTTGCATCTGCCGCGGATTGCCCACGATGGAACTGATCACCGGGGCCTGGGCGTTCCCGATGCTCGCGTTGGGAAGTCCGAATTGCGGCGTGTTGAACACGTTAAACGACTCGGCGCGGAACTGGATCTTCATGGCCTCGTGGATGGGGAAATCCTTGAACAGGGAGAAGTCGAAGTTCACGCGTCCGGGGCCGAAGAGGATGTCGCGGCCGGCGTTCCCGTAAGTATAAGGCGCCGGCGTGCCGAAGGCGGTGGGATCAAACCAGTGGCTTATGGAACGCTGGCTGGAGGGCAGGTTCGGGTTGCGCAGCAGGTCCGGGCGGCTGGCGCAGCAGTTGGTTGTGGGAGTCTGCAACTGCGGTGTAAAGGGCAGGCCGGTCTGCGCGGTGGTGATGCCGTTCACCTGCCACTCGCCCAGCACCAGCCGGGCGGCGCTGTTATGGAGGTGCAGCGGCAGTTGGTAGGTGTAGCTGATGGTCAGTCGGTGGCGCATGTCGTAGGCGGAGTTGCCGCGGTCCGCGTTCCGGTTGCGAGGATCCTGCGGCGTGCCGCTGCCGCCGCCGAAATCCGTGCCCACATTGTCGATGGCGTGCGCCCAGGTGTAGCCCAGCAGCATGGAGAGGCCGTGGCTCAAGCGCTTCTCCACGGTCAATTGCATGGCGTTGTAGTTGCTCAGGCCGTCGGAAACCGAATACGTGATGTCCGCCAGGCTCGGGCGCGCGCCGTAGAACGGGCGCCGGGTGTTCAGCGCGGTCGGACCCGGCACGGGCTGGTTCAGATTGAAGGTGGTACCCAACCGGCGGCCGAGGTTGCCTACGTAGGCCAGCTTGATGATGGTGCGCCAGGGCGCGATCTCATGCTCCAGCGTGAAGTTGTATTGCTGCGCGTAGGCGGATTTGAAATTCGGAAACACGCCGATGACGCTGCCGGTGGGGTTGTCGGCGGAGGCGAAGTTGACCGTGGGCGGGGCGGGAAAACCGTCGCTGACGCGCGGGCCCACGTTGATATCGCCCGGGCTGATGGAGTAGATCGGTCCGAAGGGGATGTGCCGTTCCAGGCGCAGGTTGGCGCCGCCGTTGCCGTTGGGGTTGTAGAAGACGCCGTAGCCGCCGCGGATGACGGTGTGGTCCAGCAACCGGTACGCGAAGCCGAAGCGGGGCGCGAAATCGTGCAGGTCGCGGTTCACGCCGGCGGTGGAACCGACACCGTTGCGGCCGGCGATCAGCACGGTGGCCGTATCGGCGTTGAAGTTCGCCCAGCGGTTGGCGACTTCGCTATACGGGCTGTAATAGTCCCAGCGGAAACCCAGATTGAGCGTCAGCCGGCGCCCCAGGCGCCAGTCATCGGCGAAATAGACGCCGCTCTCGATGCCCCGCATGCCCACCCAGGCCAGGGTGAAGTCCTGTTCGATGAGGGTTGGATAGCCGAGCAGAAAACTGGCCATGCTGTCGCCGGTGGAGCCGACGCCCGGCAGGTTGGTGAAGGCCGGGCTGAAGTTAAACCGCCCGTTGCCGCGGTTGGTCTGATACTCGGTGATCTGCCGCCGGGTGATATCGCCTCCGAATTTCAGCGTGTGCTGGCCCCGGGTGTAGGTCACGTTGTCCACATATTGGAAGGTGTTTTCACGCCGGAAAATCGGCAGCGACCGGCTGTCACCGGCACCGGCATAATTGGCCGGCGAAAAGATAGGCAACACGGTCTGCTGCGGCTCGGAATTGGCGTTCGCCACTCCCAGCGCGTTGCCCAGGTTGGCCCCGGGCGCGGCGCCCTCCGCCGTGTAGTCCAGCAGGAAGCGGTTGAAGCCGACGCGGAAGTCGTTGATCAGGCGCGGCGAGAAGATGTGCACGTAGTCGGCCACGGCGTGCTGGTCCGGCGAAAAAGAAGTGCCGGCGAAGGAATCTTCGTTGCCGATGGAAACCGGATTGGGAATGCCGGGAATCTGCACTGCCGGGAAGGTGTTGGGCACGATGGTGGCAGTGTGCTGGATGGACCATCGCGCAAAAAACGTGTTGTCGGCGTTGATCTGGTGGTCCACCCGCACGTCGCCCTGGTCCCAGTTCTGGAGTTGCCGCAGGTTGGAGATGTAATTGTTGAAGGCGTTGCTGTTCTGCGGCAGCGGGTAGGCGTTGATCAGTTTCGCCATCACCGGATCGAAGCGCGAGGCGGGGATCATGTTGCCGGGGAACTGGTCGCGGAGGAATCCCGATCCCGAGGGATTGGGCCGCGTGGTCAGCGGATCGAAGATGCGGTTGGCGGCGCTGAAATCGCCCGTGCGCATGGCAACGGTCGGCACGGTCACGGTCAGCGTGCTCAGGGAAGTGCGCCGGTAGCCTTCGTAGTCCACGAAAAAGAAGGTGCGGTTCTTGCCGTTGTAGACGCCCGGCAGCACCACCGGCCCGCCGAACGAGCCGCCGAACTGGTTGTAGCGGAATGACGGAAATGGCGTTCCTTTGACGTTGAAAAAGCTGCGCGCGTCCATGGCGGAATTGCGCAGGAACTCGAAAGCGCTCCCGTGGAAGTCGTTGGTGCCGGACTTGGTCACCACGTCCACCACGGCGCCGGAGTTGCGGCCCAGGTCGGCGCTGTACAGGTTAGTCTGCACCTTGAATTCCTTGATGGCGTCCACGCCCGGCCGCAGCACGATAGACAGCGTCAGGCGGTCGTTGTTATCGATGCCGTCATACAGGAAATCGTTCGAGCCCTCCCGGTTCCCGTTGGAGAACAACTCGGTGCCGGGCCGGCGGTCATCCGGGCGAGTGCCGCTCATGATGGTTCCGGAGGTGCTGTAACCGGTCCCGTTCACGCCGGGCGAGAGGATGGCCAATTGCACGAAATTGCGGCCGTTCAGGGGGAGTTCCCCGACAAACTGCTCCGCAATGACGCTGCCCAGCGAAGAAGATTCGCTCTCCAGCAGGGGCGGGGCGGCGGCCACCTCGACGGTTTCGGTGACCTGCCCGACTTCCAGCTTGAAGTTCACTTCCGCGCGCTGGTTGACTTGGAGGGGAATGCCGTTTTGCACCACCCGGCGAAAGCCGCTGGCTTCGGCTGCCAGGTTATAGGTGCCGGGCGGCAGCAAGGTGAGGACGTAGCTGCCGGCCGCGTCCGTGAACGCTTCGCGCGAAACGCCGGTGGCGGCATTCGTGGCGACCACCTTAGCATTGGCGATGCTCGCGCCGGAGGAATCCACCACCGAGCCGCTCAGCTCTCCGGTACTTACCTGAGCGGCGATCGGAAGGGCCAAAACAACAATCCCAATGACTAACCTCAAAAGTGTCGGCCTGGACATAGTGGAGTGAGTATACCAACTGCCGGGCAGTCCGGGAAAGCTCTGGCTATCTCTCCAGCTTGTGTAAATGCCGGTAGACCAGCGCCACGGGGAGCCCCACCACGTTCCAGTAGCAGCCGTGGATGCGAGATACGAACTTGGAGGCGAGTCCCTGGATGGCATACCCGCCGGCTTTGTCCATGGGCTCACCGCTGGCGACGTACTCCTGAATCTCAGCGGCGGAGAGGCGGGCGAACCAGACCTGGGTGATGGCGCAGTCGCGCACCAGAGCGCGCGCGGACTTGAGGCAGATGCCGGTGATCACCCGGTGGCGCCGTCCGGAGAGGAGTTCCAACATGCGCGTGGCGTCGGCGGCGTCAGCGGGCTTGACGAGGGTCTGGCCGTCGATAGTTACGGTTGTGTCGGCGCCCAGCACGACCTCGCCGGGAGCCGCCGGCACGGCTACCGCCTTAGCCTCCGCCAGGCGCACGACATAGACTTCCGGCGCCTCCCCGTCGAGGGGTGTCTCGTCCACGTCCGCGGGGCGCGCCAGGAAGGGGATGCCGGCCTGCCGGAGAATCTCGCTGCGGCGCGGCGACTGCGACGCAAGTATAAGCATTTCTTCATCTTACACGTGGCGGAGCGGCTGCGGCGCCGGCTCTTCGCGGGCGCATGATACAATGCGGGAGTCCCGGCAACATGGAACGCGCCAGCAGGCTCATCCGGAAACTCCACATCCCCGGCGATCCCATCAGCGCGGAAGAGGTGGCCTGTGCCGCCTGGCCGCCGGCGGTGGGGAAAAAGATCGCGGCGCACACCCGGGCCGCCCGGATGGTGCGTACCCGGCTCATCGTGGAAGTGGAAGATGCCGTCTGGCAGCGCCAACTGTTCGCGTTGACGGGGCAGATTCTGCGCAACCTGGATAAGCAGATCGGCAGCGGCGTGGTCGAAGAGGTCGAGTTTCGGGTGGTGCCGGCGCGCCGGCCGCCCGGGCGCGCCCGGCAGGCGGAGGCCCCGCTGCTGGCTGCCGACGAGGCGGATCAGATCGCCGATCCGGTTCTGCGGAGCATTTACAAACGGGCTCGAAAAAGGGCACAGGCGTGAAGATCAGCGAAGAAGAGGTGCGCTATGTCGCGGACCTCGCGAATCTAAAACTGACCGGGTCCGAGGTGGCGCGGATGCGGGCGGAACTGGACGAAATTCTGGCGCACATGGACCGGCTCAAGGAGCTGGATACGTCCGGCGTGGAGCCCATGGCGCAGGTGCTCTACGAGGCCGGAGAGACGGCCACGCTGCGGCCCGATTGTGAGCGTCCGCCTCTAGGCCAGCAGACCGCTCTGGCCAATGCTCCGCAAGCCGGCTCCGGCCACTTCAAGGTCCCCAAGGTGATCGAACGCTGAGAGCCATGGAGATCGCTTCCTTCACGATTGAACGGGTCCAGCAGGGTTTGCGGGCGCGCGAGTTCAGCGCCGCGGAACTGGCGCGGGAAGCCCTGCGCTTCGCCGAGGCGGAGAACCCTAAGACCAACGCCTTTCTGCACCTCTGCCCCGCGCGCGCGCTGGCCGCCGCGGCCCGGGTGGACGAAAAGATCGCCCGCGGCGAGGACCCCGGCCCGCTCGCCGGGGTGCCCGTGGCGATCAAGGACGTGATTGTCACCAAGGGGGTGCGCACCACCTGCGGTTCACGGCTGCTCGAGCACTACGTGCCGCCCTACGACGCCACCGCTGTCACGCGCCTGGAGGAAGCCGGCGGGCTGGTGCTGGGCAAGACCAACTGCGACGAGTTCGCCATGGGGTCTTCGAATGAGAATTCGGCCTTCGGGCCGGTGCGCAACCCCATCGCGCCGGACCGCGTGCCGGGAGGGTCCAGCGGCGGCTCAGCGGCGGTGGTCGCGCAGGGCACGGCCGTGGTTTCGCTGGGCTCGGATACGGGGGGTTCCATTCGCCAACCGGCGTCCTTTTGCGGCGTGGTGGGCGTCACGCCGACCTATGGGCGTGTTTCGCGCTACGGGCTCACCGCTTTCGCCAGCTCGCTGGATCACATCGGACCGTTTGGCCGGACGGTGCACGATGCGGCGGTCTTGTTGGGCGCAATTGCCGGGCGCGACCCCCTGGATGCCACCTCTGCCGAGGCACCCGTACCGGATTACACGGCTGCCCTGGACGGGCAGGTAAAAGGCCTGAAGCTTGGCCTGCCTGTGGAGTATCTAAAAAACTTGACGAGCGAGACGGGGGACCTGATCGCCCGCGGCGTGGAGGTGCTCAAGAAGCAAGGCTGCGAGGTGCGGGAAATCAGCCTGCCGGCGACCGACTACGCCATAGCCTGCTATTACATCATCGCCACGGCTGAAGCCAGCTCCAACCTGGCTCGCTATGATGGCGTGCGGTACACCCGCCGGGCCGTTGGAGCCGATACGCTAAGCGAGATGTACCGGGCCACACGCGGCGAAGGATTCGGTGCGGAATGCAAGCGGCGCATCATGCTGGGGACTTACGTGCTGAGCGCTGGCTATTACGACGCCTACTACCTGAAGGCGCAGAAGGTGCGGGCGTTGATCGCGCGGGATTTCAGCCGCGCCTTCGAGCAGGTGCACGTGCTGGTGGCGCCGGTTTCCCCGTTCCCGGCTTTTAAGCTGGGGGAAAAGATCGACGATCCCATGGAGATGTATCTGTCCGACATCTTCACCATCACGGGAAGTCTGGCCGGCATCCCGTGCCTGAGCGTGCCCTGCGGCAAGACCGCGGAGGGGTTGCCCGTGGGCATGCAGATTCTGACGCGGCACTTCGACGAGCCGACCATGTTCCGGCTCGCCGACGCGTTCGAGAAAGCCGGCGGGGCCGCCGGCCTGTGACCGTTTCGGACCGTTGCCGGACGCTCAGGCGCCCGGACGGTTTTTGCTCAGAGGAGACTTGAAAGGAGACTCGTATGCCATTTACTCTGCCACCATTGCCTTACGCTTTTGACGCGCTCGAGCCGCATATCGACAAAATGACCATGGAAATCCATCACGGCAAACACCATGGCGCATACGTCAACAACCTGAACAAGGCGCTGGAGTCGGCCCCGAACCTCGCCGGTCTGACCGTGGAACAACTGCTGGCCACCAACTGTGCGGCGGTTCCGGAAAACATCCGCACCGCGGTGCGAAACAATGGGGGCGGCCACAGCAATCATTCCATGTTCTGGGGCATCATGACGCCCGGGGGCGGCGGCGATCCGGTCGGAAACCTAGCCCAGGCCATCAACGCTACCTTCGGCGGCTTCGCCGCGTTCAAGGAGAAATTCAACGGTGCGGCGGCCACGCGCTTTGGCTCCGGCTGGGCCTGGCTGGTGAAGGATGCCGCGGGTAAGCTGGATATCTACAGCACGGCCAACCAGGACAGTCCGATCATGGAAGGCAAGTTCCCGGTCATGGGCCTGGACGTGTGGGAGCACGCCTACTATTTGAAATATCAAAACCGCCGGCCGGACTACATCGCGGCCTGGTGGAACGTGGTGAACTGGAAAGCCATCGAAGACCGTTTCAACGCGGGAAAGTAACTCATACCCCTACGGCTTCGCGGTCGCCGGAACTGGCCTTGGCCAGCACGTAAGGCCCTTCCGGAATCACCGCCACAGTCGCTCGCGGCGGCAGCGATTCGGCCAGAGCGCGGATCGCCGCCGCTGCGGTGGGAAACGATTTTCCCCACAACGAGGCGTGATATTCGGCCGGCAGGCCGGGCACGTAGAAGAGCACGTCCTTCGCGGCGGTGACCAGCCCGAGTTTCTCCAGTTGCCACTGGTCCACCACCACCTCCGGCACCTGCCGGATATGCTCGAGGAACTTCCTCCCGGAGGGGTTTTCGAGCAGCATACGGCGGAATTCCGGGGCGCCCGCACCCTCCTCGCAGGCCGCCAGCAGCAGGATTTTACCGCCCGGTTTCACGATGTGCGACGCGGCCGTAACGCCTTTAACGGCTTGGTAAAACGTCAGGTCCAGGGGATAGCCGGCGGAAGTCGTGATGGCGGCGTCCACGGGCTCCTCCAGAGTCTCCAACATCACCCGCGACACGAATTCCACCCCGCGGCGGTGGGCTTCCAGGGGGCTCCCGGCAAACACGCCGGCGATGGCGCGGTTGCGGGCCAGAGCTACGTCCAGCAGAAAGTCATGCCGGGCCATGCGCGAAATTTCGAGCAGCTCGCGATGCAGCGGGTTGTCCTCGATGGAGCCTTCCACCGCGCGCGGGTCGCGCATGAAGCGGGGGCTGTGCAACACCTTGATGGTTTCCTGGGCCGCCAGCCCGGGGGCGATCAGCTTGCGTCCGCCGGAATACCCCAGCATGAGGTGCGGCTCGATAAAGCCCAGAGTGATGTGCAGATCGGCGGAGACAAAGCGCTCGTCCACGTACACCGGCGTGCCGGACGCGGTGGCGCCCAGGTGACGGTGCTCCGACAGTTGCCGGGCGTTGTGATTCACCACCCGGTAAGCGGCCGCAATCGAGTCGCCGCAGATCTCGCGGATCTCGGCCTCGGTGGCGGGGCGATGCAGTCCCGTGGCGATCAGGATGGTGATGCCTTCGCGCGGCATTCCGCCGGATTCCAGGCGGCGCAGCAGGGGAGGGAGGACCTGGCGGTTGGGAGCCGGCCGGGTGATGTCGCAAACGGAAATGGCGGCGCTGCGCTTCCCGCGCGCCAGTTCCGTGACTGGCGGCGTGCCAACAGGGTGATCCAAGCCGCTTTCGATGGCAGCCTGGGGATCGCCCAGGGGCCTCGCCGACCGCGCCTCCAGAATCCGATATTGGAACCCCTCCGGCAGGTCTACGGTCAGGCCGGTTTTGCCGAACGCCAAATCCAATCGCATACCGGCAACGTACCACACTGCAAGGAGGCCGCGGCTGAAACGTTCGGCCCCGAAATTGCACTACCTCGCGAAAGAAGGAGTCTCGGACCTATGCTGGTTGCCGGTGGGTTGGCCATTTTGGTGGTATTTAGCCTTCTCCTCTCCATGCTCTCGTCTCCTCCCACGGTGGGGCGCTGAAGCACACGCGTGTATTTTTGACACGTCGCGCCTCGCCGTTGCCCCTCCGCTCCGGCTGCTTTATACTGGTAGATTGAACGAAAATGCCGAAACGCACCTTTCAACCCAATAACCGCAGGCGCGCCAAGACGCACGGGTTTCGGTCACGGATGCAAACCAAGAATGGACGAGCCGTCCTGGCACGCCGCCGCGCTCGGGGCCGTAAGAAACTGACGGTCAGCTCCGAGAGGTAGTGATCTATCGCTGGTTTTCCGAAACGTGTTCGTCTGTTACGATCCTCGGATTTCCGTAGAGTGTACCAGCAAGGCGCCAAATTCACGGGGCCTTTCTTTGTGGCGTTCCACGTCCGGGAACCGGAAGGCAGCGGCAGCCGGGTGGGGCTCACCCTGCCCCGCGCCCTGGGTACGGCCGTGGTCCGCAATCGCATCAAGCGGCGGATCCGGGAAGCCGTCCGCCTGGAATTCGAATCGTTGAGTCCGCGGTGGTCCATTGTCATCAATCCCCGGCGCTCCGTGCTGAAGGCCTCGTTTCCCGTGCTCCGGCGGGAAGTAGCCCGGCTGTTCGAGCGCTGCAACGGGCTGTAACCGGGACCCTGCGAATCTACCAGTTGGTGGTCTCTCCCCTGTTGCCTTCCGCCTGCCGTTTTTATCCGACTTGCTCGCAGTATATGCGTGAGGCCGTGGAGAAGCACGGGGTCGCGAAAGGTGTCTGGATGGGGCTCAAGCGGTTGGCGAAGTGCCATCCGTTCCACGAGGGCGGCCTGGACCCCGTCCCGTAAGCGCATTCTACCGGAAGTGACGATCAATAGGGAACGAAGTCAAGACAGCATGGCCGAACCAAATAACGCCGGAATGACGATCGGGGGGCCCGAGCCTCCCAAAGAGATGTCGATGGAGTTGCGGCTGCTGCTGGCCTTCCTGCTGATGGGCGCGGTCCTGTTCGTAACTCCTTATTTCTACAAGACGATCGCGCCGCCGTCGAAAAAGCCGGTGGCATCGCAATCCCAGGGGAAGGCGCCTGCGGCGCCGGCCACCGCTATTCCGGCGGCCACGCCCGCTTCCGCGATCCCCGCCACCCCTCCCGTTTCCGCGCAGGCTGAAGAGCGCGTCTTCATCGAGACCGACCTGTATCGGATTACTTTCAGCAACCGCGGCGCGGTGGTGCATAACTGGCTGTTGAAGAAGTTCGCGGCGCATTCGGGCAAGCCGCTGGAACTGGTAAACGGCGCCTCCGCCACCAGTGCCCCCTTTTCGCTGTATTTCTCCGGCCAGAAGCCTGCAGTGGATCTGAACCAGGCGCTATATGCCATCAAGAAGGATCCGGACGGGCTGGGAGTGACCTTCGAGTTCTCTAACGGCCAGACACGGGCGCGCAAGACCTTCCGGTTCCAGGCAAACAGCTATCTTTCGCAGATTTCCACCGAAGTGAGCGACGGCGGCAAAGCGCTTCCGGCGCTGATCGAGTGGCGCGGCGGCTTCGGCGATATGGCGGTGCCAAACCCCGCCGGAGCCTCCCAAACGCTCTACTTCAACACGGCCGAAGGTAAGCTGGTCAAGAATTCCGCCAAGGCGGCCAAGAACGGCCCGGCGCAGTTCACCGGGCAATACTCGTTTGCCGGCGTCGAAGACACATATTTCGTTGCCGCTTTCCTGCCCGACAGCCCGGGCCCGGTGGAATCCGTGACGTTCTCCGATTCGGTGCGCACGCCATACGAGGAGAAGGAGATTCCGATGGCGGGCACGGCTGTGGGCAACGGCTCGGTGAACCGCTTTTCGCTGTTCGTGGGGCCCAAAGACATCGATATTCTCCGCTCGGTAAACCCCAAGCTGGAGCAGATCGTGGACTTCGGCTGGTTCGGCCTACTGGCGAAGCCCTTGTTTCTGATCGTGAACTGGGTGAATGACCACGTGGTCCGGAACTACGGGTGGGCGATCATCCTGGTGACCATCGCCCTGAACTTTGCGCTGTTCCCCCTGAAGATCTCCAGCATGAAGTCCATGAAGAAGATGCAGGCGCTCCAGCCGCAGATCAAGGCCATCAACGAAAAGTACAAGAGCATCAGCATCCGGGACCCCCGCAAAGCCGACCAAAACCAGGAAACGATGGAGTTGTACAAGAAATACGGCGTGAACCCTATGGGCGGGTGCGTGCCGATGGCGCTCCAGATCCCCTTTTTCTTCGCCTTTTACAAAGTGTTCACCGTGTCGGTGGAGATGCGCGGTGCGCACTGGCTGTGGGTCACCGATCTTTCCCAGCCGGAGACCCTGCCGATCAAAGTGCTGCCGCTGATCATGGTGGCCAGCCAATTCATCATGCAGAAGATGACGCCCAGCACGACACCGGATCCCAACCAGCAGAAGATGATGATGATCATGCCGCTGGTGTTCGGGTTCATGTTCTACAACCTCTCGAGCGGGCTGGTATTATACTATTTGACCAGCAATCTGGTGGGCATCGCGCAGCAGTGGTTTTTCAACAAGACCGCAGTGGCTGCGGAGGTGGCTCTCTCGGTGCAGCCCAAGAAGAAGGGTGGCAAGAAGTAGACGGTGAGCGAACGCAAATACTCCGTATCCTCGGTCGGAGCCGAGCTAGATGGGTTTCTTCGGCGGCTGCTGCTGCTGGCCGGCTTCCGGGTGAACTACGAAATGGAAGACGGGCAGCCCGCCGCGGACGACTTCGAGACGCCGGAGCTTCTGGTCAAGTTCCACGGGCCAGATGAGGAATTGCTACTGGCCAACCGGGCCGAGTTACTGCTGGCCCTGGAACACCTGACCATGGAGGTGCTGCGCGTGCCCTCCGAAGACCATTCCCGGATCTCCTTCGACGCCAATGACTACCGGCTGCTGCGCATCGAGGAACTGCGGCTCAGCGCATCGGCCGCGGCGGACAAGGTGAAACGCACCGGGCAGCCGTTCCGGTTCAATCCCATGAATAGCCGGGAGCGGCGCGTAATTCACCTGGCTTTGCGCAACGATACGGCCGTGCGCAGCGAAAGCAGCGGTTCGGGAATCCACAGGCAAGTGGTGGTATATCCCGCCGGCATGCCCAGTTTGCCGGAATCTCCGGCACCACCCCCCAGTTTCCGGGGCTCCGGGCGGCCGGAAGGCCCCCCGCGGGACCGGGGCCGCGGCGGTCCGCGCGGGCAAAGGCCATCCCGCGCTCACGGCGCCCGCCGCTAGTTTCCGCCTTTGGATCTTCAGGACACGATTGTCGCCCTTTCGACCCCTCCGGGCCGTTCAGGTATTGGAGTTGTGCGTCTTTCGGGGCCGTCGGCACGGCCAGTGTCTGAGAGCATCCTGCGATTTCCGCACCCAGCGGTCTGGCGCAATTGGGGCTCGCAACTGGCTGAACTCGTGGACCCGGAAGGCCGGCTGGTGGATCAAGTCGTGGTCGCGTTTTTCGAGAAGCCGCGCTCGTATACCTGCGAGGACGTGGTGGAGATCACCTGCCACGGTTCTCCGGTGGTGCTTCGGCACTGCGTGGAACGCGCCGTCTCCGCCGGAGCGCGGCTGGCCGAACCCGGCGAGTTCACGCTGCGAGCCTTCCTGCGGGGGCGCATCGACCTGCCCCGGGCTGAGGCCATCCGCGACCTGATCGAGGCCACCACCCTGTATCAGGCCCGCGTCGCCGCACAGCAGGCGGAGGGCTCGGTCTCCCGCCGCCTGGCCCCGCTCAAGGAGCAGATGCTAGAATTGATCGCGCTCCTGGAGGCAGGGATCGACTTCGCCGAAGACGACATCAGCGTAGCTTCGCCCCAGGAGATTCTGGGGCGCCTCGCGCCCCTGCGCGAAGGGGTCGCGCGCCTGGCGGCCAGCTTCGCCTATGGAGACCTGGTTCGCGCCGGGCTGACGCTGGCCATCGTGGGACGCCCGAACGTGGGCAAAAGCAGCCTGTTCAACCGCCTGCTGGAGCAGGACCGCGCCATTGTCACGGAGATTCCGGGCACCACCCGGGACCTAGTCTCGGAGGTGGCGGCCATCCACGGCATCCCGGTCAAACTTTACGACACGGCGGGCATCCGCCCGGGTGAGGGCCTGGTCGAGACGTTGGGCATCGAACGCAGCTTTCAGGCCATGGCGGACGCCGATCTGACCCTGGTGGTGGTAGACCTCTCCGCCGCAGCGGAGGCGCAGGATCTGGAATTGATAGAACGGGCCCGCGGCAAAGGGTGCTGGCTGCTGGTGGGTAACAAGAGCGATCTGCCACGGCGCTGCGGAATCACGGAACGTCTGGTGGCGGTGTCGGCCTTGAGCGGCGAGGGTATCCCGGCTCTGCGCGATGCCATTCTGGAGGCCGTGGCTCCGCAGGGCTCCGTGGAGCAGGAGGCCAGTTTCATCACCAGCGTACGCCACGAACGGTTGTTGCAGGAGTGCGTGCGTTATCTCGAAAAGGCAGAAACCGCGGCGCACGAAAGCATCCCGCACGAGATGCTGCTGCTGGACCTGTACGCCGCGCTGCGCCCCATCGATGCCATCACCGGCGCCACCACCGCGGACGATATCCTCAACCGGATTTTCTCGACCTTCTGCATCGGGAAGTAGGACGGGGCGCCGGCAAGCCGGATCATTTTTCGACGGAAGCGGCGACAACGTTGGACACTTGCCGGAGCAGCCTGCCGTCGTCGATCGAGTAGGGGCGGTTGGTCAGGATGACGCAGAGCAGTTGGCTTTCGGGGTCGGCCCAGGCCGCCGTGCCGGTCGCGCCGACATGCCCGAAGGTACGGGCCGAGATCAGGTCGCCAAAGCCATTCCAGGCGATGGATCGTCCCAGCGCCCAGCCCAGTCCCCAGGGGGCCTGCAGCCCGGCGTTCTGGTCGGTGATCATCTCGCGCACTGTGTTGGGGCTGAAGAGCCGCCGGCCCGCATAGGAACCGCCGTTCAGGAAGGTCTGCAAAAGGATGGCGAGATCGCGGGTGTTGCTGTGCATACCGCCCCAGGGATGGCCCATATCACGCCAATACGGGCTGTTGGCCCCAAAACTCTGAATGTCGGCACGATTTCCTCCCGGGCCTTCCTGGCACTCGACCAGATCGGCGATGCGGCGGCCGCCCAGTCCCAGGGAGGAGTCCTTCATCCCCATGGGCTCGAAGATTTCTTTGGCTTCAAAATCCCGAAGGCGCATACCGGACAGCCGCTCGACGATCTCTGCGGCCAGCAGAATGCCCATGCTCTGGTAGCGAAAGCCCTTACCGGGCGGGTACAAAAGCGGCGTGTGGAAGGTGTGCTTCACGAATTCGCTCAGCGGCGCGTGCGCCCGGCGCAACTCGGTGTTCTCCGGCAGCATGTCGGGCAGACCCGAGGTGTGGGAGAGCAGATAGCGGACCAGCACGTGGCCGCGCTCTCCACCCGTGAACTCGGGAAGATAGCGCGACACCGGATCGTTGAGCACTACTTGCCCGTGTTCGACCAGCAGCATGAGAGCGCAGGCCGTGACCGGCTTGGTGATGGACGCCAGCAGGAAAACCGAATCAGGCTCGAGCGGCGGGGCACCCGGGGACGAGGAAAGGCGGCCAAACGCCTTTTGCAACACAATCCTTTCGCGGCGCGCCACCAGGATGGAAGCAGCCCCCACGCGGCCGGAGCGCACTTCGCCTTCCAGCAGCGCGCCAGCCCGTGCCAACCTCTCCCTGGACATGCCCACCAACTCGGGTTCCGCCGGGCGAAGTTGTGCGGAGGCACCGGCGGCGGCCAACAGTAGAATCATCACGCTTGCGGATGGCTGGAGGAGCATCGGTGATCTCAAACCGGAGACTATATCAATTCCGCGCCGCGGGTGGGCGCGGGCACAGTCACTTCGATCTCACGCTCATCTCCCTGCACTTCGCGCAAGCGGATTTCCAGCCGCTCGGCGGGCATGTACTCCGGAAAGCGCTCGCCCCACTCGATCAGGAACACGGCCTCACGATCGAACAATTCCTCCAGGCCCAGCGTGGCCAACTCGCGGGCGGTTTCCAAGCGGTAAAAATCGATGTGATAGACCCGGCGGCTTTGGCCGTATTCGTGGATCAGCGTGAAGGTGGGGCTCGAAACCTCCTCCGGCGCGGCGACCTCCAGGCCTTTGACGATGCCCTTGGCCAGCGTAGTCTTGCCCGCGCCCAGGTTGCCGATCAGGAGCACCACCGCGCGCCGGGGCAACTGCCGGGCGAGCTTTTCTCCGAGCGCGATGGTCTCTTCCTCAGAGGCGGTCCGGAAAACGGGCACACTCCTCCAGGGCGGCGGGAAGGAACCGCAGCAGGTCTGTGGCGATGAGCGGTTTCTCTCCGAGTTCCCGCGCGCCGCATTCTCCGGCCAGGCCGTGCAGATAGACCGCGGCGGCAACCGCCAGGCCGGGCTCGGCGGGGAATTGGCCCAGGAAGCCGGCCAGCAGCCCGGTGAGGATGTCGCCGCTGCCTCCGCTGGCCATGGCGGGCGTCCCCGTGGGATTGATCCACACGCGGCCGTCCGGAAACGCGATCAGGGAGCGCTGGCCTTTGAGAACCAGCGTGACCTGGCGCCCGGTGGCCAGGCCGCGCGCGGCCTCCACGCGGTCCGCCTCGATGTCCGCGACTGTGCGGCCGGTGAGACGGGCCATCTCGCCGGGATGCGGAGTCAGCACACGCAGTCTTCCGGATGCAGAAAACGGAGTTTGCGCCAGCGCGTTCAGGGCATCGGCGTCCACGACGGCGGGGTGCGGGAATTCCTCCAGGGCGCGGCGCACCAACGCCACGGTTTCGGGATGCGTACCCACGCCCGGTCCGATGGCCAGCACGTCCTTGTTGGCGGCGATGTCCGGCAAGCGTCCGTAGTCGAACGCCCGCAGCGAAATGCCGCCGGAGTCGGTTTCCGGCAGCGGCTCGGTCATCAGTTCGGGGGCATGCCCGGCGATAACCGGGATAGCGGATTCCGCCGAGGCCACCGTGACCAATCCGGCGCCGGAGCGCAACGCCGCCAGCCCGGCCATAGCGGCGGCGCCGGTTTTGCCGCGGCTGCCGCCGATGACCAGCACATGTCCGAAGCTGCCCTTGTGGGCGCCCGGGCGGCGCGGCGCGAGCAGATGCAGGAACTCACGCGGCTGAACGAGGGAGAGGGTGATGCCGGGATCGGCCTCGTAGAGTTCCGGCGGGCTGCCGATCGCACCCACGCGCAGTTCCCCCACGGCGTTGCAGTTCGGCGCCAGCACCTGGGCCGGCTTGGGCGCGGTGAACGTCACGGTGAAGTCCGCGCGCGCGTGTTCTCCTCCGGGAAACGGTGAATCGCTGGGCATGCCGGAGGGGATATCCACGGCCACCACTTTGGCCAGCGGAAAGCCGCGGTTAATCTCGCGAATCGCCTCCAGCACGGCGCCTTCGGCCGGTCCGCGGATCCCCGTGCCCAGCAGCGCATCCACCACCAGCGTGGCGCCATGCATGGCTGGGGTGATGGCGGGGCTCACCGGGCAACCGCAGGCCCGCAGCATGCGCCAGTTTTCAGCGGCGTCTCCCTGCAATTGCTCCGGAGGCGCCAGCAGAACCACATCCAGGGCGGGGCGGAAGCGCGTGAACACCTGCCGAGCGACCACCATGCCGTCGCCCCCGTTATTTCCTTTGCCGCAGAGCACCACGATGCGCTGCGAGGACAGCGGGGCGAACTTCTCGGCCAGCAACTCCACCACACGCTGACCGGCGTTTTCCATGAGGACCAGACCGGGAATACCTCTTTCGATGGTTCTGCGGTCCACCTCCCGCATTTGAGCCGCGGTCAGAATCTTCATCGCTTGCGCGCCACCAGCATGGTCATGTCGTCCTGCAACTCGCCGGCCCCGGTCCACTGCTGGACGGCCTCCATGACCCGGGCGATGATCTCGGGCGCGTCGTCGCGGGCGTGCTTGACCAGCAGGTCCTTCAGCCGTTCCTCGCCGAACATCTCGCCGTATTCGTTCTCGGGTTCGGTGATGCCGTCCGTATAGCCGACCACCAGGTCTCCGCTGGTCAGCTCGACTTGTTTTTCATCGTACCGCGTAAACGGGAATGCGCCGACCACCGTGCCGGTGACGTCCAGCATGCGGGGAACTCCGCCGTGCAGCAGGATGGGCGGCAGGTGACCCGCGTTGGTGTAGGTCAAGGTGCTGGTCTCTTCGTCGTACAGGGCGAAGTAGAAGGTGGCGTACTTTTCGGCCGAGGTGTTGGCATAGAGCTGCTTGTTCAGCAGCGATACCAGGGCCGCCGCCGAGAGGCGTCCGGGCGCGCTGCCGTTCCCCCTGGCGGACGCGCTGGCCGTCAGTTGCGTGCGCATGGTGGATTGGATGGCGGCCATCAGCAGCGCCGCCGAGATCCCCTTTCCCGCCACGTCCCCGATGGCAAAGGCCAATTTGTGTTCGGCCAGGTCCTGGAAATCGTAATAATCTCCGGAAACCATGCGCGCCGGGTTGCACACGCCGGTGACCTCCAGGCTGGTCAAATGGGGAGCCTGCTTGGGGAAGAGCTGGCTCTGCACTTCGCGGGCGATCTCCAGTTCCGATTGCAGGCGTTCCTTCTCCTTCGCCACCACGATCAGGCGCTCCAGGTTTTCGGTCATGGTGTTGAAGGAGATCCCCAGTTCGGCGAGCTGGTCGCTGCCCTCAACCGGAATACGGTGAGAAAAATCGCCTTCCTTGACTCTTTGGGTGCCTTCGTAAAGATGGTGGACCGCGCTGGTGATGGTGCGGGTGAGCGAGATGCCGATCACCAGCGAGACAATCTCGACAAGGACGAACAGGACCACCACGCCCACGAAGATCACCAGGATGATCTGGCCCCAATCCATTTTGCCCCCGAACAGGATGCCCAGCAGGGCGGAGGTGCGCGTATGGACCACCAGCACCATGCTGTCCCAGCGCTCCGGGGACTCCCACAGCGCCACGGGGGTGGGATTTACGCCTGTCACCACGATATCGGCCGCGACGAATGGGGCCGGAACGCGATCCGCCTTGGCGTTGCGCGTGTCGTCAGCCAGCATGACTTGTCCGGCCCGCAGGTGGGCGCTGTTCGGGTCGGTGATGAAGAACACGTCGCCCAATTCGGGAACCAGCCCGGCCAGGAAATCGTGGGTCAGCGGCGCCACCACGGTGACCTCGGCGGCACCGGACAGCACGTGCGCCCAACTATACAGCCGCCGGTCTTTGACCATAATGCCGCTGGCGTCTTTCCAGCCGGCGGGCGGGTGGGTCAGGCGGGATCCTTCCGGATAGCGGTACTCCTGGCTTTCCCGGAATAACATCTCTACCTTGGGAAAGCGGCTGTTCAGGAAGGAAGCCCCCCGGCGAAGGGCTTCCACGCGGTTCCCGGCCGGCGTACGCGCCAGGATTTCGGCGATCCCCTGGAGCGCCTGGTTGCGGCGCGCCAGTTCCGAGCTGACCAGGTACACCGCCACCTGCCCGGTCACCATGTACAGGGCGGTGGCCGTCAGGGTCAGGATCAGGACAATGGGGACGACGGCGATGAACAGATAGGCGACGATGAGCCGGTTGCGCAGGCGCCAGATCAGCCGGGCGATCCCCGCTTTGGCCAGGCGCAGGGCTACCACGAAGCCGGCCGCGTAGACGGCCAGGCCCGCCAGCAGCGCGAGGCCCGATCCGGCCGCCGCCAGGCGCGCCCCGGCGTATAACAACAACAGGAAAAGAAAGACCTTCTCGACCCGCCCGAGCTTTCGATAGAGGGCTATCAGGCGCGCCGCCATATTCCAGACCATTCTATCCTGTTCGCATGCGGATGTTGACCATCTAGGCCCCTGGCGGCTTGGCGGGGTGGCGCGACTTGGCAATGGCCGGCAGTTCGGGCTCGGGCTGCAGCGCGTACTTCTGCAGGTCCACGCGCAGGATCTCGAATGCCGTCTGGGGATCGTCGGCGTAGCGGAACAGTTCCAGGTCGCTCGAACTGATTGTGCCGTGGCGCACCAGAGCTTCGAAGTTGATGATCTCCCGCCAGTACTTGGAGCCGTACAGCAGGATGGTAACCTTTTTGGCCAGCTTCTGGGTCTGCGTCAGAGTGAGGATTTCCATCATCTCATCCAAGGTGCCGAAGCCGCCCGGGAAGACCACCAGGGCCTTTGCCAGATAGGCGAACCACAGCTTGCGCATGAAGAAGTAATGGAATTCGAAGCTCAATTCCGGGGTGATGTAGCCATTCGGCAACTGCTCGAACGGCAGCCCGATGTTCAAGCCGATGGTCTTGCCCCCGGCATCCGCCGCGCCGCGGTTGGCGGCCTCCATGATGCCCGGCCCGCCGCCGGTGCAGACCACAAAGCGGTGCGTGTTGTTGGTGTACTGGCGGGCCCACTCGGTGACCATGCGCGCGAGAGTCCGCGCGTCCTGGTAATAGTGCCCCATAGGGCCGTCTTCCCGCAGGCGGGCGGACCCGAAAAACACTACCGTATCCCGGATGTTCTCCCTGCGGAAATGGCTGAACGGCTCCAAATACTCCGCCAGGATACGCAACGCCCGGGCATCCGGGCTGTTCAGAAAATTGGAATTCAGGTACGCCAGGGGGCGGCGGTCCGAGTGGGGCTTATCGTTTGGCATTCTTTTCCAGTTCTTCTACTTTCTTTTGCAGTCCGCGAACCGTCTTCAGCAGTTCGGGCAGTTTCGGAAAGGCGGTGATGGCGCGCAGCCATTCATTGGCGGCGAAGGCGGGAGAGCCGGAGACCCGCGCGCCGGCCGGGACGTCTCCGCCGATGCCGCTTTGGGCGTACACCACGGCGCCGGCATGCACGGTGAGGTGGCCCGAAACCCCCACCTGCCCGGCCAGGAGCACGTCCCGTTCCAGGATGGAACTGCCCGCCAGGCCGGTCTGCGCGCAGATGATGTTGTCTTCCCCCACCACGCAGGCGTGCCCCACCTGCACCAGGCTGTCGATCTTGGCTCCCCGCTTGACGCGGGTTTCGCCCACGGTGGCGCGGTCCACGGAGGTGAGGCTTTGGATTTCGACGTCGTCCTCGATCACTACGGGGCCCGACTGTACGATCTTGTAATGCGTGCCATCGGCGCGCCTGGCGAATCCGAAGCCGTCGCCGCCGATCACCACGCCATTTTGCAGGATGACCCGGTCTCCCACCCGGCAAAACTCCCGCACCACGGCGTGGGAGTGAGCCAGAAAATCATCCCCGATCTCGGCGCCCTCGTAGATCACGACATGCGGATGAAGCACCGCGTTGCGGCCGATCCGCACGCGCTCTCCCACCGACACAAAGGGTCCGATAGAGGCGGCTTCGCCGATCACGGCGCTGGGGGCCACGTACGCCAGGGGATGCACGCCCGGCGCCGGGTGGGGAGGCTGATAAAACAGTTCCAGGGCACGCGCGAAGTCCAGGTAGGGATTTTCCGAGATCAGGCTGGCGATGGGCAGGTCCCCGCCCGGGGGCGCCACCAGGATGGCGCTGGCACGCGTGTGCTTCACTTTCGGCGCATATTTCGGATTCGCCAGAAACGTAAGTTGTCCGGGCGCGGCATGCTCCATGCCGGCCACTCCGGTGATCTCGATGTCCCCGTCGCCGCGCAGCGTGGCACCCAGGCGCCCGGCGATCTCGCTTAGTCTCATCCTCCCGTTAGATTAGCAGGGCGCGCCGCGCAAACGCGGGTCCGCTCACAGGCGATTGGTACACTGGAATTATGGAGCGGCTGGTTCTGTCGGTAGCCGGGGTGTGCGCGTGGTGTGCCGCAGCGGCATGGGCGCAATCCAAGGCACCCGCGCCCGTCCCGCAGACCCCCATCGAGCAGGCCGTGGAGGAATTCAAAATCGTGTCGCGCAACCTGGGTCTGCGGCCAGACAGCCCGCCGCCCGCCGGCGTCAAGCGTGCCAGCCGCAGCCAGTGGCATGGCCGCCTGTTCGAAAATTTCCGCAACGACTTTCTGGATGCCGTGCCGCACGAAATCACGCAGAACGGCGGGCACAAAGGGCTGCTGCGGCGTAACCAGTTCGGCTTCAACGTGGCCGGTCCGGTGGTGCTCCCGCACCTGCTGCACGGCACGAGCGGCACGTTCTTCTCGCTGTCCTATGAAGGCGTCCGGGAGCACATCGCACGCGCCTACCTGGAGACGGTGCCCACGGTGCCGGAGCGCTCGGGCGACTACTCGGCCGTGGTCGACCAGGCCGGATTGCCGCTCCCGATCTACGACCCGAACACTACGGCCCCCAACCCGGCATACGATCCCACTCAGCCGGTGTCGGTCGACAACCTGCAATACCTGCGCGACCCGTTCCCCGGAAACCGCATTCCCACCAGCCGCATCGACCCGGTGGCCGCCAAGGCGGTGCCCTATTATCCTCTGCCCAACACCGATATCGGCCCGTTCTTCCGCAATAACTATTTCATCAACTCGCCGGAGACGAACACCGCCAACGGCATGATCGGCAAAGTGGACCAGTCCATCCGGGTGCGCCATCGCGTGACCATGGAACTAGCTTTTTCCAACGGATTCCAAGGGGCCGCCCAATGGTTTCCCACGGCGGCCAATCCAGGGCCTGCGGACCGCCGGTTTCAGACCCGCCGCGGTTCGATGCAATATGTGTTCACCGCCACTTCCCGGACGGTGAACACCGCTACGCTGGAAGCCACTTCCTCGGCTTCGCAAAGCGGCGATCTCGGCGACACCACGGATTACGGGCAACTTCTGGGACTCCACGGCATCGGCGCCCAGTCTTTCCCCTATTTCCAACTTTCGCCGTATCTGAACATGGGGCGTTCCTACCCGATCTCGAAAAGCGCCAACAACACCTACGTGTTCACCGACGGCGTCTCCACGCGGCACGGCAAGCATACCCTCCGCTTCGAGGGGCAATACGCGGCCTATCAGGTGAACACCTTCTGGCCGCAGTATCCGGCGGGCCTGTTCCGCTTCGGGGCAGGCATGACCAGTCTGCCCGGCATCATCGACACGGGGCATGCCTTCGCCAGCTTTCTGCTGGGGCTGCCCGAATTTGCCGAGCAGAGCATCGTCATCTCGCCTTCGTATTTCCGGCGCCAGACCTCCTATCTGTATGCCAGCGATCACTACGAGGTGCGCAAGGGACTGAGCATCTCCATCGGTCTGAACCTGAACCGCAGCACGCCGCGGACGGAGAAATACAACCGGCAAAGCACGGTGGACCTGAAGACCATCAACCCGGCTAACGGACTCCCGGGCGCGCTGATCGCGGCCGGCGTGAACGGGCAAGGAGCCGCGTTTCAGGACGTCCACAACCGGCTGGAGCCCCGCTTCAGCATCGCCTGGAACCCCTGGAATGATTCGAAAACAGTGGTGCGCGGGTCTTTCTCCCGCAGTTACTCCGCCATCCCGATCTACACCGGGCAGTGGGGCACGCAGGGCTTCAGCCTCTACCCGACCTTCATTTCGCCGAACGTGCAGTTGCAGCCCGCGGTGGTGCTTTCCGCGGGACTGCCGCCGACCACCGGGCCGGTGCCGGACCTGAGCCCGGACGAGGCCAACAATACCGTGGCGGATCTGATTGACCGCACCGACCGGCTGCCTACCTACCAGTCAGCTTCGCTGTCCGTGGAGCGGGAGCTTCCCGCGTCCATGCTGGTTACCTTGGGCGCGCATTACTCCGGAGGGAAAAACCTGCTCGTGGGCAACTATGCGGCCAACCCCAACGCGATCCCACTCGACGACCTGACCTACCGCGACCAGTTGAACGACGAGGTGTTCAACCAGTCCCTGCGGCCTTATCCGCAATACAAGGGCTTCAACGTCTACAGTTCCTATCCGCTGGGGCGCTATCAGCGCAACGGCGCTTACCTGCGCGTGGAGAAACGCGCCTCCCTGGGGCTCTCCGTCAGCGCCTACCTGGAGGTTTCCAAACAGATGGACGACTACTCCGGGCCGTACGGCAAGCAAGACTTTTTCAATCGCCAGAACGAGTGGGCGCTGAGTCCCTACAACGTCCCGGAGCAACTCCAGCTCACGTACGTGTACGAACTGCCAGTGGGCACGAACAAGCCCTTCCTGAATTTTCCCGACTGGCGCCACTACCTGATCGACGGATGGTCGGTGAGTGGCACGGCGGCCCTGTACAGCGGCACGCCAGTGTACCCTTATCCCGAGTTCAACAACACCGGGGGAGTCGTCCAGGCGCTGCACGTGAACTACGTCCCGGGCGTCGATCCGCACGTGGCCAACCCCGGCCCGGAGCAGTGGTTCAATCCGGCGGCGTTCGATCAGCCGCCGGATTTCAGCATTGGCGACGCCCCGCGCACCATCCCGGGGCTGAACAACCCGGGCTCGCAAAATTTCGACCTGTCTCTCAGCAAGCGATTCGCGCTGGCGGCGGACCGCACCGTGGAATTCAGCGCCGCCGGCTTCAACTTTCTGAACCATGCCAACTGGAACTATCCGGACAACGTCATCGGTCCGGCCAGCGCGCCCAACGTGAACGCCGGCAAGATCATCGGCTCCCGGGGCGGGAGGGTGATCCAACTGAGCTTGAGGTTCAGCTTCTAGTGCTGCGCGGTTACATGCGGTGGATGGCTGCGGCGGGTTGCTGCCTGGCCTTGCTCGCGGCTCCGCCGGCGAAAATGCCGGCCCGGCAGATCCGTGTGCCCGTGTGGGTGGACGCCAAGGCGGCCGATCCGCTGGACGGAAAGGACCTCCATGCCAAGCTGGGTGGGGCGGACTCCCGCGTGCTGGACGTGAAAGGGCCGAGCGACTTCCTGATGCTGCTGGTGGTGCTGGACGTAGTGGGCGACCTGTCCCGCGTGGAGCCCGCCAAGGACGCGCTGGTCGCCGGAATCTCCAAGCTGCCGCCGAAGGTTTACGTTGGCGTGCTGCGGGCCCAGGACGGACTGAAGGTCCTGGTGGATCCGACCGCCGACCGGGGGGCGGTCACGGAGGCCATCCAGAACCTGCCTGTCAGCGGCAAGGCGGGCCTTCTCGAAACCGTTGAGACCGCCGAGCAACTCGGCGACTCCATCCTCACCAAAACCGCGGTGCGCGTAGCGGTACTCTATGTCACCGACAGCGAGATTGAGAATTACCGCGAAGATTACACCAATCCGGTGATTAATTCCAGCGACACCCACGACCTGAGCCGCCGTTTCCCGGAGACACTGATTCAGGAGAAGTTCTCCAAGCTGAATACCGTCCTGGCCGCGCGGCAGACCCCCCTGTTCATCCTGCATCTGCGGTATCGCAATGACCGGTTGGGGGAGGCGTATCAGAACGGTTTAAAGCAGGCGGCGGATTTGACGGGTGGCTCCGCCACCTTTTGCCGGTCGAGCGGGGAAATTCCCGAGGCCATGCAGCAGATGCTGGAGTTGATTTCTTCACATTACAGTGTCACGCTGGCGGTGCCGGAACGGAGAATGAGGCGCGTGCAGGTGCAACTCGAGGCGGGGGACAAACACACCCTGACTTACCGCACGCTGTTCTTCCTGAAAGGGAGGTGATCTTGTGAAACCGAAGTTCTGGCTGATGCTTCTGTTCGCGGTGGTGCTCGCGGCCGCGGCCGGAACCATTATATGGCAGGCGCGGACCATCGGGAAACAGAACTTTAGCCTGGCGCAGGCAAGCGCCGAGAAGCGGCAACTGCGGGCCCGCGCAGCCGAGTTGGACCGGCAGTTGACGGCTGCGCGCGCCGCGGCCCAGGCTCCGGTGGCCGGAGGATCTCCGGAGGCCGCGGCCAAGAGCCCGGCGGAGAGCGCTTACGCCCAGGCGGCGGTCGAAGCGGCAAAAACCATCCAGACCCTTCAGGAAAGCCTGGCGCGGGACAACGCCTCCATTAACGACCTGCAGAACAATCTCCTCGATCTCCAGGGGCAAGTCGGTAAACTCACCTCCGAAAACCAGCGCCTCTCCGCGTCCGAATCCGATCTGACGGACAACCTGGCCTCCGCCCGGCGGCTGGTGGATGCCTTGCAGCGCGAGTTGAAAAGCAACAGCGACCGCCTGACGCAGACCCAGATCACGGATCAAAAGCTGCGCCAGCAAGCCACTACGGATTCGCAACGCATCAGCCAGCTCACGCAGGGCATCGCGGATTTGCAGGATATCTACCTCCGCCAGGAGGCCACGCTCAACCGAATCCTGCGGCGCTACCGGGAGCTGACCGATCAGTACCGCACCCTGTCGGGAATGATGGACAACCGGCGCACGGATGTGGGGGGGATGAGCACTATCGACGTGTCGCGGATCCAGAATTCGATTGCCCTGGCCGAAGAGGACTTGCGGCAATTCAGCAGCCTGACGGCGCAAGCCCAGCGCATTCAGCGCAAACTGACCGGAAAATAAGCTTCGGCAAGCGCCGCCTGGGAGTCTGCGGCGGTGCGGGAGGCTGCGGCACGAGTGAGGTTGCAGAGACGAGGTGTGCTGCGCCCGCAGGAACAGACGCGCGGGTCGATTTCGCCACGGAACCCCGTGCCCAGGCGCAGGGCGGGGTGGCGTAGCGCCTCGAGTGACGTCAGAAACAGCTCTCCGTGCCGTACCTCGAAAATACCCGCTTCCGGCGCGATGTGCAGCCCTTCGTGCGCTTCGCATTCGGCTGCCATGACATGGCCGTCTCCGTCCAAAAACTGTTCAAAGACCGGCACCCGGAACGCCCGCCACAACAGATCTCTGCCTGTTTCCGGGAGGTGCCCCTCCCACGCGCCGGCCAGGGACAGGATGACGTGCTCCAAGGGCGGGCGCGGAATTTCTCCCCGCAGGATGCGGTGGGCCCATGCGCTGAGCGCTTCCGGTCGGGCCGCCAGGGTCTGATGCCGGGAGAGCCGCGGCAGGGCACTGCGACCATCGTAAAAGACAATGGCCGGCCCCGGAGGGAACGGATAAGCCAGCACCGGCCTAGGGTTTTCCGGCGCCTCACGATTCTCGAACTCGCCGGGAGCCAGGCAATACTCGGCGTAGGAAGTCCAGGGGAGGCGAGCCAGGATTTCCTGTACTGTCTTCCGCCGGAAAGTGGCTTCGGGAGTGTCCAGTCCGGCGGCGCGCAGCAGAAGAGCGTATCGCCGCGAACGCACCGCGGAACGCAACACCCTCCGGAGTCGCGCCAGCCTGTCGGTGGACGGCGGCCCAAACCGCGCGAGCAAGCGGCGAATCGGAATCCCCATTACGGGACGTAGTGGCAGGCGCCCGGAGTTCTTCTCAATTTCCCTGCGAGGAAAGCAGCCGGGCGAGGTTGCCGCCGAAGATCAGGCGGGCCTCCGCCTCATTTATGCCCAGTTCGTATAGCGCTCGCGACTGCGCTTCGAAGATGCGTGCGTGCCATCCGCGGGGGAAGTACGAGGAATCCGTGCCGAACAGCAGCCGCCGGGGCCCTAGCACCTCCAGCGCTCGCCGGAATACTTTGTTCAGATCCAGGTGCTCAGGCTGGCAGCGCATCCAACTGTTGGTGCTGGACGTGTCCAGGTGCACGTTGGGACACTGGTCGCACAGCATGAGGGCCTCCCGATAATAGCCCGCTCCGAAGTGCGGCACCACAAAGGGAAGCTGCGGGAACGTCAGCGCGATGCCATGCAGGTCGATGGGGTTCGAAAACCGCATGTCGAATGGGGAGGGTAGCCCCAGTTTCTGGCGCACACCCACGGTGAGAACCCCGCAGTGTACGAAAACGACCGTCCCCGGGTAGTTGGAGGCCATTTCGAACACTGGGCGAACACGCGCCTCGTGCACGGCGTAGCGGTGCATCGCCGGAAACAGGCAGACGCCGCGCAGGCGTCCGCCTGCCAGCGCTTTTTCCAGGCGCTCCAGACCGTCTGAGGCGATAGGATTCAGCATGAAGTAGCCGTAAAACCGGTCCGGGAAACGCACTACGGCGGCTTCCACGGAGGCCTCGTCGGCAGGAATGCTGGCGATCAGGGCCGCGCGGGCCACGCCGTGGCGATCCAACTCCTTCGTCCAAATCTCGGCCAGGCCTTCGGGATCGGACGGGGGCATCTGCCAGCCGAGGAATTCTCCCATGGCCGGCAGTGGTCTCCCGCTTTGAGCGGAAAGGAGAGCAAAAAAGCTGTGGGAAAAGAAGTGTACGTGCGCGTCGTAAATCGGGATTTCACCCCAGGGAGTCTGCATCAGGTTTGTTCCAGTTGGTCAGGCCGGCCGATAGGGCCATCTGCGTCAGGCCGGCGACGTTATTCACACCCAGCTTCTTCATCATAGTCTTCCGGTAGGTGCGGACGGTTTGCACACCCAGGTCAAGCAGCACCGCGATATCCTTGCTGGTCTTGCCCTCCGCCACCAGGCGCAGCACCTGCAACTCGCGCGGGGAGAGCACCTCCAGCGAGGCGCGATCACGGTGCACCTCCAGGTCGCCGCACTGGATGCGGTGCAGCAGGCGTTCGGACACCTGCGGACTGAGGTAGGAGCCGCCCCGGGCCACCGTGCGCAAGGCGTTTATCAGATCGCTCGAGGAGGCCCGCTTCACGACGTACCCGCGCGCTCCGGAGCGGAGCGCGCTCACCACCGCGTTCTCGTCGTCATGCATCGAGAGGATCAGCACTTTGGTGTTGACGCAGTGCCGGGTGATCTCCACGGTGGCCTCTACTCCGTTCATCCCGGGCAGGCCGATGTCCATGACGACTAGGTCTGGCTGTAACTGTTTGCACGATTGCACGGCCTCGTGACCGTTTTCCGCTTCCGCCACTACCTGAAAGTCGGGCGCATGTTCCAGGATGGTTCGCAGCCCGTCTAGCAAGAGCCGGTGGTCGTCGGCCAGCAGAACCGTGTACGGCATACGGGTTACTCTGTTATCCCGGTGGACCTGCCAGCGGACCATGCGCTCTCACCAGCAGCCCTTTACCTCGCTCCGACAGGATGACCAGCGGTATGTTGGCCTGGGCTGCCCGATGTTCCAGAGCCAGCCACCCTGAGTCGCGCCAATCCCATGCCGCCTGTTCCCTCGGCCCGGGCTCGCGGCCGCGTATCTCCAAAACCGGACGGCTCCGGGAAGACTTTAACAGTATCTCAATCCGGGAGCAACTGGCGCTTTGGGCGGCACTTACTACCGCCTGCCGCGCGATGCGGTAGAGCGCGGTGCCCGCGGGACGGCCCACGCGCACTCCAGGCGAGCATCGCACCCGCAAGCCGCCCGGCAGACCACTGCCCGCCTGGAGAGCCAGCTTTTCCAAGGCCTTCGGCAGGCCTATCCGGCCGGCTTCGTCCATGGCCTCGTAGCTGACCGCTCGTATGCTCTGCATGGCGCGCTCGATGAGGGCCTGTATCTGCTCTGTCCGCCCCGCGATCTCCGGGATACGCGGGCTCAAATCCATGCGCAGCAGGTCCAGTTGCAGGCCCGCGACACTCAGCGCCTGCCCCACGTCGTCATGCAGGACGCGGGTAAGCTGATCGAGGCTCGGCTCCTCGAATGTGGAACCGCTTGCGGGGCGCAGTTCCGCCGCAAAACCGCCCGCGAACCGGATCAGGCCGTCTGCGCTCCGCACCGGCAGGTGAACCAGGGAATAATGTCCTCCAGCCGGAGCAGGCCGTAGTTCGCGCAGGAAGAGGAACCGGCCGGAGAGTACCCCGGAAATCTTCCGTTTCCAGGAGGAACCCAGGAATGCTTGCGGCGGTTGATCGAAAAGGGGGGCCCGGCTGCGCACCGGGCGGAGGGCCAGGTTGTGATCGAACACCCAGGCACACTCGGGCAGTTGCTGCCACAGAAGCTGAAAGAAGTCCGGGGACGGAATTCCCGGGGTCTGCATGCCCATGAGCGAGCCGGATCCTGCTCGGACCCTACCGTTTGCGGGCCAGGACGCGCCGCGCCGCCGCGACTACGTCGCGCGCCACCAGGCCGTACTTATCGAGCAGTTGCTCCGGAGTGCCGGATTCGGCGTAAGTATCCTGAATCCCGACAAATTCCATAGGGCAGGGAACGGTTTCCGCAACCACTTGCGCGACGCGCACACCCAGTCCGCCATCCACCAGGTGCTCCTCGGCAACCACCAGCGCGCCGGTCTCGGCGGCGCGGCGAATGCATTCGCGGTCCAGCGGCTTTACCGTATGGACATCGATCACCCGCGCGGAAATGCCCTCGCCTTCGAGCACCTCCTGCGCGCGGATGGCTTCGGCCACCAAGAGGCCCGTGGCCAGGATACTCACGTCGGAACCGTCGATCAGCTCCACCGCTTTGCCGATCGCGAATTCCTGATCCGCCGGGTAGACGACCGGGGCTTTCATGCGGCCGGTGCGGATAAATACGGGGCCCACGTGCGCGGCCGCGGCGCGCACCAGCGCCGCTGTAGAAACCTCATCGGCTGGCGAGAGCACCACGAAACCGGGCAGAGAACACGCCAGGGCGGTCTCCTCGACGCTCATCTGTGAAGGTCCGTCCTCGCCGATCGAGATGCCGCTGTGCGTGCCCACCAGTTTCACGTTCAGCCCCGGATAGGCAATAGTCACCCGCGCCTGCTCGAAACCTTTGTTCATCAGGAAGCAGGAGAAACTGGAGGCGAACGGAATCTTGCCGGCGTAGGCCAGCCCGCCCGCGATGGCCACCATGTTCGCCTCGGCAATGCCGCACGAAATAAAGCGGTCCGGGAATTCCTTGGCAAACAGGGAAGTATACGTGGACTTGGAGAGGTCGGCGTCCAGGACAACGATGTCCCGGTTCTCCCGTCCCAACTGCGCCAGCGTCTTGCCGAAAGCCTCGCGCGTGGCCATCCCCATCTTCAGTTCGAATTTCGTCTTGGTCGCCATTACTGTAGCTCCTGGAGGGCCCGAACCACTTCGTCCGGCGTGGGCGCTACGCCGTGAAACTTGGGATTGTTCTCCATGAACGAAACGCCCTTGCCTTTGATGGTGTGGGCGACGATGACCGTGGGCTTGCCCTTGGTGGCCGCGGCCTCCGCGAATGCCGCCCGGATGGCCGGAACGCTGTGGCCGTCGATCTCGAGCACATGCCAGCCGAAGGACCGCCACTTATCGGCTAACGGTTCGACATCCATGATGTCCTTGACGAATCCGTCCAGTTGAATGCGGTTGTAGTCGACGATGGCGCAGATGTTAACCGCCTTGTGATAGGCGGCGAACATGGCGCCTTCCCAAACCTGGCCTTCCTGGATCTCGCCGTCCCCCAGCATGACGTAGGTGCGCCAGGTCTCGCCGTTCAGGCGCGCCGCCAGGCCCATGCCGAGCGCCAAAGAAACGCCTTCTCCCAGCGAACCGGTGGAGGCTTCCAAGGCGGGCAGAAAGCGGACATCCGGGTGCCCTTGGTACATGGAGCCGAGTTTGCGCAGCGTGTTCAGTTGATCCACCGGCGTATAGCCGGCTTCCGCCAGGGTGGCGTACAACACCGGCGCGGCGTGGCCCTTGGAGAGAATGAAGCGGTCGCGCTGCGGCCACTTCGGATTGGCGGGGTTGTGCCGCATCACGTCGAAGTACAACGTGACCACGATATCGGTCGCCGAAAGCGATCCCCCCGGGTGCCCTGACTTGGCCGCTCCGATCATTTCCACAATCTCGCGCCGCACGCGTTTCGCGATGGCCTGCAGTTCTTCCACCGATCTCTTTTCAGGCATGGGTGTGCTTCGATCCTACCATATGGATGCGGGGCTTCCGCACGCTGATTCGCCGCCGCCTCCGCTGTGTTCGCTTTGTTACACAGGCTTACAGAAGCCGCGCTGCCGGCTTGGCGAAATAGGTAAGGATGATATCCGCTCCCGCCCGGTGAATAGCGGTCAAGGTCTCCATCATGGCGCGCTCCTGGTCGATCCAACCGTTGCGCGCCGCGGCCACGATCATGGAGAACTCGCCGCTCACCTGATAGGCCGCGATGGGCACGTCGAAGCGCACGCGCGCTTCCCGGATGAGATCCAGGTACGCCAAGGCCGGCTTCACCATGATCATGTCGGCGCCCTCCTCCAGATCCAGGGCGATTTCCCGCATGGCCTCCCGGCCGTTGGCCGGATCCATCTGGTAGCTGCGGCGGTCTCCGAACTGCGGCGCCGATTCGGCGGCTTCGCGGAACGGCCCGTAGAATACAGAGGCGAACTTGGCCGCGTACGAGAGAATCGGAATCTTCTGGAATCCGGCTGCGTCCAGCGCCTTGCGGATGGCGGCCACCCGCCCGTCCATCATGTCGGAAGGCGCCACGACGTCCGCTCCCGCGCGCGCATGGGAGACCGCCGAGGCCGCCAGCCATTCCAGCGTCTGGTCGTTATCTACGTCTCCATCCACGATCTTGCCGCAGTGACCGTGGCTGGTGTACTCGCAGTTGCAGACGTCGGTCACCACCAGCAGCCGCGGAGTCTCTTTCCGGATGGCGCGTACGGCGCGCTGCACGATGCCGTCGTCGGCGTATGCCCCGGAGGCCATCTCGTCCTTGCTCTCGGGCAATCCGAACAGGATCACGCCGCCGATGCCCAGAGCCTGGACCTCCGCGCACTCCTTGACCAGTTCGTCAATCGACATTTGGTAGTTGCCCGGCATGGAGCCGATCTCCTTGCGGATCCCTTCGCCGGGGCAAACAAAAAGCGGCAAAATGAACTGCCCAGGGTGGAGGCGCGTCTCCCGCACCAGGTTTCGGAGGGCCTCTGTTGCGCGCAGCCGGCGCGGCCGGTGAATCGGAAAAGGCATTTGCTTAGGATTGTAACGCAGAGCCGGCAGCCCACCCGGTGGTGGGGGAGCCGTCCGGCGGCGCGCGAATACCCCCAAAAAATTCATTTCAGAGGCCTTGACAAGCCAACCGGCATGGCTAGAATAAAACCTATCTTGCTCTATGCAGGCTGCTTGTGAACATACCCGTACCGAGATCATCGCCCGACGTGACGGGGTCGAGTACGTAGAGTGTCTTGACTGCCGTCAGATTTTCGAAGCCGAGGACCTGGAACAAGTTACCGTCGAAGACGAGGACGAGTAGAAGTCTCTCCTTCTCCCTTGGCGCCGCCGCCCGCCTCCCCGAAAACCTGGTTTCCGCTTCCCGCCGCATGCCTGCGCTAGCATGAGGAAATGCACGATCTCGCGTTTTTTCGCGCCCACTTCGACCAGGTAGCGGAACGGCTGGCCACCCGCGGCAATATTCCCGGCCTGGAGGGTTTCCGGGATTTGGACCAGCGGCGGCGAGTGGCGATTGCGGAATCCGAGCAGCTAAAGGCGCGCCGTAACGCCGGGAGTGCCGAAATCGCGCAACTCCGCCGCCAGGGATTGGACACCTCCGCGCAGCAGCAGGAAATCCGCCAGATCGGGGAGCGGATTGCCGCCCTGGACGAGCAGGTCAAGGCGCTTGACGAATCGTTCCGAGAGCTGCTGGCGGGCATCCCCAACGTCCCGCACGAGTCCGTGCCCGTGGGACGGGATGCCTCCGAAAATGTTGAGGTACGCCGCGTGGGCCAGCCGCGGGAGTTCGATTTCCCGCCCAAGGCGCACTGGGATCTGGGTCCGGAACTGGGCATTCTGGACCTGGAGCGCGCCGCCAAGGTCACCGGCGCCCGCTTTGCCGTCTACTGGGACCTGGGCGCCCGGCTGGAGCGCGCGCTGATTAACTTCATGCTCGACGTCCACACCCGCGAGCACGGCTACACCGAGGTATTGCCGCCGTTTCTGATTAACTCCGACAGCCTGTATGGCACCGGGCAGTTGCCCAAGTTCGCCGAGGATCTCTTCAAGTGCGAAAAAACGGACTTCTGGCTGGCGCCCACCGCCGAAGTGCCCGTCACCAACCTGTTTCGCGCGGAGACCCTGGACGCGGCGCGGCTGCCCATCCGGCTCTGCGCTTACACGCCCTGCTTTCGCAGCGAGGCCGGCTCCTATGGGCGGGACGTGCGCGGCATCATCCGGCAGCACCAGTTCCAGAAGGTGGAGCTGGTGAAATTCACCCGGCCCGAGGAGAGTTACGGCGAGCTGGAAAGCCTCACCGCGGATGCCGAGGATATCCTGCGCCGCCTTGGCGTGCCCTTCCGGACCGTGGTGCTCTCCACCGGGGACATGGGCTTCTCCTCCGCCAAGACTTACGATATCGAGGTCTGGCTGCCGGGGCAGAACGACTACAAAGAGATTTCTTCCTGCTCCAACTTTGAAGCGTTTCAGGCGCGGCGGGCCTCCATCCGGTTCAAGGGCGGCAAAGGCAAGGCGGAGTTTGTGCACACGCTCAATGGCAGCGGGCTGGCCGTGGGCCGCACCTGGGTGGCTATTGTCGAAAACTATCAGCAGAAGGACGGCAGCGTGATCGTTCCCGAAGCGCTGCGCCCTTACCTGAATGCGGAAGTGATTCGCCCCCGGCCCTGGTAGGCTGCTACAGGGGGCTCAGCGGGCGGGCTTCGGATCCCAGCCAGTAAGTGCGCGTGACCGTCTGGCTCGCGGGCGCGGTCAACAGGCGTGGGCGCACCAGAAGCAGCACGTCGTTAGTGTCCCGGGACCGGTCCGTGGTTCTGACCAACGGGCCCAGCAGCGGCAGGCTGGAAAGCCCGGCGATGCCGCTCAGCACCCGTGCTTGTTGGGCCTGCATGAGCCCGGCGACCACTGCCCACTCGCCACTGGCGAGCGTCACCGTGGACTTCAATTCCCGGCTGGCGATGATGGGGATCCCGTTGACCCCGGATCCGCTCAGGACCTTGAAGCTCGCCTCCAAGTCCATGGCCACTTCGTCCATGCCATGGACCTTGGGAGTGGCTTTGACTTCCAGCCCCAGGTCCTCGAAGGTGAACGAGGGAGGCGGCGTGTAGGCACCCGGACCCTGGAAATTGGTGGGACCGAAGTACCCCGAGGTCATCACGGGATACTTGTCCCCTACGTGGATGCTGGCCGGTTGGCCGTCCACCGCTCGCACCTGGGTGCTGAGCAGTAGCCGCGAGTTGGTGTTGGTCATGTTGGCCGCGAGTTGCGCGTCGGCGATCGCGACCCCGATCAGCGACTGGCCGCCGCCGAACACCAACAGGTTCGTCACGCCTTGCGGGATGCTGGGGTTGTAAGCCATGGCAAAGAACTGCAGGGCGGTGGGCAGTGTCACGCCGTAGTGCACCGTGTCGCTATGCGTGATCTCCAGCAGCCGGAGGTCGATTTCCACCTGCGCGCGGGGTTTTAGCAGCTCGTTGAAGACCTGTTGCGCCACCAACACTTTGGAGACGGATCCTCGCATCACCACCACATTGCGCTGGGTGTCCCAGGAGACCTTCTGCAGTCCGGTTGCCTGCTGCACCGCGGTGATGAGCCCGGTCAGCTCCTGGGGCGTGGTCGGCTGAGTCAATTCCATGCTCAGGGCTACATTCGGCTCCACGTCGTTGCGCTTCTGCGGCGTGTCCTTGGCTACAAGGAACAGCTTGCTCGAAAGCGGCACCACGAACGAGCCCGTGCTGGCTTCGAGCGCCCGCAGCGCTTCCGGGTAGCTGGCCCGCTGCATGTGAAAACGAAAGGGCTTGGCGGGTTGGTATTCCCCGTCGAAAACGCAATCCAGGCCGAAGGCTTGGGCCACCCGCTCGAACAGGACCTTGGAATCTCCCCGGAGGTCGAAGTCCTTCCGCCCCGGCAGAGCGTCCAGGTGAGCCGGCGGCAACGGCTTGCGCGCCTCGGCCCAGTCCCTTTCCGTAGGGCTGTCAAAGTGAATTTCGGGGACGTCCTCCGCGGGTGTCTCTGCCCCTCCCTGGGCAGGCTTCGGCAGGGGCTTGGACTGAAGCGCCGCGCGGGATCGTAAGGCCAGACTTTTCAACCAGTACCACTGGTTGTCCGGCTCCATGGCGGCGGCCTCGGCGTAGAGCAGGTAGGCCTTGGAAATCTGGCCGGCCTGTTCCGCCTTTTGCGCCTGCTTGGCCAGTTTGGCGGCCGGAGAGCCCAGCGCGATTCCCGTCAGCAACAAAACCAGTGCAATCGCCCGCAAACTGGTTTGACGCAGCAGAACCTCCTAACGTGCAATAGGGAGGAGTAGGAGAATGAGGGGATGGTTGCGATCCGGGCATTCCTCGCGCACAACTGGATGGAGCTGATCTTCCCGCTCGGCGTGCTGGTGGTAACGCTGGCCCTGGGCTATGCGGTGAAGCGGATTTTATTCCGGCTGCTGGATCTGTGGGCGGCGCGAAGCCGCAGCCGGGTCACCCCCACCCTGGTGGATGTCATTCGGGGACCCTTTATGATCTGGGTCCTGATCCTGGCACTGCACCTGGCCACGCAGTCTTCCGATCTGCCCCACCGGGCCACCTTGTGGGTGGGGCGCGTTCTGCTAGTTCTCTGGTTTCTTTCCCTCACCATCGTGGCGTCGCGTCTGGCCCGCGACTTCATCCGGTTCTATGCCGCCGGTGTGTCCGGGGCGCTGCCGGTAACCCTCACGCAGACCCTGGCGCAACTCGGGGTGGTCATCCTGGCACTGGTGGTGCTGCTGAACCAGCTCGGGATTCCCGTCACCCCCATCCTCACGGCCCTGGGCGTCGGCGGCTTGGCCGTCGCCCTAGCGTTGCAGGACACCCTCTCCAACCTGTTCGCGGGGTTTTACATTGCGGTAGCCGGGCAAATCCGCCCCGGCGACTATATCAAGCTCAACACCGGCGAGGAAGGCTACGTCGCTGATATCAGCTGGCGCAATACCACCATCCGGGCCCTAGCCTACAACCTGATCATTGTTCCCAATGCCAAGCTGTGGCAGGCCGTGGTCACTAATTATTACCTCCCCGAGAAAAGGATAGCCATCTCCGTGCAGGTCGGCGTGAGCTACCAGAGCGACCCCGATCAGGTGGAGCGCCTGCTGCTCGAAGAGGCGCTCCGGGCTGCCGCGGAATTGGGAGGCGCCCTTCTCGCAGATCCGCAGCCCAGCGTGCGCTTCGATCCGGGCTTTGGCGATTCCTCGCTGGGCTTCACCCTGAACTGTCACGTGGCGGAGTTTACGGACCAGTACCTGGTGCGTCACGAACTGCGCAAACGTATCCTCAAGCGGTTTCGCGCCGAGGGCATCGACATGCCCTTTCCGACGCGCACGGTGTATCTGTTCGGTGGACCTGCGGCGGACGGCCAAACGCAGAAAAGCTCGCGCGGATCAGTTGCAAACGAAGACGGCCTTTGTTAAAGTGAAAAAACACCAGTAGACAGCGGCCGAAGTTCTGGCCGGCAATCCTACGAAATCGTCGGTTCCTTCCCTGGGTCTGCGTAAGGCAAAGCCTCGGGCGGGCTTGAGCCCGAAAGCAAGGGGCCGGGCAAGATTCGAGGCCCGCGGGGGCCCGGGATATCGAAAGATGTTCGGGGCGATTCGCGCAGATCTTTGACAATCTGGTTGGACGCACAAGAAAGACCAATCGTCAGAACTCT
>JAJPJX010000050.1 GCA_021324015.1 Solibacteraceae bacterium | reverse complement strand
CCTGTCTCCTCATAGCTGTGACAGAAGCCAGCAGTCAGAAGCCAGAAGCCAGAACACGCGCCATTCTGTCTCCTGTCTTCTGGCTCCTGTCTCCTCATAGCTGTGACCTAAGTCACCCGAAAAACACGCGGCGTGTCGCATCCTGTTGTCACGTCTCCTACTGTTGCCAACACGCCCGAACCCGCGCGGCAAGCGGACGCCGTCGCCTGCCTGTCCCCGGCGTATTTCGCCATGGTCATGGCCACCGGCATCGTATCGCTGTCCGCGTACATGCTCGGGATGACGAGGGTATCGTCCGCGCTATTCGGGCTGAACGTCATCGCTTATGTCACCCTCTGGACCCTGAACCTGCTGCGGATTCGCTGGTTCTGGCGGCGCGTGCTGAGCGATCTGGTGGACCACCAGCGGGGCCCCGGCTTCTTTACTGCTGTGGCGGCCTCGTGCATTCTCGGCAGCCAGTTCGTTCTGATCGCAGGAAATTATCCCGTCGCCGTGCTGCTGTGGCTGATCGGAATCACCCTGTGGGTGCTGCTGATCTACACGATACTCACCGCGTTCACGATCAAAGAGGATAAGCCCAGTCTGTATGAGGGCATTACCGGGGCCTGGCTGCTGGCGGTAGTGGCGACCCAATCGGTTGCGGGCCTGAGCGCCCTCGTCGCCCTCCACTGGAACCAGCCTTACCGACTGATGTTCAACTTTTTAGCCCTGTCCATGTGGCTATGGGGCGGGATGTTGTATATCTGGATGATCTCGCTGATCTTCTACCGGTATACCTTCTTTCGTTTTTCGCCCGGCGATCTCACGCCTCCTTACTGGATCAACATGGGGGCGATGGCGATTTCCACGCTGGCTGGCGCCCGGTTGATCGTAAACACCCCCGACGCGCCCTTTCTCCATTCCCTGCTTCCCTTCCTGAAGGGTTTCACCGTGTTTTACTGGGCCACAGGCACGTGGTGGATCCCGATGCTGGCCATCCTGGCGGCGTGGCGGTACGTGTATAAGCGCTTCCCGCTGGAATACGATCCCCTCTACTGGGGCGCTGTCTTTCCGCTGGGGATGTACACCGCGTGCACCTTCCAGATGGCCAAGGCGATGCAACTGGAGTTCCTGCTCGTGGTGCCTCGCTTGTTCCTCTATATCGCGCTGGCGGCCTGGCTGGCGACCTTCATCGGCCTCTGCCGCGAATTGAGCGCCGGCCTGCTCGGGCCGCTCCGCAAACTGCGCTAGCGTTCCACGGCGGCCACGCCCGCCAGCGTTGTAGGATAAAGATATACCCGCAACATGGACCTTTCGAACCTTGACCTGAAGCAGACTATCAATCTTCCGCGCACGGATTTTGCCATGAAGGCTAACCTGCCGCAGACCGAGCCCAAACTGCTCGAGCGGTGGGAGCAAGAAGACATTTACGGCAAAATTCGCCGGGCGCGCGCCGGACGGCCCACTTACATTCTGCATGACGGCCCGCCCTACGCCAACGGGCGTATCCACCTGGGCACGGCGTTCAACAAGATTCTCAAAGACTTCATCGTAAAGTCCAAGAGCATGGCGGCTTACGACGCGCCCTACGTGCCCGGCTGGGACTGCCACGGCCTGCCCATCGAAATCAAGGTGGACAGCGAATTGGGGGCGCGCAAGGCGCAGATGACCGCCGCCCAGATCCGCGCCGAGTGCCGCAAGTACGCCGAGAAGTACGTCGAGCTCCAGCGTAAGGATTTCAAGCGGCTGGGCGTGTTCGGGCGCTGGGCGGATCCCTACCTAACCATGAGCGCGCACTACCAGAGCGTGATTGCCGGCGCGTTCGTCGAGTTCCTGGACAAGGGGTACGTCTACAAGGGCCTCAAACCCGTGCACTGGTGCCTGCGCGACCGCACGGCGCTGGCCGAAGCGGAAGTGGAGTATAAGGACCACGCCAGCCCCTCCATTTGGGTGCGCTTCCGGCTGACCTCGGACCCGGCAAAGATCGACCCGGCGCTCGCCGGGCGGCGGGTGTGGGGCCTGATCTGGACCACTACGCCGTGGACCATCCCGGCCAACATGGCCATCGCCTTTCACCCCAAGTACGAGTACGCGGCCGTCGAGACGGGGGAGGACGTCTACCTGGTGGCCTCGGACCTGCTCGAGACGACGGCGGTCAAGTGCGGCTGGGGCGAGTATGAAGTGCTGGCGCGCTTTGCGGGCGCGGTGCTCGAGGGCAGCGTGTTCCGGCACCCCTTTCTGGAACGCGATTCGCTGGGCATCCTGGCCGACCACGTGACGCTCGAGCAGGGCACCGGCGCGGTGCACACGGCGCCGGGGCACGGCCACGAAGACTACGTCGTGGCCCAGCAGTACGGCATCGCCACGTATTGCCCCGTAGACGCAGCCGGCCGCTTCTTCCATGCCGAGGGCGCCGCAGGACGGCTGCCCGAACAGCTCATCGGCAAGACCGTGTGGCAGGCCAATCCCGTGGTCATGGAGATCCTGCGCGCGCACCACGCGCTCGCGGCGCACGAGAAGCTGGAGCACAGTTACCCGCACTGCTGGCGCTGCCATCAGCCCACCATCTTCCGGGCCACCGAGCAATGGTTCATCGGCATGGAGCGAAACCGCTTCCGCGAGGATGCCCTGGCGGCCATCCACCGCACCCGCTGGATGCCCGCCTGGGGCGAAGAGCGCATCGCCAACATGGTGGCCACCCGGCCGGACTGGTGCATCTCGCGCCAGCGCGTCTGGGGCGTGCCCATCATCGTGTTCTACTGCGAAACCTGCCGCGAGCCGCTCACCGAGCGCGGCATCCTGGAGGGCATCGTCAAGCTGTTCGCCGAGCACAGCGCGGATGTGTGGTACGAGCGCAGCCCCGCAGAGCTGCTCCCGCCGGGCACCCGCTGCCGCAAGTGCTGTGGCGCGGCCTTCCACAAAGAGAACGACATCCTGGACGTGTGGTTCGATTCCGGCTCCAGCCACCTGGCCGTGCTCACGGAGGAGAACGGACTGTCCTGGCCGGCGGACCTGTATCTGGAGGGCGGCGACCAGTATCGCGGTTGGTTCCACAGTTCGCTTCTGGTGGGCGTGGGGCTCAAAGGCGATTCGCCCTACCGCGGCTGCGCCCTCAACGGCTGGGTGCTGGACGGCGAGGGCCGTGCCATGCACAAATCGCTGGGCAACAGCATCGAGCCCGAGGAGGTCATCAAGCACCACGGCGCGGAACTCCTGCGCCTGTGGGCCGCCTCGGTGGAGTTCAACGAGGACGTGCGCATCTCCGAGACCATCGTCACCCGGCTCACCGATGCGTATCGCAAGCTCCGCAACACCTTCCGCTACGCGCTGGGCAACCTGGCGGGCTTCGAGGAAGCCCGGGATGCCGTGCCGGCGGCCGAGCTAGCCGAGTTGGACCAGTGGATCCTGCTGCGGGCCGAGGACCTGGTGGCCCGCTGCCGCGCCTGGTACGAGGAGTTTGCCTTCCACAAGATCTACCGGGCGGTGTACGATTTCGCGACTATCGACCTGAGCGCGATTTATTTCGACGTGCTGAAAGACCGGCTGTACACGGCGGCGACCAGGTCGAAATCGCGGCGCAGCGCGCAGACCGCGCTCCACCGGCTGGCGCACGCGCTGGTGCGCCTGCTGGCCCCCATTCTGACGTTCACCGCCGAAGAAGTCTGGCGCCACCTGGGGCATGCCGAGAGCGTCCACCTGGAATTGTTCCCGGAGCCGGCCGAACTCAGCGCCGGGCTGAGCGCGGAGCAGCGCAAACGCGCCGCCAACTGGGACCGTCTCATGGAAGTGCGGGACCGGGTGCTAAAGAGCCTGGAAACCGCGCGCCAGGAGAAGTTCATCGGTGCGCCGCTGGAGGCGCGCATCCACCTCTCGGCCAACGGCACGCTCTACCCGCTGCTCCAGGAGTACGCCGGGGAGCTGCCCGGACTGTTCATCGTGTCCCAGGTAAAGCTGGATCAGAGCACGGAGCCGGAGATCGGCGTCCAGGTGGAGCGCGCCGCCGGCGCCAAGTGCGAGCGGTGCTGGAAGTACACCACCGACGTGGGCTCCCACGCCCAACTGCCCACCGTGTGCGCCGCCTGCGCGGCGGCGGTGGAAGAGATACTGAATGGCTGAGCACCGGGCCCTGCCGTACGGCGTCGCGGCGGCGGTTTTCGCCCTCGACCGCTTCACCAAGTGGATCATTGAGACCAAGGTTTCCTTTCTCGATACCTATCGCGTGATCCCTGGGTTCTTCGATATCGTGCACTCCCAGAACCGGGGTGTGGCCTTCGGGTTGTTTAACGACGGCGCCTCGGTCTGGCACACCGCCGCGCTGGTGGGCTTTTCCCTGATCGCGCTCCTGGTGGTGGGCGGGATGCTGTGGCGGCCCTCCCGGCTGGAGCGGCGGACCCTTTGGGGCCTGGCGCTGATCTTGGGCGGCGCGGCGGGCAACGTTTTCGACCGTATCGTCTGGGGCAGGGTCACGGATTTCCTGGAGTTCTACGTCGGGAACTTGCACTGGCCGACCTTTAACGCCGCGGACACGGCCATCGTCATCGGCAGCGGGTTGCTGCTGCTCGATCTGCTGCGCACCCGCCGCCAGCCGGCGCGAACCTGATGTTCCCTCAACTGTTCCACATCGGATCTTTTTTCCTCCCGACCTACGGCGTCCTGGTGGCGGCGGCGTTTCTGACGGCGCTGGTGCTGGCAGGACGGTTGGCGCGGCGCGCCGGGCTCAACCCGGATTCGGTCATGAACCTGGGGATCTACTGCGCCCTGGCAGCTATCGCTGGGGCCAAGGTCATGATGTTTCTGGTGGACATCCCCTACTACACCGCGCACCCGGATGAGATCCTGTCTCTGGCCAGCCTCCAGGCAGGCGGGGTGTTTTACGGCGGGCTGATCGCGGCCCTGCTGACGGCGGCCTTTTATATAAGGAAGGCCAAGCTGCCGCCGCTGCGCACGGCCGACCTGTTCGCGCCGGGAATCGCCCTGGGTCACGCCATCGGCCGGTTGGGGTGTTTTTCAGCAGGCTGCTGCTGGGGTGTCAAGACCAGCCTGCCTTGGGGCGTCACCTTCACGAACCCGGAGGCCAACCGGCTGGTGGGCGTTCCGCTGGGCGTGCGCCTGCATCCGACGCAGCTTTACGAATCGCTCGCGGAGCTGGCGATCTTCGGGGTGCTTTACCGCAGAATCCGCCAACCGCATGCGGATGGAGCGGTGCTCAGCCTCTACCTGATGCTTTATTCAACGGCCCGATTCCTGGTGGAATTCGTCAGGTTTCACGAGCAGCCCAACCCGTTCGGCGGCCCCTTCAATACATCGCAGTGGATTTCACTAGCGCTGTGGATGATCGGGGCGGTCGCCTGGATGCGCTTGCGCAAAGCCCCTATTGCTAAGTTTTGTTGATTTTCCCATCAAGGGCGCTGGAAAATACAACAGCCGCCTAACTCCTTGTCGCGAAGCGACATGGTGGACTTTTCCACTGATGCCCGTTGAATAATCCAACGCCAGCCTGCTCCATCGATTGCTACCACCTTTCTATCTGACTGTCGTAAAATAAGATAAAGAGGTTTGAAAATATCAGCAGATGGTCCGCAACGTGCCCTTATCGTCGTGGGACAAGGAGGCACGTGATGACCGTCATTCTGGTTTTGGCAACGTTTTTGATCTTCATCCTGCTGGACTACGCGTTGAACCGCAAGAAGGCGGTGCAGCCGGTCGCGGTGGAGACCTCGCCGGTGTCACCGGCGCTCAAGCCGGCCTATGTGGAGGGATTTCTGGTGCCGGAGCAGTTGGCCTATCACCCGGGACATGCCTGGGCAATGCGCGAGCGGCGCAGTCAGGTGCGCGTGGGGGCGGACGAGTTTGCAGCCGCGTTGGCGGGCCGTGTGGACCGCATAGAACTGCCGCGCGCCGGGCAATGGATCCGCCAAGGCCAGAAGATCTGGTCGTTTTTCCGCGACGGCGAGAAGGTGGAGATGGTATCGCCCACCGAGGGCGAGATCGTGGAAGTGAACCAGGAGGTCCAGCGCGACCCGTCGTTGGTGCGCACGGATCCCTACGGGCGCGGCTGGCTGGCGCTGGTGCACGTGCCCGACGAGGAGAGCACCGCGCGGAACCTGGTGCCCGCGGGACTGGTGCGGTCCTGGATGCGGGAGGCGGTCGGCCGGCTGTATGCCCGGCAGCCGCAACTGGTGGGAGCGGTGGCCGCCGATGGCGGCGTGCCCTCGCACGATCTGCTGGCGAATCTGCCGGATGCCGACTGGAAGGAGGTGGCCAGTGAATTCTTCCTCACGGCATGATGCGGAAATTTTCGACTTCGAGTCCAAAATGTTGTATAAAAAGATATAAGGGTCTGATATGTCAAAAGGGATCCTTTACGATAGCACGTTGTGCGTGGGATGCCGGCTGTGCGAGGGGGCCTGCGCGGAACGCTGGCGCCTGCCGTACAACGACAAAGTAGCGGCCGAGGAGCGGCTGTCGGCGCACAAGCTGACGGCCATCGAGACCCACGGCGAGCGTTACAGCCGCCGGTTGTGCATGCATTGCGTCGAGCCGGCCTGTGCGTCGGTGTGCCCGGTGGGGGCGTTGCAAAAAACCTCACTGGGCCCGGTGGTCTACGATGCCTCCAAATGCATGGGTTGCCGCTACTGCATGCTGGCCTGCCCGTTCCAGGTGCCCACCTACGAATGGAACCAGCGCCTGCCGAAGGTGCGCAAGTGCGATATGTGCTATGACCGGCAGCGTGCCGGCAAGCCCACGGCGTGCAGTGAAGCCTGCCCGACCGGGGCCACCATCTGCGGGGAGCGGGAAGCCCTGGTGGCCGAGGCGCGCCGGCGCATGGCCGAGAAACCGGACCAGTATTACCCCCGTATCTACGGACTGCGCGAGGCGGGGGGCACTTCGGTGCTGTACCTCTCGGCGGTGCCCTTCGAGCAGATCGGTTTGAGGACGCGGGTGCCGCAGGAGCCGCTGCCGGCGCTCACGTGGCGCGTGTTGCACCTGGTGCCCGACGTGGTTTCCGTGGGCAGCGTGTTGCTGGGCGGGATCTGGTGGATCACCAACCGCCGCGACGAAGTAGCCAGAAAGGAGAAAGCATGAACCGCTTGCTCGCGCGATTCACCGTCTGGCGGGGCATCTTCGCCGTTCTGATGCTCGCGGCTGCGTACAGCACTTACTTGCGGGTGCGCTACGGCTTGGGGGGGGCGACCAACCTGAACGACCAGTTCCCCTGGGGACTGTGGATCGGTTTCGACATCCTGTGCGGCGTGGGTCTGGCGGCCGGCGGCTTCACGCTCGTGGCGGTGGTCCATATCTTCAACGTGGAGCGTTACCGCCCCATCCTGCGGCCGGCCATCCTGACGGCTTTCCTGGGTTACCTGCTGGTGGTGCTGGCGCTGCTGTTCGACCTGGGCCGGCCGGACCGCATCTGGCATCCCATCGTGATGTGGAACCCGCACTCGGTGATGTTCGAAGTGGCCTGGTGCGTGACGCTCTACACCACGGTGTTGTTTCTGGAGTTTCTGCCCATGGTGCTGGAGCGCTTCGGGCTGCACAAGCCGCTTGGCTGGCTGAAGCTGATCTCGGTGCCGCTCATGATCGCCGGAGTGATCCTTTCCACGCTGCACCAGTCCTCGCTGGGCACGGTGTACCTGATCGTGCCGGAAAAGCTGTACGGCCTGTGGTACACGCCCCTGTTGCCGGTGTTTTTCTACATTTCGGCGATCACCGTGGGTCTGGCGATGACGATTTTCGAATCCTGGCACAGCAGCCGGGCCTTCGGCAGGCAACTGGAACTGCCGCTGCTGGCGGGCATGGCGCGGGTACTGGCGGTGCTGCTGCTGGTGTCCCTGTTTGTGCGCTTCCTGGACCTGCTGCACCGCGGCGCGCTGCCGCTCCTGCTGCGCAACCGCACGGAGACTTGGCTGTTCGGCCTGGAAGTGCTGTTGACGGCAGTGCCCATGGCGCTGCTGTTCCGCGCCGGGGTGCGCCGCCGCGCCGCCGCGCTGTATGCCTGCGCGGTGATGGTGGTGTTTAGCTTCATTACCAACCGGCTGAACGTCAGCGTGACGGGCATGGAAGCGGGTTCGGGTACGCATTACATCCCGAAGTGGACTGAGATCGCGGTGACGCTCGCTATCGTGGCGGCGGGCTTCGCCATTTTCCGGGTGCTGGCGCAGCATTTCCCGGTGTTTGAAGCCGAACAGCCCGCCGCGGAGCGGGTGGAGGAGTCCGTAGAAGAGTTTGCCCTGGTGGGCAACCGGACGCGGACGGGAGTGGATTAGCGCGGGACGTTTTCGATGAGCCAGCAGAAGCGAATTCGGGTGGGATTGGCCGCCAAGCTCGCCGTGTGTCTCGTGGCGAGCACGGCGGCCTTTCTCACCTTGTTCGGCTTCGTGATGCTGCGCGAGCAGCGCAGATACGCCGAAGAACTGGTGTTGCAGGCGGCTGACCGCATCAGCGACGTGATCCGCAGTAGCACGCATTACGAGATGCTGCACAACGACCGCGAGGCGCTCTACAACGTCATCCACGAAATCGGCAGGGAGCCGGGGATCCGCCGCATCCGGATTTTCAACAAGGAAGGCCGCATCAGCTTTTCCACCGATCCCACGGAAGTGAACACAGTGGTGGATAAGCGTGCGGAGCAGTGCTACGCCTGCCATGCCCAGCAGGCTCCGCTCACCAAGCTGGCCCGCCCGGACCGCGCGCGGATCTTCCAGGATGGCGGCGGGCAGCGCGTGCTGGGCGTGATCCGGCCCATCGAGAACGGACCGGTGTGTGCGAACGCAGCCTGCCACAGCCATCCGGCCTCGCAGCGCGTGCTGGGGGTGATCGACGCGCATGTCTCGCTGGCAAGCGTGGATGCGCAGTCCGCGAAATACAAGGCAAAACTGGCTGCTTTCACCGCCGCGGCGGTGTTGCTGGTCTCCCTGCTCAGCGTGGTGTTCATCTGGGCGGTGATTCACCGTCCGGTGAAGGAGCTCATGGACGGCACGCACCGGGTGGCCGGCGGGGACCTGAGCTACCGGCTGCCGGTGCGCTCGGACGACGAGCTGGGCGAGCTGGCGGAATCGTTCAACCGCATGACGCACGCGGTGGCCAACGTCCAGGAGGAGATCGAAGAGCAGGTGCGGCGCAAGGCCGAGGAACTGGGGCGGGCCCACAAGTCGCTGCTGGCCAGCGAGAAGCTGGCTTCCATCGGCAAGCTGGCGGCTACGGTGGCGCACGAGGTGAACAACCCGCTGTTCGGCATTCTGACCTACGCGCGGCTCACCCTGAAGGAACTGGAGAAGGGCGGGGGAGGCAGCCGCGAGGAGATGAAAGAGCAGCTCCAGGTGATCGAGCGGGAGAGCCGGCGCTGCGGCGAGATTATGCGCAACCTGCTGACCTTCGCGCGGCAGGCGCCCAGCCATCCGGACTCCAACGACCTGGACAAGCTGATCGAGCGGGCAGAGGTGCTGGTGCGGCACCGCGCGGAACTCCAGGGCATCGAGGTGCGCCGCCGGGTGCCTGAGGATCTGCCGCCGGTGTACTGTGACGCCGGGCAGGTCCAGCAGGTGATTCTGATCCTGATGGTCAACGCCATCGAGGCCATGCCGCGCGGCGGCGTGCTCGAGGTGGCGGCCGAGCCGGTCGAGGGCACCGAAACGGTGCGGCTGCGGGTGCGGGACACCGGCGGCGGCATCCCACCGGAGATCCTGCCCAAGATTTTCGAGCCATTTTTCACGACGAAGGAGGAACAACTGCGCACGGGGTTGGGATTGGCGGTGGCCCGGGGCATCGTGGAGCAGCACGGAGGGGAAATCGCGGTGGAATCCACGCCGGGGAAAGGTACGGAATTCAGCGTCACGCTGCCGGTTGCGGCGCCGGTAGGCGCGGTAACCAGAAAGCCAGGCTAGGGTCCGGGCACGGCGAGGGAGGACTCGTATCCGTGGGCCGGACTGAGGAGACAAAGAGGTGAGTACAACAGTGGAAGCCGAGTCAGCTATCAGAACCAAAGGCAGGATTCTGATTGTAGATGATGAGCTGGTGGTGCGCGACTCGCTCGGCAAATGGTTCACCAGCGAAGGCTACCAGGCAAAGCCCGTGGCCGGGGCACGGGAGGCGCTGGCGGCGGTGCAGGAGGCGGAGTACGACGTCGTCCTGCTCGACATCAAGATGCCGGGCATGGACGGCATGGAATTGCAGAGCCGGTTGCGGGAGGCCGATCCGGATCTGACAGTGGTCATTATGACCGGCTATGCGTCGGTGGATACGGCGGTGCAGGCGCTCAAGCACGGGGCCTACGACTACATCACCAAGCCGGTGGATCCGGACGAGCTTTCGCACCTGGTGGCAAACGCCCTGGAGCACCGGCGGGCCAAGCGGGAAGTGGTGCGGCTGCGGGAGAGCCTGCAGGAAGTCACTCCCGGCACCGAACTCATCGGCAGAAGCCCGGCGATGAAGAAAGTGTTCGAAGCCGTCGAGATGGTGGCTTCGACAGACGCCACGGTGCTGATCACCGGGGAGAGCGGCACGGGCAAGGAGGTGGTGGCTAGAGCCATTCACTCGGCCAGCCCGCGGCGCTTCATGCCCATGGTGACGATCCACTGCGGGGCGCTCACCGAGACCCTGCTCGAAAGCGAGCTGTTCGGGCACGAGCGCGGGGCCTTCACGGGGGCGCAATACCGCAAGAAGGGCAAGTTCGAGGTGGCCGACGGCGGCACGGTCTTCCTGGACGAGATCAGCGACATCAGCCTGAAGACCCAGACCGACCTGCTGCGCGTACTCCAGGAGAAAGAGATCGTGCGCGTGGGCGGCAACCAGTCCATCAAGGTGGATTTCCGCTGCGTCGCGGCCACCAACAAGAACCTGGAGGCGCTGGTGAAGGCCGGAACGTTCCGTCCGGACTTGTATTACCGGCTGCACGTCTTCTGCATCGACCTGCCGCCGCTGCGCGAGCGGCGGGAGGACATTCCCCTGCTGGTCTCGCATTTCCTGAACAAATTCTGCATGGCCACCAGCCGGCCGGTGCCCGCCGTCTCCCAGGAAGCCATGAACATCCTCATGAACCACGACTGGCCGGGAAACGTGCGCGAGCTGGAGAACGCCGTGGAGCGGGCCTTGGTCGTGGGGCGCGGACGGGAGATCCGGCCCTCGGATTTCTCGTTCCAATTCCAGGCCGGCGGCATGCCGACCGGGCGCACCTTGGATGACGTGGAGCGGGCGCACATCGAGCGCATCCTGCGGGAGACCGAGCACAACCTGTCGCGGGCGGCGCGCATCCTGGATATCGACCGCACCACGCTGTACAACAAGCTGCGGCGCTACGGCATGAAGTGAGGCCCATCCACGTGATCGGCATCCGGGCTCCGGCGGCGGCGCTGGACGCGCTGCCCGGAGAACTGGCGCGCGTTTTCGGGGTGGCGTGCCATGTCCGGACCGAGTCGCTGGATCCGGAATTTGCCTACGACCGCAGCCGTGGGCAGTACTATTCGACGGCCATCCTGCAGCGGATGCAGAGGCTGGCCACTCCGGATCTGCGCCTGCTGGCGGTCACCTCCCTGGATCTGTACGTTCCGGTGCTGACCTTCGTCTTCGGGGAAGCGCAGGTAGAGGGTAATTGCGCCCTGGTGTCCCTGCGCCGGCTGGAGGAGGAGTTTTACGGGCTGCCGCCGCGTCCGGACCTGCTGCGCGAGCGGCTCATCAAAGAGGCCGTGCACGAACTGGGCCATACGTTCGGCCTGCGGCATTGCGACGATTGGAGCTGCGTCATGTCCTCCAGCCACAGCGTGGAGCGCGTGGACGTGAAAGGCTCGGAGTTCTGCGCGGCCTGCCGGCAGGTGGTCCGGAGGTAGCAGGGAGCCGTTCCGTCCGGAACACTTCACGCTGCTGCGGATTCCAGCCGGGCCGCCCTGGGGAACAGGATGTTGTTCTCCAGGTGGATGTGCTGGTGCAGGTCGGCTTCCAGTTCCTGGAGACCGTAGTAGAGAGCACGAAACGTGTTGCAGCCGTCCGCGGGCGGGGTATAGCCGCCGGTGAGCTGGCGCATGTAGGCCAGAGCCTGGCCGGCGGAATCGTGCTCGTGTTCCATCACGCGGATGGGGTTGTTCACGGAGCCGCAGTGTGCCGCGGGGGCCGCGCCTCCTGCCTGGGCGGCCAGTTCTAGATTGCGGATGACCGGGAACAACACCATCTCTTCCTTCATGAGGTGGCTTTCCAGCTCGGCTTTTAAGGCCAGGAAGATCCCCTCCAGGGGGACCAGTGTGGCGGAGTGGCGTTCGGCATGCGCGGCATTCACTTTGGCGGACAGGCGGGCCAGGCGCGGCAATTCGGATTTCAGATACGCGTGGTGGCGCGTGAGGATGTGGTCGATCAGCCGGTCCAGCGGGGCCGACTGCCAGTCCGCGGAGGACTCGGAGGCGGGCAGGGAATCCTGGTCGATCTCCCGCAGCAGGGCCTGGGGCTCGATGCCGCGGCCCAGGCAGGCGTCCGACAGCGAGATCTTCCCGCCGCAGCAATAATCGATCCCGTGCTTCTCAAACACCCGGACGGAGGCTGGGTTCGCCGCCGCGATTTCTCCAACGGTCTTTTCAATGGCGGTGCTCATGGTTTTATTGTGCCGGGCGAGTCCGGGCCGGGCTGTGACCGCTGTCACAGGCGCCCGAAAAAGTGTGTGAAGATGAGATTTCATGCGAAAAATCCTGGGATTTCTCCTGTTGGCGCTGGGTTCCTGGCAGGCCGCGCCGGCGCAGACGCCGCCGCCTGCCCCAGCCGCCAAGGAGGAAAAGAAACCGCCGCAGCCCGAGGAGAAGACCTCGCAGACCAAACACACGCTGCGCATCAACGGGGTGGAGGTGGGCTACACGGCCACGGCGGGGACGCTGCTGCTGAAGAAGGAAGACGGCACTCCCCGGGCCAGCATTTTCTACATTGCCTACACGCGCGACGGCGTGACAGACCTGGCCGCTCGGCCGCTGACCTTCGCCTTTAACGGCGGACCGGGATCTTCCTCGGTATGGTTGCACCTGGGCGTGCTGGGCCCGAAGCGCGTGCTGATGGATCCGGAAGGCAACCCCCTGCCGCCGCCCTACAAGCTGGGGGATAACGAGTACTCCCTGCTGGACGCAACCGACCTGGTGTTTCTCGATCCGGTGAGCACCGGCTACAGCCGCGCGGTGGACGAGAAAAACGCCAAGGATTTCCACGGCATCGCGGAAGACACCAAATCGGTGGCCGAGTTCATCCGGTTGTACACCACGCGGCACGCGCGCTGGACCTCCCCCAAGTTCCTGGCGGGCGAAAGCTACGGCACCACGCGGGCCGCCGCGCTGTCCGGGTATTTGCAGGAGCAGGTGGGCCTGAATCTGAACGGCATCATGTTGATTTCCTGCGTGCTGAACTTCGGCACCCTGAGCTTCGATCCGGGCAACGACCTGCCGTACATCCTGTACCTGCCGAGTTACACGGCGACCGCCTGGTATCACAAGAAGCTGCCCAAGGATTTGCAGGCCGATCGCCACAAGGCCCTGGAAGAAGCGCAGCAGTTCGCGCGGAACGAATACACCCTGGCGCTTTTCAAGGGCGACCGGCTTTCGGGCGAGGAACGGCGGCAGGCCGTGGAGAAACTGGCGCGCTACACCGGGCTCTCGCCCAAGTACATCGAGGAAAGCAACCTGCGCGTGCCCATTCACCGCTTCATCAAGGAACTGCTGCGCGGCGAACGGCGTACGGTGGGGCGCTTCGATAGCCGCATGGAGGGCATCGACGCCAACGCGGCCGGAGCTACGCCGGATTACGACCCCAGCTATGCGGTCGTGCAGGGGCCCTACACGGCTACCTGGAACGAGTACGTGCGCAGCGATCTCAAGTTCGAGAGTGACCTGCCGTACGAGATTCTGACGGGCCGGGTGCAGCCCTGGAACTGGGGGGATTTTCAGAACCGCTACGTGAACGTGGCGGAGACGCTGCGCCGGGCCATGACTGAAAACCGCTACTTGAAAGTCTTCGTGGCCAATGGGTACTACGACCTGGCGACCCCGTTTCTGGCCACCGAATATACCTTCGACCACCTGGGCCTGGACGCCAGCCTGCGGGACCACGTGTCCATGGACTTTTTCGACGCCGGCCACATGATGTATATCCGTAAAGAGTCCCTCGAAAAGGTCACGCGGGACCTGCGCCAGTTCCTCCTCGCCGCGAGTTCCGCGCGCGGGCGGTAACTCAGCAGTGAGCGCATCGTGAGCCGGCGCTCCCGACTCTCAGAACCTGGCGATAAATCCGACCCGCACAACGCGGGGAGACCCTGGAGAGATGTTGTTGTTGCCGGCCGGGCTTGAGATCCCGTGCCGGCCCGTTCACGTCACTGCGGAAAAAATATTCGCGCCTGCTTTTTCAGCCGCTTAGCGGTACGGCCCGGACTCTCGCGAAGCGCCTGCCCCACGCCCCTCGGCTATTCTGGGGTCGGGTAGAAGAGTTGCTCGTTCACCGGAGCAAGCACGCATCCGTCTACGGTCGGGGCCCCACCCGGCGGATGTACCCAGGTGTTGCTGCCTCTTCTGGAAATCCTTCACCGGACCACGGAAGAGTAAGGAAGGGATCGATTCCTTCGCGCTGGCAAAGCGAAAAAACAAAGTTCTTCACAATCCGGACCCGGCAGGCTAAATTCGCCGGACCGGGCCGGATCCCGCGCGGAAATCAACTCTGGACTTTCCAACCGACTCCCCTCTCCAGGTCGTAGTGTGTCATGTCTCCGGCGCTACGCCCAACGCGAGCAGGATGTTCCGGTCGCGCTCGGCCTCCAGCTCCCGCTCGTATTCGCACGTGGTTTTGAATCGATGCGCCAGGCCATCCCCTTGGCGCACCACCGGTTCGCCGCTTCCAATAGGTCCCCTGCACAGGACGCAAGTCGCCACAAGGACCTGGGCATCCGATCTCCTGCTCACAACGGCCATAAACAGCCTCGCAAGCAGGCTATCGGCGGATCGACCGGGAAAGATTAAAGGCCGGGCGAGGCCTTACGCCTGCCGGCTTTCGGCGTTTACCCGGTCGCGCAGCGCCTTGATGTAGCCCAACGTGTAAGCATTGTTGGCCCCCGGATACCCGCCTCCGGGCACGTGGTCCGGGATCACGATGCCGGTATAATTCACTTCCCGCAGCGCCTTCATCACCTGGTACATGTCCAGGTAGCCGTTGTCCACGAAAGTCTCGCGAAACCGCGGCAGGGGGGAACTCACGTTGCGGAAATGCACCTTGAAGATCTTCCTCTGCGCCCCGAAGGCCCGCGCGGCCTCCACCGGGTCCATCCCGAACCCCTGCTTGCCGCCTTCCGCCCAGGTACCGATGCAGAGGCACACGCCGAAGTTGTCGCTGCCGGCGATCTGGAAAGCGCGTTGATAAGCCGCATAGGTGCGGAAGGCGCGCGCCACGCAACCGAGCGACGCCACCGGCGGATCGTCCGGATGCAGGCCGATCCGCACGTGGTTCTTCTCGGCGACCGGAATCACCGCGCGGATGAACGTTGTAAACGACTTCCAGATCTGTTCTTCCTGATACTCCCGGTCGAAGGAGCAGGGCAGTTTCCGGGCCAGCGCCAGGTCGAACTCCCGCGTATCGGCGTTGCCGCGCGTCTTTCCGACCGAAGTCTGGTAGAAGCCCGGCGTCGGCTGGTTCTTGATGTTCGACATGTGCGCGTAGGTCGTGTAGTGGATGCCGGCGCGCCCCAGATTGTTCAGGTAAGTCTTGTATTGCTCGATCTTTTGCTCGACTCCCGGCAGGCTCAACACCAGCGTGGGGTCGCAATGCAGGTCGAGAATGCCGAAATTGTAGACCTGGACGCCGTTGGCCTCCAGCTTCTTCCGCATGGAGATCATCCAGTCGGCGGAATTGTTTTCGATGGTGGTCCAGATCGAGACGGCTTCCACGCCCGCGTGGCGCAGCATGGTCAGGTCGTCGGCGTTCGGGCGGTCGGTGAAAAACGTGCCCAGCTTGATGCCGGCGGGGAGTTGGGTCTGCGCGGCGGCATACGACAGCAGCCCGGCGCCGGCTGCGGCCATTCCGGCCCGCAGAAAATGACGTCGTTCCATCTGCATGGTCCCCGAACTATAGCGCAACGGACCGAAAAGTCAAGCAGCTCGAAAAAGTGTAAAAACGCACAGTTTCTCGCTCCAGCCTGCTGGACGAATCGTCTCCCGGGTCAAAAAAAACATTGATCGTTTTTCCGGCTTGATGCAAGATAATCCAAACCCATTGGGTCCGTTTGTTACGGAGGGGAACATGCTCATCAATTGTGCAAAAATCCAACGGGCTGGTCTGTGCCTGGCGGCGCTCTGTCTTTTAGCTCCCGCCGCCAGGGGCCAGGCGACCGGCACGATCCTGGGAACCGTCGCGGATAGCAGTTCGGCGGTCGTCGTAGGTGCCAGAGTGGCGGTCACCAACGTCAATACCAACGTCACCCGGGACGTGGTGACCAACGGGTCCGGCTACTACCAGGTGGACAACCTGATCCCCGGCCAATACACCGTCAGCGCGGAGATGGCCGGCTTCAAAAAAGCCGTGCGCGCGGCGTTCGAGCTCCAGGTGGCCCAATCCGCGCGCGTGGATCTGACCATGGAGGTGGGGGAGGTTAGCCAAACCGTGGAGATCACGGCGGCGGCTCCCCTGGTCAATACCACGGACGCCACCGTGGGCCAGGTCGTGGGCGTGCGCGAGACGCGCGAACTGCCCCTGAACGGCCGCAACTACCTGCAACTGGCGGCGCTGGTGCCCGGCACCTCGCAATACGGCAACCAGTCCTTCTACAACTCCGGGCTGACCGACAATCAGGGCTCGGTGATCTCGGGCGGCTCCGGCGAGGACCGCAACGAGGTCAGCCTGGATGGCGTGGGCGTCAAGTCCTACATGATCAACGTGGCCTTTGTGCCCTCCATCGACGGGCTGCGCGAATTCAAGGTGGAGACAGATCCGTATTCGGCCGAGTTGGGGCGAAGCGCCGGGGCGCAGATCCGCCTGGAGTCCAAGAGCGGCACCAACCAGTTCCACGGCTCCCTGTTCGAGTTTCTCCGCAATAGCAATCTGGACGCCAAGAACTACTTTGACCGAAAAGACCGCCCCATCCCGCCGTTCAAACAAAACCAGTTCGGCGGCAGTCTGGGCGGGCCTATCCGCCGCAACAAGGTCTTCTTCTTCGGCGACTATGAAGGCTTCCGCAGCCGTAAGGGACAGACCATTTTCGGGACCGTGCCCACGCCGCTGATGAAGCAAGGCGTCTTCACCGAGGAAGGCATTAACATTTACGACCCGCTCACCACGCGCCCGAACCCCGCCAATCCGTCCCAGACCATCCGCGACCCCTTCCCCAACAACACCGTGCCCGGCGCCCGCTTCAACGCCGTGGCGGCGTACTTCGCACAGAATCTCTATCCCAATCCCACTGGCCCCGGCGTGCTGAGCAACTACGCCACCTCCGCCAAGGACACCACCCAGCGCGATCAGTTCAATACCCGCGTGGATTACATCGCCTCGGAAAAGGATACGATTTTCGGGCGCTTCAGCTTCAATGATTCGACCCTCTACCAGGCTCGCGGCATCTTCAACCAGGGCGCGCTTCCCGGTTTCGGTGACCACTTCATCAGCAATACGCGGAACCTGGTGCTGTCCGACGTGCACAGCTTCAATCCCACCACCATCCTGGAGGGCAAAGCCTCCTACTACCGCAATTATCCGTCGCTCACTCCGGAGCAGTTGGGCAACGCGGTCAATGAGAAATTTGGGGTGCAGGGCGTCCGCGCGAACGAGCCCCTTAACCCCAGCGTCACCGGCTTCAACAACCCAGCCTCCAATCCCTTTGCCCCGGAATTCTTCGCCGCCAACCAGTATCAGTACGTGGTGAGCCTCACCAAAGTGCTCAACAACCACACCCTCAAGGCGGGCGCCGAGTACAACCGCCTGCAACTGTTCGAAGTGGCGCCGCGCTATCCCCAGGGCGGCTACAATTTCACGGGCGCCTTCACCGGCGACCCGCTCCAGCCGCTGGGTTCCACTGGCCGGCCCTTCGCCGATTTTCTGCTGGGATTCCCGGTCAGCGGGCAAACCATCCGCGGCGACACCGCCGGGCAGTTGTTCCGCAACCTGTTCCACTGGTATTTCACGGATACCTGGCGGGTGACTCAGAACCTCAGCCTCAACCTGGGCGTGCGCTACGAGTTCACCGGCAACCCCTACGACAAGTACGACCGCATCTCCAACTTCGACCCCACGCGCGGGCTCCTGATCGCCGGCAAGAACGGCGTCAACCGCTCCACCATCAACAGCGACCTGGACAATTTCGCGCCCCGCGTGGGCTTCAACTACCATATTCCGGGTTCGAAAATGTCCATTCGCGGCGGATACGGCATCTTCTACGACATCCTGCAGATGAACGTGTTCAACGCCGTACGCGCCAATATTCCGTTCACCGAGTTCCGCAACTTCAACATCGATAACCCCATCGCCAAGGTGCCCAACACCCCCATCCAGCAGGTGTTCGGCGAGGGAGGCGGCACGCCGCCTCTGCCCACGCTCTCCATCTTTGACACCAACCTGCAGCAGGGATATATTCAGCGGGCTTCCCTGAACATCGAGCGGCAGTTTGCCGGCGATTTCGTGCTGGACGTGGGCTACGCCCGGGAGAAGAAAACCCGCATGGTGGCCGGCCGCGAGTTGAATGCGCCGCGCGAGCACGGCACCTACATCCGGCCCTATCCGCAGTATGTCAGTCTGGGCCAGAACACCAACCTTCAGGACGGCGTCTACAACGCGTTACTGGTGAAGCTCGAGAAGCGCTTTTCGAAGGGCTTGAGTTTCCTGGCCTCCTACACGCTCGCCAAAGCCCTGGATAACATCTCGAGCGGCACTGGCGGCATCGGCGCTCCGGGCGACGCCGGCTTCCAGGACCCCTACTGCTTCTCCTGCAACCGCGGGCGGTCCACTTCGGACAACCGGCAGCGGTTCGTCTACAGTACGGTGTACGAATTGCCGCAACTGCGCCATGCCACGCCCCTGCTGCGCGAGACCGTCGGCGGGTGGCAGATCTCGGGTATCTTCACGGCGCAGTCGGGCTTCCCGTTCACGCCCGGGATTTCCGGCGACAACGCGCTCACCGGCACCGGAGGCCAGCGCCCGGACCGGCTGCTGGGCGTGGATCCCTTTGGCCCGGGCACGCGGGATCCGGCCCACTGGTTCAATCCGAAAGCTTTCGTGGTGGCGCCCCGCGGCTTCTTCGGGAACTCGGGGCGAGGCATTCTGGATGGCCCCGGCCTCATGAACCTGGATATCGGGCTGATGAAGAACTTCCCCATCACTGAAGCCCTGCGGCTGCAATTCCGCTCCGAATTCTTCAACCTCACCAATCATCCGAACTTCGGTCCGCCCAATGCCACGGTCAACACTCCGGCGGCGGGGATCATTTCTTCTACGGTGAACGACTCCCGGGAGATCCAGTTTGCATTAAGATTGGACTTCTAACGGCCGGAGGGCCTGACGCGTATGCAAAAAGAAAACCACACAGAACTGACCCGGCGGGACTTGTTTGGATTGGGCGCGGCCGCGGGCCTGGCGGGAGTCGCCCGCCCGGCTTCCGCAACGCCGCCGCAGGAAACCTCCGGCAAACGGGTGAACATCGGGATTGTGGGCGGAGGCTTCGGCTCCAGCTTTCAGTGGCACCTGCACCCCAACTGCAAGGTGTCCGCCGTTTGCGACATCCGGCCTGACCGCTTGCAGCGGCTCTCGGAAGTCTACCGCTGCCCGAATACCTACAAAACCTTCCGCGAGTTCCTGAAGCACCCGGAACTCGACGCCGTGGGCGTCTATACCCCCGCGCCATTGCACGTATGGATGGACATCGAAGCCATGAAGGCGGGCAAGCACGTGATCAGCGCCGTGCCGGCCGGCATGTCCGAAGAGGAACTCGCGCGCCTGCTCGAAACCGTCAAGAGCACCGGCATGAAATACATGATGGCCGAAACCAGCTACTACCGGCCGGAGGTGATCACCTGCCGCCAGTGGAACAAGGAAGGCAAGTTCGGCACCATCATGTATTCGGAGGCCGAATACCACCACGAGGGCCTGCTGGAGCTAATGTACGACGAGCGCGGCTTTCCCACCTGGCGCCACGGCTTTCCGCCCATGCACTACCCCACGCATTCCACCGGCATCGTGATTCCCGTGACCGGCGAGCGGTTGGTGGAGGTGCAGGCCGTAGGCTGGGGGGACAATCACGAAATCCTCCAGACCAACGAATACAAGAATCCCTTCTGGAACACCACGGGCTTCTTCAAGACCTCCGGCGGGCATTGCGCGCGCATCGCCGTATGCTGGCACATCGCCGACGGCGAGACGGAGCGCGGCCAGTTCTACGGGGACCGCATGTCCTACATCATGGCCCGCCCGGAAAAGTCTCCGAACACCGTCATCAGCATCAGCAAGGACGGCAAAACCGTTCTGGACTCCAATGGCTATCCCGAGGGCAAGGTCAACATCGAGGCCTACAACCAGCCCAACCACATGGAGATGCTTCCGGAATCCATGCGCGTGAAGAGCGGCCACGGAGGTTCGCACACCTTCCTGGCGAACGAATTCATCACCGCCATCCGCGAGGACCGCCACCCGGCGGTGAACGTCTGGGAGGCGATTGCCTACACGCTCCCCGGCATCGTCGCGCATCAATCCGCGCTCAAGGGCGGCGTGCCGATGAAGATCAAGGATTACGGCAAAGCCCCCGCGTAGCCTGCCGGCGCAAACCTTACTGACGCGGGACCGCCCGGATGATCTGCTCGGTCGATCCCTTGCCGAACGGGTCGGCGGCAAAACTGCCCAGGTAGTCCGTAACCTGGAAGCCTTCCAATTCCAGCAAGTTCTCTAATTCGCCGCGGGTGAACCAGCGCTGCATGACGCTGGCAGAATTCTCGGTGATGATCTTTCCGGCGGCATCTTCGGTGACCCACCGCATCTCCACGCGAAAACGCTGCCACTCCGGCTCATGCCGGCATCGAGAGAACCGCCGCACGTGGTGTCCGCTGGCCGCTTCCTTCCGGTCCGTGTCCACAATCCACTCGTCCGGCGAACTCAAGAGCCGCCGGTAATCCATTTGGAACACGTCGAACCAGAAGGCGCCGCCCGCCTCCAGATGCCGCCGCACGTTAGCGAGCCAGGCGCGCTGGTCGGGGCGTTCCAAGAAGGAATGCAGCACGTTGCCTGCGGCGAAGATCAGGAGAAATTGGCGGCCCGCGGAAGTGGAACGGATGTCACCCTGCGTGAGGACCACCCGATTGCGGACCTCCGCCGGTTCGGCGCGCAGCTTGTCGTAAAGCTGCTCCAGCATAGCCAGGGAGGCATCCATGCCGTGCATCTCCACTCCGGCCCTGGCCAGCGGCAGCAGCACGCGGCCGGTGCCGCAGCCCATTTCAAGTACCGGTCCAGCCTGGGCTTCGGCAAGGCGCTGGTAGAATCTGATGTCCGCCCCATTCAGGTAATCGGCGTAGTCCGCGTCATAATAAGGCGCAATCAAGCGGTAAAAAGAGTCGAGTTCGAGATCCGCCCGGCTCTGTTCGTCTGACATACCATCTTCAGTATGCTCCGGATGATCTTCCAAAAGGTGGCTTTACGGTCTTGTTGTCGCATGCTACGCTTCTCCCCCAGGAGTAACAGAGCGCATGAAGAAGACAGTTATGCTGCTCGCCCCGCTGGTGGCGCTGCTGGCCGGGGCTGCCAGGCTACAAGCGCAGGCGGACGCAGGAGCGTCATCTCCACCGAAGATTCCGGGCGATCCGCTCATCTATTTCTACAATCCGCGCCTTGACACGTTGGGCCAAAACCTGGAGAAGGCCGCGGGCGGCGTGGCCGCCGGCCAGATCTTCGATTCCCAACTCAGCAACCTGGACGCCATGGCGAAGCTGGCCGCGGACCGCATCTTTTCCAGCGCGCGGCGGGCGGCGCTCGCCAGGCTCGAAGCCGCGCGCGACTGGGGAACCCTCTACCTGTTTGTGGATCTGGCCAGGAAAAAGGCTCTGCCTTCGAGGCGGGAGACCGAGGCCTGGCAGAAGCAGATCGAACAGTTGAAGACCCAGGCGGGCGCCGCTAAGACGACGGCGGACAGCGCGTCCGACAGGCTCAAAGGAGCGGCGGACCTGCTCGAGGAGGTGGGCAAGGCGCAGGAGGTGATCCAGTTCGCGAATTTCCTCCAGGAGCGGAAGCCGGACGCCATCACCAAGACCGACCTGCGCCTGGTGGGCCAGGTCCAGGAGTCGCTGGCTAATATCGGCGGGATTCTGGATGATTTCGTCTCCCACCCCAAGCCGGCCTCCACTCGCTCCGCCGCCGAACAGGTGAAAGTGGACCTGGCCAAGGCGGAAATTGATCACCTGAAGGCGCTGATCAAGATCGAAGAAAAGCGCCTGGCGGGCGAAGACGATCTGCGGCATATTTTCACGGCCATTGATCACAGCTCCGCGTGCGACGCCGCCGGGCAGTGCACCGCGCGATTTGAAGATTCCCAGGGAAACGCGGAGTCTGTTCCGGCTGCCGAAGGGATCGAGGCGACTCTCAGCCGCTACCGCCAGGAGGCCGCCACGGACCCGGCCAGGCTGAAGACCGCCGTGTATCTGCTCGAAAACTTCGCAGCCCTCTGCGCGCGCGCCGAGACGCCTGTGCGGCTGGCACAGTTGCGCAGCGCAATCGAGGAACGGCGCTTTGCGATCCGCCGCGACGCCATCCTGGCGCGTGGCTACGAGCGTATTTTCCTGATCGGCGCCCAGCGGATCGCCTTGTACTACAAGGGTGGCGTCAAACCGGAGGCCATCGCGCAGTTCCTGCAAGCCGCCGCCACCGCCGGTCTGATCCCCACGATCGCACTCAAGTAAAGGAGCCGGACGATGAGACGAACCTATGCCGCGTCCATGACCGCCGCCGCGCTCCTGCTGGCCGGGTGCGACAGCAAGCAGATCCGGGAGTACGCCAAGACGCTGGATGCGCTGCTGGCCGACTATAAGACCGGAGTGCAGGCCCGCATCGACGCCGAGCGCAAGATGTACAACACCATGAGCCAGCGTTTCGCGGCCGAGGCGGAGCGCGACGTGTACGAGAGCCTGAAGATCGAGCGCCTGCACCAGCAGCGCGTACTGACCGGGGACCTGGTCGACGGGCGTCTCGCCCCCTCGCAGGTTCCCGACAAGCTGCGGGAAACCGCGCTGGCCGAATTCGAGCGCACCCGCGCGTGGTTCGAGCAGGAACTGAACGCCCAGGAGCGCTACCAGGCGAGCCTGGCGAAGGTCAGCCTGGACGCCAAGAAGCTCGACGCCCTGGACGACGCGCTCCAGGCCGTCGCCAAGACCACCGGCCTGCGGACGGAGCTTCAAGACCTGGTGGCATCCGGGACCGCCTTCAAGACCGCGTATGAACTGGAGGGCTGCAAGGACCTGGAGCGCCGCATCGCCATTCACAGCGACAGCATCAACGATTGGAAGGCGGAAAAGCCCGCCGATCCAGCCGAACAGGCTGCCGTAAAACAGCGGCTGGACGCGACCGAGGCCGAGAAGACCGCTCTCCAAACGCAGCTAGCGGCGAACAGCCATTACAAAGCGGACGCGAAAAAATGCCAGTAAAAGGAGACTGCCGTCATGGCCGATTCCAGCAAGCAAGGACGCATCAACCTGCTTCAAAAAGCCTCTGACGCCGCGGGCGTGGGGCTCGCCCGGCTACAGGAACTCGCCGATTCGGGCAACCCGGATGTGGCCGCGCGGGCGACCGCCATGCTGGTGCTCGAGCGCAACGAACAGGATGACCTCAACACGCTGCGGGCGCTCGTCGAAAATCAGCCCGAAAACCAGCTCCAGCCGATTCCCGCGGATAAGCTGGCCATGCTGGACGCGCTCGAGAGATCCATCGACAGCCGCATCCAGAACAGCCGGCTGATCAACGCATCGCTGGGAGCAGCCACCGAGATCCTGCGTTCGGCGGAAGCGATCGGGCAGATTCTGCAGACCGGAGCACCGGCATAAAAAGGATGCCGGGCTGCCGGCAGGCGCGGGCGACGGTGTCAGCCAATGGCGACAGGCAGGTTGACAAACACCCGCCAACGATGGCCCAATGCCCTAACATGGACGTCCTTCCCGGTGGTATCTGTTTCGCCGCGCTGCTCGCGCTCGCGCCCGTCCCGGCGCCGGCCCAAGCGCCGAAGAATTTCGTGCAGCGGGTTTTTGGGACCGCTTCGCTCGACGAGCAGCCCATGCTCAGCCCGTTTGCGCCGGGCTTCTCGTTGACCATCGCCAGCCGCGAGTTCGAGGTGCAGCGCACTGGCCAGCCGGATTTCGCGCGCCTCTCGGTGCCGGGAATCCCCATCCGCTTCGAGATGCGCCATGAGCGCCGCGAGGGCATCGACCTCTACCGCATCCGGAATGCCCCCGATTCCGAACTGCGCGGCGAGCAGGTGCGCTTCGAATGGGTCTTCCCGGAGAGCTACAACGAGTCCATGACCCTGGACACAGGCGCGCTCCAGGGCCAGCCGCTGCACCTGCCCGACGGCAAGATTCCGGACAACCAGTTCACCAACTGGGGGTCGCTGTTCTATTCCCGCGACAACAACCTGGCCGTGGGCACGCACCTGGAAGGCGCCGAAATGTCCCGGCATGCGCGGCGCGGTTATTCGCGCTTCACCCGCTCGGGCACTCTGCAACTGGTGACCACCACCGGACATCCCCGGTTCGAAATCACCCTGTTTGCCTGGCGCCCGAAGGACCGGCGGCTCTGGTGGGCCGAGTGGTACCAGGCGCGCAGCCGGGATCTCCCGCCGAATTTCTTCCCGATTCTGAGCGCTTACGACATAAGCTGGCAGCCAGGCGAGCGGCAGGTGGTGGCGGTCGTCCCACGGCCGGAAGACGCGGGAAAGAAAATGGAACTGGTCCTGATCGATGATATCCGCCGCGCCACCGTGGCTCGGGCGCCGTTCACGTACCGCCTGCCCGTGACGAACGTGGAGGTGCAGGTGGGCGAATGGCGCTCGAGCCTGTACCGCCTGATCGTGGTGCCCGCCGGAGAGGCGGTGGATCCCGCGGCCAACGATCTGAACCGGAAACTCACCAACGTCTTCGTGCGTCCGCGCCGCGCGCAGGCGCCGGTCCTGTACGTAGCGCCTACCGATATGTGGTGGGCCTACTCCACCAACGGCGGCCACGACTACCACGGCTGGCGCACCGGTTACGACGGCAGCGTGGGCTACGCGCCCACCGTGATGAGCAGCCGCCAACGCCGCCTGAACAACTTTTTCTACAGCCTGTACGAGCGCTACAACGATATCTATCACCTGAGGTATCTGGACGAACTCTCGGCGCAGGACGGCTTCGGCATCGACTATGCCACGCAATACGACGTGGCGCGGGGCCGGGTGCGGCTGGAAGATTACCGCCTGGTGCTCATCGGCAATCACAGCGAGTTCACCACGCGGGAGAGCTTTCGCCGGTTCGATGAATACCTGGGCCGCGGCGGCGCGGTGTTCATCCACGGCGGCGATTCGTTCGCGGTGATTGTGGACTACCTGCCCTCGCTCGATGAGCCGCGCTACCTCTGGCAGCGCGGGCACGTGTGGATCCACCTCAGCGATCAGGCGAGCAACTTCGCCTCACCCATCCTGCTGCCCAAGGATGCGCCGCCGGACGCGCCCATCCTCGATCCCACGCCCGGACAGGCCATCGACTACCTGAACGTGTTCCACACCAGCGTGGCCTACTGGATACCCGGCAGCAAGGCCGTCCTCGCGAATACCACCCATCCCGTCACTCGCGGCCTGAACCTCAAATTGGGCGACGAAGTGGCCGGTCCCTGGGGCGGGGAAGTGGACATTCCCTATGAACCGCAGGCCTGGGACATCCTGATCCGCTCCGCGCAAGCCGCGCCAGATGAGCGGGAGTTCGGGGTGGACGCCTACGATCCCACGCCCTTCCACCGCGTGGGGCTGGCGGTGCACAGGAATCAGCGCCTGGCGATGGTGTGCGGCGAGAACTACCCGAATATCCTCCGTGACCCCGGCAATAAGCTGTTTCGCGAACTCTACCGGCGCACGCTGCACTACCTGCTGGACAACGCGCGGCCGCTCGACGGCGAGCCCAACCTGGCGCCCGCCGCGCAGCGCGATTCCGCGGTGATCGCCTGGAACGCTCCTGTGCGCCTGGCCGCGCTGCGTTACGACCTGCCGGCGTTCATCGATTACCGCGACCCACGGTGGCACCTGAAGGCGGCGCCCTACGCGCATTACGTGATCCAAGGCTCGCCGGACGGGCAGCGCTGGACCACCCTGGTGGACCGCCGCCACGGCCCCTGGCGCGGCACCAAGACCGACTTCTTCGCAGCGGCGGAGGTGAAGTATCTCCGTTTCGACGGAACGTTTTCCAACGGAGAACCGTTCCGCGTGCGCAACGTGGAGGCGTTCGCGGCGCGGTAGGGTGTATGGTGCTACGGAGCCGCGACGGTGACGGAGCGGTGGCCGCTAGAAGTGCAGCCTTAAGGCGAACTGCATAACCCGGGGATCAGCCGCCAGCGTGGTGATCGAGCCCACCGCCCCGCTGCTGAAGTCCGCGTTGGGCTTGCCGAACTGCACCGTGTTGGTGAGGTTGAAGACTTCCCAGCGGAATTCGACGCCGGCCTGCTCCCGAATGGGGAAGTCCCGGTGCACCGCGAAGTCGAACACGTTGGTATGCGGCCCGCGCAGAATGTTGCGGCCCGCGTTGCCGTACTGCCCGGGCGCCTGTAGGGCGAAGGCATTGGTGGCGCTCGGAGCCAGCGCGCGGCAGGCGGAGTTCTGCGAAGCATAGAACCAGCAACCCGGATTGCCTAGAATTAACGGCGTGCCGATGACGTTCGGCACCGCCAGTTCCGCCCCGGCCGGGTCGATCGAGTTTCCGATCGCCCCGCCCGAGCTCACCGTGAAGGGCTTGCCGCTGGCAAACGTATACGAGCCGCTGGTGCGGAATCCCCCTACAATCCAGGAGAGCACGCCGTGCGAGGCCAAGGGCTTGCCCTTGCCGAAGGGCAGTTCGTACACATAACTCAGCACCACCCGATGGGGCACGTCGAAGTCTGCCGGCCCGCGCCAGGCTGCGAAGTTGCGGATGTTTTGCACGCCCCCGGACCCCAGGCTTTCCAGCGGCTCGTTCACGTTGTCGATGTTCTTGGAGAACGTGTAGGAGAGGCGGAAGGCCAGCCCGGCGTTAAGTCGCCGCTCGAGCGAGAGATCCAGCCCCTGGTAGCTGCCGTTGCCCAGCGGGTTGGTGAACTCCAGATAACCGAAGTTGGGGTACGGCGCCGCTCCGTTCAGCGGCGAGTTGGCATCGTAAATGGCGTTGATGTGGGTGGTCTTGCTGCCTACGTAGTCGGCCTCGGCGAACAGGCCGGCGGGCAATTCGCGCTGGAAGCCGAAGCTCCACTGCTGCACGTAGGGGAACGGGTCGCTTACGGGCACCGAGCGGATGTGCACCACTTTGTAGTTCAGGGTTGCCGGGTCCAGGAAATTCGGCGCGAAGCCTTGCGCCAGGAGCATCACGGGCTGCGCCGCCGTGGAGGGGACCGCCGGCGTGTTGTTGACCAGGAACGGGGGATTCAGGGCCGCCTGGTTTTCGCTGCCGTTGCGATCCAGCATGGAGTAAAAGATGCCGTAGCCGGTGCGCAGAACGGTCTTCGAATCGATCTGGTAGGCCAGGCCCACGCGCGGCGCGAAGTTCAGGCGGTTGGGCTGCACCGTGGAGCGGTCCTGCAGGCTGCCGGGTTTCGCCAGGAAGAGCTGCCCGGTGGCGTAGTCGAAGTTGGCGATGTGATTCCTGCCCTCGAGCAGCGGCGTGGCGAAGTCGTAGCGCAGGCCCAGGTTGAGGGTCAGGCGGGGCGTCACCTTGAAATCGTCCTGCGCGAAGAACGCGTACATATGCAGCCGCTGGTCCGCGAAGTAGACGTTGGAAAGCTGCGCGTTCTGCACGTAGCCCAGCAGGGCGTCCGCGTAGGACAGACCCGTGCCAGCCGCGCATTGGTTGCTGGCGTTGCGCTGGCAGGTGAAAATCCTGTCGAAGCCGATGGTTCCGCGCGTGCCGGGCACGTCCAGAAAGATGTTGCGCATGGGCGCGTGCAGATCCGCGCCGAACTTGAGCTGGTGGCGTCCCAGGTTCCAAGAGAGCGTATCCGAGAATTCAAACTGCTGCGTAATCTGGAACTTCGGTAGAAAGGCCGGGGACCCGATGTAGGTGTTGTAGCCCGTAAAGGTGATCAGAGGCACGCCGCCGTCCACGGCCGGGTTTTCCGGGATGCCCGGAACGAAATCCGCCGCGTGGTTCAAGCCGAACGGGTCCTGCTGGGCGTACGAGTTGTCGCGCGTGAAGGCGAGGCGGAATTCGTTCACCAGGCGCGGCGAGATCACCCGCGTCCAGCCGATGGCGGCGCCATGATTGGTGAGGTTCTGGCGGCCGAATGCCGAGGTGGAAGTGCCATCCGCGATCCCGCCGAAATTCCCCGGGATGAAGCGCGCGCGCGTCGCCCAGGAATACCGTCCGAAGACCGTGTCGCGGGCGTCGGGCGTCCAGTCCATGCGCCCGCTGAACAGGTCGGCGTCGTCGGTGAGCGCCCCGTTGCGCGCGAAGTTGTTGTTCTCCCCGGGCAGGTTCGGCAGGGGGAACAGCGGCATGATCTTTTGCATAGACCCGTCCAGCCGGCTGGCGGGGATCTGGTTGTTGGCGAATGGCTGGTGGGACGCAGGATCGTAGATCGCCGGATAGTCCGGGACCCCGGCGGCGGCGGCCGCCGCGGCGCTGAAGTCCCCGATGCGCTCGTTTGGCAGCGGCACCGTCGTGATGCGGGAGACGCCCGTGTTGATGCGCGTACTCTCCCAATCGAAGAACCCGAACAGGCGGTTCTTGCGCAGCGGCCCGCCCAGGTCTCCGCCGAACTGGTTGCGCTGGTTCTGGGGCTTCTTCAGCCCGCTCCGGTTGGAGAAGAAATCGTTGGCGTCGAACACGTTATTTCGCAGGTACTCGTAGAGCAGGCCGTGCACCTGATTGGTTCCGGACTTGGTGGTCACGATGACCGCCGCCCCCGGGCTGCGGCCGTATTCCGCCGAGTAGGGGTTGGTGATGACCTTGAACTCCTGAATGGCGTCCACTGACGGCCGCACGGCCTGTGTGGTCAACTCCTGCACGTTTTCGGAAAAGGTGTTGTTGTCCACGCCGTCCAGAATGAAATTGTTCTGGAGCGACCGCACCCCGTGGACATTGAAGTCGCCGGTTCGCCCCGCGCTGGTGGCGCCGCTTTGCTCCGTGTATCGGGAGGCTTGCACGCCGGGCACCAGCGTCAGCAGGTCGTCCCAAGTCCGGAGCATCAGCGGGAACTTGGAAACGTAATTGTTGTCCACGACCGTGCCCAGCGTGGCATCGTCCCGGGAAAGCTGCGGAGCCGCGGACCGCACTTCCACCGTGGTGTCCACCTGGCCCACATTCAGTGTGAAATCCTGGCGGGCTTTCTCCGCGGTCTCGAGCGTCACCCGCTTGATCATCTTCTCGAACCCCGGATGTTCCGCGGTCACTTCGTAATCGCCGACAGGCAGCGAGGCGAAAGAATAATAGCCGGTATCGTTGGTGCGCGTCACTCGCTGGACGCCGGTAGATTTGTGACGCGCGCTCACCACCACTCCGGAAACCACCGCCTGGCTGGGGTCGGTGATCAACCCGCCGAGGCTGGCGGTGTTGATTTGTGCGCTGGCGCACACCAGTGCGCAAAAGAAAATTGGAAAGGCTCGTCTCATCGTCATCCATCATTAGCAACCGTGCCGTTACGGAGCGTTGACAACCGTACGAAGAGTTGATTTAGAATCGGAAGCCACGATACTCGGTCAGCGCGTATGATTCAGAACATCCGAAAACGGTGGTGCGCCTGGAAAGCGCCGGCCCTGCTGGCAGCCCTGGTGTTGGGTTCGCAGAATGCTCCGGGCGCCATGGAAGGGGAGCAGCTGTTCGCACGGCTGTGCGCCGGCTGCCACGGAGCCGACGCGCACGGCACGGACCGCGGTCCGGGTCTCGCCGGGAACCGGCGCGTGCGCGCGCGCTCGGCCGAGCAGTTGCGCGCCTTCCTCCGCAAGGGCGCGCCCGCCTCGGGAATGCCCGCGTTCGATCTGCCGGCGGACCAACTCGATGCCCTGGCGGTCCTGCTGCGGTCGCTGAATGCCCCGGCCGCGGAAGCGGTCACTACCGGCGACCCGGCGGCCGGGAAAGTGTTCTTCCACGGCAAAGGGCAGTGCGCCTCGTGCCACATGGTGGCGGGCGCCGGCCGCGCATTGGGTCCGGATCTTTCCAATATCGGCAAGGAAATGACAGTGGAGGAACTCCGGACGGCGCTCGTCAAGCCCAGCGCCCACATCGCCCCCGGCTTTGCGGTGGCGACGGTGCGGGGACGGGATGGCCGGACCGTCCGCGGTTTCGTGAAGAGCCGCAGCGGTTTCGATATCGGCTTGCTGGACCTGAAGGGCCGCTTCCACTCGCTGCGCGAAGACCAGATGGCGTCCATCGAGTATGACAAGGAATCGCTGATGCGGCCGGTGGCCGCCACTCCCGAAGAGTTGCGGGATCTGATTGCCTACCTCGGCCGCCTGACGGGTGTGCGGCCGGGAGTGCCGGCGGCCGCCGGGACGGGGGACCAGGACATCCCGTTTTCCCGCCTCGTGGACCCGAAGCCTGGAGACTGGCTGACCTACAACGGGAAGCTGGGAGGCAACCGGTACAGCGAACTGGCCCAGATCAACGCCTCCAATGTGCACCAACTGGGCCTGAAATGGGGCTTTCCGATTCCTCTGTGGGCCCAGCTTCTGCCCGACACGCCGTATTTTGTCGAGAACATGAAGTACTTCGGCCTGGAAACCACACCCCTGGTGGCGGACGGCGTCATGTACGTAACCGGCCCGCACCAGGCCTGGGCGCTGGATGCCCTCACCGGACGCCCGATCTGGCACTATGCGCGGCCGCGCAGTCAGGGGCTGGTAGGGGACGCCTCCCTGGGCACCAATCGGGGCGCGGCCATTTTGGGCGACAAGATCTTCATGACCACCGACAATGCCCACCTGATCGCCTTGAATCGGCTCACGGGCGCGCTGGTGTGGGAAGCCGTCATGATCGACGAGCCGCAGCACTATGGCTCGACCGTGGCCCCGCTGGTGGTCAAAGACATGGTGGTGGCCGGAGTCTCCGGCGGCGACTGGGGGATCCGCGGGTTTCTGGCAGCTTACAAGGCGGATACCGGCGAGCGCGCCTGGAGGTTCTGGACTGTGCCTTCCAAAGGCGAACCGGGCTACGAAACCTGGAAGGGCAAGGAGCCGGCGTTCGGGGGCGGATCGACCTGGCTCACCGGCAGCTACGATTCGGAAACCGATACCATCTTCTGGCCGACCGCTACACCGTATCCGACGACGGACGGGCGCGACCGGCCGGGCGACAATCTCTATACCGAGTGCATCCTGGCGCTCCACGCCAGCACCGGGAAGTTGAAGTGGTATTACCAGTTCACGCCGCACGACGTGCATGTTTGGGACTCCACGGAACCTTCCGTCCTGGTGGATGCGGTGTACCGGGGCCAGCCACGCAAGCTCATGCTGCACGCGGACCGCAACGGATTTTTTTACGTCCTCGACCGCACTAACGGCGAGCTGCTGCTGGCGAAGAACTTCGTGGAAGTGACCTGGGCCAGCGGGATCGGCGCGGACGGGCGGCCTCAGCTCCTCAACGAGAACGGCATGAGCTGCCCGGAGGACGCCACCAACTGGAATGCCACGGCCTTCAGTCCCACCACGCGGCTGTATTACCTGATGGTGCTCGAAAAGTGCGTGCCGCGCGTTTCGCCGGGCGGTTGGACCGCCGGGCGCGCCGAAGTGAAGCCGGGCAAGAAGTACCTTCGAGCGCTGGATATCGAAACCGGGAAAGTGGTCTGGGAGATTCCGCAGACCGGTCCGGTCGAGGGCAAGCGATGGGCGGGCGTGCTGGCCACCGCGGGAGGGATCTTGATCTACGCGGATCCGGATGGCAACCTGGTGGCCGTGGACCAGAAGGACGGCAAGCCCCTGTGGCACGTCCCGACCAACGAAACCATTAAGAGCGCGCCGATCACGTACACGGCGGGCGGGCGTCAATATATCGCCATTGCGGCAGGCGCCAACATCCTGTGCTTCGGGCTGCCATGACCGGCGGACAGCGCTTCCGCATTTGGGATATCCACAGCCATCTGCACTCGGTGCCGGGTGGAACGCCGGAGCAGCGCATGGAGACGCTGGTGCGCTTCGCGGACCGCGTGGGGATCGAACGGATGATTCTTTCCCAGGGCTACTCGGCGGACCTGCATCCCACGCCGGAGCAACTCCGCGAGGAGAACGACCGGGTGATGCGCGCCGTGCGGGCCTTTCCCGGGCGCGCGTATGGCTCCGTGTACCTGAGCCCCATGTATCCGGAGTTCAGCCTGCGCGAGTTTGACCGCTGCGTGCGGGACGGGCCGATGATCGGAGTTGGAGAACTGGAAGCGGATAAGCGCTGCAACGCACCGGAGATGGACGCCATCGTCGAGCGGGCGATTGCCATGCAGGCTCCCATCCTGCAGCATACGTGGCTGAAGCGTGGAGGCAACGAGCCCGGCGAATCCACTCCGGGCGACTTGGTGGAGTTGGCCGGGCGTCATCCGAATGCTACGTTCCTCTGCGGGCACACGGGCGGAGACTGGGAGCGGGGGATTCGCATCATCCGCCGGAGCAAAAATATCCTGGCCGGCATGGCCGGATTCGATCCCACCTCCGGCGTGGTGGAAATGGCCGTGCGCGAGCTTGGTCCGGAAAGAGTAGTGTACGGCAGCGACGTCGGGGGCCGGAGCTTTGCTTCCCAGGTCGCGAAGGTGCTGGGGGCGGACATCCCGGATTCCGCCAAAGAGCTGGTGCTGGGCGGTAACCTGCGCCGCCTGTTCGCGCCGATTCTGCGGGTGAAAGGATATCTGGCGTGATCTCATGACGCGCGTCTCCAGCCTGATGGCCGCTGCTCTTCTAGGCTTTGTGCCGCTACCCGCCCAGGGACCTATTCAGGACCCGCTGCTGCGCTGGATGGACAGCATCGCGCAGAAGCAGCTTCAGGCTCGCGAGGACGCCATCGCCCAGATCCGTACGGTGGAGGCGGCCGAACGGCGCAAACAGGCGGTCCGGGGGAAGATTCTGGAGGCCCTGGGCGGATTGCCGGAGTACTCCGGGCCGCTCCGTGCCCACACCACCGGACGAATTCAGGCCGAAGGGTACGTCATCGAGAAGGTGATCTACGAAAGCCTGCCCGGCTACTACGTGACGGCCGATGTTTACCGGCCCAGCCGGCCGGGACGCTATCCCGCGGTGCTCTTGCAGGCGGGCCACACCCAGGAGGGCAAGGCCGAACCGCAGCTTCTGGCCGCCAACCTGGCTCTCAAGGGCTTTGTGGCGCTGGCCTTCGACCCGGCCGGCCAGGGCGAACGGGAGCAGACCTATGATCCGCTGCTCAAGGCGCCGGCGGCGGGTTGGTCGGTCCCCGAGCACATCCACGCCGGGGCGCAGGACAGCCTGATCGGAGAAGGGGTGGCGCGCTACTTTATCTGGGATGCGAAGCGATCCATCGACTACCTGGTGAGCCGGCCCGATGTAGACCCGGCGCACCTCGGGGCGGCCGGCTGCTCGGGCGGCGGCGCGCTCACCACTTTCATCGGCGCTTTGGATTCCCGGCTCAAAGCCGTGATTCCTGCCTGCTTTCCCAATTCCTACCGGCTGTTGTTTGCGGGGAGCGATCCGCACTCCGAAATGACTGTCCCGCGCCAGATCGCCCTGGGATTGGACACCGCGGATTTCGTTGAGCTATCCGCTCCCACACCCTGGCTGATCCAGGCCACCGAGCAAGACTATTTCACGCCGCCCGGGGCCCGGATGGTGTACGAGGAGGCCCGCCGCTGGTACCGGCTTTACGGTGCGGAGGATAAAATCGCGTTCTTCGTCGGTCCAGGTCCGCACGGCACGCCGCTGGTGAGCCGCGAGGCGGTCTACCGCTGGCTGATTCGCTGGCTGAAGGACGGCCAGGGGGATTTTCACGAACAGCCCGTGAAGCTGTACACCAACCACGATCTGCTGGTGACTCGGACGGGCCGCGTCGAAGACGAACCGGGAAGCCGCAAGCTGTATCAACTGATATTGGACAGCCTGCACGCCAAGCGGAAGCCGGGCACGCTGGAGGGCCTGGCGGCCGAGTTGCGCCGCTTGCAGATCTCTCCCGGCGGATCCGCGCCGGCGGCCGCCGTGCGGGAACAATCGGAAGCAGGCGGCTGGCGGCGCCAGCACATTCGCTTCGAAAGCGAACCGGGCATCGAGATCGACGCGCGGCTGTATATCCCTTCTTCGCCCGGCAGAAAGCCTGCCGTGTTGCTGGTCGCCGGGAAGCGCTCCGGTTTCCTGGCGGAGCAGTGCGCGCGGGCAGGGAGGATGGTGCTGGAGATGGAACCGCGGCAATCCCTGACGCCGGATTTGCGTCGCCCGTACGTGGGCGACTGGGAGGCCAACACCCGCGCGGACCAGATCGGCGTATGCCTGGCCGCGGCGCGGGCGCGCGACATCTTGCGGGGGGTGGATCTGCTGTGCGCGCGCGGGGACGTGGATGCGGCCTCCGTGCGAGCCGCCGCGCAGGGGGTGAAAGGCGTCTGGCTGCTGCTGGCGGCCGCCGCCGATTCGCGCATCCGCAAGGTGTGGCTGGATCAGACGCCGCCCTCCCTGCTGGACGCGCTAAAGGATCCCCTCAACAACAACTTTTCCGACGCGGTGATTCCCGGATTCGGCCTGCACTGGGATCTGCCGGACCTGGTGAAGCTCATGGGCAGCCGTAAGGTGCTGTGGACGGATCCCGCGAACTGGATGGGCCACGTCGCCTGGCAGGGCACTGGCTTCCAATATCGCTGGGTGTTGGGAGACCTCACGGACCGGAGCGACGCGCAGGACCTGGCCTACGCGAAGGAGCTGATGAATTGACTGCCGCCCGGCGTCTATAGGCGCACGCGCAGGCGGTGCGTCCGGATGCGGCCCTGGCCGTCCTCGACGGCCCAGTGCGAGGCCAGAATTCCTCCGCTGGCCAGCTTGAGGAGGGAGGGCTGGCCGAAGCGCAGAGAGCGGAACATTTCGGCCATTTGCTGCCCCTCGCGCGTCTGTCCGGGGGCGCCTGCGCCGAAAATGACCGTTTCGGCGAGCGGCTTCCACGCGTCTCCGCGGAAGTCCACCAGGCGGACGTAGACGCCGGTGTCGCGCCCCCCGCGGTGGGCGTGGATGGTCAACAAAAGATCCTCGCCCAGCCACAGCAGGTTGGAAGCCTGGCCGTGGTGGGGCGTGGGAGCGGGAGACGACCAGGTACGGCCGTCATCGTGCGAGACGGCCACGTGGTTGGCCAGGTGCGCGTCGGCGGCGGCATCGTACGCCCAGACCAGAGCCACCAGGCGGCCCTCCTGCATCTCGCAAATACGTCCCTCGAACGGGGTGATGCGGTTGCCCGGCGTGGTGAAGTAGCGAGCCGTGTCATCCCAGGTGCGGCCTTTGTCGCGACTGCGCACGAGGACGCCGATTTGCCCGCTGGGATTCGAGCCGTCGGGCATGCGGTAGGGCGCGGCCACCGCCAGCAGGTCGCCGGAACGGCGTGATTCGATGCAGGGTCCGGAAATTTCCAGCAGTTCCGGGTGGCTTCGGGCAATGATCGCTGGGACGGTCCAGGTGCGGCCTTCATCCGACGAAAACGACACGATATCGTCGCCCGGCAGGATGCCGCCGGTTTCGGGAATCGCGATGGGCATCTCCGGGTCATGGCGGTGGAAGCGGTATCCGGTGGCGATCAGCGAGCCATCGCGCAGCAGCGTGGGCTTCAGCGAGTCGGTGGTCTCGAAGCCCACCACGGCCTTGTGGTAGAGCGGGCCCTGTAGCGTCCAGGTGCGGCCATCATCCCTCGAGCGCGCGACCCAGGTGGTGCCGTTGGGGGCCTCGAAGGCTTCCGCGATCACGAACAAGGCGATCAGTTCTCCCGAAGGCAGAAGAGCCAGGCCCGGAAAATAGCCATGCCGGCTGTGCACGTGAGGACGGGGGTTCTCGTAGACGACGTGGGATTCGAGGTATTCGATGGCAGGCATCAGGATCGGGGATACCGATTGTCCGCCAGGCGGCGGAGCATGTCAAACGCCCGGCCGGCGGGACTCAGGCGGACCAGGTCGGTTCACGACGGCCGCCGGTGTTCGCGAGGATGCGGAACATTCGATTCCGCAGATCCCCCACCAGACGCTTGCGCTCGGGATCTTTGATCTGCGCGAACAGGCTGCCGCCCTGCGTGGTAATGCGGACGTCGCCGAGCAGATTGTGCATTTGGTCGGGGTCCTGTTGCAGGTCGTAGAGCTCATCGAGGTCCCAGACGCCGTGGTAGTTCGTGTAGCTGTAGCGGTCGGTGCGCAGGCCGAGCATGGACGGAGTCTGGGGGTAGTCACGCTCCCAGAAGTACTCGTAGAGGAACTCGGTGCGCCACTCGGAGGTTCCGCGGAGCAGCGGCAGCAGCGAGCGCCCGTGAAAGGTTGCCGGCAGGGGCAGAGAGGCGGCCTCCAGAAGGGTGGGAGCAATGTCGATATTGAGCGCCATGCCGTCGATTTCGCGGCCGCTGCCGAACAGGTCCGGGCAGTGCGCCAGCATGGGGACGCGGATGGAGGTCTCATACATGGTGCGTTTGTCGATGAGGCCGTGCTCGCCGTACTGGAAACCGTTGTCGCTCATGTAAAGGACCAGGGTGTCGTTCAACAGGCGCTTTTCATCCAGCGCGTTGAGCACCTGGCCGATGCTTTCATCCAGGGCCATCAGCGTACGGCAGCAGTCGCGGTAGTTCTGCTCGAAGCTGATGCGGTGGTCATACATGCCGTCCACGCCGTGCCAGGAGTTGCGCTGGCGGCGTACCCAGTCGGGTTTGCCCCGATAGTTTTCCGCAGTATTGGCCATGGACTGGGGGTAAGGAATGGGCTCGGTGGAATACAGATTCCGGTGGCGCGCGGCGGGAACACAAAAACCGTGCACGGCCTTATGGGAGAGGTAAAGGAAAAACGGCCGGTGGGAATTTTGGCCAATGAAGCGCAGAGCCTCCTCGGTGAGGATGTCGGTAACGTAGCCCTTGACCTGCCGCCGCACGCCGTCCATGTTGAGGAGCGGATCGTTGTAGACGCCCTGGCCGCGGAAGGAAACCCAGCGGTCGAAGCCGGGCTGCGGGTTATCGTCCGCGTTACCCATATGCCACTTGCCCAGAAAGCCAGTGCGATAGCCGGCCTTCTGCAGCAGTTCGGGAAACGTAAGCAGGCCTTTGGGGAAGGGGCTGACATTATCGGTGACGCGGTGAGCGTGCACGTAGAGTCCGGTCAGGATGGAGGCGCGGCTGGGTGAGCAGAGAGAAGTGGTGACGAACGAATTGCGGAAGCGCGCGCCCCCGCGGGCCATGCGATCCATGCCGGGCGTCTTCAGCCAGGCAGGCCGGCCGAAATGGTCGATGCTGTGATCGTCACTGAGAATGAATATAAGGTTGCGCCGGCCCGTCTGGGCCATCAGCGGAGCGGCAGCGGCACATGCCGCGGTCTTCAGGAAATCCTGTCGCGTCAAGGGAGTCCTCGGGGTCCGGAATACGCGCCGGACCATACCCGGCGTCTGGAGGCCATTACCTGTCATTCTGCCTGAAACCGGCGGCCCGGTCCAAGCCGGCGGAGGCGCGGGAGCGCCTGGCTTGCCAGAGCAGGAGGAATGCTGCGGGGTACAAGACCCCCGAAACGGCGAAGACTGGCGCAAAGTTGAGGCGGTCTACGATCACGCCAACCGCCAGGCTCGAGAGCATGCCGCCGATACCGCCCATGGTGCCGGTGAGTCCCGTGACTGTGGCGATGGCCTGGGCGGGAAACAGATCGCTCAGCAGGCCGAGGAAATTCGTGATCCAAAAGCCGTGCGCGAGCATGAGCAGGGACATCAGCGCGACCGCCCAACCCGCGGAGGGCGCGAGCCAGGCGGCCCACGAAGCCGGCGTGAGGGCTGCGGCCGCCAGCAGGAAGGCCAGCCGAGCCCGCAGAGGATCGCTGCGGCGGCGCACGACGGCGTCGGTCCACCGGCCGCAGAACATCTGGCTCAGTCCCAGCACCAGGAAGGGCACCCAATAATGCGCCCCGATCTCGGCCAGCGAGAGTCCGCGCTCCCGGGAAAGGTATTGCGGAATCCAGAAAATGTAGAAGTAGAAAACGGGATCGAACAGGAAGCGAGCCGCCAGAACGAGCCGCACGTTCCGGTCACGCAGCAGGCCGGGAAGAGAAGCGCCGCTGACACGGTCCGTTCGCACGGCCGACTCCGGCACGCCGCGGCGGGTCGCGAAAAGCCATGCGCACAACCAAGCCGTACCCAGCATGCCGGTTCCGAGAAACGCGCCCCGCCATCCAAAACGGGCCGCGGCGAGTGCGGTCAGGGGAGGCGCGATGACGGCGCCCAGAGCCGAGCCGCCGTTCGCAATGCCGATGGCGAGCGTGCGCTGGTCGACAGGGAACCACTCGACCGCGCCCTTCATCGCGGCGGGAAAACATCCGCCCTCTCCCAAGCCGAGCAGCAGGCGCGCGCCGCCAAGGCCCCAGGGGCCGTTCACTGCCGCATGGGCGGCACTGGCAGCCGACCAGAGGCCTAGCGAAGCGGCCATGCCACGGCGCGTCCCCAGCCGGTCCACCACGACTCCGCCCAGCGAAAACATGATGGTATAGCTGAGTTGGAAGGCGAAGACGATTCGCGAATATACGGTGTTGGTCATCCCGAAGTGGGACATCAACGTGGGCGCGAGCACCGAGAGCACCTGGCGGTCGAGGAAACTGAGGGCGGTGGCCGCCGACAGCAGCCAGCACAGCAGCCAGGCGTGCCGTCGCGCGCGGCTCATTCGCTGATCACGTCGGCTTCGAGGCCGAACAGGCGGGCGACCTTGCGCAAGACCGAGATCCGGCGCCCAATGCCGAGCGCGAAATGATGCGTGGGCCCCGCCAGACTCCAGCGCTCGATAAAGGTAGCCAAGTCCGGCTGAAAGCGGCATCGCGTGTTGGTATTGCCGGTGGCGGGAATGGCCCCGGGCACGGACTCTCCTTCGGCCAGGACGAACTTGAAGCGGCCGTCGCGCGTGGTAGTGAGTCCGGCGATGGTGACCGGCCCATGCTTCACCTTGAATTCCACCGACACGCCCCGGCCAAATTTCCCATGGTAGATGCTCAATCCGCGGAGCGCCGGCTTCTCGCTGCTGATGGCAATGTGCCCCGGCCCGTCGTGGCCCACGTAGACGAACTGCTCCCGAAAATCGGCCGGATGCAACTCGGAGAACGAACCGCCGGCACCCAGTTGATCCAGTAGCAGCATAGCCACGCAGTTTTTCAAGTCTCCCTCCCCGGCCACCGGGATGCCGCGCGCCGTCAGCAGCGACGCGCCCACGATCATGCCGGCCACGATCTGCTCGTATTCGTTGCCATCGACGCCACGATAGTAGTGGGCCAGTCCGTCGAGATGGTAGTCGGAGACGAGCCGTTCGAGCGCTACCGCGACCTTTGCGGACCAGAGCAGGGCCTCTTCCGTGACTGGGCCGGCGATGGCATCCGCGCCCGGCTCGGGGAACTGGAAAAATGCCTCGATCCGCTCTTTCATGGCGGAGACGTCGGAGGGCGACACCTGGTCGAGCCGCCACTTGAGATCGCACAGCTCCAACATCTCGACGTGCGCGCCGAAAGTGGCTTCCAAGGCCGTGGGATCGGCATTCATGTCCAGCATGCCCTCAAACGGGTGGCCGAGCAGTCCGATGCGGGCATTCTTGAGCGCGCGCGCGGTCCGGGCCGCCTCCACCCACTCCTGAATCTTGCCCCAGGCTCGCGGATCGTTCTCGAGCTGCCCGAAGATGACGTCCGCATCCAGCCCCGCTCTGCGCAGCGCGTACATGATTTCCGGCAGCGAGGTGCAATTATCGTGCAGAAGCTGGGTGAAGGTAGTGGCGGTGGCGGGATCCATGCCCGGCGTCGGCTGAAGCCCGACGAGCACGAATGGAGCCTTGCTCCGCTGCGCCACCGGCAGCACAAACGCGGATTGCACGTAGGTCGTCACATCGCAGAAAATGAGGTCCACGTTTTGCGACACGAAGAAATCGCCGGCGCGCCTGCCGGAGGCCACATCGTCTACCAGGCCCGCGGAAACCACCTCCACGCCGCCGAGAGCGCGCAATTTGTCTTCGAAGGCGGAGCAGTACGCCTCCACCTGCTCCCTCAGGCCCGCAAACTGAGGCCAATAACGGTGAAAGCCCACGCAGAAAACGCCGATGCGTACGGGCCTCGCTCGCATTGCATCCGGGTGCGACATGATATCCGAAAAGACTCTCCCTGTTGAACGCAGCGGTGCGATCCCGGCGCTCACCAGTAAAACTTCAGAGCGAACTGAATTTCACGCGGGGTGGTCCTTGTGCTGCTGATCACTCCAATGGATGCCGATCCCACCTGCACGTTCGGAGGCCCGAAGCTCGGGTGGTTCAGAGCGTTGAAAAATTCAGCCCGAAACTCCAGATTGTAACGGTCCCGAAAGCGCGTGTCTTTGATCAGCGAAAGGTCCAGGTTATTTTCGCCGGGGATTTCAATAATCCCGGTGCCGCAGTTGCCAAAGGTGCCGAACGCCTGCGGTAGAAGCGCGGCGGTGTTAAACCACCGCAGCACGGACGCCTGGCCGGAAGGAAGGTTCGGACTAGCCGCGCAGTTGGGAACGTTGCGGTCCACACGGCCGACGTTCGCGCTGATGTTGCTAGTGGGCGTGGTGAATTCTCCCTTGAAAAACGTGCCGATGCCGCCGAGCTGCCATCCGCTCACAGCTTTGTCGAGCACCGGGTGCAGGCTGTTGGCAAAGGCCTTGCCATGCCCGAACGGCAACTCGTACATGCTGCTGATGGTGAAGCGCTGCGGCTGGTCGTAGGGCGTGGGTCCGTAGTAGACGTGGCGCGAAACGTATTCATTGCCGATGGCGGACTGGTCTCCACCCTCGCTGATCCCCAGCGCCTTCGACCAGGTGTACGCCGCGAGCAGGGTCAAGCCCGCGGAGGTCCGTTTCTCCGCCGTTACCTGGAGGGCGTTGTAATTCGCGTTGTCGATGGCCTTGGTGATGCTGATGTCAGCGGCGCCTTGAAACGGCCGGCGGCTCTGGATGGAAGTCGGGTGCGTGGGAGCCGCGTCCACGTGCGCCTGATTGATGAGATCGCGGCCGATCAATTTGTGAGACGAGGAGCCCACGTACGAGGCCTGTAGCGAAAGCGTCCGCAAAACCTGCCGCTGAATGGACAGGTTGTATTCGTAGGTGTAATTCGCCGGCAAGTTCGGGTCCACGGAGAACAGGCTGGTCGATGGGGTGACCGCTGTGGAGGCCAGCGGGAACAGCGTCCCGGGCAGCAGCGTCGGCACGGTGGCATTGGAGTTCACGGTTTCCGTCACGTTATAGGGAGGGTCGAGATGGTAGCCGGAGGAGACCTCCTCGCCGCGAATAAATCCGTAGAACACGCCGAACCCTCCCCGGATCACCGTGAGGGGCGTGGGGCTATAGGCAAAACCGACGCGCGGCGCGAAGTTGTTGCGGTCCGGGTTGGTGAGCGGGCCGCTCGTGGCATCGCCGAACTGGTTGGTGCGGCCGTCCCAAACCCGCGCCGCGCCGTAGATCTCGTGGAACGGCTGATCGTATTCATAGCGCAGGCCCATGTTCAGCGTGAGCTTAGGGGTGAGCTTGAAATCGTCCTGGAAATACAGCGCGTAGTGCCACCACCGGAGCGTGACCTGCCCATTGGAACCGATCAGCTCCGTGGCGGTGGCGGTATACGGATAGCCGAGCACCAGGTCGGCCACCGGGTTGCCGGCCTTGCCCGCAAGGCCCGAGAATTGTCCGTTGAAGGAGAGGCTTCCGTTCGGGCTGGACTGGTCGTAGAGGGCCGGCCGATACTGCCGCACCTCGCCGCCGATCTTGATCTGGTGCCGGCCGTGCGTCCACGACAGGTCGTCACTGAGCTGATAGTGATTCTCCAGGCCGCCAAACGGCCGGAACTGCGCCGAACCCATGGTGGAATAACCCGTCACGTTGAGCAGCGGCATGCCTTGATTCACCGCGGGAATGTTCAGATTTTGCAGCCCGAACGCCTGGACGGCCAGGGGTGCGGGCGCAAGGGGGTTGCCCAGGCGGAACAGCCCGTAACTGTAGCCCAAGGAAAACTCGTTCAGGAGGGCGGGGGTGAAGATGTGCGTTTCGTGCACCAGCGCCTGGAGCCCGTTGATGTCGTCGATCTCGCCGCTCAGGGGGAGCGGGTTGTCGCTGACGCTGTGGTCCGTGGAGCGGCTGAACCGGGCGAACAGCGAATCGTGATCGTTTAATTGATGGTCCACGCGGAAATTCACCTGATCGGCGTTCTCCGGGTTGGTCAGCGTTTTGGCAAAGTTGTATCCCTGCACGCCGGTGATGTTTGGCTTCGGATACCACTGCGCGGCGGTCTTTGCATAGATCGAAACACGGTTTGCAGGGATGACGTTGTTCGCAAAGGGAAGCCGTTGACCCGTTCCGGGATCCACGTTCAGCGGGTCGTAAATGGGAGCGCTTCCGCCGAAGTCGCCGTTTAGTTGCGCCGGCGTCGGAATCTCGGCATAGCCGGTGGTGGACCGCCGCGTTCGCAGGCCCTCGTAGTTGGTAAAAAAGAACGTCTTGTTCCTGCGGATGGGGCCGCCAAAGGTGAACCCGAACTGGTTGCGCTTTAGGGGCGGAACGGCGCGGTCGAAAAATCCTCTCGAGTCCACGGCGTTGTTGCGCAGGAACTCCCACACGTCGCCGTGAAACTCGTTGCTGCCGCTTCGTAATTGGGCGTTTACCACGGCCGTGCCGTCGCCGTACGCGGCGGAGAACGAGTTCTGCTGGATTTTGAACTCCTGCACGGCATCGACCGACGGAGTCAGCGCCGGCCGGCCGTTCATGAACAGCCTGGCATCCAAGCCGTCAAAGAGCATAGAGGTCTCATTGCCGCGCTGCCCGTTGATGCTGAACTGGCTTTGCGCTCCGGGATTCTCGGAGGCGCCCGGCACCAGCAGCGCCAGCGAGAGGAAGTTGCGGCCGTTCAGCGGCATCTCCAGAATCTGATCGCCCGTGACGACCTGGCCGGTGCTGGAGGTTTCAGCTTGCAACAGCGGGGCAGCCGCGTCCACCTGCACGGTGCTGGTCAGCTCGCCGACCTGCATCTGGATATCGTGCTTTACGGCCTGGTCCACCTGTACAATCAGCTCGGGAGTGACGGCGACGCGAAATCCGGGCAGCTCCGCCCGTAGCGCATACGTGCCCGGCATGAGGTCCGGGAAGGCGTAGTAGCCGTCCGGCCCGCTCCTGGATTTTTTCTGCTGGCCGGTGCCGGTGTTGGTCAGCGTCAGCGAAACGTTCAGCAGGACGCTGCCCGAGGTATCGGTGAGACGTCCGGAAATGCTCCCCAAAGTTCCCTGTCCGAATGCCCGGACCGCGCAAAGGAGGGCGATCGCCACCAGAGAACGGAAGAACGGCGAATTCCACATGGCGCTAATCCTTCCAGTGTTAATATGTTAAACAACTGAGTTCGAATATTGTGCAGGGACTGTATGTCAGCGGACGCGGCGATGTCAAGAGCAATTTACCGCCGCCGGTAAGTAGACGCACATGGAAGGGACGGATCCGTACAGACTGGGGACGCTCGAAAAGGGCCTGGTGGTTCTGGAGCTTCTGGAACGCGCGGGCCGCGCGCTGCGCATTCCGGAGATCGTGGCCGCCACCGGGCTGGAACGGGGAGGGGTGTTCCGGATTCTGCACACGCTCGAGAGCCGGGGCTATGTGGAGCGGCTGGAAAACAAGAGCTACCGGGCGAGTTACCGCCGGCGCCGCACGCGAATCGGCTACTCCGCCCCGCTCGCGGGCACCCCGTTTCGGCGCGATGTGACCCTGGGCATCCAGAAGGCCGCCACCGGCTCCGGCCTCGAATTAATCATGCTAAACAGCAGCGACGGGAACCCGGACGACGATCTGGCGAACGCTCAGGTATTCATCGAGGCCAAGGTCGATGTCGTGATCATGTTCCAGCCGATCGACGTGGTTGCCCACGTGCTGGGCGACCGTTTCATCGGGGCCGGTCTGCCCGTGATCGCGGTGGAGAACCCGATTCCCGGCGCCGTGTTCTTCGGCGGCAACAATTACCGTGCGGGTCTGATCGCCGGTAACGCCCTGGGGGCTTTCGCCCGCGAGCACTGGAGGGGCTCGTTCGATCGCCTGATCCTCGTCGAGTCTTCACTGACTTCGCCGGCAACACGGGCGCGGCTGACGGGCACCGTGGAGGGAGTGCGGCAGATCCTTCCTGATTTTCCGGCGTCCTGCGTGATCCACCTGGATGGCCTGGCGCACCGCGAAGCGACCTGCGCCGCCATCGGGCAACTGCTGCAATCGCTTCCCCGCGACAGCCGCCTGCTGTTTTCGGCGTTTAACGACCCCAGCGCCATCGGCGCGGTAGAGGCGGTGCTGGCGGCACGGCGGGCGGAGACGGCCGCGATTGTGGGACAGAACGCCACCACGGAAAGCCGCGTCGAAATGTGCCGGCCCGGGACGCCTCTGATCGGATCGGTAGCTTACTTTCCCGAGCGATACGGGGAAAAGCTCGTCCGGCTGGCGCTGGCCGTCCTCAACCGGGAACCCACGCCGCTGGCGGTCTACACGGAACACGTTTTGCTCGACTGTAATAATATCGGGCGTTATTATCCGGACGTTCTGGTGCGGGCGGAGTCTTGACAGGCACGCGCTTCGGGTGTAGTTGTACCAGTGCCATGCCGAGCCGGAGTGTTTGGTATGTGAACACAAACTGCCATGACGCTACGCACCGGGCTGTCTCCCCTCGTTTACCTCGCGTTCTTGTGGGCTTCTCCGGCCTTCGCCGTGGACCCCCTGGCGGCCGGCTTTGCCCATCCGCCGAATGATCGAAGGATGGCCACCTACTGGTGGATCTTCGGTCCGGCGTGGACAAGACCCGAGATCCGCCGGGAACTCGGCGTACTCAAGAGCGCCGGCATCGGCGGCGTCCTCATCTATCCGTTGTACCCCTACGAAGTGGAAAATCCCGCGAAGGGGATTCACAACCAGAACTACCTTTCCCCCGAGTTCCTGGACACGCTCGGCTACGCTCTCACCACGGCGAACGAGATGGGCCTGTCGGCCGATTTGGTGATGGGGACCGGCTGGCCGTACGGCGGGCCGCAGATCCCGCCCGAACTCTCGCCGGAACGCATCTATGCCGAAACCACCGAGGTCCGCGGCGCCCCGGGCGAAAAGATTACGCTGCCGCTCCGCCGCCCGGCCGACGCGCGGGTTGTCTCCGTGCAGCTTGTGCCGCGGGATCCCGCTTCGGCCGCCGCTCCTGTCGAGTTGACGGGGCAGGGGGCCGCCGATTCCGTGACATTCGTGGCGCCGGCCGGGGAGTGGCAAATGATGACGTTCCTCGAAGGGCCCACGCTGGCGCGCCACAAGGTGGCCTACGCCGCGGCGGGCGCCGGCGGGAACGTCATCGATCATCTCGACAAGCGCGCGGTCGAGCTGTATCTGAAGACCGTCTGCGAAAAGCTGGCCGAGGCCGGCAAAGGCCGCATTCGGGCTATGTATTCGCCCAGTTTCGAAGTGTACGGCACCTGCTGGACGTCCAGCTTTCCGGACGAGTTCCGGAGGCGGCGCGGCTACGACCTGCGCCCGCACCTGGCTGCGCTGTTCCGCCAGCAGCCCGATACGCCGCACATCCGTTACGACTATTGGGAGACGGTCTCCGAACTGGCCAACCAGAATTATCTCAAGACCATCAGCGACTGGTGTCACGCGCACGGTTTCCGATTCCAGTCCGAATCCTACGGCGAGCCTCCGGTTACGCAGGCCAGTTACTCGTTCACGGACTTCCCCATGGGGGAAGAGTATGACTGGAAGGAGTTCAATATGGTGCGCTGGACCAGCTCGGCGGCGCACTTTTTCAACCATCCGATCATCAGCGACGAAGCCTACACGTGGCTGACGCAGCCCTCGCGCTACGACGAGACCCTGGAGGACCTGAAACGCACGACCGACGCCATTTTTGTTTCGGGCGCCAACCGGATCGTGGCGCACGGGTATGCCTACTCGCCGCCCGCGGCGGGCGTTCCCGGCTGGGGATACTACGCGGGGACGATGTTCACCGAGCACCAGACCTGGTGGCCGTACTTTCACTACCTGACCAGTTATGTCCACCGCGCGAGCTACCTGCTTGCGCAGGGGTCGCCGGTGGCGGACGTGCTGGTTTATCTGCCGGAGGGCGATGTTTACGCCGAGCACGCGCCGGGCGCCCTACCGCTGGCGTGGTGGGTGGAAAGAAAGCTGGACCGCCACCAGCGGCGCATGGCAGACATGGGAATTCCCAACGGAGTCTACGATTACACCTCCGAGCTGGTAAACACGGTCATCACGAGCGGCTATTCCCTGGACGGCATCGATCATTCGGTGCTGGCGGCGACGGGCACGGCCGAACACGGCAGGTTCCGGATCGGCGAGGCAAGCTACCCGATCGTGATTCTTCCCGGGGTGAGGGGTCTGCCCCTGTCCGACCTGGAGCGCATTGCCGAATTCTGCCGGAGCGGAGGGACCGTAATCACGACGCTCGAAATCCCGAAGCTCGCTTACGCCTATCGCGACCGCGACCGGAACGCCGCGCGCTTCAACGCGCTGCGCGCCGAGTTGTACGGCGGAATGGACGAATCGAAGCCGCTCGAGGTGCGCCGTGTGGGCAGGGGGCGTTCGCTGTTCGCGAAGGACGAGAGAGAGAGCTTGAAAAAAGCGCTGGAACAGGCCGAGCCCCCGGATATTTCCGCCGCCGGGGGCTTGCCGGAGATGGGCTTCGTGCATCGCCGAGGCGCAGACCACGACATCTATTTCCTCGCCAACTTCACGACCGCCAAACGCGAACTGCGCGTCAGTTTCCGGGCGGGCGCTCGGACACCGGAAATCTGGGACCCCATGAGCGGGCGCATTTCGGTGGCTGGCGGTTTTCATTATGAGGGCGGCCGGACGGCCGTGGATCTCGCTCTCGAGTCCTATGATTCGGCCTTTGTGGTATTCGGCCGCGAGCATCGGGCACCCCCGACGGCGGCGCCTCCTGCGGCGAAGCCGCTCGAAGCTCCGATACCCTTTACGAACTCCTGGAAACTGCGCTGGGAAAGCAGCGGCGCTCAGCCGGTGGAAATGCGGCGACTGAAGTCGTGGACCGAGTTTCCGGACGCCCGCTACTTCTCGGGCCGGGGAACCTACGAGACCGCCATCGACGTTCCGGCTGCCTATCTTGCGCCGGGCACGCGAGTGCTTCTGAATATGGGCGACGTGAAGAACACGGCGGAAGTCTGGGTGAACGGACAGAACGACGGGGTTGCCTGGAAACGCCCGTACGTGGTGGACATTACCCGGTCGCTGCACCTGGGCAGCAACGCCGTGCGCATCGACGTGACGAACCTTCTGATCAATGCGGTGCTGAGGCAGCCTACCAAAGACTACAGCGAGATTGAAGCCACCTACGGGACAAAGATCCCGAAACCGCGGGAGAAGGAGTTCGTGAAGAATGAGCCACTGCCCTCCGGCTTGCTTGGCCCCGTGGAACTCGAACAGCAACCTGCCAAAGGAGGCGAGCGCAGGCGTTAGGGCCGATCTGAGGAATGGCTCTTCCGCCCTTGCCAGAGCTCCCTCCTCTTTGCTGCCGGCACCGCGCGGTCTGCGCGGTGGGCTATGTTCTGACGCCCTTTCGGGCTGGCGAATCCTCAGGCCTGCGGCGGTTCTGGCACCGCTGTTTTGGGCTTGGATTCGCCATGGGCCGGATTTCTCCGGGCGGTTTCGGAACGTTTCCGGCTTTCCTTCGTATATACCTTACGACGTCCCACGCAGGAGGCTGGACTTGAACGAATTGTTTCAAGATGTGCGCTACGGATTCCGGACGCTTCTGAAAAGCCCGGGTTTCACCATTGTGGCCGTGGCCACGATGGCGATCGGCATCGGCGGGACAACCGCGATTTTCAGTTTTGTGGACGGCGCCTTGCTGAAGCCGCTTCCCTACGCCGACGCCGACCGCATCGTGCAGGTCCTGGAAAAGCCGCCGGGGGGAGGCCGGAACGGCATTTCGACCCTGAACTACCTGGACTGGCGAAAAGAGAACACGGTCTTCGAATATATGGCAGCCAAAACCGGCGGTTCGGTGACCCTCACCGGCGTCAACGAGCCGATCCAGTTGCGTGGCTCCCGGGTGTCAGCGCACTACTTTGACATCTTTGGCGTCAAGGCGGCGATGGGCAGGACGTTTGCGGATGGCGAGGACCAGCCGGGCAAGGAGGACGTCGCCATTCTCAGTAACGCGCTGTGGAAGTCGCAGTTTGGCGCGGATCCCAAGGTGATCGGGCGCACGATCCTTCTCGACGGCGTGCCCCACACGGTAATCGGCGTTCTGCCGGGCGGCGGCGTGTTTGACCGGTGGTACTCCCAGATCTGGCGTCCGCTGGCCTTCGAGCCGCAGAACATGACGCGCAATTTTCACTGGTTCGGGGCGTTTGCGAAGCTGAAGCGGGGCGTCACCCTGGAACAGGCGCGCGCGCAGATGGATGCCATCGGCGCCCGCATTGCGCACGATTACCCCGACTCGAACAAAGGATGGGGCGTCAGCATAGACCGCTTCTCTGAAGTCCTGGTCGGCCGGCAGGTGCGGACGTATCTGCAAGTGCTGCTGGCGGCCGTGGGCATGGTGCTGTTGATCGGCTGCGCAAATCTCGCCAACCTCACGCTGGCGCGCGGGACGGTGCGGGAACGCGAGGTGGCCATTCGCTCTTCGCTGGGGGCGGGGCGATGGCGGCTGGTGCGCCAGTTTTTGACCGAAAGCGTGCTGTTATCGGTTTGCGGCGGCGTGTTCGGGGTGGGGCTGGGGTATGCCACGATGGCCGGACTGCGCGCGGCGGTGCCGCGCTACACCTTGCCGCCGGAGGCCAACGTCACCATGGACGGCCGAGTGCTGGTGTTCGCCCTGGCGTTGTCGGTGCTCACGGGCCTGCTATTTGGATTGGCGCCGGCTCTTCACGCCACACGCGCCAACCTGGCTGGTTCGCTGAAGGAGGGCGGACGGGGCAGCAGCGCGGGCGCCTTCGGCCAGCGGATCCGAGGCGCCCTGGTGGTGGCGGAGGTCGCCCTGGCATTCGTACTGCTTGCCGGCGCCGGACTGCTCATGCGCAGCTTTTTCGCGATCCTGCACGTGGATCCCGGATTCGATTCCACCAATGTCCTCACGGCGGGCCTGCCGATCCCGGACAAACGCTTTTCCAATCCCACGCAACTCACTACCTACCTGCGGCAGATCGCGAGCAGTGTGGAATCCGTACCGGGAGTGCGCGACGTGGCCTTGACCTCAGCCTTGCCGCTGGATGGGTGGGGCTATGGCATGCCTTTTCAGATCGCGAGCCGCCCCCTGGTGGATCGCGCCAACCGCCAGGCCTGTTTTTTCAAGATGGTGAGTCCGAACTACTTCCGGGCGCTGGGCATGCGCCTGAAGAAGGGCCGCCTGCTGGGCCGCAGCGACGGGAAGGGAGCGCCGCCGGCTACGGTAATCAACGAGACCATGGCCAGAAAGTACTTTGCCGACCAGGAGCCGCTGGGCCAGCGGATTCTGGTTCAGGAAATCGTGCCCGGAAAAACGCAATTGGGCCCGGAGATTCCCTGGGAAGTGGTCGGCGTGGTGGGGGATGAAAGGGTCAACAGCCTGAGCGACAAAAGCGACAACCCGGGCATGTATGTATCCAACGAACAAAGCCCCGTCTTTTACCAGGCTCTGGTGGTGCGCGCGGCCATGGACCCGACCAGGTTGGAGCGGGCAATTCGCCACGCGGTGTGGAGCATCGATAAGGATCAGCCTCTCACGGACGTGAAGACACTGGATCAAATGAAGTCCGAGTCGATGGCGCCCGACCGGCTGGAGTCCATCCTGCTGGGCGTGTTCGCGGGAATTGCTATGCTGCTTGCGGCGGTGGGCATCTACGGCGTGATTTCGTATTCGGTGGCCCAGCGGACGCACGAACTCGGTATCCGCGCGGCGCTGGGAGCAGGCACGGCCAATCTGCTGGGGCTGGTCTTGCGCGGCGGGATGCTCACGACCGGCGCCGGGCTGGTCCTGGGGCTCGGGGGAGCGCTCGGGTTGACGCGGTGGATGGCGTCGCTGCTGTTCGGCGTCGGCGCGCGCGACCCGGTGACCATCGCTATGGTAGGCGGGATTTTGGGCTGCGTTGCCCTGCTGGCCTGTTACATCCCGGCTTACCGGGCCACGAAGGTCGATCCGATGGTGGCCCTGCGGTATGAGTGACCCTACTGCGGGTAGACCCGCCGTTCCAGGGTGTAGCGGGCCAGAGCGTCTTCGTCCAGCGTGACCCCCAAGCCAGGCGTTTGCGGCACCAGGGCAAACCCCTGGTCGTAGCGGAGCGGCTCGGCGATCAGGTCGTCCTCGCGGAGGAAGTTGCCGATAATGTCGCTGGGCAGCGTGCAGGCGGGCGCGGCCGCGCAGGCGTGCAGATACGAAGCATCCAGGATGCCGAGGTCCACCTCCGTGCCGTGCCAGACCGGAATGCCGGCTGCATCGGCGATATCGGCCATCTTGACGAAGCTGGCCAGACCACCGCCCAGGTTGAAGATATCGACCGCCTCGAGCTTGATGGCGGCGATCATTTCCCGGATGCTCTGGCCGTGAGCGGCGTAGGGCAGGTGTACGTGGAGAGCGATGGGCACCGAGGTCTTCTCGCGCAGCAGCCGATACCAGTCGAGGTTCCAGCGCGGTACCGGGTCCTCGAACGTGACTTTGTATTTCTCCACGCGGCGGGCGATTCGTAGAGCGTGGGCGGGGTGCTCGAAGCGCTGGTTGGGGTCGAGCACGATCTCGAAATCGGGGCCGCAGCGCGCTGCAATCTCTTCGACGCGCTCGACGTTCGGGTCTTCCAGGGCGCACTTCATCTTCAGACCCCGGAATCCCCTCTCCTTCGCCATGCCGGCAATTGCCGCGGCTTCCGAGGGTGTGCGGCGGCCGGTCCAGTAGTCCACGCGAACTCGATCGCGGCACGCGCCGCCGAGCAAGGTATAGACAGGGACCCCGAGTTTGCCGGCCACCAGGTCGTAGATCGCCACCTCGAAGCCGTCGTACTCCCGGCCCGGCGGGATGGGAAGCTGGCGGAGGTTCATCTTCATGGGGTCCTGGCCGAGCAGCAGCCGGATGTTGCGCTGGATGAGTTCTTCGGAGACTTCGCGGTAGGATTCGCCGAGGCCGAAGCTCCCGTCATCGGCCCAGACTTTGTAGATGTACTTGGGAACATCGGCGAAGAACTTGCCCTTCCAGTCAAACTGGTGGCAACTGTCCTCGTAGGCGGGGCTGTGCACCGTACCGGGCTGCATCGGCACGATGACCGCAAAGGTTTCGATCCGGATGATACGCATTCAACCCGTAGATTACCTGAACGGAAGCCTCGGGCTAAGGCCGGGTCACCGGAATCACAGGCAGCAGGATGTGTGACGGGTAGACGCGGGAATGCTCCACGGTCTGCGCGGCCACCCGCACCCGGGCGCTGGCGCCGAACGGTTCGCCGGTATTGGGATTGCGATCGAACTGCGGGAAGTGGCTGCTGGTGACGTCCACGCGGATGCGATGCCCCTTGAGGAACACGTTGCTGGTGGCCAGCATGTCGATCTCGAAGGCATAGACTTTGCCGGGTTCCAGCGGCCGAGGCCGGCTGAGGCTTTCGCGATAGCGGGCGCGGACGATGCCTTCGGCCAGGTTGATGGCCCGCCCATCCGGATAGACATCCACGAGCTTGGCGATGAAATCGGTGTCCGGCGCGTCGGAGGAGGCATACAGCACCAGCTTCAGCGGACCGGTCACTTCCAGCTCCTCGGCCAGATAGTCGGAGGTGTAGACCAGGACGTCGTGGCGGCGCTCCACCACGCGCTGGTCCACCGGGCCGGCGGGCGTGGGGGTGCCGCAGCAGTTGCTGCCTCCCACGCTAGGGACCGGCAAGTCCGGATCGTAGCGGTAATGATCGGGGTGCGCGCCGGCGGCCGGCTCGTTCCAGGAGAGTTGCCCGTCGCCGCGCTCGCTGTTGGCGTTCCCACCGCTATGGAGATATAGCTTGCGGTACTCGGCGCGCGAGAGCGGAAATTCCTTCTCGGCGCGCCACTGGTTCCTTCCCATCACGAAAAGCCGCACCGGCGGATCCTGCGGAACGCCGTTGTCGATGCCTTTGAGCCAGTAATCGTACCAGTGCAGTTCCAGCGCGTGGGCGTCCACCATGGCCTGCTCGCCGAAATCGATATCCCCGTACTTGCGCGTCGCGCCGTGGCCCCAGGGACCGATCACCATCTTGCTCTGCTCCCGCGCCAGGGTGGTTTTTCCTTTGTGGCTCATCCCCTCGAAGCCGTGCAGAGTGCCTTGCGCCAGGATGTCGTACCAGCCGCCGAAGGTGTGCACGGGAATTGCGATCGACTCGAAGCGGTCTTCCACGCTGAGCGGCTTCCAGTAGTCGTCGTAATCTGGGTGGGCCAGCCAGTCCCGGTAAAACTGCGCGTTTCGGCCCGCCAGCCGCTGCATGTCGTTCAGGGGCAGGTGCCAGAGGATCTTGTCAAAGCTCAACTCCTCGATGCCGTCTCCCATGGTATGCACGCCGGGGTTCTGCATGATGCGGGACTCCTGCCGCACCGGCCCCCAGCCGAATGCCAGCGACAGCCGGAATCCGCCGTTGAAGGTGATCGTATCGTGGTAGATGCTGGTGGAAGCCAGGTTCGGGAAAATAGCTACCAGATGGGGCGGGGCCTTCACGGCGGCCTGCCACTGCACAAACCCCAGATAGGAGGCGCCTTCCATGCCCACCTTGCCGTTGGACCAGGGCTGCGCGGCGGCCCACTCGACGGTGTCGTACCCGTCCTCCTGTTCATTGCGGAACGGATCCCATTTGCCATCGGATTCGTGGCGGCCGCGCACATCCTGGAATACGAACACGTACCCCCGCCTGGCGAAAAACACCGCCGCGGCATAGGCATCCGGGAAACGTTCGGTGCTGTAAGGTGTACGCGACACCAGCACCGGGTACCGGCCCTGCTTGACCGGGCGGTACACGTCCGCGTAGAGCACCACGCCGTCGCGCATGCGCACCGGCACGTGGTTCTCGATCCGGATATCGTTGCTCGGAGGCCGCGGGGCGGGGAAGGTAACCTGTGCGGCAGCCGGCCAAACGGCCAGGGCGCAGCAGGCGGAGAGGCGCCAGGCAGTGCTCGTCATCGCTCAGAGAGTATACCAGCACGCGGCGGCCGGAAATGCCATTTGCTAAAATGTCCTCCGACTCCGAAGCGGAAGCAAGCCAATGCGGCTGGCGCGCGTCTGGAAGATTGCCTCGACGGATCTTGGCATCCTGGTTTTGTCCGCCCTCTTCCTGGTGCTTCTGCACACGTTGACGAACGGCCAGTACGGATTCCACCGTGATGAGCTCGCGACGATCGACGACGCCCGTTATCTCAGTTGGGGTTACGTAGCCTATCCGCCCCTCACTCCCTTCATCGCGCGATTGTCGCTGACGCTGTTCGGAGCATCGCTGACCGGTCTTCGCTTTTTCGCGGCAGCGGCGCAGGGGATCGCCATAGTGCTGGCCGGTTTGATGGCTCGCGAACTCGGCGGCGGAAGGCCGGCCCAACTGGTGGCCGCATGGGCGGCCGCCACGGCGCCGGTTGCATTTGCCTCGGGGGCGATGTTCCAATACGTCTCCTTCGACCATCTGTGGTGGGTGTTGGCCGCCTATTTCACGATCCGCCTGCTCAAGTCGGAGGATCCGCGCTGGTGGTTAGCCATTGGGGTTGTGGCCGGACTCGGGCTGATCACCAAGTACACGGTGGCGTTTTTCCTGGCGGGCATGGCCGGCGGAGTACTCTTGACGGACGCACGCAGGGATCTGGCAAGTAAATGGCTGTGGTGCGGAGCCGCTGTCGCCGTCCTGATCTTCTTACCCAACGTCATCTGGCAAGTGCAGCACCATTTCATCTCGCTGGATTTCCTGAGGAGCATCCATGCCCGCGATGTGCGCCTGGGCCGAACCGATGGCTTCTTATTGGCCCAGCTTTGGAAATGTGCGAACGTCGTCACCCTGCCGCTGTGGCTCGCGGGATTGTACTGGCTGTTCGGCGCACGCGAGGCAAAGCGCTATCGCATGATCGGCTGGATGTTTGTGATCCCGCTGGCGCTGTTTCTGGTGGCGAAAGGCCGCGACTATTATCTTGCGCCAGCTTACCCGATGCTGCTTGCCGCGGGAGCCGTTTGGGGCGAACGGCAGGTCGGCAGGCTCCCGGCCGCGAAGGCCCGCCGCGCGCGCGGAATCGTTTGGGGAATGCTGGCTACCAGCGGCATGTTGGTGGCAGTAGTGGTTCTGCCGGTGGCGCCATTAAATTCCGGTTGGTGGAGGGCGACAAACGCGCTCAACGACAACTTCAACGAAGAGATCGGCTGGCCCGAAATGGCGCAGGCGGTGGCGCGCGTTCGGGATTCACTGGCCGGGGAGAGCGCCGCATTGGGCATTCTGGCGGGGGACGCCGGCGAGGCCGGCGCGATCAACCTCTACGGCCGCGCCTGGGGTCTGCCGGAGGCGATCAGCGGGTCGAACTCACACTGGCTGCGGGGTTATGGCGATCCGCCGCCGCAGACGGTGATCGCGGCCGGTTTTCGCCGCCGTGATCTGGAAGCGATTTTCCAGTCTTGCGAGCTGGCCGGGTCGATCCAGATGCCCTTCGGGATCAGGAACAGCGCCATCGGGGACCGCACAGACATTTTCGTGTGCCGCCGCCCCCGCCAGCCCTGGGACCTGTTTTGGAGGCACTTCCGGTGGTTCGGGTAGCACGCGGCGAGCGCCGGCCTGGCGCTACGTCACCGGCAGCCTGGAGATATCCCAGCCGCCGCCCAGGGCTTTGATCAGCAGGACACTGGCGTCCATACGGCGGCGCAGGATGTCCACCTCGGTGGACTCGTTTTGCAGGTTGATACTTTGCGCGGCGATCACTTCGAGGTAGGTCACCAGGCCTCCCTTGTAGCGGTTGAGCGAGAGGCTCAGCGACTGGCGCGAGGCCTCGACGGCAACCCGCTGGGCCTGCGCCTGTTGTTCGAGAACGCGCAACGTGGCGAGATTGTCTTCCACCTGCTGGAAGGCAATGAGAGCCGCCTGGCGATAGTTGGCGAGGGCTTCGTCGTAGGAAGCGGCAGCAGATTCGGAGGCGGCGCGGCGCCGTCCGGCATCGAAGACGGTCTCCGCCAGCGACGGGCCCACCGCCCACAAGCGGCTCGGCCAGCTCAGCCAGTTCACCAGCCGGTTGCCTTCAAAGCCGCCGCTCGCCGTGAGCAGCAGGGCCGGGAAGAAGGCGGCCTGCGCGATGCCGATCTGTTCGTTGGCTTCGGCCATGCGGCGCTCGGCCGCAGCGATATCCGGGCGGCGCTCCAGCAGTTGCGACGGAACGCCCACGGGAATGACCGGCGGCCTGGTGTTCAGAGGGATCACGGGCAGCGCCAGACTTTCGGGCGTACGGCCGGCCAGGATCGCGATGGCATGTTCGAAGGTAGCTCGCGCCACGCCAACGCCGACATCCTGCGCGCGGGTAGTCTCCAGTTGCGTCCTGGCCTGCGCCACTTCGGCTGCTGAACTGAGGCCGCCATCGAAGCGATTCCTGGTCAGGTCCAGGGCTTTCTGGTAGGCCACCAGCGTTTCGTCCAGGAGCTGCTTCTGGGCATCCAGGCTGCGCAGTTCAAAGTAATCGATGGCCAGCTCGGCATGGAGGCTGAGGCGAATGGTCTCCAGATCGCCCGCGCTGGCCTGCGTCTCTTCGCGGGCCGCGGCGATCGAGCGGCGAACGCGGCCCCAGGCATCCAATTCGTAGTTGGTGTCAATCGGAAGGGTGTACTGGCCGAAATCGCCCGGGGGAGCGCCGAACGGCGAGTTCCGCGACAGCCGGTTGGCGGCTATGGATGGCACCGTGGAGATGGTGGGGTAGAGGCCGGAGCGGTTGAGCTGAATCAGCGCGCGGGCTTCTCGAAAGCGGGCTTCCGCGGCTCTGAGGGTCTGGTTGGAGACGTCGACTTGCTCTTCGAGAGCGTCGAGCTCGGAGTTCCCGAAGAGCTTCCACCAGTCTGCGCGCAGGGTAGCGTCGGCCGGCTGAGCCTGTTTCCACCCCTGCGACGCGCGGAACGATCGAGGGGGTTGCTCGCGGTAGGCGGGCGCCGCCGGCGCCGCGGGCCGGGTATATTTAGGGCCGACCGAGCAACCGGCCAGCAGCACAGCAACGAACGCTAGGAAAGCCGGCGCGCGCATTATTTCTCCGCCGCCTTCACCGGCCGCACTTCCGTTCCGGAGGTCAGCGAGTCCGCGGGATTCTCGATGACTTCATCCTGCGCGGTGACACCGGAGACCACTTCCACTTCCGTGCCATAGTCGCGCCCCAGGGTAACCGGGACCAGCATCGCGCGGTGGTCTCGAACCACGGCGACGCGCATGCCCTCGGAGCGGAAGATCAGCGAATTCACCGGGACGATGACGGCGCCCTCCCGGGCACTGAGCTTGAGGCGCACGGAAACGAACGCGCCAGGCAGCAACTCGCCCGACCGATTATCCACATCTACTTCCGTAAGCAGCGTGCGCGACGCCGGATCGATCGAGTCGGCGCTGCGCACGATCCTGCCCAAAAAGCGGCGGCCCGGAAATTCCGCCAGCGTCAATTCCGCCGGCCCGCCGGGCTTCACGTCGCGCGAGTACGCCTGGGGCACGTTGACGTAGACACGCAGTTTCCCGGTGGCGGCGATGTCGAACAACTCCCGGCCTGGAGCATTCGCGCCGGCGTCGATTAACGCGCCGATATCGATGTTGCGCGTAGTGATCACGCCATCGAACGGGGCGTAGACTTTCTGGAAGCGCTGGGTCTCTTCCAAGCGCCGCACGTTGAACGTAGCGGAATCCAGCATGGCTTTCTTGGCTTGCAGGTCGCCGACTTTGTCGTCTACGTCCTGCTTCGCCACCGAGTCGCTCTTGAACAGGTTCTGATAGCGCTCGGCCGTGATTCGCGCCAGGTCGTAGTTGGCCCGGGCGGTGGCCAGGTCGGCACGGGCCTGGTCCAACTGACGATCCACTTCGGGAGTCTCGATCTCGGCCAGAAGCTGGCCGGCCTTCACATGCGCGCCGATATCGAAATACCAGACCTTCAGGTAGCCGTTGATGCGGGCGTAAATCGGCGTGGCGACGTAGGCCTGGGCGTTGCCGGGAAGCACCACCTCTTCGATGGGCGCTCCGCGCCGGGGATGGATTACGGCCACCGTGGGCACTGCCATCTCCAGGGTCTGCTGCCTCAGACGGCTGGAGGCGTGGACCCGCGAGGAGATTCCGGTGACGATCTGGTACGCGATGGCGGCCGCCAGGCCGCAGAGCACGACCGCGATGCCAATCCAGGATACGACGGATAGGCGCGGCGGGGATGGCGCGCCGGGGACGGCGGCTGGCGGTTTACGCATGCGCGGAAAGCTCCGACGCCCCGGGCCGGCGGCGGCCATGCAGCAGGGCAAACACAGCGGGAACAAAGATCAGGGTCGCGACCGTGGCGAGCAGCAGGCCGCCGATCACCGCGCGGCCCAGCGGCGCGTTCTGTTCGCCGCCCTCGCCCATTCCCAGCGCCATGGGCACCATGCCGATGATCATGGCGAGCGCCGTCATGATCACCGGGCGGAAACGCGTGAAGCCGGCGGCCAGCGCGGCTTCCACCGGGTTGCGGCATTCCAGGAGCGTTTCCTTGGCGAAGCTGATAACCAGGATGCTGTTGGCGGTGGCGACTCCCATGCACATGATGGCGCCCATCATGGCGGGCACGCTGAGCGTGGTATGCGTGACGAAGAGCATCAGGACGATGCCGGCCAGCGCCGCGGGCAAGGCTGTAATGATGATGAACGGGTCCAGCCAGGACTGAAAGTTGACGACGATCAGGAGGTACACCAGGACGATAGCAAAGATCAGGCCGGCAATCAGGCCGGCGAAGGATTTCCGCATGGTGTCCACCTGGCCGCGCACCAGCATATCCGACCCGCGGACCAGGCGCGAGCGATTAGCCGCGACGATGCGATCCACTTCCCGGCCCACACTCGCCAGATCGCGGCCATCCGCGGCGCCGAAGATATCGATGGTGCGCTGGATATCGTAGTGGTTCACCACGGCCATTCCCTGGCCGCGGCTGATCGACGTAATGTCGTTGAGGATTTCGGGCGTCCCGGCGGGACCCACCGTCAGCGGCAGGTTGCGGAGCGCCTGCAGGGATTGCACGTCGTACTGCGGGGCCTGGGTGACCACGTTGTAACTGACTCCGTTTTGGGGATTCAGCCAGAAGGTAGGCTGGGTCTGGAAACTGCCGCTCAACGAGATCAGCAGGCTTTGGGCGACGTCGGCTTGCGTGTAGCCGCTTTCGGCGGCTTTGATGCGGTCGGTGAAGACGTGGATCTTGGGCTGGTCGAAGGTCTGCTGGATGCGCAGGTCGGCGATGCCCGGGACGCGGCGCATCTGGCGGAGGATGCGGTCGGCGAGGTCGCGGTTGGCCTCCACGTTCTTGCCGATGATCTGCACGTCGATCTGGGCGGGCAGGCCGAAGTTGAGGATCTGGCTGACGATGTCGTCAGGCAGGAAAAAGAACTCCGCGCCCGGAAACTCGCGCGGCAGGCTGGCACGCAATAGTCGCACGAATTCCTCGGTGCGGCGGTGTCCCGGGGCGAGCGAGACCATGATATCGGCATCGGCGGAACCCACCGGCGCGGAATTGCTGTAGATGGTGTTGATGCTGCTATAGGGCAGACCGATCTCATCCAGGATGTTGAGCAACTGGTCGTGCGGAATCCGGCGGCGGATGGACTGCTCGACGAGGTCGCAGAGGCGGGCGGTTTCTTCGATGCGGGTTCCGGTCTTGGCGCGCAGGTGCAGCTTGAACTGGCCGGTGTCGGATGCCGGGAAGAAATCCTGGCCGATCCAGGGGTACAGCAGAAAGGCGGACAGGCAGGCCAGCAGGAAAAGCGGCACGAAGATCACCCGGCGGTGAACCAGCACGGCGAGGATGGCCTGGTAGCCGTCACGCAACCGGTCGAAGCCGCGTTCAAACGCCCTCTGGAGCAGCACCAGCGGGTTTTGGGAAGGACCGTGGTGCTGGTGCTTCAACAGGTATTTCGCCAGGGTGGGCACCAGGGTCCGCGATAGGCCGTAGGAAGCCAGCATGGCGAACACCACGGCTTCGGCCAGCGGCACGAACAGGTATCTGGCCACACCGGTGAGAAAGAACATGGGCAGGAAAACGATGCAGATGCACAGCGTGGAGACCAGCGCGGGAACGGCGATCTGCGAGGCGCCGTCCAGGATAGCGCGCTCGATTTCCTTGCCCTGATCGAGATTGCGGTTGACATTCTCGATTTCCACGGTGGCGTCATCGACCAGGATTCCCACGGCCAGGGCCAGACCACCCAGGGTCATGAGGTTGATGCTCTGGTGCAGGAAGCTGAGCACGATGATGGACGTCAGGACGGAAAGTGGGATGGAGATGGCGATGATCAGGGTGCTGCGCCAGCTTCCCAAGAACAACAGGATCATCAAGCCTGTGAGGCAGGCCGCGATAACGGCTTCCCGGATGACGCCGGCAATCGCGGCGCGCACGAAGATAGATTGATCGGCGATCGGCTGGATCTTCAACTCCGGCGGCAGGGTGGCCAAGACCGAAGGCAGCAGCTTGCGGATACCGTCAACCACCGACAACGTGGAAGCATTTCCGGCCTTCATCACGGTGAGCAGCGCCGCACGGCTGCCGTCCTGCCGGACGATATTGGTCTGCGGCGAGAAACCGTCACGCACGTGGCCGATATCGCGGATGTAGACCGGCGAACCGTTCACCACCTTGATGGGAAAGTCGTTGAACGCCTGCACCGTGGTGGGGCTGGAGTTCAGGTCCACATCGTATTCGAACTGGCCGATTTTGGAGGTGCCGGCCGGGATGATAAGGTTCTGATTGGCGATGGCGTTGGTGACATCCGCGGGGGAGAGCCCCCTGGACTGCATGGCCGCGGGGTTGATATCCACCATGACCTGGCGCTGCTTCCCGCCGTAAGGATACGGGATGGCGCAGCCGGGAATGGTCACCAGGCGCGTGCGAATGAAGTTGACTCCGTAATCGAACAGTGCCTGCTCGCTCAGCCCTCGCCCGGAGAGGCCCAGTTGGATGACGGGCACGCTGGAGGCGTTGTACGTGAGGAGAAACGGCGGCGTGGCGCCCGGCGGCAATTGCCGGAGGATGGGCTGCGAGACGGCGCTGACCTGCGCCAGCGCGGCGTTGACATCGACGCCCGGCTGGAAGAAGACTTTGACGATGGCGCGCCCGTTGATGGACTGCGATTCGATATGTTCGATGTCGTTGACCGTGGTGGTGAGGACGCGCTCGTAAATCGACGTGATGCGCTCCTCTATCTCCTCGGCGTTCAGCCCGCTGTAGTTGAAGGCCGCGCCGATCACGGGGATGTCGATATTGGGGAAGATATCGGTGGGGGTGCGCAGAATGACGACCGGCGCCAGAATCAAAATGAGCAGGGCCAACACGACAAACGTGTAGGGCCGGGCCAGCGCAACTCGGACAATCCACATCCCTGGTCACTCCACTCGAGAATTTCGCACGCGCCGCAATAGTAGACACAGGCGTTTCGAAATTCGTATATTCAGAATTGTCGCACGAAACAGGCATGCCACAAAAGCACGAGCGCGGGAGAGGCCGGCCGCGGGACGAGGCTGCGCGGCGCCGGATTCTGAAGGCGGCTCTCGACCTGATGGAAGAAACCGCGTTCGCGCAGGTGACAGCCGAGGCCATCGCCGAGCGGGCCGGCACGAGCAAGGCGACCGTATACCGCTGGTGGCCCAATAAGGCGGCGGTGGTGATCGAGGCGTTTCGCGAAGCCGTTACGCCGGAACTCCCGCTGCGAGACACCGGCTCTCTGCGCGAGGATCTGACCACGCAGGTGCAGAACTTCGCGCGCGTTCTCTCGGGCCCGGGCGGGCGAATGCTCCGCTCCTTCGTGGTGGCGGCGAGGAGCGATGCGGACGTCGCCGCGGCCTTCCGTACCATCTGGAGCGACCCACGGCGGCGGGAAGCCAAGAAAATGCTGCTCCACAAGCAGGCCAGCGGACAGTTGCGGAAGGACGCCGATCTGGACCTGGTGCTGGATTCCCTGTACGGGCCGCTCTATTACCGATTCCTGGTCAAGAATGAACCCCCTTCGCAAAAGTATGCCCAGGCGTTGGCCGAGCTGGTGATCCGAGGCCTGGCGCCCGCGGCGCCGTGACGGGCAGGGGCCCAAGAAGTCAGGCGTCAGAAGCCAGTAGGAGCCAGGAGTCAAGAACCGCGTAGGCAGACGGCGCACGCGCACCGGACTAGCGGGCGGTGAACACCTTTTCCTCTCCATAGAGCGTGAGCAGGGGGTGCTTCACTACGGCCCGATAATCGTATTCCCGGCCTTTCTCCAGGCCGGAGAGTTTCAGGCTGAACTCGCCGGGCGCCGAGCGCCGCAGGTACGCAGTGTCACTCCAGGGGGCGGTCTTTTCGTACAGATCGGTCATGCCCTTGCGCGGGCGGTACTGGAAGCCGACCTCGACGGCGGGAGCATTGCCCAGAGAGCGGAGCGCGCCCTCTAGCGTGGCGGAGCCGGTTTGCGGGTCCCAGCCCGCGCCGGTGGTGAGCACCCGCGGCGGGACGATGCCGGGTTGGGCGTGGGTGATCTTCAGCACCACGGGGTTGGGCCAGCGGCGGTCGTCATAGAGCCTCTGGGCGCGCATGGCGCGGATGTGCAGACCGTCGGGCTGCTGCCGCCAGGTGGTTTCGGGAACCACGCGCGGCTGGTATTCGAGCACTTTGTCGTTCTGCCCCAGGACGCTGACCTGAGCGCCGGCGGAGGTTTTCACGGAGTGCAGGGTGATCTCTTTCCACTCCCCCAGCTTCCAGCGCTCGCCGGTAACGAACGCGTACAGCGTGTCTTCGCCGCGGCGGCGGGTGAACCAGATCTCGTTTTCATTGGTGACGATCCAGGGGCGCACGCCGTAGATGGCTTCGCCGTTGACGAACATCCACAGGGCTATCTCGCGGAGGCGCGATTCCTGCTCGATGGGCAGCTCTCCGTCGGGCCGGGGACCGACGTTGAGGAGCAGGTTGCCGCCCTTGGCGCGGGTTTCGATCAGGTCGGAGATCAGCTCGGCGCCGGACTTGTAATGATCGTTGGTGGGCTGATACTGCCAGGCTTCGCCCATAGTGATGCAGGATTCCCAGGGACCCTCGATGGGCACGCCGGGGATGTGCTGCTCGGGGGTTTCCATGGCGCCACGGGTGACAATCACGTTGGGATCGAGCTGCCAGGCGGTGTCACGCAGGTTCCGCGCCGGGCCGTCGAGAAACAGCAGGCCGATGTTCCCATAGCGGGTCAGCAGCTCGCGGATCTGGGCCTGATCGTAGCGCAGCAGCCCGGGGTTGCTATCGGGCGAGGCCTCGGTGGTGTAGCGGTTGATCGTAATGCCATGCTCATGCAGATAGTGAAAATCGTCCGGGGAGAAATAGAGTCCGGGGGCGATGCCCTGTTCGCGGAAGGCCTGGAGCACCTGGGCAGTGATGTCGCGGCCGTAGGGCGTGTGCATGACCGTGAAATCCGTGGTGGCGGAATCGAACATGCAGAAGCCGGAGTGATGCTTGGCCGTGAACACGACATAGCGGAAGCCTGCCAGGCGCGCCAGCACGGCCCAATCGCGCGGCTCGAACTTATGCGGGTTGAAGCTGCGGGGCAACTGGAGAAAGCGCTGGATGTAATCTTCGGAGGCGCCTACCAGGGTATGGCTGATGGTGGAGCCGATCTGGCTGTCCAGGCTCCAGTGGATGAAGAGGCCGAAGCCGGCATCCCGGAACCACTCGACGCGCTCGTCGCGGTTGGCGGCGGGGGCGGAAATCAGGGAGGCGCCCAGCAGGGCGAGCAGGGCAGGGAAGCGCATACCCAGTGAGTATCTCACCCGGGCGGCTCGGCGAGCACGCGGCGGCCCTCAATGCGGTAGCGGCCGGAGAGCACGATGGCGATGGCTTCGCTGTAGATGCGGTGCTCCTGCTCGAGGATGCGGGCGGAGAGCGACTCGACGGTATCGTCATCGCGGACCGGCACGGCGGCCTGGAGCACGATGGGGCCGGCATCCAGGAACTCATCCACGAAATGCACGGTGCAGCCGGAGATTTTGACGCCGTGCTCCAGCGCCTGGTGCTGGGCATCCAGGCCGGGGAAGGCCGGCAGCAGCGAGGGATGGATGTTCAGGATGCGCTGGGGAAACTCGCGCACGAAGGCGGCGCTGAGCAGGCGCATGAAAACTGCCAGGCAGACCAGATCCACGGAGTGCCGGTGCAATTCCTCGATGAGGAGACGGTCGTAAATCTCGCGGTCGAGGCCGCGCGAAGGGATGGCGACGGCCGGCAGGCCGCGCTGGCGGGCGACTTCCAGGCCGCGCGCCTCCGGCCGGTTGCTGATGACGATGCCGATCCGCGCGTCGATGCGCCCGGCCGCCACGCTGTCCGCGATCGCTTCGAAATTCGAGCCGCGCCCCGAGAGCAGGATGCCGAGGCGCTTCACTCGTACTCCACGCGGGACCGGCCGCGGCGTTGCGGCACCACGCGGCCGATCTCATAGTAGGGTTCGCCGAGCTCCTTGAGGATGCGGCCGGCTCGCGGCGCCTGTCTTTCGGCCACCGCCAGAATCATTCCGATGCCCAGGTTGAAGGTGCGGCGGTAGTCGTCTTCGGGGATGCGCCCGATGCGGCGCAGCAGGTCGAAGACGGGCGGAACGGGCCAGGAGGAAGAGTTGACGGTGACGGCCAGGCCCTTGGGAAGCATGCGCGGCGTATTGTCCGTGATACCGCCCCCGGTGATGTGTGCCGCGCCATGCAGGAGGCCGGCCAAGAGCAGTTCGCGGATGGGCCGGAGATAGCTGCGATGCACCTTGAACAGCTCTTCGGCGATGGAGGAGCCGAGTTCGGGCAGCACGGTGTCCGGCCCGTAGCCGGCGACTTCAAACAGCAGCTTGCGCGCCAGCGAATACCCGTTGGTGTGCAGACCGGAAGAGGGCAGGCCCAGCAGGATATCACCCGCGCGGACCTTCCGTCCATCGAGCAGGGAGGCGCGTTCGGCGGCGCCCACGATGAAGCCGGCCAGATCGTATTCGCCGGGGAGATACAGGCCCGGCATCTCGGCGGTTTCGCCGCCGATCAACGCACAGGCGTTGTTGCGGCAGCCGCGCGCCAGCCCCGCCACCACTTCGGCGGCGACGCGGGCATCCAGCTTTCCCACGGCAAAGTAATCCAGGAAGAACAGCGGCACCGCGCCCTGCACGGCGATGTCGTTGACGCAGTGATTGACCAGGTCCTCGCCCACGGTATCGTGGCGGCCGGTGAGAAAGGCGACCTTCAGCTTGGTGCCCACGCCATCGGCGGAACTGATGAGAACGGGATCCTTCCACCCCTGGAGGCGGTACGACGCGCCAAAGGCGCCGATATCGGTAAGCACATTCGGGGTGAAGGTGCCGCGCGCCAGCTTACGGATAAAGGATACAGCTCGATCCGCTTCGTCGATGTTGACGCCGGCATCCTGATAAAGAATCTGCTTTCGAGTAGCCATGAGATGGCACGGGGATTGATCCAACGTCCCCGCACACTCCTACTATAGCGGCTCAGGACGCGGGAAACAGGCTGGGCGGAATCTCAGGGCCGCGGCAGGAGCCGCGGCCGGATGACTTCCACACCGATGGCGCGCATGTCGGCGCACAAGCGATCAAACATGGCCTCATCGCGATACGTGCCTACGATGGCGCCGCCCGAACCCGCGAATTTTGAAGTGGCCGCCGCACGGCGCGCCGTTTGTATCATCTCGAGATTGCCGGCGCTGATACGATAGATTTTGGCGCGTAAGTCAAAATTCGCGTTGATCAGGCGCTCCAGGCCTTCCTGGTCCCCGCGGAGCAGGCGATCCCGGCCTTGCTCCGCGTAACCGGCCCAGGTACGCATAGCCTCGACGATCTGGGGATCGCCCTGCCGCCAGCGTTCCCGGATGTTACTGTGAAAGACTTCCGTGCCTTCGCTGAGGCTCGTGCGGTAAGCCACATACACATTGCGCAGAAGTGCGGGATCGAGTTTTTCGTAGTGGCCGAAGCCCTGCCGCTCCATGAGATCGCGGGCGAAGTCCATGTACACTAGACCTTCGTAAGCCTGTACGACGCGGTCCTGCAAGCCGGCGGGCACACCGAGTTCGCGGGTCTCCGTTTCGAGCGCCAGGTTTGCTTGAATGGGCAGCGGGATTTCGACGGCATAGTACCGGCACAGGGCGCGGAGGGCAGCGGTGATGATGGCGCTCGATCCACCCAGGCCCAGGCGCTGCGGAATGGTGGACTCATACTCAATGGTGAAGTTGCGATCTTCCAGCTCGATGTTCTGCGCGGCGCAATAATCCATGAAACGGACGATCAGGGCCTGAATGATCCGAATTCCTCCGTAATAGCCACGCCAACGGGTGGTCCGATAGAGATCGGCCAGGTTTTCGAATACGGGTAAGTCGGCTTTGGATGGCCGAATTTCGAGCCGCGCGCTGGGATACAACAGCACCCGCGCACGGAAATTGGACATGGTAAACGAGATCGTCTTGCCAAAATAGCCGTCGCTGGGATTGCCGAGGAATCCAGCACGGGCATAGCCGTAGGTTTCAATCATGGCCTGGAATTGTTATTAGATTCACAGATTAAAGTTACCGGCCCGTCGTTGACCAGCGAGACTTGCATGGCGGCCTGAAAAACGCCGGTCTCGACGGGGAGGCGGGTGGCCCGCGCGGCTTCGACAAAGTGATGGTACAAGACAACGGCCTGCTCGGGAGGCGCCGCGCGGTCGAAGGCAGGGCGGCGTCCCTTCCGGCAATCCCCGTAGAGCGTAAACTGGGAGACAATCAGTAAACTGCCGCCGGTTTCCCGGATACTGAGATTCATCTTGCCTGCGGCATCGGGGAAAATCCGTAAGCCGGCGATTTTATCGACGAGATATTCGGCATCGGCGGTCGCGTCGCCGCGCGCGATCCCCAGAAATACGAGCAGCCCGGGGCCGATCGCTCCAGTAACCATGCCGTCCACCTCGACGCGAGCTTCTTTCACGCGCTGAATCAGTACTCGCATAGGTGAGAGGTTATTTCCGGAGAAGTAGGGTTTCCCAGCCCAAGATAGATGCTGCGCGTGGTGGTTGACTTTGGTTATGGCGCATACCAACTTGCGTCCAGGTAATAGAACTATGAAACCAAATAAAGCTCCGGCCAGTCAAACACTTAGGTTTAGCGTATGTTATAGTGTGCAAGGGAGAAGCCATGGCAAGACGACAAGCACCCACACAAGACCAGGCCACGCTGAGGATGGCGCTTGTGGGGTACGAGTTAGAAAAACAAAAGATCGAGCAGAAGATTCGAGACATCCAAGCACGTTTGGGTATGAAGCGAGGAAGCGTGGGCGGCGGCGCCCCGTCTCTGGACGGAGCCCCGGCGCGCAAGAGGGTCCTGAGCGCGGCAGCCCGCAGGCGGATTGCGATGGCGCAAAAGAAACGCTGGGCGGAGCACCGCAGGAAAGCCGCCCTGGCGCGGAAGGCCCAGGGGAAGTAAAGCCTCCGGGGACTGAGGGGTGCGTTCATCGCGAGGTCGTAACGGGAGAATTCCAAGCGAAGCGGCGCACTAAGCCGGTCACGTCCCCCTCGGCAGCGACGACGCCTTTTTGAAAAAACACCGCGCGGCTCGAAAGCGCCGCGGCGAAAGAGGTGTCGTGTGTCACCACGATCTTGGCTTGCGGCAGCGAGTGCAGTAACTCGATCAGACTGCGCTGCGCGGGAGGATCCAGGAACGTGGTGGGCTCATCCAGAATCAAAATCTCCGGCTGCATGGCCAGGATGCCGGCAATGGCGACTCTCTTCTTTTCTCCGGCACTCAAGTGATAAGGCGCTTTGTGGGCCTCGCCGGACATGCCGGTAAGCTCCAGGGCATGCATGGCGCGATCTACCGCCGCGTGAGGATCCAGGCCCAAGTTGAGCGGCCCGAAGGCGACGTCCTCCAGCACCGTAGGCATAAAAAGCTGCGTCTCGGAATCCTGAAAGACCAGGCCGATTTTCTGGCGCACCCGCGGCAGCGTGGCCTTCGTAAGCGGCATGCCGCAGACCTCGATGGAGCCGCTTCCGGCCAGCAGGCCGTTCAGGTGCAGCACGAAGGTCGTCTTGCCCGATCCGTTGGCGCCCAGCAACGCCACGGTCTCTCCCGGGAACAAGTCGAAATTCACGCCGTTGAGCGCGGCGGTGCCGTCGTCGTAGCGGAAGTGCAGATCGCGGACGGTAATGAGGGGCGTCACGGCCGCCAGCCTCCCAGGAAGCCGCGCGCGGCGGCGGGCAGGAGCGCTGCCAGGAGCAGGAAGGCGGCATCGGCCCATCCGAAACGGGGCGCTGCCAGGAGATGAAAACGTCCTTGGAACCCGCGCGAAAGCATGGCGCGGTGGATACCGCCGGCGCGAGCATAGGAGCGCGCGAACAGGACCGCGAGGGCTCCGGCGGCTGCGCGAAAGCGGGCGCGCCGCGCTGCCATACCGCGCACCGAGGCGCCGCGCGAGAGGGCGGCCACGCGCATGTGCTGGGCTTCTTCGGAGATGACGAAGAGGTAGCGGTACAGGAATTGCGCCACCATGAGGAGGAAGTGCGGGACGCCGATCTGTTCGAGTCCGCGGAGCAACTGGGGCAGGGGTGTAGTGGAAATCAGGATCAGCACGGCCAGCGCCGAGAGGTAGCTTTTGGAGAGCAGGGCGGCGGCGCGCGGGGCGTCTCCGGCCAGGAGACTGACGGCGGCGAAGGCTACGCTGAAGGGCAGCACCAGGGCGGAACGCGCCAGGGCGCCGGCCACGGGCAGGCGGGCCAGGAGCAAGGCTGACAGCAGCAAGGCAAAGTACACGCCGGAAAGGGCGGCCAGGGGGCCGTAGCTGGTGGCCAGCACGACCAGAAACACCAGCAGCGCCAGGGTCTTGGCCCGCGCATCGCGGCGGTGCAGCACACTTCGGCCGCGGCTCCAGCGCTCCAGGACGACGTGGTGCAAACTAGGCGCTCCTGCTCTTCGAGACCAGGCGGCCGAACAACACGCAGGCGCCGAAGATCAGCCCTAAACCTGCCAGACCACCGGCGGCTCTGCGCAGCCAGGGAGACTGGAGAAAGCCGACCTGGTAATCCGCCAGAGGAGTGGGCAACAGAGCCTGGGCGCGCCCGGCAATGCCCAGGCTGCCCGCCAGTTTCCAGATACCATCGGGGTCGCGCGAGGCGATGAGCACGCCGAAAACGGCTAGGGCGACGGCTACGGTCCCCAGCAATCCCAGGGCCCTGGAATGCCCGGCAGTGGCCTGCCGGATGAAGCCCGGATTCAGCGTTTCAAGGGCCCCCACCACCGTGAGCGTGATGAGACCTTCGAGGACCGCCGAAACGGCAAACAAGCCCAGGGAGAGACCCAGGACCGAACCTGGCATGCGGATTCCCGAAAGCAGCAACTGGGCCAGCGCGAGCACCGCGCTGGCCAGCACCGAAAGCACGCCACCGAGAAAGAACGAAAACCTGCGCCACGGCCCGTTGCCCCAGAAGTGAAAGGGCAGGTAGCCGGCCAGCACGCCGCACAGGGCCATGTTGGTGACGTTGGCGCCCAGGGCCAGCACGCCCCCATCCTGGAAAACCAGGGCCTGGATCGCCAGGATCGCGGTCATAACGACACCGGCCGAGGCGGGACCCAGCGTGAGGGCCAGCAGAGCGCCGCCCACCAGGTGTCCGCTGGTGCCGATGCCTACCGGAAAGTTGATCATCTGGGCGGCGAAGACGAAGGCGCCCATCACACCCAGCAGCGGCGCCCGAGACTCTTCGAAGCCCCGCTGAGCGCGGCGCACCAGGTAACCCACCGCGGGCACGGCGGCGACATCGAGAGAAGCCCACACGGGCGCGGCCAGAAATCCATCCGGAATGTGCACGTTCGATCTCACAGTAGCACGATTTCGCGGATCGTGGCACCGGCGCGGACGGGTCCCGGGCGCCGGAATCGCCCGCCGCACGATTCGCGTCTACAATGAATACGCATGGGCGAGCTCAACCGGATTGGCGTAGCCATCGATTCCGATTTACTGGACCAGTTCGACCGCCTGATTGCGCGGCGCGGGTACACGAACCGTTCGGAAGCATTCCGGGACCTGATCCGGGACGAACTGGTGGAAAAGACCTGGGAATCACCGGGCAGCAACGTGGTGGGCACGGTCACGCTGGTGTACGACCATCACGTACGCATGCTCAACGAAAAGCTCACCGATATGCAGCACGAGCATCACCGCTCCATCCTTTCCACGCTGCACGTGCACCTGGACCACGACAACTGCCTGGAGGTGCTGGTGGTGCGCGGTAAGGCCGGGGACGTACAGAAGATCGCCGACGCGCTGATCAGCACCAAGGGGGTCAAGCACGGGCGCCTGACAATCACCACTTCGGGGGCAGACCTGACATGATTCTGGGGACGGGCGTGGACCTGGCGGAAGTACCGCGCATACGGGCAGCGGCGGAGAGGTTTGGCCGGCGGTTTCTGGAGCGGGTGTTCACATCCCGCGAGATCGACTACGTGGAGCGCAAGGCGAATCGGTACGAGCGCTACGCGGGCCGGTTCGCGGCTAAAGAAGCCGGCATGAAGGCCATCGGCACGGGATGGAAGCACGGCGTGCGCTGGCAGGACTTCGAGGTGGCCAACCTGCCGAGCGGCAAGCCCACGCTGCTGCTGCATGGACGTGCGGCGGAGGTGGCCAACCGCATGGGCGTGAAGGCGGTTTCCCTATCGCTCACGCATACGGCGGAGCTGGGGATGGCGCATGTGATTCTGGAGGGGTAGGCACAGCGCGGAGCTGGGCCTCTTCCAGGCGCCTGGTCTCCTGCCAGGTGTAAATCATGCGGTGGATGACGGTGAGGTTGGAGAGGATGGCGATGACCCACAGCACCGGTGCCATGCGATCCGCCAGCGCGCCCAGGATGATGAGCACGACGCGCTCGGGACGCTCCAGGAAGCCCACCTTACACTTGGGGATGGTGCACTCGGCGCGCGCGCGGGTGTAGCTGACCATCACCGAGCCGGTCATCACAATGGCCGTCAGCACGATGTAGAAAAAACGGTTGATGGAGGCGTAATACACCAGGAGGCCCATGAACAGGGCCAGGTCCGAGTAGCGGTCCAGCACGGAGTCGAAGAAACCGCCGAAGCGCGTGACGCGATTGGTCTCGCGGGCCACGCGGCCATCCACCATATCGAACAGGCCGGCGCCGATGACCACCAGGCCGGCGGCGCGGAAACTGCCGGCGGCGAACAGGAAGGCGGCGACGATATTGATCACCAGGCCGAGAAACGTCAGGACGTTGGGATGGATTCGGGAGAGCGCCAGCGCGCGCACAATGCGATCGATGATGGCTCCGCAGGCGATCCCGATCGCGCGGGTGTAAGTCATAGTTCAGTCGGCCGCTTCATGGATCGTGATGAGGCGCAGGATTTCCAGTTCCCGCAAGCCGCCGGGAATTTGCACGCGCACCACGTCTCCGACCTCTTTCCCCAGCAATGCCCGGCCGATCGGGGAACTGGTCGAGATTTTGCCGGTGGCCGCATCCGCTTCTTCGCTGGTAACCAGGAGGAATACCAATTCCTCGTCTTTCTTGGTGTCGAGCACGGTCACGGTAGAGCCCAGACCCACGCGGTCATGGGGGATCTTGGAGAAATCGACCATGGCCATGTCCGCGAGGCGCTTCTTGAGCTGGTTGAGGCGGGCGTTTACAAAGCCCTGGCGTTCCTTGGCGGCGTGATATTCCGCGTTTTCGCTCAGGTCGCCATGCGCGCGCGCTTTGAGGATCTCCTTGGGCAGTTCATTGCGGAGTTCGTATTCCAGCGCGGCGACTTCGTCCAGCAGTTTCTTCCGAATATCGTTCATCTATGCGGCGACAGCTCCCCCACGGACTCATTATAGGCCAATCCGTGGAACCCTAGCCCCTGCCGCACCGGCTGCGTGGTAGCGGCACAGGCATTCGGCTACAATCCGAAGGAAGTCATGCCGTGGAAACGACGCTGGAACGTCTGGGGCCTGGCCCTCTTGGTGCCGCTGGCGGCGCGGGCTGCGAATCCGCCGCGCATCGTGCTGGTGAGCGGCGACGAGGAGTATCGCTCCGAGCAGGCGCTGCCGCAACTGGCGCAGATTCTTTCGGCGCGGCACGGCTTTCGCTGCACCGTGCTCTATGCCATCGACCGCAAAGACGGCACGATCAACCCCAATCAGAACGACAATATCCCGGGACTGGAGGCGCTGGATCAGGCGGACCTGATGGTGATCTTCACGCGCTTTCGGGACCTGCCGGACCAGCAGATGAAGCACATCGTGGGGTACGTGGAGGCGGGGAAGCCGATCGTCGCCATGCGCACGGCCACACACGCTTTCGCGCTCAAGAGCAGCCCCACGTACGCACGGTATAGCTGGAACAGCAAGGAATGGGACGGTGGATTCGGGCGGCAGATCCTGGGGGAGACGTGGATCCGGCATCACGGGCAGCACGGCAAGCAGAGCACCCGCGGCATTTTGGTCAAGGGAGCGGAGGAGCCCCCGATTCTGCGCGGCATCCGGGACGGCGAGATCTGGGGCCCGACCGATGTGTACGAAGTCCGGCTGCCCCTGCCCGGCGACAGCCAGGCGCTGGTGCTGGGGCAGGTGCTGAGCGGCATGCGGCCCGAAGACCTGCCCGTTCAGGGGCCGCAGAACGACCCCATGATGCCGGTGGCCTGGGTGAAGACCTATGCCGGGGCGCACGGGGAACGGGGACGCGTGTTCACCACGACCATGGGCGCGGCGCAGGATCTTTCGAACGAAGGCGTGCGCCGCATGCTGGTGAACGCCTGTTATTGGGCCCTGGGGATGGAGCGCCGCATCACTCCCAGGCTGGATGTGCGCCTGGTGGGGGAGTACCGGCCTTTGCCGTTCGGATTCGGTGGATTTGCGAAGGGGCTGTTTCCGCCGCGGTAAGACGGGCGGAAAATTAACAGGACCTGAAGCCGGGCTTGTAGTTGAGGCTCCCGCCGGAGTGGTCTTAACCTGTGTGCGCATTCTTTTTTTCATCCTCCTGGCGATTTCGTTTGGGGGCGCGCAAGAAACTCCCGCTCACCGGCTGACTCTCAGCGGTGGGTGGACGCGCCAGATCGGCGGCTACGCTTTCGAGGAGAAACAGACGGCCGCAGGGCTGGGGTTGTCCTACGGCCGCCGGTTCCACCGGTATGTCGAAGCCGAGGCGGGAATGTTCACGGCGCTGGACCCGACCGGCGACGTATGCGGGCGCTTCGGATGCGTGGATATCGGCGACCGCTTCTTCTGGATTCCGTTCGGCGTTCGCTTCATCGCGCCGCTGTATCTCGGCCGAATCGAATTCTCCGCCGGCGGAGGCGGGCTGTATGAAAAATACACGGTCAGTAGCCCGCCGCCGGGAGGGGGACCATCACCGCGCGGCGGCTGGGGCGGGTACTTCGTGGGATCGGCCGCCCTGGCACTGGATCGTGCGCGGCACTTTTGGGTGGGCGCCTCCCCGCGTTGGTTTCTGGCAAACCCCGCGTATGCCCGGGACCGATGGGTTCAGATTTCGGGGGAGATCAGCGTGCGGTTCCAATGAGGAAGATACCGGGTTGCGGAGCGAAACCTACGCCGCGGCGGCCTGGCGCACGGGGGGGGCGTACACGCTGAGGACCGGGCAGGGGGCGCGGTGGACGATTTCGGCGGCGTGCGGCCGGTGGTCTTCGGCGGCTGCGCGCCAGTAGCTCCTGCCGATGACCAGCAGGTCGGCCTGATGCCGGCTCACGAAGTCCACCAGGCTTGCGATGATGTCCCCGGATTCGAGGTGGTACTCGGCTGCCTCCCCAGCGGTCTGGCGGATGCGGCGCAACTGGCCGTCGATGTCCGGATCCACGCGCAGGCAGGGCAGTCCGGCGGCCTGCTCCATCTCGCCGGCGGCCATCACGTGCACGATGCTCAGGCGGCCGCCTAAGGCGCCTGCGAGCGATTGCGCGGCGGCCAGGATTTCCAGGTTGGCGGACTCGAACGAGCGGCCCCGATGGAAGGCCAGCGCGCAGACAATGTGCGGGTCCACGGGCACGGCAGGGCCCACGGCGTGCTCCGTGCTCCACACCGCCGCGGAGACGCGCTCCATCACCTTGGCCGCCAAGGACTCTGATACCAGCGTACGTAGGGAGCCGTGGGGGTGCTCCGGAATGGCGACCAGATCGAATTTTCCGGCGGAGGTGTAGGCCACAATCTGCTCCAGCGGATCGCCGCGCAGCATGACGTGCCGCGGTGGGGACTCAGGGAACAGGCGCAAAACGTGGGAGAAGAAGCACTTCCGGCGCTGCGCGGTTAGATCGTCGAGGATCTCCTGGAGGGGCCGGACGTTGAGTTCGAAGGAGCTGAAGCGGAAGCTCACCGGATCGGCCACGTGCAGTACGGTCAGTTCGGCTCCCAGCCGTGCGGCCAGATCCCGGATGAACGGCGCCGCGAGCACGCACTGCCGGGAGAAATCGACCGGAAACAGGATGCGGCGGATTTCCGGCATCTTACTATGCACTCCCTTCCGAATTTCCAAAAGCAATTTGACCGCCAGATTTAAACTTCTTGGAATCAGAGAGATGGCGGCGGCGGAAGTGGCCAAAACACGCAAAAAGCCGTTAAATCGCGCAACGGGTTGGTTTCACGGCATCCCGCTAGTGTCCGTTACGGCTTTTGCGGGAGTCGAGGAACGCCTGGAGTTTCTTCTCGGTGACCTTCTGAGCCGCGATCAGCTCGCCGCCTATCGCGCGGAGCCCATCACCACGGTATGCGGACTCCCGGGGATGGGGACTGCGGCGATGCGATCAAAGCCGGCTTCGCGGTACATGGCTTCGAGTTCGCGAAACGTGTATGCGTCGCCGGATTCCGTGGTTGTCAGCATCGTCAGGCTGAAGCTGGCCGGCATGGGCGGCGAGACACGGTCCTCGTTGGGCACGAATTCCAGCGTGGCGGCCCGACCGCCCGGCTTCAGCGCGGCGTGAACTTTCCGGAGCAGCCGAACGCAGGTGGCAGTGTCGAAGTGGTGCAGGAAATTGGTGAGCAGAACAATGTCGTACGGCCCGCCATAGTCCACGTCGAAGGCGCTGCCAGGTAGGGTTTCGAAGCGATCCGCCACGCCGGCCTTTTGCGCGTTGCCGCGGGCGACCTCCAGCACGGGCGCCCAATCAAGCGCCACGATGTGGGCGTGCGGGTTCTGCCTGGCCACCTCGATACCGAACAGTCCATGACCCGCGGCGATGTCGAGCACGCGCACGGGACCGGCGAGGCCGTCCAGTACGACGTTTCCGAGGGGAGCCGTCATGGGGGCCATCATGGGCGCCATGCTGTGCGCAAAATCGACCCAGATGGGGTTGTCGGGCTCCACGGAGCCGCTGCCCGGGAGGGTGGTGCGCCCGCTGCGGACGATCTCCGCCAGGTGCTGGCAGGGGTCGGCCATGGTGGAGTTGCCCAGAAACCGGGAGACCGGCGCAATGCACGAGGGAGAGCGCGGGTCCAGAAAGGCGGCGCTGGTGGGGGAATGGTGGTACCGCCCGTCTTCCTTCACCAGCAGCCCGATCACGGTCAGATAATCGCAAAGAATGCGGATGCCGCGTTCGGAGGCGGAACAGCGGCGGGCCAGGGAAGCGACGTCGCCGGGGCCAGCGCCGATCGCGGCGAACAGGTCGAGTTCGATCGCGGCGCGCAGTGCGGCCGAGCGCTGGAACGCCAGCAGGGTGTCAAAAACGAGCGCCGGCGACGGCGCTCCCCCCGGATGTGCGGTTGCCATTTCCAATCCCTCCGAGACGAGTGCTCTGCTTTCTATACCTGACTGCCCGCCGCTTGTCAACGCAGGGGCGGCGCGTGACACTGGGAACATGCGCGCAGTGGTGTTTCTTTTGGCGGGAACGCTTTCCGGGGCGCAGATCGGGCCGCGCGCGCTGTGGCAGCCTGGCATGCAATTCATGCAGGAGGTGCACGCCCGCTGCGACCGGGGGAGCAGCTACCCGACGTTTGGGGATTGTTTTGTGGCGCACATGACCCTGACCGGCGCACCGCCCGAAGCGGTGGCCTTCGCCAAGATGACCGGGAACCAGGGCTTTCTGCGGGATTTTCGCGCCGCCGGGCGGGTGAGCGTGGCGTACGCGGTCTATCCGTTCCGGGCCAACGAGAACCAGGTGTGGCTTCTGGTGAACGGCAGCCCACCCATGGTGGATGTAGACGACCTGCAGCAGCTTCCTCAGGACGCCTTGAAAGCCGACCCGGCGTATGCCGCGGTGGCGCAGAAATTTCCGGATGCCAGCTTGTGGCCGGGTGACCGGAGCGGCACCGGAGGTCCCGTGGTAGTGGCGTTCGGGGACGGCGGCCAGCAATTCGTGGTGGAGTACCGCGTGCGCAACTTGTGCCACGCCTGCGCGGTTCTGGGCTACGCCTTCTATGGCTTCCGGTTCCACCGGCGCGGGGACTTCGAGGGCCCGGAATACCTGGGATTCACCCCGGGCAACGAGTTGACGGTGCCCGCCGCGCCGCTGGCAGTGAAAGCCGGCGAGCAGTTCACCGTGTCTCTGCCTTCCAACCGCACCACGGGCTATCGCTGGATCATGGCCGGCGAACCGGCGAGGGACGTGGTCCGGCTGGTGCGCGAAGAATACAAGGCGCCGGGCCGGGCGGCGGCGGGCGCGGGCGGCGAAGAGAGGTGGACCTTCCAGGCGGTGGGGCCGGGCAGCGCGAAATGGCGCATGCTCTACGCGCGCCCGTGGGAAAAGCCGGCGCGGCCCGGCAAGGAACTGGCGCTGGCCGTCAGGGTGAAGTAGGCGGGAACGGCATGGCCGCTACGTAGCGGTCCTGAAATTCGGGGTCCGAACCCAGGGGGATGTGCCGGATGCGAGCGCGCAGGTCCACGTAGTCGGAGGCGTAAAACAAGGCCAGCTTGGCGCCCAGCAGGGCGGTGTTGCCGGCCGGTTCCACTTTTTCCAGCGGAACTTCCAGCAGGCCGATGCGGCGGGCGCTGGCGCGGTTCAGGTAGTTGCCGAAGGCGCCCGCGAGGTAGAGCGTGCGCAGATCCTCCGGGCGGGCGCCGAAGCGCTCCAGCACGATGGCCAGGCCCGCGGCCGTGGCGGCTTTGGCCAGTTGCAGCTCGCGGATGTCGCGCTGGGTAAGCTGCACGGGCGGCGCCAGAGGGAGGCCGCCGTTGCCGCCGTTGCCAGAGGCCAACCGGCCGCCCGGCTGAATCAAACCCAGGTCGAGGCCGGCCGCTACCGCATCCACCAGGCCGCTGCCGCAGATGCCCCTGGGGACTGTGTGCCCCAGAACGCGGCACACCAGGTTGCCCTCAACCGCTTCGACTTCGGCGATGGCGCCGGCAGCCGCCCGCATACCCATGGAGATGCGGCCGCCCTCGAAGGCCGGCCCGGCGGCGGTGGAGGCGCACAGGATACGCTCCCGGTTGCCGATAACGATCTCTCCATTGGTGCCCAGATCCACCAGGCCGAGAAGCTCCTCGCTTTCGGCCATGCGGGTGGCCAGGATGCCGGCCAGGATGTCACTACCCACGAAGCCGCCCAGGCAGGGCAGGAAGCGCACCGCCGGATTGCCCGCCAGGCTCCAGCCGAGATCCGCCGCCGGGAAGACCTGCAAGCCGTCACACTCGGGCTCGAAGGGGCAGTGCGCCAGCGGCTCCAGGTCGATGGAGCAGAACAGGTGGTGCATGACCGTGTTGCCCACCAGCGCCACATCCGCGATCGTCGTTTCGCCGGCCAGCGCGGAGGCCATGGCGCCGATCTCCGTACGGATCAGACCGCACAGCCTCTCCAGGCCGCCGGCCACGGCGAATTCCACCCGGCTCATGACGTCGCTGCCATAGGCCGCCTGGGGGTTGAGCGCGGTGCGCACGCCCAGGACGCGGCCGGTCGAGAGGTCGAGCAGTTGCGCCACCAGCGTGGTGGTGCCCAGATCCACGGCGATGCCCAAACCCGGGCGCGGGGTGAACGGGAAAGCGGAATCGTCGGCCAGGATGGCGGTCTGCCATTGCGCGATTTCCAGAGTGACGTCGGCGGCGGCGGTCGAGTGGCAGGCCAGGCGCCAGCCGGCGGCGATCTCGGAAGGCGCGAGGAGGCGCTCCTGCTCGGGGGTGGCCGCCAGTTCGCCATCCAGCACGCGCACCTTGCAGCGCCGGCAGCGCGCCCGCCCGCCGCAGGGGAACTCTACGCCGTAGGGGAACAGGACGTCTCGCAGCGGCGTGCCCGGCTCGACAGCCAGGGTCTTTCCCAGCGGTTCCAGGCGGATGCGGATCATGCGGCGGCCGGGGCCTCGCAGGCGTAGCGGCAGAGGGCGCGCAGGTTGGCCTCCGGCGTGTCGCGCACCACCTCGCAGCCGGCGCCCACGATGTAGCGCGCACCAGCCTGGCGGTGGCACTCGGCCACGGCCGTCCAAACGCTTTCGGGAGTGCCGTTGCGCAGCACGCCCACCGGCTCGACGTTGCCCAGCAGCACCTGGTCCGGCCCCATGGCGGCGCGCGCCTCGGCCAGGGGCGTGAGGTAATCCAGGTCCACGATCTCGCAGCCCAGACGGCCCATGCCGTCCACCAGGCGCCGCGTTTTGCCGCAGATGTGCAGGCGCACGCGCGTGCCCAGCGCGTGCAGCCCGTCCACTAACTGCTTCTCGGACGGCCAGACGAATTCCTGGTAGAACGCCGGGCCCACCAGCGACGCGGCCGCATCCCCGACCCCGATCAAGTCCGCACCGGCCTCCACCTGCGCTTTGGCGAAGCGCAGTTCCATCTCCACGGCGAAGGCGAACAGGTCGCGCACGAACGGCGGATCGTCGAAGAAATCCAGCATGAGTGTATTGATGCCGCGCAGATCGGCGGCTTCGGCGCAAGGGCCTTCCACCCACCCCTCGACCAGCAGTTGGCCGGCGGACCGCCGGGCGAGCAGAGCGGCGGCGCAGACGCGATCGTGCATGCGCCCGCCGCTCAGCGGATCGGGCGGCTTCAGGCATGCCAGCGCACGCTTGTCGGCGAGAAGGGCCTGCTTGTCGTCGATGGCGGGCGGCTGATCGTCGAACCACTCGATGGCGGCGCCCAGGTCGGCGGGCTCGCGCGCCGGGTCGGAGATGCAAGAGACGTAGTCGAAGCCGAACGTTTCCGCCGTGCGCATCTGGGCTTCGGCCAGTGCGCGGTAGTCGGTGACGTACTCGCGGTAGCGCACGCCAATCTGGCGGGCGGCGAACATCATGGTGATGGGCATCAGCGGCAGGCGGTCCACCGGGCGGCCGGCGAGCATGGCGAGGATGCGCTCGCGCCCGGTCATACGGCCTTCTCGACGCCCACGATGCCGTCGTCGTAGCGCGCGGCAATGCGCCAGCCGGGGTTGACCACCAGGAAGCGGCCGTCGTCCCATTCGCCGTTGACCAGGCTCTCGATGAGGGACATATCGCCGCGGATCTTCTCGAACTTCCAGCCGCGCTCGCGGGCGTCGGCTTGCGTGCGGCGCTCGAAGCGGTCGTCGGCTTCCACGCCCATCTCGATGAAGGTGAACTGGCTGTAGGTGACCTTGTAGTTCTCCAGCTCCGCCGCCAGAAAGTCGGCGTTTTCCTCGCCGTACTTGGCCACCAGCTCGGCGCGGCTCATCCCCAGGCCCCACTTGCGCAAGGCGAGTTGGCTCATCTCGGAGCCTTCGCCGCGCTCGATCCAACCGGTGGTTTTGAAGTAGACGCCCGGATGATTGTTGAAGTAATCAAGGTAGCGTTCCTTGCTGCCCAGGAAGAGGGTGATGCAGTCGTGGGCGCGCGGCAGGACCACGGGGATGGCCCGCGCGGTAAGGCCCGCCAGGCCGGTGCCGCACAGGCCGTAACCCAGCACCACCGCATCGTATGGAGGGGCGGCCACGCGGTCCACCATAGCCTGAATCTCGGCCAGCATCTCCGCCGAATCGCGATCATGTAGGCCCTTGGGCAGGAATTCGAAATCCACCTGGTGGGGCGAGCGGGCCACGGCGGCGCACATTTCGCGGTACAGCACGTCGCAACTGATCAGTTTGAGGCGCATGTGGAGATCCTTTCCCGGAGCGCGCGGATGAAGGCCGGGGTGGTGCCACAACACCCGCCCAGGAAGCGGGCGCCGGCGGCCACCAGGGCGGGCCCGTATGAAGCGAATTCCTCGGGCGTGGTGCGGTACACCGGACGGCCGTCCACGAGTTCGGGTAATCCGGCGTTGGGCTTGATCCAGACGGGCAGCGGCGAGGCGGCGGCGAGGCGGCGGCAGATCTCGACATAGGCGCCGGGGCCCCGCCCGCAATTGGCGCCCACGGCGCAGGCACCGGCGGCGGTAAGTTCGCGCGCCGCCTGCTCGGGCGTAGCCCCCGTCATGGTGCGGTCGTGCGCGCGGCCGAAATCGAAAACCAGGGAGACCAGCACGGGACAAGGCGCCGCCTCCCGCGCGGCGGCGAGGGCGATGCGGGCCTCCTCCAGATCCGCAAAGGTTTCGAGCAGGAGCGCATCGGCGCCCGCGGCCACGAGCGCTGCCGCCTGCGCGGTGAAGGCGCCGCCGAGTTCCTCGGGCGTCACGTCGCCGGCAGCCAGCATCTTGCCGCTGGGCCCCATGGAGGCAAACACGAGCGCACGGCCGGCGGCGGCCTGGCGCGAGATTTCCACGCCGGCGCGGTTGATCTCCGCGGCGCGGTCCGCCAGGTCATGCCCGGCCAGGGCGATGCCGTTGGCGCGGAAGGTGTTGGTGAGGATCACGCGGCTGCCGGCCGCCACGTAGGCGCGGGCCACCTCGCGCACCTCGCCGGGATGCGTGAGATTCCACAGATCCGGAGACTCGCCGGGCTCCAGGCCCCGAGCCTGCAATTCGGTTCCCCACGCGCCATCGGCCACTACGGGCCCGCCGGCGAGCAGGTCTTCCAGCAGATGCATTCCGATATCAGAGCCGCAGGTTGGCCTCGTAGCGTTCGCCCGAGCGCATCATCTCGTCCCAGGTGACGACACTTTCCCGATAGGCCGCCATGCGTCCCAGTATAGCCGTCAGGTTGCTCTTGGCGCTCACCGAGGCGTTGTTGAGGTAGTTGCCGGAGCGGATGCTCGCGACGAAATCCTTGACGTTGGTGACGGCGCCGCCGGTGAAGGTATCGTCCTTTTCCGCGCCGTCCCACTTGGTGTCGCCGGTGATACGTACCGAACCGCCGTAGTGCGCATCCACGGTGCCATCGGCGCCGTACAAGCGGATGCACATATCGTGGAAGCCCTTCAAAAACTGGTTGGAGCTGAAATCCACGTGCACCTCGTTGGGATACCAGTAGGTGACCAGGAAGTGGTCCCAGGCGTCGCCCACGTCCACGCGGGCCTTGCGGCCGCCGGTGCCGAAGGCTTTGTCGGGATGCGATTGCAGGAACCAGTTGGCCACGTCCAGCACATGGATGTGCTGTTCCACGATGATGTCGCCGGAGAGCCTTTTGTCGAAAGTCCAGTTGCGCAGGCGCGCTTCGCCGGCGGACATGCCGGGCTTGTCCTGGCGGCGCAGGCGCCCGGTGTGATAGTAGACGTGGCCCATCACCGGGGCGCCGATTTCGCCCTGCAGCACGCGCCGGAAGGCTTCCTGAAAGACCGGGCGGGCGCGGGTCTGGAAGTCCACCAGAAAGCTGATCTTGCCTTCCGCCTTCTCCCCGGTGTCCATGATGCTCTGGCAGCCGGGCACGTCCACGGCCACGGGCTTCGCCAGGTATATGTGCTTGCCGGCCTCCAAGGCGGCCGCCGCTTGTTCCGGGTGGAAGTAGGGCGGGCTCTCGATGGCGACCGCGTCCAGCTTGGAAGCCAGCAGGCCGCGATAGGCATCCAGGCCCGCATGGAGCCGGCCCGGCGGAACCTGGAATTTTTGCGCGGCGGCCTCCAGGCGGTCGCGGAAGGGATCCGCCAGGGCGACGACGCGCGCGCCGGTGTGTTCCACGAAATGACCGCCGATCCAGTTGCCGCGGCCGCCGCAGCCGATGATGCCGAGTTCCACGGCGGAGTTGGCCTGCGAACCGAAAACGGTTTGGGGTTTGAGCAGCAGAAGGCCGCCCACGCCGGCGGTCGATTGCAGGAACACACGGCGTCCGGTGGTCTGAGCCATAGAAAAGACCCTCCGCTCGCATTCTATGTCAAAACATATATTCAGGCCAACTAGTCCTAACCATAAGGCGCATTTCAGGGGCGGCGGCGTAATGATAACCAAAGGAAACATAGAACCGGCAGGGTGCTGCGTGCTACGCTGCCGATGATGGGCAGGCCCCGGTTTGTCTCGAACCCCGCGCTCGACCGCCCCCCGGACCGGCGTTTGCGGCGCCGCTATGTGATGGAGCGCAATGTGCGCTATCGCGTGCTCGAAGACCACCGGTGCGTCGCGAGCGGTTCGGGCCGGACCGTGAATGTGAGCAGCAACGGCGTGCTGTTCACTACCGAAACCCCGCTCGCGGCCGGGCAGTCGGTGGAACTCACCGTAAGCTGGCCGGCGCTGCTCGACGGTATCTGCCCGCTGAAGCTCATGATCTTCGGCACCGTGACGCGCGCGGAGGAACGCCAGGCGGCCATCGCGATCCGGCGGTACGAGTTCCGGACGCAGCGGGCGAGCGATCAGAAACTCGCGCTCGCGATACCGCCCGGGGGAGCTCTCAGCGGTCAGCAATCAGCTTTCAGCTATTGAAGGCGCTCAGCGCCGGATGCGCCGCAGCCAGTCACCCCAGGAAAGCCCGGCGCGCGCCGATAAGACGGCGCTCAGCAGGGCCAGCAACATCTTGCGCCAGAACTCCGCGGGGGAGTGCTCCACGGGGGTGAAGACGTTGCGCACCCAATCGAAAGCGGGTGGCACGAAGTACGGGAATTCGTTGGTGACGAAAAAGCGGTTGCGGGAGGCGGGCGACATCAGGAAATCCGCGAAGGGCCACTGTACGGCGACGAACGCCGCCAGAAACAGCGCGCCGGTGGCGGCGGACTGAAGCCACGCTCCGCGGCGCTCCCAGCGGGGGCGCCACAAATCCAGGAAGAACGCCGGCACGATCAGCAGCAGTGGAAACTCGGGCGGCACAAAGTGCGTGACGTGCTGGAAGACCGGACCGAGCTTGGGTTCTGCCGGGAACAACGGCAGGATCAGGATCAGCAGAAGGTAGAAGGCCGTATACACGGCCATCATCACGGTGCAGCACCAGCGCAGCGAGGAGACGCGCGGCAGGGCGGCCGCCAGCAGGGGGACGCCGGCGGCCAGCAACAGGTAAAACCGCGCCGAGTGCATGTAGTTCCGCAGCAGGAGTTCTTCGAACATGCCCACCGCCACCAGTACCAGGAAGGTAAAGCTATACAGCACCAGGCCGTGCAGGCGGGCGCGCAGACTACCGGAGGTCTGGTGCATGGCGCCCAGGACCAGAATCAGGGTACCCACGCGGATAGCCATCATGCCGATGATGAGCAGCACGTGCGGCGGACTGAGGATCTTGACATCCAGGCCGTAGGCGGCGTGCCACCAGTTGTCGAAAGGGGCGGAGGTGATCATGGCCAGCGCCCCCCAGGCGCAGATGAAAGCGCCCAGCGGACCGCGGAAACCCCAGACACGGACGGAAGCGCAGGGAGCCGCCGGGACCTTGCGGAAGGTCATCGAGAGGATCAGATAGCCGCAGGAAAAACCGGCCAGCACGCCGCATAGATAGATGGCCATGTGGGCGGGCGTCCAGAAGGTGTCGCGCCCGATGCTCTTGTGCCAGGAAATGTCCCAGGCCCCGCCGACCGAGCCGGAGGTGACCGCCAGCACGCAGCACCAGATGTACCAGGGAACCCGCGCCGCAGCCGGGGACGCCTGGGCCGCGGCCAGGTCCAGTGTGCTCTCGCGGCGAGGGGCCATCCTCAGGCCGGTTCCCCCCTGTGGGCCATGGAAGTAGGGTAGCACGGGCGGTCCGCCGGAATCGGCTGGCCGCGCAGTGCAAGGGCAAACAAAGACTTGCTACCATGAGAATTCTTACCGGATGCTGCGATTTGAAACCGCCGGGGAGTCACACGGCGAGTGTCTGGTGGCAACGCTCACGGGAATTCCCGCGGGTGTTCCGATTTCCCTGGAAGCCGTTAACCACGAGCTTTGGAGGCGCCAGCAAGGTTACGGGCGCGGCGGGCGGATGAAGATCGAGACCGACCGCGCGGAAATCGTGGCGGGAGTGCGCCATTCCCGCACCATCGGCTCGCCCGTGGCGATCCTCATACGAAACCAGGACTGGCAGAACTGGACCGAGGCGCTGCCGGTGGAAGACACCGAAGGGGCCGAAGGAAAGAAGAAGCCAGTGACGCGCCCCCGTCCGGGCCACGCCGACCTGGCGGGCGCCATCAAGTACAATTTCGAGGACGCGCGCTACATCCTGGAGCGCGCCAGCGCGCGCGAGACCACGGCGCGGGTGGCCGCGGGGGCTGTGGCCAAGGCGTTCCTTGGGGAGTTTGGCATCCGGGTGCTCAGCCACGTGATCGCCGTGGGCCCGGTGCATCTGGGGCGCGCGGCCGCCTGGGACGAGATCGAAGCGCTCAGCCGCCGGACAGAAGTGCTGCTGGGCTGTGTGGATGCGGACGTGGAGCAAAAGATGAAAGAGGTCGTGGACCAGGCGTATCGCACGGGGGACACCGTGGGGGGCGTCTTCGAGGTAGTGGCGCACGGCGTGCCTCCGGGGCTGGGTTCGCACATCACCTGGGACACGCGTCTGGACGGGCGCCTGGCGCAGGCCATCGTCTCCATGCAGGCGGTCAAAGGCGTGGAGATCGGGTTTGCGGCGGAGGGCGCGGCCAGCTTCGGCTCCGCCGTGCAGGACACCATCCATTACGATAAGGAGGCGCACCGGTTTACCCGCGGGGCCAACCGGGCCGGAGGCCTGGAGGGTGGCATGACCAACGGCCAGGATGTGCTGGTGCGTGGCCTCCTGAAGCCCATTTCCACCCTGCGGCGACCGCTCGAATCGGTGGACCTCGCCACCAGGGAACCGGCGCTCGCGGCCTACGAGCGTTCCGACGTGTGCGTGGTGCCGGCGGCCGGAGTGATCGGTGAAGCCATGGTGGCACTGGTGGTGGCCCAGGCCTGTCTGGAAAAATTCGGCGGCGATTCGCTGGGAGAAACGCGGCGCAACTACGAAGGCTATCTTGAACAAGTGAAAAACTTTTGACGCTATGGTGTACCCCATCGTGAAATACGGCGATCCGGTGCTGGAGCGCGAAGCGGAGACGGTGACGGACTTCGACGACCCGGAGCTGCACAAGCTGCTCGAGGACATGTTCGAGTCCATGTATGCGGCCAAGGGGGTGGGGCTGGCGGCGCCGCAAATCGGCATCGCCCGCAAGATCGCGGTCATCGACTGCTCCAACGGCCAAAACCCCGCCGAAAAGCTGGTGCTCATCAACCCGCAGGTGGTGAAGGTGGAAGGCAAGCAGGTGGGGGAAGAAGGCTGTCTCAGCATTCCGGGATTCCGGGAGCAGGTCAAGCGCGGCAAGCGCGTGACCGTGCGCGCGCAAAACGCCAAGGGCGAGCCCTTCGAGATGACCGGCGAGGACCTGCTGGCGCGGGCCTTCCAGCATGAGACCGATCACCTGTACGGCCGGCTGTATATTTCCCACATCAGCGCCTTGAAACGTGATCTCATCCGGCGCAAGGTGAAGAAGCTGGCGCGCGCCGGCGAGTGGGCCTGAAGGCATGCGCCTGGCCTTCCTGGGCACTCCGGCATTCGCGGTTCCCACCCTGGAGCGGACGGTCGCGGCGGGCCATGAAGTGGCGTGTGCCGTGACCCAGCCCGACCGGCCCAAAGGACGAGGCCAAAAGCCGGCGGCCTCCCCGGTCAAGGAAGCCGCCCTGCGCCTGGGCCTGCCGGTCTACCAGCCGGAGCGCATCCGGCGGCCGGAGGCGCTGGAGCGCCTGGCGGGCTTGCGCGTGGACGCGATGGTGGTAGTGGGATACGGGCAGATCCTCCCGCCGGCGGTGATTGACCTGGCGCCGCTGGGCATCCTCAACGTGCACGCGTCGCTGTTGCCCAAGTACCGCGGGGCGGCGCCCATCCAGTGGGCCATCGTGAACGGTGAGACCCGCACTGGTGTGACCATCATGCGGATCGACGCCGGCCTGGACACGGGCGACATGCTGCTCAAGGCCGAAACGCAGATCGCGCCGGAGGAGACCGCTGTGGAAGTCGGCGCCCGGCTGGCTGAAATGGGCGCGGACCTGCTGGTGGAGGCGCTGGCGCGCCTGGCATCCGGCAAGATCGTGCCCGAAAAGCAGGACTCCGCGCAGGCTACTTACGCACCTATTCTGAAGAAGGAGGACGGGCGCATCGACTGGCACATGCCCGCGGGAGCCATCCACAACCGGGTGCGGGGCCTGCAGCCCTGGCCGGGAGCGCACACCCGGTTTCGCGGGCAGGGGCTGCACATCTGGAAGGCGCGCGTGGCCGCCGGGGAGGCGCCGCTCGAACCCGGCGGGCTGCGCTACGCGCGGGGCTTGTTCGCGGGCTGCGGGGAAGGCACCGTGCTGGAGTTGTTGGAAGTGCAGTTGGAGGGCCGCAAGCGGGTGGCCGCCGGGGATTTCGCCCGCGGTCAGCGTTTGGCCGACAATGACAGGTTGGGGGAACAGGAACGTTGAATCTGCCGCTGGGGTACCGATATGCCGCCGCCTACGCCGGAATCCGGCAGGCGGAGCGCGATGACTTGGGCCTGATTGTTTCCGGCATGCCCGCCGCGGCCGCCGCGGTGTTCACACAGAACCGCGTGCAGGCGGCGCCGGTGAAACTGTGCCGGCAGCACCTGAAGGCGTCGAAGGGGCTGGTGGGCGCCATCCTGGTGAACGCAGGCAACGCCAACTGTGCCACGCGCACCGGCGATGCCGTGGCTCTGGCCTGCTGCCGGGCGGCCGCGCGCAGCCTGAAACTGCCGGTGAGCCAGGTGCTGCCCGCCTCCACCGGGGTGATCGGCCTCGAACTGGATTCCCGGAAAATCGTGCGTGTGCTGCCCCGGCTGGTGGCGGGCCTGGCGGAAGACCGCTTTGGCGAGGTGGCGCGCGCCATGATGACCACGGACCTGGTGGCCAAGGAGGCCTTCGGCGAAGTGAAACTGCGGCGCGGCACGGTGCGCATCGCCGGCATGACCAAAGGATCCGGCATGATCCACCCGCAGATGGCTACGACGCTGGGGTTCGTGATGACGGACGCGCAGATCCCGGTTTCCGCCCTCCAGCGCATGCTGCGCCGCGGCGTGGAGCGCAGCTACAACCGGCTTTCGGTGGATGGCGACACCTCCACCAACGACACGCTGGTACTGCTTGCCAACGGCGCTTCCGGAGTGAAGCTGGATGCCCGGGAACTGGCCGCCGTGGAAGCGCAGGTGGCCGCGGTGATGGAGACGCTGGCGCAGAAAATCGCGCGCGACGGCGAAGGCGCCAGGAAGCTGATCACCATCCTGGTCTCGGGCGCGGCCAGCGATGCCGAGGCCGCCCGCATCGCCCGCGCGATCGCCAACTCGCCGCTGTTCAAAACAGCGGTGGCGGGCTCGGATCCCAACTGGGGCCGCGTGATTTCGGCGGCGGGCAACGCCGGCGTGGCGTTCGACCCGCGCAAGGTGGATATCGACATGCAAGGCGTAGCGGTGTGCCGGGGAGGCCTGGCGGCGCGCTTTTCCGAAAGCCAGCTCAAGAAGAAACTGGACCTGCCGGAATGCGAGGTGCGCCTCACCATCCGCGGATCGGGCAAAGGCCAGGCGCGTTTCTGGACCTGCGATCTCACCGAAGGCTACATCCAGATCAACGCCAGCTACCGGACGTAGTGATGCGCCGCCGCCTCTTTCTGCTGGCGCCGGCGGCCGCCCGGCTCCTGCGGGCCGCCGACGCGGCGCGCGAGGTCTTCGAGTTGTTTGCCTCGCTGGCCACTGCTCTCGGCGCGTCGGAAGCGGCGCCGTTCCGGGAGGCCCTGGACCCCGCCATGCCGGACTACCAGAAGCTGGTGAACTACATCGGCGCGCTCACTGCGGGGTTCGATATCGTCTGCTCGATCGACGTACTCTCCAACCAAGGCGACGACCGGGCGCGAGCAGTGGACCTGGACTGGCTCCTGCAACTGACCGCCCGGGGCTCGCCCGTGGCGCGGCGGCGCGAGCGCGTGAAGTGCCGGCTGGAGCGCCGCGGGAAGAAGTGGAAGATCACAAGTCTCGATCCCGTGGCATTCTTCGCGCCACCGAAGGCCGGATGAACGGCGGCGGCTACGGTGCCGCCGTCTTCACGGCGGAGGTCAGGCCGGCCGTCTGGAGGGACCAGGCGGGGTGCGTATCCACAGACTTGTAAACTGCCGGCTGCGTGTGCAGGAAGGCGTAGATGGCCTTCAGATCCTCGGCCGGCAGGCGGCAGAAGTTGAGCCAGGGCATGAGGGTGAAACTTTCCGGACCCACCGCGGGCGGGCCGTTCTTCACGTAGTCGCGGTACTGGTGGAAACGATCGACGAAGTCCTGTTCGTTCCACTTGCCGATGCCCGTAGCGCGGTCAGGGCTGATGTTGGCGCTGACCACCAGGATATTGGGCGCGACGCGGAAGACCTCGCCGCCGGAAAGTTGCCGGGTGTGGCATTCCATGCAACCAGCGAGAGTGACCAGGTACTTGCCGTATTGCCGCCGGTCGGAGCGGTCGGGAGGCGGCACACTTCCGGCAGGCTGGGGCGCGCCCTTGATGAGCATCGAAACCGGAAACTTCAGTCGTGTTTTGGGGACCTTATGCTTCACCGGAGGGAGAGAATCCAGGTAGGCCACCAGGCTGTAGACGTCCTCGTCGCTCATGTGACGGAAGTTCTCGTACGGCATCATGGGGAACAGGGCGCGGCCGTCGCGGTCCACGCCCTCGCGGATGGCGCGGATCTTCTCGCCGTCAGTCCAGGCGCCGATGCCGGTCTCCGGGTCGGGCGTGATGTTGGACGGGGCCACCAGGCCGGGAAGCCCCATGGCGTCCGGGAACACCGTGCCCGCGCCGCGGCCGCCTTCGGCCACCGGGCCGCCGAAGCGCGAGAAGTCGCGCTGCGAATGGCAGCCGTCGCAGTCGGCCAGGTTGAACAGGTATGCGCCGCGGGCCAGACGCTCGGGCGTGCGTGCGATGCGAATATCGGATGCCCGCGCCATGGCGGGCTTGTGCAGGTACAGGTAGCTCACTCCCGCACCCGCGATCAGCGCCACCGCCGCCCACGCGGCTCCCAGAATCTTGACGAATTTCCTCATGACAGCAGTCCTCTTCATCGATTGCCTCGCTTACCATCCAGGAAACGCGGCAGAGGCGAGGGAAAAAGATCAGGCGGACAGGAAGAAATACGGAACAGTCAGCCGATTTGGATGGTGAGCATGGAGATGGAGCCGCCGTCGAAGCCCTCCAACGGAGTCGTGAATGGTCTGCGGCGCGGGCATGGTCCGGTTCATGAGGGTGGCGTCGATAAGGCGCGCAAGGCCCGGCCGCAAGCGGCGATTTCCTGTTGCAGGCTGGGCGGCACCTGCGCGTACTCTGCGGAGAGCGCGCCCCGGGATTGCAGATCGCCGTAGATGCTGAGCGCTTTCTGGAAGTATTGCCGGGCTTCGGTCCAGCGCCGCTCCTGGCGGGATGGGTCGTAGGCAAGCTGTGCCTCGCGTTGTAAGGTTTGGCCGAGGTGGCGGTGAGCGGCTGCCAGGGCAATCTGATGGTCCACCGAGTGGGAATCGGTCTCAACCAGGCCTCGGGACAATGCGAGCTGCTTGCCGAAATTCTGGAGGGCTTCCGTAGTGCGGTCCATACGCAGGAGCACGGAACCGATGGCCTCGTAGCTGCGCGCCAGGCTCAGCCGGCTGCGCGCGTCCTCCGGGTCCAGGCGCACCAGCCGCTCCCGGATGGGGAGGGCCTGGCGAAAAGCCTGGAGCGCGCCGGGCAGGTCATTGAGGTCACTCAGCACGCTGCCCACGCGTTGCAGGGCATAGGTGATGTTGACCTTGGCGCGGATATCGCCAGGCTTGCGGGCGGCCAGTTCCTCGAGCAGAGCGACGGACTGGCGGGCGTTATCGAGCGCCGGCGGATATTCTTTGCGGATTTCCTGAAGGTTGGCCAAACGCAGGTAGGCGACGGCGAGCTGGAAATGATGTCCTTCGTGGGCGGGCTCGGCGCGGTGCAGGTCCACGAAGACAGCCAGCGCGCGGGCGCGGTATTCCTCGGAGCGGGGCCAGTCGCCCAGCGCAAAATAGGGCCCTGCCAGGGTCTGGCAGGCATAACCCAACTCGGCGCGGGAGGTCCGGTCGCCCGGGCGGCTGCGCGCCACCTCCTCGCGCAGCCGCAGAGACTTGTGGCAATCGTCGAGGGCTTGCCGGAACCGGCCACCGGACTCGTCCAGAGTGCATACCCGTTCGTAGGCGGTGGCCAGGTCGCGCTTCAGGTCCGTGTTGCCGGCATCGGCAGCGAGCAGCTCCTCATAGATGGAGAGGGATTTGCGATAGTTGGCCAGCGCGGCGGCGGTCTGGCCCAGGTTAGGCTGCGAAGTCCAGCCCAGCACATCCCCAATTCTCTGGTACGCCATGGCGCGCTCGCGCTGGAGGGCAGGGTCGCCGCCGGATTCGGCGGCCAGGCCGTCCAGGTATTCCTGTGCCTTGCGCACCAGCAACTCGCGCGCCTTGGTGGAGCCGGGCAAGGGCACGATGGCGTCGTGCAGTTCGAAGAGCATGGAGCGGGCCAGGCGGCGCACGTCCTGGAAACGGCGCTCGGCTCGCTCGCGCTGCAAGCGGGCTACGTGCGCCTGCCGGGTCGAGACGATGATCCCGGCCACCAGGCTCGCGAACACCAGGGCGGCGGCCAGCACGCCGGCGCGGTGGCGGAGCACAAACTTCCGCCCGCGGTAGACCAGAGTGCTCTTGCGCGCCTCGACTGGCAGGCCCTCCAGGTAGCGCCGGATATCGCCCGAGAACTGCTCTACCGAGGCGTATCGCCGTTCCGGCTCCTTGCGCAAGGCCATGAGCACGATGTTGTCCAGGTCTCCGGCGAGCTGGCGGCGCTGTTTTTCGGGCTGCGCCCCGCGGGCCGCCGTGCTGGGTTTGGGCGGTTGCATTTCGCAGATGGTGCGGGCCACCTCCTCGGGGATGCGGCTGCTCAGGGAGTAAGGCCGCCGTCCGGTGAGAAGCTCGTAGAGCAGGACGCCCAGCGAATAGACGTCGCTGGCGGTGGTGATGGGATCGCCGCGAACTTGTTCGGGGCTGGCGTACTCCGGCGTCATCAGCCGCGCGCCGGCGACGGTGAACTGGCGGTCGTCGGTCAGCAGCTTGGCGATGCCGAAATCCAGCAGCTTGGGCTCGCCTTCCGGAGTGACCAGGATGTTGCTGGGTTTGAGGTCGCGATGCACCACCAGGTTACGATGCGCATATTCAACGGCTCCGCAGACTTTGAGAAACAGCTCCAGCCGCTGGCGGACGCCCACTCCCTGGCTGTCGCAATATTCATCAATGGGCTGGCCGGCGACGAACTCGATGACTACGTAAGGCCGGCCGTCCGGGGTCGCGCCGCCGTCCAGAACCTTGGCAATCGAGGGATGGTCGAAGTGCGCCAGGATTTGCCGCTCGTTGTGGAAGCGCTCCAGGATGTAGGCGGTGTCCATGCCGCGCTTGACCACCTTGATGGCCACCAGCTTGCGAAACTGGTCGTCGTCGCGCACGGCCTGGAAGACCACACCCATGCCGCCCTCGCCGATTTTCTGGACGATCTGATAGACGCCCAGCCGATCGCCGGGCGCGGGCTTTTCAGCGGGCATCCCCGCGGTTTCCAAGGCGGGAGCCTGGAGGAACGCGCCGGCCTGCTCGTGGGAGGCGAGCAGGGATTCGACTTCCGCGCGCAGGCCTGGCTGGTCCGGGTAGCGCTCCGCCAGCCAGGCGGCGCGGCGTTCCGGAGATTGCTCCAGGCAGTCGTGCAGGGCGGCCTTGACCCATCGCCACTCTTCGGCGGTCATGTCGCGGCCCTCCGCGTCATTTCGCGAAACAGCCAGGCGCGCGCCGAACTCCACTCCCGGTTGACGGTGGCGGGTGAGACGCCGAGCACTTCGGCGGTCTCCTCGATGGAGAGGCCGCCGAAGAAACGCAGCTCCACCACGCGGCTTTGGTCCGGATCGATGGTGGCCAGGCCGTGGAGCGCATCGTCCAGGGCGATCAGGTCGAGATCCCGCTGGCCGGGGAGCCCCACGGCCTCGTCGAGCGACAGTTTCACCGCGCCGGCGCCGCGCTTGGCGGCCTTCTGCCCGCGCGCGTGGTCCACCAGGATGCGGCGGATCATCTGGGCGGCCATGGCGAAAAAATGCGCGCGGTTCTGCCAGCGGACGCTGTGCTGGTCGATGAGGCGGAGATACACTTCGTGCACCAGTGCGGTCCCTTGTAGGGTGTGATCCGGCCGCTCGCGGCGCAGGTAGGCGCGCGCCAGGCGCCGCAACTCGTCGTAGACCAGCGGGAGAAGCTGATCCATGGCTGCGCGGTCCCCCTGGCAGGATTGCACCAGGAGCTGCGTGACGTTGGTCTCCGGCATGGGCGGGTTGATTTTCTATTTTCGCTCAAACGCGCGGCAGATGCGGCGGGGATTTTTCCCTAGACCCGACTGGTTTGCGGGCTGTTACGGCAGGTACTCCCGGGCGAGTTCCTCGTAATCGGAGGGCGTGACCAACTGGAAGTCGATCTCCAGCGAACAGAAGCGGCTCAACTCGCGGGTCATCTCGTCGGTGGGCAACTCGGGTCCCAGGACGAAGAGGCGGCCGGCGCGGACCCGGAAGGGAAGCACCTTCCATTTGCGGGCCATGTGCGCGGGAAGGGTGCGGGTGACGGCGGGCGAGACGGCCTCCGGCGCGGGCCGGCCGAAGGGCATGCTCTGCTGCAGGCTGAGAGCTTCGTAGAGGTCCGCTTCGCTGAGCTTGCCGAGTGCCACGAGGTGTTCTCCCAAGCGGCGGTCCGGCGGCTTGGAAGCCAGGGCGTATTCCAGGTCCGCCGCTTCGAGATAGGCAGAGCCGACCAGGATTTCGCCCAGCCGCCGCCGGTGAGGCAGGAGCGCGGCGCGCGTGGGATAGGTGTGCTCGGTCTTCACCCACACCAGCGGCCGGCCCCGCAGCCTGGCCCAGAGATACCGGCGCAGAGCGATCAGCGTGGCCAGGAAGTTGATGGCGTTGCCCCAGAACATGCGCAGGGGAACGCCCAGCGCGAAGCGGGCGCCGTAGACGCGGGTCACGCAGGCGCAGCGTATGGCCACCTGCGCGGCCGCCAGGGCTGCCGTGCTCACTAGCAGCCAGGGTTGCACGACCCCCAGTTCCGCCCCCAGGGTCCAGGCGCGGCCGGTGAGCCGGCTCGCGGCCCAAGTGGCCCAGCCGTAGAGATACAGAAGGTTCGTGAGGGGCGCGACCAGGTTGCCCACTAGCCCCTTGCGGTCGCGCCAGAACCAGTACAGGTCCGGCGGCGGAGCCTGCCAGCCGTGCGCCTCCCAGGCCTGCAAGGCGATGCCTGTGACCCAGCGGGCGCGCTGCCGCACGGCGGCGGAGAAAGAGCGCGGGAAGTACTCGCGGGTGGCCAGGAAACCGTCCACACCACGCCGCAGCGGCACAAACATCTGGGGCCGCCCGAAAGCATGGATGCGGAAGCCGTTCTCGTAGTCTTCGGTGAGGCAGGCGGGATCGAAGACGCGGTTGGTATGGGCGGCGGCGAGACGTTCCAGCACCTCGCGGGAATAGCCTGTGCCCACGCCGTTCGAGGGCAGGAAGGCGCCCCACGCCTGGCGCATGGGGATATCTTTGAGCTGAAACTCGGCAAACTCGTCGCAGTAAACGCCGTGGGTCCACTCGCGGAACGACGTGGGTAAGGGCAGCACGGGGATCTGCACCATGTCGTAGGAGTCCATGGCGGCGTTGATGCGCTTGAGCGCGTCCGGATGGATGACGTCCTCGGCGTCGTGGGTCACGACAATCTCGAAGCGCACGGCGTGCTCCTCCTCAAACAGCAACATGCGCTGAAAGATCCAGTTCAGGCAGTCCGCCTTGGAGGTGGGCCCGTCGTGCGGGCAGAGGGCCAGGTGGACATTGGGGAAGCGGCGGGTGAGCGCGCCTACGGCCGCCTGCGTCCGGGCGTCGTTGGGGTACGCGCCCAGGAAAAGGTCACAGGGCTGGTAGCGGTTGGCCGCCAGGTTGTGTTCGACCATTTCCTCGATCACCCCGTGCTCCTGCCACAAGGGGACAAAGACGGCGATGCGCCGGCGGCGCGCAGCAGGCTTCGGAACCGGCGCCGGCGGCCGCCGGAGCGCGCGATACAGGAAAGCGACGGCCAGAGCGAGGTCGTCCAGGCTGCTCAGCAGGAGCCAACAGGCCAGCGGGACCAGGCAGGCAGCCACCCACCCATCGAGCCACACAGGCGAAACCGTTCTCCGGGCCCAGGGAAGACCACCGCTCCCTCACGGTCGCGGCGCGCTATCGGTCATGTCGTGGCGCCGGCCGCGGCGGAGTATTCCGTGGGTTCTAAGGGAAAACTAGTGGCAGCATTAAGAGAAAAATCTCTTAAATCAAAATCAGGCCCCTGCGGATGCCCAGGGTGACGGCTTCGGTGCGGGTGGCGGCGTGCAGTTTGCTCATGATGGCGGCTACGTGGAATTTGACGGTATGTTCGGAGATGCCCAGACGCCAGGCGATAGTCTTGTTGCCGAGACCTTCCGCCAGCATGCGCAACACCTCAATTTCGCGCGGGGTCAGCGCCTGGGGGGCTTCGCCGGGCAGGTCACGGGGGTTCTGGGGGACGGCGGCGAGCACCTGGTCGAGATCCTGAGGATGCAGCACGACCAGGCCGGCCGCGGCAGCTTCCACGGCGGCCACGATCTCGGCGGCGGACGGCTCGCGGGGAAGCACGGCGCGGACGCCGGCGCGCAGAGCATCGGCGGTCCAGGGCGGCGCCGGATCGTCCGCCAGCAGGATCACGGCCGGAGACCGGGCAGGCGAGGCCAGGGCCAGCAGGGGCGGCGGCAGGTCTTCTTCGGCAGGCCCCAGGGCGGCGACGACCACATCCGGCGAGTGCTGCTCGGCCCAAGCCGCCAAGGCGGCGAGATCCGTTGATCCAGGAAGCACTTCCAGGGCAGAGCTGGATCTCAAGAGGGTCTCGAGCCCCGCGCGCAGGATGGCCGAGGAGGCAGCCACACCGACGCGAATCACGCCGCCTCCGCCCGGGAGGTGCCCAGGCGTACGGCGACCTCCCGCAGGACGGTGCTCTTCCCGCGCAGGAACCGTACGCGCACCAGGCCTCCGGCCGCGATGGCGCGGCTCAGGTCATCGGGTGAGCGGAAAGTGCGGTCCTGCGCCGCAAGCAGGACATCGCCCACGAACAGTGAGGCGGTTTGGGCCGGGCTGCCTGGGGTGATTTCCAACACCAGCAGGCCCAGGGTGCGGCGACCATCCACCCGGAGTGGGATGGGACGGACCGTGACGCCCAGATAAGGGCCGGAGGCGCCCTGCCGCAGGAACCGGCAAACCGCGTTGCTGGGTACGGCCAGGGCCAGGCCGCCGGCAATCATGGTGTTAATGCCGACGATCCGGCCGGTGGCGTCCGCCAGCGGACCGCCCGAGTTGCCGGGCGCCAGGCGCACGCCGGCCTGCACCCAGCTCTGCGGCCCTATGGCGGGAAGCGGACCGACGGCATGCACCACGCCGGTGGTCAAGGCGCCGATGAAGCCCAGGGGATTGCCGACCGCGATGACCAGTTCGCCCGGCCGCAAAGTGTCTGAGTCGCGGGGAGTGGCGGCAGGCAGATCCCCGGCCGGAACCCTCAGCGCGGCCAGGTCGCGGCGCGGGTCGCGCGCCGTGACGGCCGCTTCCAGGCGCCGGCCGTCCCAGAGTTCCACGGCGGCGTGATCGCCCCGGGTCACGTGCGCGTTGGTGACCAGCAGCCCGTCCGCGCTCCACACCACGCCGGAGCCGCTGCCGGCGGAGCTGCCAGGGCCACGCACCTGCACCGTGACGCGGCGCAGCAGCTCGGAAGCGTTGCCGAATTCTTGCGGAGACATATCATTCCTCCCTCCGGGGCCGCTCTCCGATGGTGATGGGAAACTCGGTGAGCACACCCGCGCGCAGGATGCGCGCCGGAACAGCCTGGCCGACGAACTCGGTTTCGAGGAAGGCCTGCACGTCGTCGGTGTCGCGCACGGGCTGGCCGCGGAGCGCCACCAGCACATCGCCCAGCACCACGCCGGCGCGCTCGGCCGGACCCGCCGGCTCCACCGAGAGCACGATGACACCACCCCGCTCCGGCAGATTCAGCCTGCTCGAGAGATGCTCGGGCAGGACCACGGGTTGCAAACCCAGGCCGAGGTAGCCGCGGGCGATATGGCCGCGGGTGAGCAATTCCGCCAGCACCCGCTCGACGGTGGCGGCGGGGATGGCCAGCGGGGCGGAGCGCGAAAGACCCGTGGTGGCCAGGCCGAGTGCGCGGCCCTGTGCATCTATTATGGCGCTGCCGGAGGAGCCGGGATAAAGGCTCAAATCGAGACGCACGAAGCGGTCCACGCGGCCGCCGCGCCAGGTGCGCCACGGGCCGGCCAGGGAACTGATCACCCCCAGGGAGGCATTAGCGCCGGTTTCCGGAGAGCGCCCCACGGCCAGCACCAGGCTGCCCACCGCCAGCGGGCCGGTGGCGAACTCCGGGACGGGCAGACCGGCGCCCTCGACTTTCAGCACGGCCAGATCGGTTGCGGAATCCCGGCCGGCGAGCGCGGCGGCGAGTGTGCGGCCGTCCGGTAGCGAGACGGTGATCTCCTCGGTGCGGCGGATAGTGTGGTCCGCGGTGACCACGATGCCGTCGCGCCAGACCACGCCGCTCGAAGCCAGACGCGGCCGCGCGCTCACCGCAACCACGGATTTCCCGGCGCGTTCCACGGCGTCGGCCAGTTGCTGGGAAACTGCGATCAACGGGTTTTCCATATCTTCAGGATGAGGCGGGCGCCGGGCGGAGCGCATCGGGAAATCGGGCAGGAGGGCACCCGGAAAATCGGGCAGGGGACCTCAGCCGGCGAGAATCGCGCGGGTGTAGACCACCTGGAAGCCGCAGCGTTCGTAGTTGCGCTGCGAGGAACTCCCGGGCAGGGTGGACGCCATGGCCAGGTCGCAGCCCCGCGCGGCGGCGGTGTCCAGACGCGCGCGAATCAACGCGGCGTGCAGTCCGCGGCCGCGGGCTTCGGGAACCGTGCTATCGGCGAAGAAGGCCGCCAGACCGTCATAGACCGCCATGGCGGCGCCGGCCAGTTCTTGCCCCTGCTCCCCGCAGGCCAGGTAACATTCGGCGCTGGACATATGGAAGATGTTGAGGCCCACTTCCATCTCTTCGTGAGAGAAATCCGTGCGCTCGAAGAATCCACGGCAGGCGGTGCGGGCCCACAGGTCCGCCTCGCCGGCCCTGGCGCGGCGCACCGCAGCGGGAAGCGCGGCGGCGTCGGAGGGGAATATGGGCCGGACCAGCAGGTTGTTGAACTCCACCAGGCGGTATCCGCGCAGGGCCAGGCTTTCCACCAGCGACGGGTCGGCCAGGGGGCAAAGATCCACCGTGACGCCCGCGCCACGGCCGCGGAAGAAGGCTTCCATGCGCTCGACCTCGGATTCCCGCACGTCACCGTTCATCCCCAGACCGATGGCGTGGGTGAGGGGCGAATGGCGCCCGACGTAGAAGGCGTAGCCGCCCGCGACCGGCAGGGCGGCGGCTCCGGAATCCGGCCGCAGGCGCAGCAAGGCCTGGGTGCATTCCATACCGTTGCGCATCTCAGCGGCTTCCAGGCGCCGGGCCAGCCGCAGGTCGGCCAGGATCATGCCTGGGCGTCCAACGCGGCCAGAAGACTGCGCGAGCCAAGCAGGGATTGGCCGCCATCGCACACATACACCGCCCCGGTGATGAAGGCGGCAGCATCGGAGCACAGGAACAGCGCCAGGTCGGCGATCTCGTCGCGGGTGCCGAAGCGGCCGAGCGGCACGGCCGCCATGGCTTTGCGGCGCAACTCCTCGGTGGGCGCCAGGCGGCGCATGCCTTCGGTATCGTCGATGGGGCCCGGCGAGATCACGTTGACACGAATGCCGGCCGGTCCCCACTCGGCGGCCAGGGTCTTGGAGAAGCTGTCGATGCCCGCCTTGGCCGCGCCCACGTGGGATTGCAGCGGCGTGGGGCTGAAGGCGAAGGTAGCGGAGATGCTGACGATGGAAGCGCCGGGCTTGCGCAGGTGGGCGTAAGCCGCGCGGCAGGTGTTGAAGGTGCCGAGCAGGTCGATATCTACCACGGCCTTGAAGCCATTGGCGGACATGCCCAGCACGGGGGCGGGGAAGTTGCCCGCGGCGCCGCAGAGCAGGATGTCAATTTCTCCCCAGGCATCGCGGACCTGCTGGAGCGCGGATTCGAGGGCGGCGTAGTTGCGCACGTCGCCAGGGATTCCCAGGGCTGTGCCTCCAGCCGCGCGGATACCCTCGCAGGCGCGGTCCAGCTTTTCGGGGGTGCGGCCAAAAAGGGCCACCTTGGCGCCGTGTGCAGCGAAGCGTTCGGCGATACGCAGATTTTCGGGGGTGCGGCCAAAAAGGGCCACCTTGGCGCCGTGTGCAGCGAAGCGTTCGGCGATACGCAGATTGATGCCGCTGCCGCCGCCGGTAACGAAGGCGACCTTACCGGCGAGTAAGCCTTCGCGAAAGATGGAAGCCATCGCAGGCACAGTAGCACAGAAAAGAGTTAGGCGGGCGATCTCAGGCTTTTTCCCTGTATGGCGAAACTCGCAAAGTGCCGAACCAGAACGGGGAAGTCATGATTCTGTTCAAAGGGACGGATCATATCGCTGCCCGGGTCTACCTGGTGGTGGTGGAGTTGCTGGGAGCCGGGGCACTGGTGTGGGCGGCGGTGCGCTGGGAATGCGCGGATCCGCTGCGTCTTCTTTGGTACCTGGTGGCTACGCTCGCAGCCTCTTTGCTAACGGTGACGCTGCCCGGGAGCAACGGCCCCATGTCGGCCAACTTCCTGACGATTCTCATGGGGATGGCGGAACTGTCACGGATCGAGATGACGGTGGTGGGCTGCGCAGCCGCGCTGGCGCAAACGCTATGGCATGGCCGGTCGCGCACGGAATGGCGGCAGGATCTGATCCACGTGCTGTCGAAGGTGGCGGCGGTCTGGCTGGCTTACGGGGTGTTTCACTCGCCGGCGGTGGAATGGCTGGACGGCCGCGGGCTGGTGCGGCTGGTACTGACCTCGGCAGTGTACTTCTCCACCCATGCGCTTTCGGTGACGGCGGCGGCAGCTTTGCGGGAGGGGCGCCCCTGGCGCGGGCTGTGGCACGACGCCTTCTTCTGGGTGTCGCCCGGCTGCCTGGCGGGGGCGGCGCTGGCCTGGGTGCTGAGCGAGCCGGCGCGCGGGGCCGGATGGCAGGTTTCCCTCGAGGTGCTGCCGGTCCTGTACCTCATTTACCGCTGCTATGACATGTACCTGGCGCGGCTGGAGCGCGAAAAGCGGCAGGTGAGCGCCATGGCGCAACTCGAGCGTCGCACCATCGAGGCGCTGGCGCTGGCCATTGAAGCCAAAGACCACAGCCCGCACGGGCACTTACGGCGCATGGAGGTTTTCACAGTGGGGCTCGGCCGGAAGCTGGGACTCAGCGAGCCGGAACTGGAGGCCCTGCGGGCTGCCGCGCTGCTGCACGACGTCGGCAAGCTGGCGGTCTCCGAACACATTCTCTCGAAACCCGGGGTGTTGACCGCGGAGGAATTTGAGAGAGTCAAAATCCATCCGGCGGTAGGGGCGGAGATCCTGGAGCAGGTGCAGTTCCCCTACCCGGTGGCGCCCCTGGTTCGCGCGCACCACGAGCGGTGGGACGGGAAAGGCTATCCCGACGGGCTTAAGGGCGAGGCCATTCCCCGGGGGGCGCGGATACTGGCGGCGGTGGACTGCCTGGACGCGCTGGCCTCGGAGCGTCAGTACCGCCGGGCTCTTCCGCTGGGGCAGGCCATGCGGGAAGTGGCCGCGCAGGCCGGGACGGCGTTCGATCCGGAGGTGGTGAAGACCTTGCAGCGGCATTACCTCGAATGGGAGCGGCAGGTCGGCGTGGCGCGGGAGCCGGGGCGCCCGCCGGGGCTCCGCGCCGCGCCGAGACATCCACCACCTGCTACGACACCCGCCGGGGGGAAGAAAGGCTACCTCCATGAGGTGGAACCTTCCGATTTTCTGGCTTCCATCGCCGCCGCGCGGCAGGAAATGCAGATGCTGTTCGAACTGACGCAGGACCTGGGCAACTCGCTCAGCGTGGAGGAAACTCTTTCGGTGCTGGCCACGCGTCTGAAGCGCATGGTGCCGCACGACGCCATCGCCATCTATCTGCTGCGCCAGGGGAAGCTCGCGCCGGAATTTGTCCATGGGCAGGACTTTCGCCTGTTCGCGTCACTCGAGATCCCGCTGGGAGAGGGCGTCTCGGGATGGGTGGCGGAGAACCGTATGCCCATCCGGAATGGGAATCCCTCGGTGGAGACCGGATACCTGGGGGATGGAGCCCCGATGAGCGGCCTACGTTCGGCCCTGGCGGTGCCCCTGGAGGGGCATAACGGCCTGATGGGTGTGCTGGCTCTCTACCACACACAGCCGGCAGCTTTCAGCCACGACCACCTCCGGATGCTGCTGGCGGTCAGCTACAAGGCGGCGCTATCCATCGAGAACGCGCTTCGGTACCGGCAGGCGGAGAGTTCCGCCACCACGGACTACCTGACGGGTCTGCCGAATGCACGCTCGCTGTTCCTGCATCTGGAGAGCGAACTGGCCCGCGCCCGGCGCATGCAGACGCCCCTGGCTGTGCTGGTGGGGGACCTGGACGGGTTCAAGCGCTTCAACGACCGGTTCGGCCACATGGCGGGAAATCACATGCTGCGCCAAGTGGCCACCGTCCTGCGGCAGAATTGCCGGGAATACGATTATGTGGCCCGTATGGGAGGCGACGAGTTTGTCCTGGTGCTGCCGAATATTGTGCAGGAGTCGGCTGAGGAGCGGATCCGGCAGTTGCGCGAGCTCGTGGCGCTGGCCGCACAGAGCGCCACTGGGGAACCCGGGCTCTCGCTGAGCGCCGGCGCGGCGCTCTACCCTGCCGACGGCACGGACGCCGAACAACTCCTGGCGGAGGCCGACCGGCGCATGTACCGGCAGAAACGGCAGCACCCGGCCGCGGAGCTGACCGGGACCGCGGAGCTCTCCGAACCCGGGCAGTAGTCATAATGAAGATAGCGTGCGTCGCATCTTCATCTGTGGATTTCTCCTGGCGGCCGGTCTGCGCGCGCAAAGCGCTCTGGTCGAAGACGGTTTCGAACATTTCTACAACCTGGAATACGCGCAAGCGATCACCGATTTCGAGAAAGCCATCGCGCAAAATCCGGCTCCCCCGGACCTTCACAACCACCTGGCGGAAGCCATCCTGTTCCGGGAGATGTACCGCAACGGAGCGCTCGAGAGCGAACTGGTTTCGGGCAGCAACTCCTTCCTACGGCGACCGAAGCTGAACACTACTCCGGAAACGGAGAAGAAGTTCCTGAACGAAATCGGCACGGCCATGTCGCTCGCCCAGGAGCGCCTGAAGCGCAACCCCAAAGATACGGGGGCAATGTACGCGCTGGGCATCTCCTACGGGCTGCGCGCCAACTATTTCTTTCTGGTGAAGAAGGCTTGGCTGGATTCCTTGCGCGATGCCACCTCCAGCCGAAAGCTGCACAACCGCGTGAGCGAACTGGAGCCGCAAAATGTGGATGCGCGCCTGGTACAGGGACTGCACGATTACGTGATAGGCAGCCTGCCGGCGTTCTACCGGATGCTGGGTTTTGTGGTGGGGTTTCACGGGGATAAGGAGAAGGGCATCCGCACGGTGCAGGACGTGGCACAGCACGGCCGGATCAATAAAGTCGACGCGGAGATCTTCCTCTGCGCGTTGTACCGCCGGGAGCGGCAGCCCCGGCTGGCCATCCCTCTGCTCGATGACCTGCTGCGGCGGTTCCCGCGCAACTACCTGCTGCGTTTCGAGGAGGCGCAGATGTACAGCGCCATTGGGGACAAGGCGCACGCCATCGGCGCCATCGAGCGGGTGGCGGAAATGAAACGGGAGGGCGTGCCCGGGTACGAGCAGATTCCCTGGGAGAAGATCTACTTCCAGTTAGGCACGGTGCAGTTCTGGTACAGGGACTTCGATCAAGCGCTCGAAAATATGAAGAAGGTTACGGCGGCGGCGGACCGGCTGGACCTGAACACCGGAGTCACCGCCTGGCTGCGCCTGGGGCAGATTTACGATTTGACACACCGGCGGGATCTGGCGATCCAGGCTTACAAAAAAGCCATTGCTTACGCTCCGCAGGCAGACGCGGCTCGCGAATCCCAACGCTATCTCTCCTCGCCGTATCGCCGCGAGAAGGGCTGAACAGCAACCCGGGCCCTCTGCAAACCCCAGGCGCCTACTGCTCCACGGTCACTTTGACGGGCTGTTCGATCAGCTTTGGGTCCTTTCCGGTGGTAAGCAACATCAGGGCGAAGCGGCCCGGCGTGGCTTTGGCTGGGATGCGGAACTTGATCGCCGTCGGAGTCTGCTCCGTGATGTCCACTATGACGTCGTTCTTTCCGTCGGTCAGGTACACCTTAGCCACCTGCTCTTTCTGCAGGTTCTCCCCAGCTACGGTAATGACATCCCCGATCTTCCCGTTCCCAGGATCGACGGTCGTCATTCGCGGCATCGGTTGCTGCGCTCGGACCGCGACGCTGGCGGCGAGCAGTAGCGACACGATTAAAGACAGTTTCATCTGAAATGTCCCTTCTTAGTTTCATGCTATGCCCATCCGTTTTAGAATTCAAGGGCCTGCGAGGACGCGTGAATCGGCTTGGACAGCGCCCTTCCGGTGGCGTATCATTTTCGGATATGGCCGCGGTTGCTGGTTTCCCTTCCGCTGTACCACGGCGCGATGCAGGCTGGATTTACCAAAAATCCTGGGACCTTTCCCTTATTATTGGCAGCGCCATCCTGGTGCCTATGCCGCTGCTGTTCGCGTTCGCCGCCCAACGCTCCGGGTGGATGAGCGAGCAACAGGCGATCGACTTGATCAACATCCTGGTGGCGGCGCTGGTGGGAGGGCCGCACCTGTTTTCCACCATCACCTACACCTTTCTGGACCGGCGGTTCCGGCAGGGACACAGGGTGTATGCCGGGCTGTCGCTGCTGCTGCCGGTGGTGGTGATTTACCTGGGAATTTTCCATTACCGGGTGCTGATCACCTTCTTCTTTTCCTGGGCCTCGTTGCACGTGCTGCACCAGATCCTGTACCTGACCGACTGTTACCGCGCGCAGGAAGCCCGGCTGGAAGGCCGGTATTCGCGCGCCGTGGACTACGGGTTGATCCTCACGGGTCTCTATCCCATCGGCCTGTATAAGCTCTCGCTGCGGCAATTCCGGGTTGGAGGCGTGGTGCTTCCGTATCCGGACTGGCTGCGCGCGCTGCACTTGCCGGAGGTGGCCGGTCTGCTGTTCGCCTCGTTTCTGGCGGCCTGGATCTGGAAGACCACCCGGGAGTGGCGGGAGGGGCATATGAGTGTCCCCAAGACGCTGCTCATCGGGGTAACGACGGTGGTGTCGTTCTGCCTGCCCCTGGGCTCGAACCTGGACGTCCTCTTCCAGGGCTACAACACCTGGCACTCCTTCCAATACCTATTCCTGTTGTGGCTGATCAACCGCCTGAGATACCAGCGCGGCGAGGTGGACAACCCGTTGGTGGCCTGGCTGGTCGAGCGCCGCAGCATGTGGCCGTATTACCTCTGCTTCCTGGCAGCCACCGGGGTGATGGTGGTTCTCACTCTGGTGGTGCGCTCCGTGACGCCGCTATCGGCGGACCAGAGCTACTTCGTCGTGGTTCTCAGCACTCTGCTGATGCACTACTACTTCGACCACTTTCTGTTCACCCGGCCGGCTTACTTGCGATGAGGCGGCGCAGCCGCCTCAGGGGCCAGCTCAGAAAGCGGCCCAGGCGGAAGGCGGGTGACCGGAGAATGCCCTCCAGCACCGACGAATACTCCTTTTCCCGTTCATAGAGGAACTGAATTTGGTGATCGCGCCGGGCCAGCAGCAGTTGGAGCGCGTAGAGATCCGCCTCGCTCAGAGTGTGCCCGGCGCGCAGGTGCGGGGGGAGCGGCCGCGGCACATACACCGTGCCGTGGGACGGGGCGGTTTCAGCCGGCGGGCGCTCCCGGGTGTAGTAATACACGGCCACGGAGCGGCGCGACAGGTGTTGCTTGCCGGGCGGCAAGGCGATGCGGCGAAATCCGTGCCAGGAGCGCTCGGTGGTTTCGAACAGGACGCAGCGATTGGCCACCGGAGGGATGATGCGCACGAAGTCCTGGTCCGGTTCCAGCCAGGGGTTGCGATGCAGTTCCAGCGACCCGCCCCAGCTTTCATCCCACTCGGGGTTCAGGTACAGAATCAGATTCAGCCGGCGGTGCAGGCGCGTCCCCGGTTGGTAGTTGAAGTCCACGTGGGGGTCGAGTTCCTGGCCGTCCAGATTCTCGTGCGTTCCTCCGCCGATGTAGCGGGGATCGTAAAGCAGGCGGGGGATCCCGGTGATCTGTCCGATCAGGTCGAGGAATGCGGCGTCGCGCAGCAGGCGGTCGAAGCGCGCAAAATCCGGACCCAGGCCGGCCAGATCCGGGACCACGGCCTTGCGGCCGGTCTCGCCAAGTTCGTTGCGCGCCTGGCGGGGATCAAAGGCGGGGAAGGCGGCGATGAGCGCGGCACAGAAGGGGGGGTCGAGAAAGCCGTCGATGAGCACGTGGCGGAACGGCTCGGCGGAGGCGAACTCGCTCCGCAGCGTCTTCACGTTCTGGCGGACGTGCGACTGCACCAGCGAGAGCACGGTGGTCCGGTCAGTTGCGGGAGAAGCGGCGGAGACGGAAGATCTCGGCCAGCGAGATATACAAATTGACCACGCCCAGGCCGCTGACGGCGCCGCGCAGATAGGCGCTGTCCCAATAGCGGTGCCACTCCGGGATATAGGAGGCGAAGAAGTTGCTCTTCCACCAGTCCGACCAGGGGAAGATGAGGAGGAACAGGCCCAGTTCCAGGCAAAAGATGATGAACAGCAGGGCGGTGAGCTTGTGGTACCAGCGATAGCGGCGGGGGCGGGCCGGGGCGGCTTCCTGGACGACCTCGCCCACTTGCGGGGCGCGCGGTTCTAAAGACATGCCGCCGCCTCCGCGGGACTGAACAGGGAGAACTGCCGTTCCGCCCAGGGGTCGTAGTCCAGCGGAAACAGCGAGCAGGCGCGGACCGGCTCGAAGCTACGCCGGTGGAGGGGGGTGGGGCCCGATTCGGCGAGCGCGCGCAGGTGTTCCGGAGTGGCATAGCCTTTGTGAGCAGCCAACCCATAGGCCGGGAAAACCTCGTCCCAGACGCGTATGCATTCGTCGCGGTGGACCTTGGCGAGGATGGAGGCGGCCGCAATGGCGTGGCAGCGCGCGTCCCCTTTGATGAGGGCGCGCTGCGGCAGCGGCAGGTCCAACGGCACGGCGTCGATGAGCAGAAAGTCGGCCGCGGGGGAAAGCCCTTCCACGGCGCGCCGCATGGCCAGCCGGGAGGCCTGATAGATGTTCAGATGGTCGATGGCGGCAGCGTCCACGGCGGCCACGGCCCAAGCCAGCGCGCGCTCCCGAATGCGTTCGGCCAGGATTGCGCGGCGCTCGGGCTCGATCTGTTTGCTGTCATTGAGGCCCCGCACGGGACGGCCAGGATCGAGAATGACGGCGCCGGCGAAGACCGGACCGAAGAGGGCGCCGCGGCCCACCTCATCCACGCCGGCGACATGACGAAATCCCCGGGCGCGCAGCTCACGCTCCAGGGTGCCCTCACATCGAATTTTGCCCGCCGGCTGTTCGGCCCGCATGTCGCACACACAGGCGCGCGCGCCTGTGCCACCGGCTATTCGCGTTCCCGTAGACGCGCCGCTTTGCCTTTCAGGCCGCGCAGGTAATAGAGCTTGGCGCGGCGCACGCGGCCGGTGCGCACCAAGTCGATGTGGTCGATTACGCGCGCGTTCAGCGGAAAGATGCGCTCCACGCCCTGCCCGAAGCTGACTTTGCGCACGGTAATGCTTTCGCCCATGCCCGTATTCTTGCGGGCGATGACCGTGCCCTCGAACGCCTGCAAACGCTCTTTGTCGCCCTCTTTAATCTTGACGTGTACGCGAATGGTATCGCCGGGGCGGAACTCGGGCGTATCGGTGCGCCGGTTCTTGTTAATAAACTTGGTCAACAACGCGTTGTTCATGGTTCAATTCCTGAGTCCAATCTTTCTATCTTAGCGTGGTCCCGGGCCGAGCAGGTCGGGGCGGAGGCGGGCGGTCTTTTCCCGCGCAGCGGACTCCCGCCAACGTCGAATTTCGGCATGATTGCCGCTCAACAACACCTCCGGTACCTTCCAGCCGCGAAAGTCGGCCGGCCGGGTGTACTGCGGGCAATCCAAGAGGCCCCCGCCATGTCCCGTTTTCTGAAACGACTCGAACACGGCGGAGGACTCGTTACCGAGCACGCCCGGCAGCAGCCGGGCCACCGTGTCGATGACCACCGCCGCGGCCAATTCGCCGCCGCTGAGCACGTAGTTGCCGATGGAAATCTCCTCATCGGCCAGGTGCTCGGCGACTCGCTCGTCCACGCCTTCGTACCGCCCGCAGATCAGCAGCAACTCCTCGGCGGAGCGGAAAGCGTTGGCCATCTCCTGGTCGAACAGGCGCCCCTGCGCGGAGAGCAGCACCACCTTCCGGCCCGGCAGCCGCTCTGGAAAAACCGCCTCGACCGCCTGAAAGATCGGCTCGGGCTTGAGCAGCATGCCCTCACCGCCGCCGAAGGGCCGGTCATCCACCGTTTTGTGGCGGTCGGCCGTCCAATCGCGCAGGTTGTGAATGCGGATCTCAAGCGCTCCGGACTCGCGGGCACGCCGGACGATTCCATGTTCGAACGGCCCCTGGAAGAATTCCGGGAAGATCGTCAGCACATGGAAGATCACTCTGCGTTTAATTCCTTCAGTCCTTCCGGGAGATTCACCACGATGCGCCGGGCCGCCGGATCGATCTCCACGCAAATGGAGCGGGCGAAGGGGATCATCAGGCCCCCGGCCAATTCCAGCAGGCCGGACCCTCCGGCGTCGGACCAGCTCACCACCTGGCCGAGCGAGGCGCCGGTCCGCTGCTCGATCACTTCGCAGCCGATCAGGTCCGACAAGTAAAACTCGCCACTCTCCAGCGCAGCGCGCTGTTCCCGAGGAATCCGCACCTCGGCGCCGGCCAACGGCTCGGCAGCCGAGATGCTGTCGATACCCGCGAACTTGAAAATCAGACGGCTTTCATGCCACCAGACAGACTCCACCTGGTGTTGCGAGCCGTCGCCGAACAAAAAGACTTCCTTCAGACTTTGATACCGCTCCGGACGGCTACTCAACGGAACAGCCGCCAGTTCACCGCGGTTCCCGCGCGCGCGGGTCAGCACGGCGACAGTGACCCAGGAACCGCCGGGGACCGGCTCCGGCGGGGGCCTCACTCCAGGATTTCCAGCGTGAAGCGCCGATTGAGCTTCATGCCGGCGGCGCCCAGAATGGTGCGAATGGAGCGAGCCGTCCTTCCCTGCTTGCCAATCACCTTGCCAAGATCACTGGGGGCGACGCGCAATTCCAAAACGGTAACCTGTTCTCCCTGCACTTCGCGGACGGTGACTTCTTCCGGGATGTCAACGAGAGCCTTCGCGATGTCTTCGATCAACTGTTTCACCACCCCGCCTCCCTTTTTCATGGTAACAGAGAGGAACTCGGATGATTTCCTGTTCCGACAGGTAAGTACCCTAGGTAGTGGTTATTTTTCTTACAGTTAGGGCCAGCCCGCAGGCCTCTTAGGCGGCCGGCTCGGAAGCCGGGGCCGGATTGGCCTTGAGCAGCCGGGTCACGGTGTCCGACATCTGCGCGCCAACCTTGGTCCAGTGCTCGATGCGCTCGTAGTTAAAGTCCACCTTGGGCGGGTCGGTCAGGGGGTTATAGTGCCCCACGACTTCCAGGCTGCGCCCGTTCCGGGCACGCTCCTTTTCGATTACGACCACTCGATAAAACGGCTTTTTCTTGGCGCCAAAGCGCGCCAGGCGAATCATCAGCATTCCTATCCTCGAATTACATTTCAAAGCTCATCGGCAGCTTCATTTTGCCGAGTTTCTTGCCCAGAAAGCCTCCGGAGAAGCTCTTCATCATCTTCCGCGCCTGCGCATACTGCTTAAGCAACTGGTTGACTTCCTGGACGCTGGTGCCGCTGCCTTTGGCGATGCGCCGGCGGCGGGCGCCATTTATAATCATGTGGTTGGCGCGCTCCTGCGGAGTCATGGAGTCGATGATGGCCACCACGTGGACGATCTCCTTCTCGTCCACCTTGACGTTCTTGAGATCCTTAAGCATGCCCACCTTGGGCATCATGGAGAGCACGGACTCCAGCGGTCCGAGTTTCTTGAGCTGGCGGATCTGGTCGCGGAAGTCCTCGAGCGTGAACTCGTTCTCGATGAGCTTCCGCTGCATTTCGACAGCCTTTTTCTTGTCGATCAGCTCTTCGGCTTTCTCGATGAACGAAAGGACGTCCCCCATGCCCAGGATACGGGAGGCGACGCGGTCCGGATGGAAGGGTTCGAGCGCGTCGGGCTTCTCGCCCACGCCCACGAACTTGAGCGGCTGGCCGGTTACATGGCGGATGGAAAGAGCGGCGCCGCCGCGCGCATCGCCGTCCATCTTGGTTAGCACCACGCCGGTAATCCCCAGGCGGCGGTGGAACTCTTCGGCGGACTTGACGGCGTCTTGCCCGGTCATGGCGTCAGCCACGAACAGGATTTCCACCGGGGAGAGCTGCTCTTTGAGCTCCTGCAACTCGGTCATCAACTGGTCGTCGATATGCAGGCGGCCAGCGGTGTCCACGAGCAGCACATCGCGGCCGGAAGTGGCCGCATCCTTGCGGGCGGAGCGCGCCAGGTCGGCGGGCGTGGTCTCTTCGGCGGCGCCCGGGTAAACCGGCAGATTCAGGTCGCGGGCCAGTACGCGCAACTGTTCGCGCGCCGCCGGGCGGTAGACGTCCACCGAAACCATTTCCGGGCGGTGGCCGTTTCTCGACAGCCAGCGGGCCAGCTTGGCGGTGGTGGTGGTCTTACCGGAACCCTGCAAGCCGACAATCAGCATGACGGTGGGCGGATCGTTGGCGAAGCGCAGCCGGGATTCGTGGCTGCCCAGGATTTTGATCAGCTCTTCGTTGACAATCTTCACCACCTGCTGGGAGGGGGAGAGCGCCGTGAGCACTTCTTCGCCCATGGCCTTCTGCTTGATGTTTTCAATGAGCTGCTTGACGACCCGGAAATTGACGTCTGCTTCGAGCAGCGCCACGCGGATTTCCCGCAGGGCGGCTTCCATGTTTTCCGCCGTCAGCCGGCCTTCGCCGCGCAGATTCTTGAAAACCCGCTGTAATTTCTCCGATAGATTGTCGAACATGGAGATCAGAAACGCCTAGGACTCCGGGCAGACCAGGGACTCGTAAGCGATTCTTCTATTATACATGGCGCGGGACAGCGGCCTCACATGTCGTGCAGGCCGCGTGGCGGCCTATTCCGGCGGAGCCAGGCGCAGGCTGCGCGCGGCCATTTTACCCGTGCGGTCCATACCGAGTTCGTACAGCACGCGCGCGCCGGGCTTGAGTTCGGTGGGCTCGCCTTCACTCAGCCGCGAGACATGGAAGAACACGTCGCGGCCGCCGTCATCCGGGCGCAGGAAGCCGAAGCCTTTGGCTTCGAAATAGGTCACCACGAACCCCCCCTGCTCGCCGGAGGCATCGGATGCGGACGAGTTTCCCCCCGCATTTGCGGCAGGAGCGGGGCGGCTGGTTTTGTCGCCAACTCCCTGCTTGATTAATGCCAGATCTTCGTCTGTCAGTTCCCCCGCCGGCTGGCTCTCCGGCAACTTGAGGTTGGGATTCCTCTTGCGGGCTTCTTCGAAAAGACGTCTCTGTCGGGCGTTCAAGAGATGTTTCCTCTGAGGAAGCTAGGACGCCGCGGGCGCCGGCGCCGCCTTGGCCTTGCGGCTGCGGGAGGCCCGTTTTTCGACCGGGGGTTGCCGGTCGCTCTTCTTTAACTGCCCGATGACCATGGGAGTGACAAATTTCTTTTCGCCGTGATCGTCGAACTTGATGACAATACGGTCATCATTGCTGGACATGACCGTTCCCAGGCCGAACTTCTGATGTTCAACCTGGGCGCCCTGGGAATAGTTGTTGGATGCCATGGTGATAGGGTTTTACTCCTTCTTAGCGAGAATCGTGCGAGCCGGAGGGAAGGATTGTGAGCTCGCCGACAGGGACAACAATAGCACGATGATCTATAGTTACAATAGCAGGTTTTCTATACCTTGTCGAGGCCGGCGCCACCCGCCTGCCCCACGGGGGTTGCCATGTGCGCAATCCGTTTCCTTTACGGCGCGACGATATTCTGGAGCGCAGTGCTGCTTTTCTTGGTGCAACCCATCCTGGCCAAGGCCGTGCTGCCCTGGTTCGGCGGTTCGGCGGGGGTGTGGACTGCCTGCATGATGTTCTTCCAGGTGGTCCTGCTGGCAGGTTACGGCTATGCGCACGCAATCCGGCGATATCTCCCGGCCCGGCTTCAGGCGCCGCTGCACGCGTTGTTACTGGCCGGCAGCCTGTGCCTGCTGCCGGTTTCCCCACGGATCGCGTGGCCGCCAGAGACGGGGGCGAATCCGATTACGGGGATTCTGATGCTATTGGCGGTATGCGCGGGGCTGCCGTATTTTTTGCTGTCGACTACCGGCCCGCTGGTGCAATCCTGGTACGCGGGAGCGAAGGTGGCGTTTCCCTACCGTCTGTTCGCTGTATCGAACTTGGGCTCACTCCTGGCACTGCTCGCCTACCCTGCTGCCATCGAGCCGTTCCTCAATACCGGCCGCCAGTTGTGGTGGTGGTCGGCGGGCTACGCCGTCTTTGTGCTGCTGGCGGGGGCGGCCACTCTCTCCAGCCATGCCGCCATGCCGCCTCGGGCGTCCCCCGTGCGGCTGGGAGAACGTGCGCTGTGGGTGACATTGGCGGCGCTTCCTTCGGCGCTGTGGCTGGCGGTCGCCAACCACTTAAGCCAAAACGTGGCGCCCGTGCCATTTCTGTGGATATTGCCGCTCAGTCTTTATCTGCTCAGTTTCATCCTGTGCTTCGACCGCCAGGGCTGGTATTCGCCGCGCCTGTTTCGCTGGATTCTGCCGACCGCCTGGGTGGCCATGTGCGCCGGATTTTTGCAGCCGGCCTCCAGCGCCGGGCTGAAGTGGAGCCTCGTACTGTTCCTCACCGGCCTGGAAGCTTGCTGCGTGTTCTGCCACGGCGAACTGGCGCGCCGCAAGCCTGCTGCGAACGAACTGACTTCCTTCTATCTGATGGTAGCCCTGGGGGGCGCGGCCGGGGGCGCTTTTGTCGCCGTGGCGGCCCCCACGCTGTTCAACAGCTACCTGGAACTGCCGCTTTCGATCGCGGGATGCGTGATCCTGGCCATGGGGCTGCTCTACCAGTGCTCTCCGCGCAGCCTGGCCCGGATGGGCGTGACCACCGGGGTGGCCTCGCTGGCGGCCCTGGAATTCGGCGCCTGGGCCAACGGCAACCGTTTCCAGCAGCGGAATTTCTACGGGGTGGTGCAGGTGGCCGACAGCGGCGCGGCGGGCGCGCGTATCCGTGTGCTGAGCAACGGCGCCATCCAGCACGGCATCGAGTTCCAGGATGCGGGCCGCGCACTCGAGCCGACGGCTTACTACGGCCCGAATTCCGGAGCGGCGCTGGCGCTTCGCCGCCAAGGGATGCCGCAGCGGGTAGGGGTGATCGGGCTGGGCACTGGCACGCTGGCCCTGTACGGGCGGCCGGGCGATGTGTACCGGTTTTACGAACTGAACCCCCTGGTGATCCAGGTGGCCGCGAGCGAGTTCTCGTTCCTGCGCCTGAGCCGGGCACGGGTGGAGGTAGTTCCCGGCGATGCGCGGCTCTCGCTCGAAGCCGAGCCGCCGCAGGGGTTCGATGTACTGGCGCTCGACGCTTTCACCGGTGACGCCATCCCGATGCACCTGCTCACGCGCGAGGCTTTCCGCCTGTACTTCCGGCATCTGAAGCCGGACGGAGTCCTGGCCGTGCACATCACCAACCGCTATCTGGATCTGGCGCCGGTGGTTCAGGCGCTGGCCCGGGACGGCGGCAAGGACGCGATGCTGATTCGCAATCTCGCCGACCAGAGCCACTACGTGTACGACTCCAGTTGGGTGCTGGTCTCCGCGAACGAGCCGTTTTTGGAGAGGCTGCGGTGGGCCTCGGTGGCCATCCCGCCCCGCCCGCGCCTGCGGCCCTGGACGGACGACTACAGCAATCTGCTGCAAGTCCTACGGTAGCGTGCGGTGGTAATTCGGGTACGCCGGCCGGCGGCTCACGGGCAGCGGATTTTTCTTCAGACTCTCCATCAGCACTTCGACGGCCTTCTCCAGTTGCGGATCGTGGCCCGCGCGCACGGCGGCCGGGTCGTACTCCACCTCGATATCCGGCGGCACGCCGTGGTTTTCCACATCCCATTCGCCCGCGGGGCTCCAGAAGGCCAGGTTGGGAGCCGTCACCGAGCCGCCATCCACGAGCCGCGGAAATCCGAAGATTCCCACCAGCCCGCCCCACGTGCGCTTGCCGATAATCGGCCCGATGCGGCGGCGCCGGAACATCCAGGGCAGCGCGTCGCCGCCCGAGCCGGCAAATTCGTTGACGATCATGGCCTTGGGACCGAAGATGGCATTCTGCGGAGTGGTGAAGTCCTCCCCGTAGCGCGTGGTCCAGTGACTCAACAGCGGGCGATTCAGGTAGTCGACGATGTAGTCGGCCACATCGCCGCCGCCATTGAAGCGCTCGTCGATCACCGCGCCTTCCTTTCCGATCTGTGCGAAATAGTAACGATTGAAATTGTTGTAGCCCGCCTCGGCGGTGTTCGGCAGATAGACATAGGCCAGCCGGCCGCCGCTCAGGCGGTCCACCTTGCGGCGGTTTTCTTCGATCCAGGCCAGGTTACGTAGCCCGAACTCGTTCTCGATCGGTACCACGGTCACCTCGCGCGAACCCGCTCCGCCTGCATCCGGCCCCACGCGCAGGACCACGGATTTCCCGGCCGTGGCTTCAAAGAACTGATAGAGATTCTCGGGAGGGCGCACGTCCCGGCCGTTCACCGCCAGCAGGTATTCGCCGGCCGCCACGTTGACTCCCGGCTGAGTCAGCGGGGCCTTCAAGTCCGGGTTCCAGTTCTCGCCGCTGTAAACCCGTGCGAAGCGGTAACGCCCGTTCTCGATCGCGTAATCGGCGCCCAGCAGCCCGCCGGGCACGCTCTTCACGGGCGGCATGGCGCCCCCGCCCACATACAGGTGGCCCACGGTGAGCTCGCCCAAGGCCTCGTTGAACAGGTAGTTCAGGCCGGCGCGGCTGGCGATACCGTCCAGGTAAGGCGCGTATTTCTTCTCCGCGGCGATCAGGTCCAGCCCATGGTGGTTCGGGTCGTAAAAGAAATCCCGCTCGATGCGCCATACCTCGTGGTAGATCTGGCGCCACTCCTCGCGCGGGTCGATGCGGGCCTCCATCGTGTCGGTTTTGAGCACGCCTTCTCCGGGCTTCGGCGGTGTGCCCGCGGCCGAGACGATCCACTTCTGGCCCTGCCGGTACATCATCCTCTCGCCGTCGGCGGAGACCTCGAATTCCCGCACGCCTTCGAGCACCTTCTCTGTCTTCCTGGTTTTCAGATCGAACTTGTGCAGTGTGCGCCCGGCGGTCTCGGGAGTCGCTGCGGGGTCGTCCACGTCTTCCAGGAGGAACAGGATGCCGGTCTTCCCCACGGCCATCCCGGAATAGTTCCGCGCCGGGATGGGCAGTGCCAGGATGCGCTGGCCGATGTTCTCCAGGTCGACCCGCACGGTCACCGGCTCGATGGGCTTTTCTTCCTTCTTCTCGTCTTTCTTGACCGCCTCCGGCCCTTTCTCTTCGTCGCTCTCGGGAGCCAGCGGCGACGGTTCCGCCTTGCTGAGCACGGTCACATAGACATGCCGCGAGACCCGCCGGTCCAGGCTGGACATGTCCAGCCACCCGGTGGTCAGCCCCAGGTTCGTGCTGGCCGTGAAGTACAGATACTTTCCGTTCCGATCGAATTGCGCGTACTCCGCGTCGCTCATGCCGTCGGAGATCTGCGTGGATTTCCCGGTCTCCAGCGAGTACAGGAACACGGCGCGGTAATGGTTCCGCAGCAGCTTGTTATAGACCAGCCACTTGCTATCCGGTGACCATGCCGGCCGCAGGTCGGGAAACGGCGTGTCGTAGGTATCCTGGTCGATGCGCACGGGCGTCTTCCTTCCGAGGTCGAGATACCACAGCATCAGGCGGTTGTCTGTGTACGCGATCTTCCGGCTATCCGGCGACCAGGTGGGCGTGTAATAAAACGCCGGCGGATTCCCCAACTCGATCTTCTGCGCCGGGACCAGGTCATTCTGCCCCTTCAGGTGCAGCCGGTACTCGCCGCCTTCATCGGAAAAATACGCGATGGTTTTGCCGTCCGGCGACCACGCCGGATCACGCTCGGCCACTCCGGAGGTGTTGGTCAGGTTGCGCGCGTCACCCTTTTGGGCCGGCACCGTAAAGATTTCGCCGCGCGCCTCGAACACCGCGCGAGCTCCGGTCGGAGACAAGCGCGCATTGAAGATTTGGCCGGCCACCTTTTCAAACGAAGGCCGCACAGTCGGGATGTCGCCTGCGATCCGAACATCCACCCGGTGCGATTTGCCGGACGAGAGGTCGAAGAGGTAGATCCCGCCGAACTGCTCGTACGCAAGCGCTCCCGGGCCGGCGCTCGCGGACTTCAGGTCCAGACCATCATTGCGCAGCGCCTGCGAGACCTTGCGGCTCGCCATATCGAAAACGAACAGGCTGACCGGCCCGTTGCGGTCCGAAAGGAAATAGATCTTGTTTCCCACCCACATGGGGTTGAAGTCGTTGGAATTCTCGCGCGGCACCGCCTCCACGCGCGAATCCGCCAGGTTGGCGATCCAGATGGGCGTGGTGCGCCCTCCGCGGTAGCGCTTCCACGCCTGAAACGCCGGCGGCAGGGGCAGGTACGCGAGCCGCCTGCCATCCGGCGAGTAAGAGGCCTGATTCCCCATCGGCAGCGGGATTTCCGTGGGAAACCCGCCCGCCGCCGGGATCGTAAACAGGCGGTCGAAGCGCGAATAGCTGCTGCGCCGCGAATAAAAGACCACGTGCTTGCCGTCGGGGGTCCAGCCCGTAGGGATGTCCGCCCCGGGATGATAGGTGAGCCGCTGCGGCACGCCGCCCGAAGCAGGCATCACGAAGATATCCGTGTTGCCGTCGTACTCGCCCTGGAAGGCGATCTCGGCGCCGTCCGGCGAAAAGAACGGGTTGGTCTCAATCCCCGGCCCGCTGGTCAGGCGGATGGCGTCGCCGCCCTGCCGCGGCACGCTCCACAAGTCGCCCGCATACGAGAAGACGATGTGTGTCCGGTTCAGGGTCGGCTTTTCGAGCAGCATCGGCCTGCCGCCTTGCGCATGACCCATGCCCACGGCCAGCAGGGCCAAAAGAAAGATCCGGAAGCGCATGTTCTCATCATACGTCCGGATCCGACACCGGACTCTTATTTGACCGAGCCGCGGCGCAACAGCGGCTCCAGCACCTGCAGGACGTTGCTGGCCACCAGACGGCAACCCTCTGCAGTGGGATGCAGGCCGTCCCGCTGCATGTACTGGCTGTGGCCGGCCACGCCCGCCAGCAAAAAGGGAATCAGCGGCAGCTTGTATTTCGCCGCCAGATCCGGGTAGATCCGTTGGAATTTTTGGATGTACTGCGGCCCGTAGTTGGGAGGCAGGGTCATGCCCGCCAGCACCACCGTGGCGCCGCCCTGCCGGAGGCAGGCGATCATCTGGTCCAGGTTGGCGCGGGTGGTGTCCACGGGCAGGCCGCGCAGGCCGTCGTTGCCGCCGAACTCCAGAATGACGATGGCGGGATGGTCCGCCAGCACGACGCCCAGGCGCGCCAGCCCGTCGGTGGTGGTGTCGCCGCTGATGCCGGCGTTCGCGACCCGGTAGGCGTATCCGCGGCGGTCGAGTTCTTTTTGCAGAAAATCGGGGTAGCTCTGGCCGGGTTCGAGTCCGAAACCGGCCGTGAGACTGTCGCCAAAGGCCGCGATGACCGGGCGGTGGTCCGCCGGCGCGGCAGGGGCGGGCGCGGGGGCAGCCGGCTCGCGGGGTGGCGCGGAGTCGGGTTGGGGCGACCGGCCGCACCCCGCCAGCGCCAGGACCACCGCCAGACACCAGAAGCGCGCATGCACAATGCCATAATAAACGGGGACGCCTCCGTGATTCGGGTTTGTGATCTTACCAAGACGATCGACACGGGTACTCACCGCGTCGAGATCCTGCGCGGCATCAACCTGGAGATCCCCAAAGGACAATTCGTGGCCATCATGGGGCCCTCGGGCAGCGGCAAGAGCACGCTGCTGGGACTGCTGGCGGGCCTGGATGTGCCCACCTCCGGACGAATCTTTCTGGACGGCGAGGACATCACCGGCCTGATAGAAGACGCGCTGGCGCTGGTGCGCGGGCGCAAGATCGGCTTCGTATTTCAGTCCTATCACCTGATTCCCACGCTCACCGCCGAGGAGAACGTGCGCCTGCCCATGGAATTGACCGGTTTGAACGGCGCCGATGGCGAGAACCGGGCGGTGCAACTGCTGGATCGCGTGGGCCTGGTGGAGCGGCGCGACCACTATCCAGTACAGCTTTCCGGCGGCGAGCAGCAGCGCGTGGCCCTGGCCCGCGCCTTCATGGTCCGCCCGCCGATCCTGCTGGCCGATGAGCCTACCGGCAACCTGGACAGCGCCAATGGCCGGCTGGTGCTGGACCTGCTGCTGCAACTGAACCGCGAGGAAGGCACCACGCTGGTGCTGGTGACGCACGACCGCGAGCTGGCGGCCAACGCCGACCGCCGCATCTCGCTGTGCGACGGCCGCGTGGTCAGCGACGAGCGGCAATGACTCCGCACCTGGGGTGGCGGACGGCGCTCCGGCTCGCCTGGCGCGACGCGCGGGCCTCCTCGGCCAAGTTCCTGTTCGTCGTGCTGGCGGTGGCCGTGGGAGTGGGAGCGCTGGTGGGCGTGCGGAGCTTCAGCCGCGCCTTTCGCAGCGTGCTGCTGCGGGAAGCCCGCACGCTGATGGCGGCGGACCTTTCGGTGCGGGTCTTCGCCCTGCCGACCGCCTCCCAGGAACAGGCCATCCGGGAACTGGAAGCCCGCGGCGTCCGGCACACGCAAATCACCGAGACGCTCACCATGGCGGCTTCCGCGGCGGTGGCTGATCCGCTGCTGATCTCGGTCAAGGCAGTGGACCCGGCGCTGTATCCGTTCTACGGGACCGTGAAACTGGATCCTCCGGGCCCCCTGGCGCGGAGACTGGACGATGCGTCGGCAGCCGTCTCTGAGGACCTGCTGATGCGCCTGGGGGTGCGGGTGGGCGGGATGCTGCGCCTGGGCGGCCAGGATTTCCGGATTGCCGCCGTGTTGGCCTCGGAGCCGGACCGCATGACCGGCAGCCTGAACGTAGGTCCCCGGGTGATGATCACACGTGGCGGGCTGGACCGCACCGGCCTGATCACGCTGGGCAGCCGCGCTTCGCAGCGCTTTCTGTTCCGCGTTCCGGAAGGCGGCCCCTCCATCGGCGAGATCCGCCTGCTGCTGAAGAAAACCTTTCCGGAGGCCACCATCGCGGACTTCCGGGAAACCCACCCCATCATCACGCGCGGGTTGAACCGGGCCACCACCTTTCTGAGTCTCATCAGCCTCATTGCCCTAATCGTGAGTTCCCTGGGGGTGGCCACCGCCATGCACGCGCACTTGCAGCAGAAGATGGATTCGATTGCCATCCTGAAGTGCCTGGGGGCGAACTCCGGCCAGGTGCTGCGCATCTATGCGGCGCAAACGCTGATGCTGGGCCTGGCCGGCGGAGTACTTGGAATCGCCGTGGGCAGCGGCGTGCAACACGCGTTCCCGCTGCTGATCCGGCGCTATTTCCAGATTGAGCCGAACCTGTCGCTGGACCTGGTGCCCGCCGCTCAGGGGCTGGCCATCGGTCTGCTGACCACACTGCTGTTCACCTTGCCGCCGCTCCTGGGGATCCGCGAGATTCGTCCGGCGGTGATCTTCCGGCGGGAGATGGCCGAGAATCACGCCCGGTGGCGCTGGCGCTGGCGCAGCGCGCGGGCCGCGCTGGCGGCGGGCGGCGCCATCCTGCTGGGCATGGGCCTGGTGGCTGCCTCGCTGGCCGGCAGCACGCCGCGGGAGGCCGCTCGCACGGGGGCTTATTTTACCGGCGGGCTGCTGGTGAGCCTGATTGTGCTGTCCGCCATCGCCGGGGCGATGCTGGGCGGCGTGCGGATCTTCCTGCGCGGCACGCGCCGGAACCTGCCCGCAGTGGTGCGCCAGGGCCTGGCCAATCTGCACCGTCCGGGTAACCATGCGCAGAGCGTGCTGGTGGCCCTGGGCGTGGGTGTGATGTTCACGCTTTCCGTCTACATGCTACAGCGCTCGCTGCTGGTGCAGATCATGAATAGCGCGCCGCCCGGCATGCCGAATGTATTTCTGCTGGATATCCCCGGTCCCGCGCGGCAGGCTGTAGCCGAATTGGCGAAACAACAGCCCGGGGTGGAGTCCGGGCCGGAGGTCATGGCTTCGGTGGCGGCGCGCCTGCTTTCCATCAACGGGGTACCCGTGGAAAAACTTCCGCTGCGGGAGTGGGGCCGCCGTTTCTGGCGCACCCGGCCCGTGACCTGGGCCGGGGCCATGCCGCCGGAAACCGAGATCCTCGCCGGCGCCTGGTGGTCTCCCGGGGAGCGGCCCGTTCCGGCGCAGGTGTGCGCGACCGAAGACGCCGCCCGCATCCTGAGCCTCAAGCCCGGCGCTACGCTACGGTGGGAGATCGCCGGGCGGACTCTGGAAAGCCGCCTGGTCTGTGTGGCGCGCATGGAATCGATCCACATGGCCGCGCGCTTCGAGTTCCTCTTCAGCCCGGGGAGCCTGGAGGGATTCCCGGCCATCTACTATGGCAGCCTGCGCGTCCAGCCGCGGCGCGTGCCCGCGCTCCAGCGGACCATCTACGAGCGCTACCCCACGGTCACGGTGGTGAACGTGGCGGATGTGCTGGAAATCGTGCAACAGGTGGTGGACCAGATCGCCCTGGTGGTGCGCTTCATCTCGCTGTTCGCCATTCTGGCTGGCGCGGTGATTCTGGCCTCGAGCGTGGCGGGCACCCGTTTCCGGCGCATCCGCGAGGTGGTGATCCTCAAAACTCTGGGCGCTACCCGGCGGCGCGTGGCAGGGATCTTCTCGGTGGAGTTTCTGGTGCTGGGAGGAGTGGCGGGCCTCATGGGCAGCCTGCTGGCCACAGCGTTCTCCGGCCTGGTGCTGAAAAAGCTGCTGAACGTGGAATTCCGCTTCGATCCGCTGCCGAACGCTCTGGCAGTGGTGTGCACGGCGCTGGTGGCCAACCTGGCGGGGTGGCTCGCGAGCTATCGCATCCTGGGCCAGAAGCCCCTGGAAGTTCTCAGGGAAGAATAGGCTGTCCGCTTCAGGGCAGGGGATTGGCGGCCATCCACTTCAGGGTTTGCCTGATGCCGTCGTCGTAGGAGGTTTTCTCGAGGCGGCCCAGCCTGGCTGCCAGCTTGCTGTCATCCAGGATCACGGGAGTCTCCGCCAGGTAGAGCATCTCTACCAGTTCGCGCATTAACGGGTTGAACAGGCCCATCAGGCGCAGCAGGCGCCGCCCGGCGGACCGGAATTTGGGCTCCCGGCCAAGGGCTCGGTAGACCTTCTGGATGAACTCTCCGCCCGTGATTTCACCGGCTCCGCCCAGGTTCCACGCCTCGCCGTAGGCGTCTTCGTGTGCGGCGAGCTCGGCCAGCACAGGCGCGGCGTCGGGCACGTACAGAAATTCGTGCGGCGTGGAGGCTGGACCCAGCCAGTTGGCCCTCTTGCCGGTCAGCGCGGCGCGGAGGATGGGATTCGCCAGGCTGTTGTCGGCATACGGGCCGTAGAAGTCCGGCAGGCGCACCACCAGCCCGTGGATAACGCCCTTGGCATGCGCCTCCAGTACCAGGTCTTCCTGCTCCTTGCGCATGCGGCCCTTAAAAGCGGCAGGCTGGCGCGGGTGGCTCTCGGCGACCCGGCGGGTCTGCGGCACGCCGTAGCTGTAGACGCTCGAGACCACCGCCAGGCGCGCGACCTCCACGCGGGCCGCCGCCTCCAGGGTGATGCGCATCAGCTTGGGATGCAGGGCAAAATTCGTGTAAGGCACGCCTACGGCGTAGATCAGCGTGTCCGCCCCCCGTGCCGCCGCGGCCGCGGAGCGGGGATCGGTCAGGTCCGCGTCGAAAATCTCCGCCTGCGGTATCTTGCCGAAGACCTCTTCGAGTTTGCTTCGGTTTCGGCCCACCACCCGGAAGGGGACGCCGCGCCGCTCCAGTTCGGCGCCTACCAGGCGTCCTACGGGACCGGCGGCTCCGAAAATCGCTACCCGCACCATCATTGTTAAAATAGACCCAAAATGATCCAAACGCTATTCGGCACCGTCGAACAAGAGCCAACTCTGCTCGATCGACTGAAGAGCGGTGTACAAAAAACGCGCGCCGGCCTGGTGGGCCGGCTGGAGGACATGCTCCAGGGCAGGAAGGAAATTGACGCCGACCTGCTGGACGAGCTGGAGTACACCCTGATCAGCGCCGACATCGGGGTGCGCACAACCCAGGAGATCCTGGAGCGCATCCGGGAGCGGGTGGACCGCAGCCTGGTCGGAAACGCCGCCGAACTGGAGAACCTGATCCGCGAACACCTGCTCGAAATTCTCCAGGCGAGCGAGCACGCTCCGGCCCGGGTGACCCAGCCCCCGGCGGTGATGGTGGTGGGCGTGAATGGCAGCGGCAAGACCACGACCATCGGCAAACTGGCGCACCGGTACCTCCACGAGCAGCGCAAGGTGCTGCTGTGCGCGGCGGATACGTTCCGGGCGGCGGCCATCGAACAACTGGAGGTGTGGGCCCAGCGCACGGGCACCGAGATGATCCGCCAGAAGCCGGGGGCCGATCCGGCGGCGGTTCTTTTCGACGCTTTGCAGGCGGCCCGGGCGCGGCAGGCGGACTACGTGATCGTGGACACCGCCGGGCGTCTTCAGAGCAAAGCCAACCTCATGGCGGAATTGGAAAAGATGCGCCGCACGGCCGCGCGCGTCATTCCGGACGCGCCCCATGAGGTCCTGCTGGTGTTGGATGCCACTACCGGGCAGAACGGCCTGGAGCAGGCCCGCAAGTTTACGGAAACTTCCGGGGTCACCGGCATCGTGCTCACCAAGCTCGACGGCACCGCCAAGGGGGGAATCGTGGTGGCCATCGCGCGCGAACTGAACATCCCGATCCGGTACGTGGGTGTCGGCGAAAAGATCGACGACCTGCTGCCGTTCGACCCGGAAAAGTTCATCGAGTCGCTGTTCTCCAAATGAGCGCGGAATACCTGCGCGAGGCGTTGGACCTGGCCCGCCGGGGCCGGGCGCAGGCCAGCCCGAATCCGCTGGTAGGGGCGGTGCTGGTGCGCGAAGGCCGCGTGGTGGGCCGCGGCTTCCATACCTGGGCCGGGGTGAAGCATGCCGAAATGCTGGCCCTGGAGGAAGCTGGCGAGGAGGCGCGCGGGGCCACACTGTATATCAACCTGGAGCCTTGCGCGCACCGGGGCCGCACGGGCCCGTGCGCCGACGCGCTGATTGCGGCCGGCGTGAAGCGCGTGGTAGCGCCCATGGCCGATCCCAACCCGCTGGTAGCGGGCGAAGGCTTCCGCCGCCTGCGCGCCGCGGGGGTAGAGGTGGACCTGGACCTGAGCCTGGCCGGCGAAGCCGAGTATCTCAACGAGCCCTTCGTCCACTTCATGCGGAGAGGGCGCCCGCTGGTGCTGCTCAAGGCCGCTCTCACGCTGGACGGCAAGATCGCGGCTCCGGACGACAACCGCGGCTGGATCACCAGCGAGCGGGCCCGCGCGAACGTGCAGCAGCTGCGGCACGATACCGACGCCATCCTCACCGGCATCGGCACGGTGCTGGCCGACGACTGCCTGCTGACCGACCGCACCGGACTTCCGCGCAGCCGCCCGCTGCTGCGCATAGTGGCGGATTCGCAACTGCGCCTGCCGCTGGACTCACAGATGGTCTCGAGCGCGCAGGGCGACGTGGTAGTGATCGGTACGTCGGCGGCCTCGGCCGAGCGGCGCAAGGCGCTCGAAAGCCGCGGCGTGCGGGTGCTGATTTTCGACGGGCGCGGCGGCCGCTCCGACCTGCGGCGCGCCATCCAATGGCTGGGAGAGCAGAAATACCTCTCGCTGATGATCGAGGCGGGCAGCAAGGTCAATTGGGCCGTGCTCGAGGGCGAACTCGCGGACAAGGTGTTTTTCTATTACGCGCCGAAGATCCTCGGTGGCATGGAATCGCTCTCGATGGCCGGCGGCATCGGCCGGCGGCGCCGCTCCGACGCCATCCTGGTGCGCGACATCCGGTTGCATCCCATCGCGCCGGACGAGTTCGCCGTGGAAGGCTATATCCGCAAGGAAGAGGACGCGTAAATGTTTACCGGCATCATCGAAGAGCTCGGGACGGTGGAATCGCTGGCGGCGCGGGCTGCCGGCGCACGCCTGAAAATCCGCTGCCGGGAGGTGCTGGCGGACGCTACCCAGGGCGCCAGCGTCGCCGTCAACGGGGTGTGCCTCACCGCCTTGGACCTCGCGTCGGACAGCTTCTCCGCGGACCTGGCCCCGGAAACCTTAAGCCGCAGCAATCTGGGACGCCTGCGGGCAGGCTCGCGGGTCAACCTGGAGCGCACGCTCGCGCCCGGCGGGCGGCTGAGCGGCCACATTGTGCAGGGCCACGTGGACGGCACCGGCGAATTTCTGTCGCTCGAACCGCTGGGGGACCAGAACTGGTGGCTGCGCGTGCGCGTGCCCGCCGAGTTGGACCCTTACCTGGTGTTCAAAGGGTCCATCGCCATCGATGGCGTCAGCCTGACCATCGCCGGGCTCGAAGGCGACGTTCTTTCGGTGACCATCATCCCGCACACTTACCGCAACACCACGCTGGGCACTTACCGGCCGGGCGACCGCGTCAACCTGGAATGCGACATCCTGGCCAAGCACGTGGAGAAACTGCTCCGCAGGCTGGACCTCAGGCCGCCGCTAACGGAGGAAAAATTGCGTGAGAACGGGTATTAATGCGGCCGTCAGCTCTCAGCCGTCAGCCAAACGCTGAAGCTAATGTTTCAGCTCTTCGGTGATTTCGGCGGCTACGGCGCGCGCCTGTTCGACCGCTCCGGGTTCGAAACTGATGGCTCCCACGCGCGCGTGGCCTCCGCCGCCGTAGCGCTCGCAGATGCTGGCGAGGTTATGGCGGGGCTCCTCGCGGGCCCATGGGTTGGAGCCCACGGAAACCTTAGTGCGGAAGCTGGAGGGACTCACGGACACCGTATAGATGCTGTCGGGGAACAGGTAATACGGGATGAACTTGTTGTAGCCTTCCAGGTCGTATCCGGTCAGATCGAAATACACCACCCCGTTATCCTGCCGGGCGCGGCCGCGGATCATCTCGATGGAATCCAGGTGGCGCCTGTACAGGGGTTTGTACAAGTCCTGGATCTCCGGCTCCCGGGTGATCTCTTCCAGCCCTCGGTAGCGCATCCAGCGGATCACCGTCTGCACGATATCCGAACCTTTGGCGCCCTCGATGACCAGGGTCAGCTTCATCGCCGGAGCGCCCAGTTCGACAGCGGTCCGGGCATCGGGATACTGAGCGCCGTCGATGACATTGGCCCAATCCACCAGCTCGTCCAGGTCCGGCGCGGAGAACCCGAATTCGTCTCGGGCAACGGCGCAAATGAATGAAGTGCAGGACTTGTACGTAGGGTCGTAAAGCTTTTTGCTGCTGGGATGGTTCCGGAAGTGAGCGGCATCTTCGGGAGTGAGGAAAGCGCTCTGGTGGTGGTCGAACCACCAGGTCAAGCGCGGATCGCTGGAGTATTTGAAGTCCACGATGGCGTTTTCGTCGCCATCAAACAGGCTGTCGTCAAACAGTTGGGACGCCTTGTGGTACATGCCGGTGAAAGCGAACTCGGCTTTGGGGTGAACCGCCCCTTCAATAAAACGGCTGAAGAAGGCAGCGGACGCTGCTCCGTCGAAGCAATGGTCGTGGTAGAGGATCCTAACCAGCATGGAGATGAGGAAAACTTACTAGCTTGCCTGAATATGACCGGAAAAGCAAGTCCCCGCATTGGCTCAGAAGTACAGCAAGGCGTTAAAGAACAACTTGAAGGTGCGGTAGCTTTGTGCGCGATATTGTGGGCGCATCCCGAACAGGATCACCCGGCCGCGGCCCAGCGGTGCGTCCACCAGCGCGGCATGGTTGGCCAGGTACGACTCGCCCAGCAGCCACCCGGAGGCGAGCACGCCCGAGGCCGGATACCGTGCCACGACACCCTCACCCGTTTCCCAGGCAGGGCTGTGTTCGGACCACACGGCGATTTCCGCCGGCAGGCCCAGCGCCAGCGGATGCCCCGGCTGGAGACGGACGTAGAGCAGCGAGCCGGGTGCATAAAAGTCGCGTTCGGGCAAACCGCGGACCACGTTTCGCGCAGGCACGCCGAGATGACGAAGGGCATATTCGGTGGAACGGTTCAGGAACAGGATGGTGCCACCCGCGGAGACGAACTCGCGCAACGTCTGGGCGCCGCTTTCGCCCAGCCCGCCGGTGTATTCCGGGGGCATGGAGCCTGGGCGAAAACCGCTTTCAATCACTTCGGCGGGCTCGTCGGGAAAGACCAGCACGTCGAAGCGGTCGCGCAACCGGCCCGCGCGGATCTCCGCATCGGGCAGGCTGCGGTAGGCGAAGCCGAACTGCTCCAGCAGCCAGCGGGTCCAGCCTTCGTCCATGCTGGGCACGAAGCTGCGGTGCAACCCGATCCGCGGGCGGCGGAGGCGCTTCCAGGCCGGACCTTGGGGACTCGGGGCAAAATCCCCGGTGACAGGATTCCGCCACACCGAGCCGCCGGTGCTCCAGATGCGGTTGACGGTTTTCCAGGTGTCCGTATCCGCGGCAGCGAAGTTGGCCGCCGGCTCGCCCTGGGGAAAACGGGCTGGCACCAGCGGGCCAGCCACGGGCTGCGCCAGCGGTTGGACATCTACGCCCATGAGCAGCGGCAGGGTGTGGGCGGTCACGTCGTAGGGCCGGCGAGGCGGTCCGCCGGGGTACATGCGCAAGTCGGGATAGTCCTGCCTTTCGAGCAGCGCCTTGGCGTAGCCGCTGTAAGGCTGTGCCATGGGGATCACATGACCCCCGTTCGGCGTGAGATCGATGTCCACCTGGCCGAACGCCAGGGTCTCGAGCAGTTTGCGCGCGGCCCCAGGGTCTGGTTGCCGGGCGGGGATGAGGAATCCCCAGGGCGCTCGCCGGGCAGCCTGGCGCTGGCCCACCCGGTAGAAGTTCCGCAGCAACTCCTCCCGATGAATGGCCGCCTGGTAGAGACAGGATTCCATGGCGATTAACTGGTACTCTACAATGTCCCGCAGGCGCCAGGTCCCGCCCGGCCAAGGCTCCAGAAAATTCCAGCTCCGTTCCCGGGCGTCGTAACCGAGGGCGTTGCGGTCCAATTGTTCCGGCGCTACGGTGATCGGGCTGGCCAGGCGCGCGCTGGCCGATTCGGTAAGGATGCGCAGCCCGCCGTGAAACGCTTGGTAATGCCGGCTGGGAGTCCAGAAATCATAGGAGGAATGTATCGAGATGCCCACTTTGCCGGCGGCAGTCAGGTCCGCCGCCATAGCCGTGCCGATCATGTTGGTTTCCTGCATCAGGATGGCGTCGACGTTGGGCTCGATGGGGTCCATCCAGGGCGGCACGAAGAGACGCGAACCGTATGGCCCCTGCTGGTGCATGTCGTAAACGATTTGGGGGTGCCACACGTTGTGCAAGCGCGCCACCGTCAGACGCGTCTCCGCCTGGGAGAAGATGTACCAATCGCGGTTGTTGTCGTGCCCGACATATTTCTGGTACAGCTCCGGAGGATTTGTACCTTCCCAGAGTGTCCCCAGCGTCCGGCGGTACCAGCGGGTCACCAGGTCCAGGCCATCCGGGTTCAGCGACGGCACCAGCAGCAGGATCGTGTTTTGCAGGATGGCGCTCAGGCGGGGCCGGTCCTCTGCCAGCAGGCGGTAGGCGAATTCCACCACGGAGTGGGTGGAAGCGATTTCGGTGGAGTGAATCGAGCAGGTGAGCAGCACCACGGTCTTGCCCTGAGCCACCAGCCGCTCGGCTTCGGCCTCCGTGGTGGCGCGCGGGTCCGCGAGGCGCCTTTGGATTTCGCGATACCGGTCCAGGTGGCTGAGGGTTTCCGGGTCGGCGATCGTGGCGGCCAGAAACGGCCTGCCCTCGGTGGTTTTGCCCAGTTCCTCGACCCGGATGCGATCGCTCGCACGGGCCAGGAGGTGGAAATAGGAGACGACCTTGTCCCAATCCAAAACCGTACGGTCCGCTCCCATCTCGTGTCCGAAGTGACTGAGGGGCGTGGGAACCGCGGCGGCGAGGACGGCGCTCGCGGCCAGCAGCAGGGCGGTGAGACGCGCGGCTGGCGCCCGGGGGCGCGCCCGTCTCAGGCACACGACCGGTTGAGCTCCGTCCAAAGCGCCTTATACCAGCGCAGGAACCGTTCTGGCTCCTTGCTCGCCTGGGCCTCGCAGAGGGTGTACCGGTCGTAGTTGGACTGTCGCAGCAGCGTGAACAGCTCGCGCCAGGGATAGAAGTCGGCCGCCAATTCCGTGATATGGCAATTGCGAATCCAGGGCCGCAGCCGGTCGAAGCTGGGCTTGATGGAGCCGTTAACGATATCGGTGGGGTTGGAGTTCCAGCACAAGCCCACGCTTTCATGCTTGGTGGCCTTCATGATGGCTTCGGCCACCGGGGGATTCTGGGTGCCTCGCCCGTGAACTTCGAGCCAGATCTCCACGCCGTGGGCCTGGCCGTAATCGCCCAGTTCCCGAAGGCTGGCGCCGATATTCTGGATCACGGTTTCGTGCGGCACTCCGTTAGGGAAGCCGTTGGGCCGCACCTTGACTCCCCAGGCGCCGGTATCGTGCGCCAAGTCCACCCATTTGCGGCCCACCTCCACATTTTCCTTGCGGACCGCCGGGTCGGGGGACTGGAACTCGCAGGTGCTGCCAAAGCTCAGCAGGCGCACCTTGGAGCGGGCAAAGCGCGCGCGCACTTCGGCCCGCTGGGCGGCGTCCAGCGAGGGCTCGACTCCGTGCCGGTGACCGGTCCGTAATTCCACCGCAGCGAACCCGGCCGCCTCCAGGTTCCGGATAATCGTTTCCAAATCCCAGTCCTGAAGGACTTGATAGGTTACGGCGCCCAGTTGCATGCGCCTATTCTATACCGGTTCTATACCGGCAATGCCTCCAGGAAGCGGTCGATATCTGCCGGGCTGATGTAAAAGTGGGGGGAGATGCGGACCCAACCCTGCCGGGGAGCCACGATGATCCCCTGAGGTCTGAGGCGTCGCACGAGCTCAACGCTGTCGACCCCCGCCTTTCGAATACTGACGATGCCGGCCCCGGTCTGCGGGGTACGCGAGCCCAGGACTTCGTAGCCGCGGGCTTGGGCGCCTTCCGCCACGCGGTCACCCAGCTTTTGGACAACCGGAGCGATTTCTCCGACGCCGATCTCAAGTAAAAACTCGATTGCTGCGCGTAACCCGAAGCAACTAATGGTGTTCAATGTTCCGCATTCATAGCGTCCGGCATCCCGGCGAAGGGTCATGTCGCGGGAGGCGTAGTCGTAGTATTTCTCCACGTTGGTCCAGCCGAATTCCACCGGCTGAACGCTATCCTGCACATCCTGGCGGAGATACAAAATACCGCAGCCCTCAGGCCCGAACATCCACTTGTGCCCGTCCGCCGCCAGGGCATGGATACCCGCCGCCTGCACATCAAGCGGGAATGCACCCAGCCCCTGAATCGCATCTACCAGGAAAAGGCAGCCCCTACGGCGGCAAATCTCACCTAATACTTGAATATCGGCCCGGTAGCCGCTCAGATACTGTACGTAGCTGACGGCCAGCAGTCGCGCGCCCCGGCAGGCTTCGTCGATTCGTTCCAGGGGGTCGGTGATGGAGCACCATTCCACCCGGATCCCCTGATTTTCCAAACGCTTCCAGGGGAAATAGTTGGCCGGGAACTCCTCTGCGAATCCCACCACTTTGTCGCCCGGCCGCCAGTCCAGCCCCATGGCGACGGTGGCGATGCCTTCGGAGGTGTTCTTGACGATGGCAATCTCCGAAGGGGTGGCGTGGATCAGCCGGGCGGCTGCCCGCCGGACTCCGGCGTAGGCTTCGAGCCACCCGTCGTAGTGCAGGCTGCCGTACTCCAGTGCGTCGTCGGCGAGTTGCTTCATGGCGTCGGCGGCGGGCTTCGAAAGCGGCGCCACAGCGGCGTGGTTCAGGTAAATGAGCCTCTGGCGCACCGGAAATTGATCTGCAAACCGCTCCCAAAGAGGGGTTTTCACATCCTGAGCGAAACTCATCTCCTTGAGCATACGTTAAACAAGGGAATGGAGCGACGCATGGGCCGCTATAGTGTAGTGCTTCTGGTGGTGCTGCTCGCGGTTTCGGCCGCCCGGGCAAAGGACAAGAAGAAGGACCCCACCGAGATCGGGAACCGGGAAGTGGGGAAAGGGCTCAATTTCTATTCGCTCGAAAAGGAGATGGCGCTAGGCAAGCAGCTCGCCGAGGAAGTGCAGCGCGAGTCCAAGCTGATCGCCGACCCGATCATCACGGAATACGTCAACCGGGTTGGGCAGAACCTGGTGCGCAACTCCGATGCCCGGGTGCCCTTCACTTTCAAAATGATCGAAGATCAGACGATCAACGCCTTTGCCTTGCCGGGGGGATACGTGTTCGTGAACTCGGGCCTGCTGCGGGTGGCGGAGACCGAGGCGGAGCTGGCGGGGGCCATGGCGCATGAGATCGCACACGTGGCTGCCCGGCATAGCACCCGGCAGGCCAGCCGCGCGCAGCTCGCCAACCTGGCTGCGACTCCGCTCATTTTCCTGGGGGGCTGGACCGGGTACGCCGTCCGGCAGGGCGCCGGGGCGGGTATCCCCCTGGCTTTTTTGAAATTCGAGCGAGGCTTCGAATCCGAGGCGGACTTTCTGGGGCTGCAGTACATGTACGCCGCCGGGTACGACCCCACAGCCTCCATCGACATTTTTGAGCGCCTGCTTTCTCTTCAACGGACCAGGCCGGGGGCTCTTTCGAAAGTCTTTTCGACCCACCCGATGAATGAGGAACGGATCCAGAAAACCCAGCAGGAAATTCAGGAGATTTTGCCGCCTAAAGCTCAATACGTGGTCAATACGTCAGAGTATGTGGCAGTCCGAACCCGCTTATTCTCCATCGAGAACCAGCAGAAAGCCGAACAATCGGACGACGGCCGCCCGCGCCTGCGAACAAATCCTCCGAGCGGGGCGAAGACGGAAGAAAACGGCGAGGAGCACCCCACCATCCGCCGGCGTGACCTGGTGGATTAAAAGAACGTAACCGGTCCGGCGTTCTGTGCGTTTCCTCATATGAGCGTATAGTGAAAATAGCCAGGAGTGTGCATATGAAACGGCTCTCCGCAGTCCCCGTGGCAATGCTGGCGGCACTCAGTCTCCTCGCCACGGCCAGCCAGGCAAAAGATAAGAAGAAGGATCCGGACGAGATCGGCAACCGCGATGTCGGCAAGGGGGTCAATTTCTACTCGCTCGAAAAAGAAATTGCCTTGGGAAAGCAGTTGGCGCAGGAAGTGGAACGAGAGGCCAAGATCGTCGACGATCCGGTGATCGCGGAGTACGTGAACCGCGTGGGGCAGAACCTGGTGCGCAACTCCGATGCCAAGGTGCCCTTCACCATCAAGGTGCTGGACTCGGAAGAGGTGAATGCCTTCGCGCTCCCGGGCGGCTTCTTTTTTGTGAATTCCGGCCTGGTGTTGAAAGCCGACAACGAGGCTGAACTGGCCGGCGTCATGGCGCACGAGATTGCTCACGTGGCTGCACGGCACGGAACGCGGCAGGCCACCCGCGGCGCCATCATCAACTATGCGTCCATCCCGCTGATCTTCATGGGAGGCTGGACGGGATATGCCATTCGCCAGGGGGCCGGGCTAGCCATTCCGATGGGCTTCCTAACTTTCTCCCGCGGATTCGAGCGCGAAGCGGATTTCCTAGGCTTGCAATACATGTACAAGGCGGGCTACGATCCCACGGCGTTTGTGGACTTTTTCGAAAAGATCGAGAGCATGGAAAAAAAGAAGCCCGGGACGATGGCCAAGGTCTTTTCGACGCACCCCATGACGGAGGACCGGATCCAGGCGTCGCAGAAAGAGATCCAGGCCGTGCTGAAGGCCAAGCCGGAGTACGTGGTGAGCACTTCGGAGTTTTCCGATGTGAAGGCCAGGCTCGCTTCGCTGCACAATCGCCGCAAGGTGGATGCCGACAAGGATGCAACCCGGCCGACTTTGCGACGCAATCCGAACGCGGGCGGCACGACCACCGATGACGGCGACGGCCAGGCCAAGCCCGACCAGGACGAGCGGCCCACGTTGAAGCGCCGGGAATAAACCCCGGCAGCGGCTCCCGGCGCTGTAGTGCTCAGGAGGCTGTGGATGTGCGCTCGCTGGCCGCCAGGACCTTGTAAGCACGGCGCGCCACGATGAGCTCTTCATTGGTTGCCAAGGCGAGCACGATCACAGCGGAATCAGGGGCCGAGACCACCCGGTCGCCGGTCCCGGTAGTATTCTTGGCGGGATCGAGCCGGATTCCGAGAAACTCCAGACCCTCGCAGCAGGCGGCTCTCAGGCGAGCGGAATTTTCGCCGATGCCCCCGGTGAAGGCGAGAGCATCGAGGCCCCCCATCGCCGCGGCATAGGCTCCGATGGTTTTCTTTACCTGGTAGACGAAGACCTGGAGCGCGAGCTCCGCCTGCGGGTTTGCTGCCTGGCAGGCCTCTTCGAGATCGCGCACGTCGCCGCCTGGGATTCCGGAGAGTCCCGCGAGACCTCCTTCGCCGGCCAGTTGCCGGCGGACTTCCTCCGGGCTCCAGCCGTGCCGCTCGATCATAAACAGCACGGCGAAGACGTCCAGATCTCCGTGGCGCGTGGCGTTCTCCAACCCGGACTGGGGGGAGAATCCCATAGTGGTGTCGATGGACCGGCCCCGATCGATGGCGCACATGGAGGAACTGCCACCCAGGTGCGCGCTGACCAGGCGGAGATGGGCGCCCAGCAGTTCGCGGCAGCGCTCCCGGATGTACTGGTGAGAAGCCCCGTGAAAGCCGTACTTCGAGATTCCCCGGTCGCGCCACGGCCCGGGCACGCCGTAGGCGCGGGCGTACTCGGGCATGGTGGCGTGGAACTCGGTCTCGAACGCCGCTACTAGCGGCACGGCCGGCAGAATATCCTGAAACGCCCGGATGGCGGCCAGATAGATGGTGTTGTGGGCTGGCGCGGCCGGGAGGAAGGTTTCCATCGAGCGGATCACATCCGCGTCGATCACGAACGTTCCGCGATACCGCGGCCCGCCGTGAACGGCCTTGAAGGCTACCGCATCGATGCGGTTGTCCCCGGTGCTGATGCTGGCGATCGCCTCATGGTAGTCGCGGACCCGCTCCACGCGGCCTTTGGCCAGCACTTTTTCCGAGGGCATTTCCAGAATCTGGTACTTGAGCGAGGTGGAGCCGAGATTGGGGACCAGTAGGTTCATCTGATACCAGCGTATTGTTGCCGGATGCGAGCAATGTTCTTGGTCGCTTCCGCCTTGTAGGGGCTGGGTATGGCAGCGCAGGCGCGGAAGTGGTTGACGGCCTCCTGAGCCTTTTCCATTTTATAATCCGCGATGCCCAACAGAAAGAGCGTTTCCGCCTTCATGCCCTGATTGACTTCTACCAGGGGGAGGGCTTCGCTCAATTCCTTGTCTGACTCCGCGAACTTGTTCTGCAGGTAGTACTGTTTTCCGCTCATGTAGTGCGCCAGACCGATGAGCAGGTTCTTGCGCTGAGCCCAAGCCGCATCGGCTACGCCTGCCGTCTTGGGCTTCGAGTTCATGATTTCGATGATGCGGGCGGAGTAGGTGTGCACTTTCTCCGGATCGGTCTTTTTCTGGAGGTAGTTGTCAGCCAGCACCACGAGCATGTCTTCATCGGCGTGGCCGGCAGCGACCAGCTTTTCCGCCAGCCCGGAGGCTTTGTCAGCCTGTTTCGCCTGCTGGTAGGCCAGGAACAGTTGCGGATAGGCCTGCGCCAGGTACTGACTGTTCGGATTGCGCTGCTCCAGCGCTTCGAGCAACTCAATCTTCTTTTGTGGATCGGAGTTTTGCAGGGCGGCGGCGTAGAGCGCGTATTCCGTATAAGTGTTGACCTGCTTGGCGTAATCCACGCGCCTCTTCCAGTCTTCCACCTCGTCCTGCTCTTTGGGCTGCGGCGAATTGACGACCTTGAGCGCCAGCTCGGAGGTCTTGGCCGACCACTTGCGGATCTGGTCGGCGTCTTTCTTCATTTCCGCGGCTTTCAGAGTCTGGTGGGCGGTCTCCACGCATTCGGGCGGCACGGCGTCGAGCTTTTCCCCGATTTCCAAGGCCTTGTCGCTGTTGTTGGCCTTCAGGTAGCCGTCCAGCATCTGCTCGTAGACCCATCCGATGGCTTCATGCTGCGGAAACTGTGTGGCGAACTGCTCCAGGAGGCCGAGTTTCTTGGCCGCGTCGGACTCCTGGCCGATCTTCTGCAGCAACTGGCCTTCGGGCTTTTCGGCATTGACCTCGCCGATCTTGTGACACTGGGCCGCCAGAGAGCCGGCTGCGATCAAGCCGGCCAGCAAAGCGAACATCGTTCTCATTCGGTTCACCTCCCCGATTTTTGGGAAATGGTATCACACGTTTCGGGAACCGGGGCTACCGGTTCCGGAGGAGACGGAAGCGGGCGGGCGGCGCCACCAGGCGACGCCGTCTCGCACGTCCTCGAGCACCGCGCCGCGGCGCCGCAGGTATTCCAGGTGAGCCATCACCTCGAAGATCGCGAAGCGGTAGTGAAACGGCGAGAGATCGCGTTCCCAGAGTGCCGCGACCAGGTCGTTGGCGGTCTGGGGCCTGCCATCCAGAGCCTGGACAATACGATGACAGCGCGCGGCATGATGCGCGTGGGTCCGGCGGACCCACGCGCGGTGTCCGGTGAAGGGCGACCCGTGAGAGGGCAGCAGCAGGTCCACCTCCCGTTCCCCGACGAGATCGAGCGAAGCCAGATATTCGCCCAGGGCATCCCGGCCCGGATGCCAGCCGATGTTGGGAGAGATGTGCTCCAGGATGTGGTCGCCGGAGAGAAGCAGGCGGCGCGCGAACTCATAGAGACACACATGCCCGGGGGAGTGGCCGGGGGTCCAAACGACCTCGATCCCGCCGGCGGGGGCAGCAAAGGTCTCGCCGCCTTGCAGGAGCCGGTCCGGGCTGAGGCGATGAAAGCTGCGGTGCACGTCGGCAAGCGAGCCGCTGATCAGCGCAATCAGGGAGTCCGGCACGCCGGCGGCGGTCAGGAAATCCCTTTGCCAGGCGTTGTAAGAGTCGGTCTGGGTAATGTGTTCGAGCAGTTCCAGGTCTGCCGCGTGCACATGCAACTGCGCGCCGGTCAGATCCCGTAGCTTGGGCGCCAGCCCCATGTGGTCGGGATGAATGTGGGTGAGCAGAATGTGGCGAATATCGCTCCAGGCCAGGCCCAGCCCCTCGCGGGCGCGGGCGAGGGCGCGCAGGCAGGCCTCGGTCTCCATGCCGCAATCCACCAGCAGATAGCCTTCGTCGAGGCGCCACAGGTAGACGTTGATGAGTCCCAGGGAGAAGGGAAGCGGTAGCTCCACCAGAAACACGCCGGGGACAATTTCGCGGTAATCGCCGCCGATTTCCAGGTAGGGCGTCAAGCCCATGATCGTAGCACGCGCCGGGAGCGGAAAATCGCAACAGCGGGTGCGGCTCAGGCGGAATCGGACTTTTTGCGGATCTTGATATCCAGCCGCTTGATCTTCTGATTCAGCGTGGAGAGCGGCACGTGCAGGCTGTCGGCGGCCTCGGTCTGGCTCCAGTTGAACTGCTCGAGACGTTCCAGGATGATACGCCGCTCAAAATCGGCCACGATCTCGAACAACGAGGCGTCCGGGGGGAGCGGGCCACCGTCGCTGCGGTGCAGTCGGATGCCGTTAGCCTGGAGCAGATGATCGGGCAGCACGTCGATGGGCACTGACGGCTCGGAGGCGAGCACCACGGCGCGTTCCACCACGTTCTCCAATTCACGCACGTTGCCCGGCCAGTTGTGCTCCATCAGCACCTGCATGGCCTCCGGCTGGAAAGTGAGCACGGAGTGGTTCTGAAGATCCAGGAACTTGCCGTTCTCGCGGCAATACTTGGTGAAGAAGTGGCTGACCAGGAGGGGGATGTCTTCCTTGCGCTCGCGCAGCGGCGGGAGCATGATGTTGATGACGTTGAGACGGTAATAGAGATCCTCGCGGAACTTGCCTTCTTCGACCAGCTTGCGAAGATCCGAGTTGGTGGCCGCCAGGATGCGCACGTCCACGCGCACCGGTTCGGTGGCGCCCAGCGGGATGAACTCCTTCTCCTGGATGACGCGCAGCAGCTTGGCCTGCATGTCCGCACTGATGTTGCCGATTTCGTCGAAGAAAATGGTGCCGCGGTCGGCCACCTCGAAATAGCCCTTCTTGGACTGAATGGCGCTGGTGAAAGCGCCTTTCACGTGGCCGAACAGGGTGGATTCGAGCAGTTCGCTGGGCAGCGAGCCACTGTTGACGGCGATAAACAGATGGTCCGCCCGCGGGGAATTGGCGTGGATCGCCTTGGCGACGAGTTCCTTGCCCGTGCCGGTCTCCCCGGTGATCAGGATGGTGGAGCGGCTGGGCGCCACTTGGGCGACCAGGTCCAGCATGCGCACCATGCGATCGCTCTTGCCGATGATATTGGGGAAGCTGTAGCGCTGCTTGAGGGCCCGTTTGAGGTGGGTGTTCTCGTACTCCAGGCGCCGCCGGGCGATCATGCGGTCGATTTCGACCAGCAGCTTTTCGTTGTCCCAGGGCTTGGAGAAATAATCGTTGGCGCCGAGCTTGAGCGCCTTGACGGCCGCCTCGGTGGAGCCGTAGGCGGTGATCATGAAGATGGGCGTATCCTGATCGCGCTCGCGGACGTCGTGCAGGACGTCCATGCCGGAGCGGTCCGGCATCATCAGGTCCAGCAGCACAAGGTCGTAGCGGCTGGTTTCCATCTTGTGCAGACCTTCGGCGGCGTTCTGCGCCTCCTCCACACGATAGCCTTCCAGGGACAGTAGTGTTTGTAGACTTTCGCGGATGTCGGGCTCGTCGTCCACTACGAGAACCCGGCCTTTACTCTCTGTAGTTTGCGCTTCGGGAGCGGACATTTCAGGCGGCATTCACCGGCTTCCTCGATGCACTGGTTTTAAACCAGGGCAGTTCCAGATGGAAGCGCGTGCCGCGTGGATCGCTGGAGACCTCGATGGAGCCGGCATGTTCTTGAATGATACCGTATGTCACCGCCAGGCCCAGCCCGGTGCCCTTGCGGCTGGACTTGGTGGTGAAGAAGGGATCAAAGATCCGGTGGACATACTCCGACGGGATGCCGTGGCCGGTATCGGAGACTTCCACACGCGCGCCGGGCTCCTCGCCCCACGTGCGCACGCTGAGCGTGCCGCCGCCCTCCATGGCATCGCGCGCGTTGAGGAACAGGTTCAGGAAGACCTGCTGCAGCTTGCCGGCGTTGGCGTTGACGGCCGCCAAGTGCGGGTCCAGATCGAGCTTCACCTGCACGCCGACCTTGTGCAACTGATGCTCCATGAGGGACACGGTTTCCTGGATCACCCGGTTGAGGCTGACTTCCCCGAAAGAGGTCGTGGAGGTGCGAGAGAAGTTCAGCAGCGAGTTGACAATCTCACTGGCGCGGAACGTCTGCTTGGCGATTTTGTCGAGCAAAATGGATTTCTGGTCGTCGTTGGCCACCTGCTTGGCGAGCATCTGCGCGTAAGTGGAGATGACGGCCAGCGGGGTGTTCACTTCGTGGGCCACGCCGGCCGCGAGCAGACCAATGCTGCTGAGCTTGTCGGCCTGCACCAGCCGCTGCTCGAGCTCGGCGCGGTCAGTGACGTCGTCAAAGATGATCAGCCGGCCGATCTGCTCCAGGTCCTTGGAGACCAGCGGGGCAATGGCGATGTTGACGATGGCGCTGGCAGCGGACTTAGGCGCGCCGTTGCCGTTGTGGCCGTTTTGGTGGACCTCGCCGGCGGCCGCGGTGGAAGTGGAAATGGTGATGGGCTGAAGCAGGAACTTGTAGATGTGGTGGATGCCGGTTTCCGAGCGCACCCGGTCGAACTGTTCCGCCAGGTCGGTGGGGAACAATTCGGCCAGCCGCCGTCCCACGGCACGTTCGCGGGGAATGCCGCTTAGCTGTTCCATCTGCGTGTTCCAGCTTTCCACGCGGTCGTTCAGGTCGGCCGCGAGGATGCCGACATTGATGGATTCGACAATGTTCTCGCTGAACTCCTTGAGGCGCTCGTACTCCTCCACCTTGCGCTGCAGGGAGCGATACAGGTTCGCGTTTTCGATGGCGATGCCCACGTAGCCGGAAAGCGTGACCAGCAGCTCCACATCCACACTGGAGAGGAAATCGCCGTCTTCGGTGCGGCTCACGCCGAGGTAAGCGATGGTGCGCCCGCGGACCTTGCAGGGGATGTAGTAGGTGAGATCCAGGTCCGAGATGGTGCGGCGCACGGCAGCCGGCCAACCTCGGGAAACCGCATCCAACTGGTGGCGAGTGCGCTCGAAAAAGAGATACGGCTGCGGCAGGTCCCAGTTGAGGAAGCTCAAATCCAAGTCTTCGTCGGCGGCGACGGGGCGGCGGCGCGCCCCCATGGCCATCTTCAGATGAAACCGGGGCGGCCCGGCCGGGCCATCCTCAGCCAGGAAGAAGGCCAGGTGGCGAATGGACAGCGTCTGAATGAGCCGGTCGCCCACGGATTTCATCATGGCGGCGAGATCCGTTTCGGAGCTCAACTCGCGGGCGAATTCCACCAAGGTGCGGCGATAGTCGTAGCGGTCGCGATAGAAATGCTTGTCCAGGCGCTCCTGGATCCAGTTGCGGATGGGCTGGAAGAGGAAGGCGGCGATCAGCATCACCGTGATCAGACCCGTGTTGCCGAGGTCCTTGAAGTTCTTCTGCACCAGACTTCCGAGCGAGAAGACGATGGCATAGAAGGCGGCCAGCACGCACAGCGTGGCCAAGGTGTAGGCATAGCCGCGGCGGAAGATGATGTCCACATCCATCAGGCGGTAGCGCACGATGGCGTAGGCCAGCGTCAGGGGGATGAAGGCGAGGCACAGCACCGACATTCGCATGTAGGCGTTCGGCAGCATGCCCAGCGTGTAAGGGATAACGTAGAAGAGCGCGAAGGGGAGGATGCCGCAAAAGGCGCCATTACGCAGCCATTTGAGCTGGCGCCGGGCAACGGGGTCCTCGGCCCGGCCGTATTCCAGGCTGAGAACCGCGGCGCTGATGAGATAGAGCAGGGTCAGCGCGGGCAGCCAGACGCGATCCAGCAGCCAGCGCAGTTCCACGGGGGTGACCGCCACGCGCAGAGTGCCGGAAGTGATCATCAACCAGAGCCCGAAAAGAGAAGCGGCCGGCAGATACAGCAAGGCCGCGCGCAGCCGGGAGCGGAACCAGGGCCGAGCCTCGGGAAAGGTCAGGCAGAAGTGCAGGAACAGCGTGGGCGCGAAGAGGCCAGCCCCTACGTTGCCGAAATAAATAATCTTGTCGAAGGTGTTCAGCTTCCCGGTGTAGTGGAAGCAGGAGAATACGAACGATACCAGGCAGAAGATGTAGAAGTGCAGGGCCTTGTGCGCGCTGCCACGGCGGAAATAGACGAACAGGCCGATAATCAGGTACGCTGCGCCGACCAGGTATTGGTAGAGTACGGCGGGGTCGCGGGGTACCTCGCCTACGATCACCTTGGCGCTGAACTCGACGCCCCGGCGGCGCACCAGATAGTCGGCCTTATTCCAGGAGCCGATGGCCACCAGCACCTGGGGCACATCCACGGCATGGCCGATGGCGGTGCCGTTGATCTTGAGCAGCCCATCCCGTGGGCGGAGGCCCGCATTCCAGGCGGGGCTGTCTTTGGCGATGTGCAGGGCCTCCACGCCGCCCTGACGATCCACCCAGATGGCCCCGTCATCCGGCAGCTGAAAGCGGTATTGCTGCTGGAAGTTGATGCCCGCGAACACCGCGGCGGCGATGGTGAGGATGGTCAGGATTGCCGTGGATAGCTGAAACTTGAGTTCCTGAAACATTGCGACCGCCTGGTGCCGCTCAAGCTTACACCGCCGCCGTCTGTTGCCACAGCACGTTTGGTGCCAGGGCGAAAGCCGTATCTTTTATCAGAATAATTGATTTTTCTAACACTTACAAGCCAAGGGGGGCGGCAACTTCGGAATTTGGGAGAAAGACACTACGCGGAAGTGGAGATTGCCCGGAATTTGAGGCGGAAGGGCCTCAAATCCGGGTCTTGGGGTAACGGGTGCGCATCCACTCGACGAAGGCTTCCGGTGCGGGCATGGTGGAGAGGCGGCTCTGGCGCACCAGGGCCCAGTCGTCAAACCGGCCGGACTCCTTGATTTCGCGCAGTGTGGTGGGAGGTTCGAGCTTGCAGCAGTATTCCACATCGGCCACGACGAGCTTTGGGTTCTTGGGGGCCGGGCGGACATCGGCAGCCACGCGCGCCAATCCCACGACCGCGGCCGTGCCCATGCTGTGATAAATGAACAGCAAATCGCCACGGCGCATGGCGCGGATGGCGCGCAAAGCCTGGGGATTCTTGACGCCGTCCCATACCGTCTTCTTCTCCCGGGCCAGGTCGTCGATGGAATATGTTTCCGGGTCTGTTTTTGCCAGGAAATAGCTCATGAATCCCTCTGCCGCCGCAGCCGGCGCTTCCGGCGGACTCTGTTATGATCGGGCCCGACGCATCAAAATGCAACACTTCGCGTCTGGCAGACAGATGCACGCGGCAGTACTCTGCTGCCGAGGGATATACGCGCCGAGGGTGGCCGGGCGGGGCAAGTTGCTGTACACTGGTTGGTCGAAGTTGAGCGTACCGCGGCCTCCGCGGAAAATCTAATTGTCACAATCCAATTATCGTGATCACTTGTGGGCCGTGTTTGCAACTTGAAAGGTAAGAATGGGCAGGGGATTTCTCATTTTTCTCGGACTGGCAATCGCCGCATCACCTTTCGCGGCCATGGCGCGGGGGTCCTCCGGTGCCGGGGCCAGCGGGAACCAGCAGGCGGAGGCCAAGGCGAAAGAGGATTCCGGTTCCCAGAAGGCCGAGAGCAAGGGGCAGTCCACCGAGGATCCGAAAAAGCTCAGCCAGGTGGGCGGCACGCCGCTTGAAAACAAGGCGTACATCATCGGGGCGGAAGACGTGCTGATGGTTCGGGTGTGGCGCGAGGCGGAGCTTTCGGGTCAGATTTCAGTCCGCCCGGACGGCAAAATCTCGCTGCCGTTGATCGGGGAGATACAGGCAGCCGGCCTAACCCCGGAGAGCCTGGCGGCGTCCATCAGCCACAGCCTCACCAAGTATATGAACCACCCGGAAGTCACGGTGGGGGTGATCCAGGTCAATAGCAAGCGGTATTTCATCCAGGGCGAGGTGCAAAAACCGGGGGCGTACCCCCTGGCCGTGCCGACCACAGTGCTGGAAGCGCTGGTCAACGCCGGGGGCTTCCGTGATTTTGCGAACACCAAGAAGATCCGGGTGATGCGCGGTTCGCAGGTTTTCAAGTTTAACTATAAAGAAGTCACGCAAGGCAAACACCTGGAACAGAACATCCTGCTCCAGGCGGGGGACCAGATTATTGTGCCCTGAGGCGGTCACAATCGTCTACGACGGAAATAGCGAATCAAACATCAGAAGGAAGCTGTTCTATGGTACCGACGCAAGGTTTTGTCAGTGTATCCAGGAGGCCACCGGATGTAGAAGATTACCTCGAAATGCTCCGGCGGTACCGGTCCTGGATCATTGGCCCGATGTTCGCCGGGCTGGTGATTGCGGTGGTGGTGGCGTTTCTCTGGCCGGACACCTATGTTTCCAGCGCCACGCTCCGCATTACACCGCAGCAGGTGCCGGAGCGGCTGGTGCCGAGCAATATCAATACGCAGATCGCGCAGCGGCTGACGGCCATGCAGCAGGAGATTCTGAGCCGCACCAGCTTGTCGGAGCTGATCCAACGCCCCTCGATGGACCTATACAAGAAAGAGCGGCTGCGCACGCCCATGGAAGACGTGGTGGAAAATATGCGCAAGGATATCCGCATCACCATCCTGGATGTGCCCACCGCGCAGGCTCCGGGCCAGGGGCGCATTGTGGCGTCGGCGTTTCAGATTTCCTTCGCCTATCCTGACCGGTACAAGGCGCAAGCGGTAGTCCGGGAGCTGGTGACCAAGTTCACCGAGCAGAACGTACAGGTGCAGCGGAACCAGGCCAAACTGACCACTAACTTCCTGGCTGATGAGCTGAAGGCCGCCAAGGCCGACCTGGACCAGAAGGATGCGGAAATCACGGCTTTCAAGCAGCAGAACGCGGGACGGCTTCCCGAGCAGATGCAGTCCAATATGCAGACGCTGAACTCGCTGCAAATGCAGTTGGCTTCGGTCAACGAGATGTTGAACCGCAACGCCCAGGAAAAGATGATGCTGGAGACTCAGGTCCAGAACCTGAAGAGCCAGGAGAACTTCGTAAAAGCGGGAGCGGACCAGAACGCGGGGGCTCAGACGGTAAAAAACGAGCGCCTGATTCAGGTGAACCGAAACATCCTCGACACGGAGACGGCGCTGGCGGCTGCCCGGCAAGTCTACAAGGAGGACTATCCGGATGTCCGGACCTTGAAGGCGCGGCTGGACACGCTGAAGCGGGAGCGGGATTCTCTGGAAAAGCAGCAGGAGGCACAGAACGCCAAGGCGGCTGACGGGCCCAGCACGATGAACCCGCAGGTGGCCAAGTCGCTGGAAGACATCAAGGCCAACCTGGCCAACGTGCAGGCGCAGATCCAGGCGAAAAATCTGGATATCCAGGAGCGCACTAAACAGCAGACCAAGCTGAACGAGGCCATCTCGGCATTCCAGGCGCGCATCGAAGCGGGACCGGTCAATGAACAACGTTACGCGGCCTTGATGCGCGACTACCAGATCGCCAAGCAGAACTACGACGATCTGGCGAAGAAAAAAGACGAATCCGAGACGGCCACGAACCTGGAGGAACGGAAAGCCGGGGAAAACCTGGAGGTGCTGGACCCGGCCTCCCTGCCCGAGCAGCCCAGCGAACCGAACCGCCTGCTGATCGCCGGTGTCGGCATCGGCTCGGGCCTGCTGTTCGGCCTGTTCATGGCAGGCTTCAAGGAAATGAAAGATACGTCTCTGAAGAACCTGAAAGATGTGCGGGCATATACGAATCTGCCGGTGCTGAGCAGCATTCCGCTGCTGGAGAACGCGCTGCTGGTGCGGCGCAAGCGCCGACTGTTCTGGCTGGCGTGGTCGAGCGCGGTGATTGTGGGGACCATCGCCATGAGCGGGTCCATGTATTACTACTACTTCGGGCGGAGTTGACGGATCAGAGGACGGGCGGAGACGGAATCGCGCCTATCCCGTGGAGAGAAGATGAGCCGAGTACATGACGCCTTAAGGCGCGCAGAGCAATTCGGAGGATTGGGAGTGGACGCGCCGTCAGCTAGCGGCGCCCAGAATGGAAATGCGGCAGCAGCGGCGGACAGCGCGGCAGGGGAGAGTTCTATGCTGATCCACCCGGGGATGCTGGAAGACGTGCCAGAGGTAAATTTCCAGCCCGCTCCGGAATCGCACCTGCTGGACTTGAACCATACGCACGAGACTCCCGCCGAGGAGTTCCGCACGCTGCGCACGCGCCTGAACCACCTGCAGACGCTGCAACCGCTGCACACGGTGGTGGTGACCAGCCCCTCGCCGGCGGAGGGGAAAACCTTCACGGCAGTCAACCTCGCGCTCGTGCAGTCGCACTTGCCGGACCGGCTGGTGCTGCTGGGGGATTTCGACCTGCGGCGGCCGCTGGTACACAACCTGTTTCAAATCGACCGCGGGCCAGGACTGACGGACTTTCTGCTGGGGAACATCCCGTTGTCCGCGGCGCTGCGCAAGGTCTCCGGCTTGAACCTGTACCTGCTGCCGGCGGGAAACCCGGTGAAGAACCCGCTGGAGCTCCTCAACAGCCGCAACGCACGGCTGCTGTTCGAGCAGGTGCCGCGCGTGTTCGAGTGGGCTGTTTTCGACAGCCCGCCGCTGCTGTTTTCGGCCGACGCCAACCTGCTTGCAACCATGGCCGACGGCACGATTCTGGTAGTGAAAATCGGCTCCACCACATTCGACAACGTGACACGCGCGATGCAGTCGCTGTGCGAGAACAACGTGCTCGGGATCGTAGCCAACGGGGCGCGGGCTTCGGAACTGTACAGCAAATACACGTATTACTACTCGAAGACGGAGTAAGCGGCCCGGGCAAAGCCGGGGCATCTGTCCGGGCGCCTAGCCGAATATTCCCGCCCAGGCGCTCTTCAGCAGAATCATCACCACCCAGAGCGAGGCCACCGCAGCCAGCGATTTGCCGAAGGTTATTCGGCGCGCCGCGCTGGCCAGTCCTACTGCCAGTAACAAGACTATCCATAACGAGAACAGGTCCAGCGAAGTACACAGGCTCAGCACCCACTTGGCAGTGCTCTGCGGGTCCAGGAAAGCGCCCAGGTTGAACGCGAGGGGATTCTGCAGGTTGAAATCGTCGGGATTCTTGAGGAACATGACCAGAATCGCCAGCGAACTGGATATCGCCGCGGGAATCCAGGAATAGGTAACCACCCCGAAAACCGTCTGAAACTTGAGTTGGGCTCCCAGGGCCACGTTGAAAAGCAGCAGCAACACGGCCGCCTCCAGGGCGGCGAAGGCAGGGGTGCCCACGATGGCGCCGCCGTACGCCGCGTACGAGGCGAACCGGGAGGCTTGCTCGATGGCCCGCGCGCGCTGCTCGGCGGGCAGGTTCTGAGTGCGCGGATTGGTCTCGAAGGTCTGGGTCATGAAGCGTTCCCAGCCGATGCGCCGCTCGTAAACGGTGTTGAACACCAGCGCCAGGACGATGACAAGGCCGAGCGGGAACCACCAGCGGGGACGGGTGACGATGTCGCGATAGGCACGCTTCGGGTCGGTGAGCACCGCCGCAAATCGGCCCACCTCGCTCATGGGCGGAACGGGAGTTTCGGGATTCTCGGGCGTCATGCCGCTGCTTCCTCGCGATGGATTATGGCAGTTAGCCGGGCGGAAAGCAACGCGGGGGGGCGGGGCTAAAGAGAATGAACCGGGGCAGGCGCCACCGGTTGTCCGCGCAGGAGATTGAGGAAGGACTCCGCCGCACGGCTAAACTTCTTCCGCCGGCGGTGAACGATGCCGACCGGACGGGTGAGGTCCGGGGCGTGCAATGGCACTGAAACCAGCCGGCCCTGCTCGATTTCCGCCCGCATGGTACGCGCAGGAAGGATGCTGATGCCCTGATCCAGGGCCACCGCCTCCTTGATCATCTGAATGTTGTCGAACTGCATGACCAGGCGAATTTCGATCCCCTGCTCGCGGAAAAAGCGATCCAGTTCGCGGCGGATGGTCAGGTCTTCGTCAAAGCCGATGAAATCCTGGCCGTCCAGGTCGGAGGCGCGCAGCACGGACCGGCGGGCCAGCGGGTGGCGGGGGGAGGCGGCCACGCACATTTCTTCCTGGCGCCAGGGAATCACAGCCAGGTCGCGGCGGGCTACCGCGTAGCTGACCAGCCCGAGGTCGGCCTGGTCGGAGAGGACGGCCTCGTAGATTTTGTCCGGCCGGAGGTAGTCCACGTGAAGCTGCGCGTTGGGGAAGCGCTGGGAGAATTCCTCCTGCAGGCTGGACATTTCCGAGAGGCCGATGGAGTAGATGGAGGCCACCCGGACGGCTCCCTCAACGTCCCCCTTGAGGCGTTCCAACTCGAGCTGAAACTCTTCTTCGCGGCGCAGCAGATCGCGGCAAAAATCGAAATATAGCCGGCCCGCGGGGGTGAGCGCCATCGGCCGTGTGCTGCGGTCAAACAGCGGCAGGCCCAGGCGTTTTTCGAGCTCATGCACGTGCTGGCTGGCCGCCGACTGGCTGATGCCGCAGTGTGCCGCACCGCGGCTCATGTTCCGGGATTGCGCTATCTCTTTGAAAAGCTTAGCATCCGACAAAAGCACGAATCTAGCTTATCATAAGATTTTCTAATGTCAATGGCATCGCAAATTTCAGTTGCCTAATAATTTGGGAAGCTGCTATAGTAGATCAATCCACGGGAGATACATAGGATGACCCTCATTCCCAGTACGAATGGTCTACCCGAAGCCCAAGGAATGTACGATCCGCGGAACGAACACGACGCCTGCGGCATCGGTTTCGTGGCCAGCATCAAAGGGCATAAATCCCACGACATCATTCTGAAGGGCATTCAGGTCCTCATCAATTTGACGCATCGGGGAGCGTGCGGCTGCGATCCGGAGACCGGCGATGGCGCCGGGGTGCTGATTCAGATTCCGCACAAGTTTTTCGTTCGCGAATGCGCCAAATTGGGCTTCACGCTGCCGTCGGAGGGTGAGTACGGCGTGGGGATGACGTTTCTGCCGGTAGAGCCGCACCAGAGGCTGCAGTGCGAAGGCATTCTGGAACGTATCGTCCGGGAAGAGGGTTTAGCGGTATTGGGGTGGCGTGACACACCCATCGACGGCAGCGCCATTGGGCGGGTGGCGCGCAACTCCCAGCCGTACATCGAGCAGATTTTCATCGGGCGCGCTCCGGGCATGGATGAGGCGGCGCTGGAACGTAAACTCTACGTGGTGCGCAAGCGGGCGGAAGCGGAAGTGGCCAAGTCCGACATGCCCGACAAGGGCTTCTTCTACATCCCCTCGCTTTCGGCGCGCACGATCGTGTACAAGGGTCTGCTGCTGGCGCCGCAGATCGCGCACTTTTACGGAGAGCTTTCCGATCCGGACGTGGTGAGCGCGCTGTGCCTGGTGCACCAGCGCTTTTCCACCAACACCTTCCCCACCTGGCAACTGGCGCATCCCTTCCGCTACATCGCCCATAACGGCGAGATCAACACGCTGAAGGGCAATGTGAACTGGATGTATGCCCGGCAGAGTGTGTTGGCCTCGCCGCTGTTCGGGGAGGACATCAAGAAGCTTTTCCCCATCGTTGCGCCCGGGGGCAGCGATTCGGCCAATTTCGACAACGCCGTGGAACTGCTGTACCAGACGGGCCGAAGCATGCCGCACGTGATGGCCATGCTGATTCCGGAGGCGTGGGCCAGCAACCCGCACATGAATCCGGACAAGAAGGCGTTCTACGAGTATCACGCCTCGCTGATGGAGCCATGGGACGGGCCGGCAGCCATCGCCTTCACCGACGGGCGGGTGATCGGCGCCACGCTGGACCGCAACGGACTCCGCCCGGCGCGCTACCTGGTGACCAGGGACGATCTGGTGGTTATGGCCTCGGAGACGGGTGTGCTGCCAGTGAAGGCGGAAGAGGTCAAGATGAAAGGCCGGCTGCAGCCCGGCAAGATGTTCCTGGTGGACACGGTGGAAGGCCGCATCATCTCCGATAAGGAACTGAAGCGGCGCCTGTACACCCGGCGGCCCTACGCACAGTGGATCCAGGAGAACCAGATCACGCTGGACCATCTGCCTGAGCCGCCGCGGCAGTTCGGCACGGACCACGACACGATTCTCTGCCGGCAGCGAGCCTTCGGCTACACCGACGAGGATCTGAAGATGATCCTGGCGCCTATGGCCGAAAAGGGCGAGGAGCCGGTGGGCTCCATGGGCACGGATACACCCCTGGCCTGCCTTTCCGACAAACCGCAGCCGCTGTTCCACTACTTCAAGCAGCTCTTTGCGCAGGTGACCAACCCACCGATCGATCCCATCCGCGAAGAGATGGTGATGTCGCTGACCAGCTACATCGGCACGGAGCGGAACATCCTGGACGAGACGCCGCAGCACTGCCACACGCTGAAGCTGCCGCACCCGATTCTAACCAACCGGGACCTCGAAAAGCTGCGCCGCGTTTCGCAGGGAGATTTTCTGGCGACCACGCTGGGCACGCTGTTTCCGGTGGATGAGGGGGAGAAAGGGCTGGAGCGCGCTTTGCATCAGCTTTGCCGCCGCGCTTCGCTGGCCATCAAGAACGGCTACACGCTCTTGATCCTCTCCGACCGCGGGTTGGACGAGGACTATGCGCCGATCCCCAGCCTGCTGGCGCTGACGGCGGTGCACAATCACCTGGTGCGCGAAGAGACCCGCACGCAGGTGGCGCTGGTGGTGGAATCCGGCGAGCCGCGTGAAGTGATGCATTTTGCGCTGCTGATCGGCTACGGCGCGAGCGCGGTGAATCCGTACCTGGCGATCGAGACGCTGGAAGACCTGGCGGTGCGCGGCTATCTGCCCGACGGGCTGACCTTCGACAAGGCGATCTACCACTTCATCAAAGCCGTCAACAAGGGGCTGCTGAAGACCTTCTCGAAGATGGGCATCTCCACGCTGCAGAGCTACCGCGGCGCCCAGGTGTTCGAGGCGATCGGGCTGAACAAATCGCTGGTGGACCAGTATTTCACGGGCACGGCGTCGCGCATCGAAGGCGTGGGGCTGGAGGTGCTGGCGCGGGAGGCGAAGATGAAGCACGATCTCGCGTTCCGCCCGCTCACCGATGCGGACACCGAACTGCCCGTGGGCGGCAGCTACCAGTACCGCGTGCGCGGCGAGTATCATCTGTTCAATCCCCTAACGGTCAGCAAGCTGCAGCACGCGGTGCGGCGGCAAAACTTCCAGACCTTCCAGGAGTATACGGACCTGATCGACAAGCAAAACCGGCAGCTTTGCACGCTGCGCGGGTTGCTCGAGATCAAGAAATCCAGCCAGCCGGTGCCGATCGAGGAAGTGGAGCCGGCCAGCGAAATCGTCAAGCGGTTCGCTACGGGGGCCATGTCATTCGGCTCCATCAGCAAGGAAGCCCACGAAACGCTGGCCATCGCCATGAACCGGATCGGCGGCAAGTCGAACACCGGCGAAGGAGGGGAAGACGAGAACCGGTTCCAGCCGGATGAAAACGGCGATCTGCGGCGGAGCGCCATCAAGCAGGTGGCCTCGGCACGATTCGGTGTGACCACGAACTACCTGGTGAACGCCGACGAGTTGCAGATCAAGATGGCGCAGGGGGCCAAACCCGGAGAGGGCGGGCAGCTTCCGGGCCACAAGGTGGATGAAGTGATCGCCAAGGTGCGGCACTCGATTCCCGGCGTAGGCCTGATCTCGCCGCCGCCGCACCACGACATCTACTCGATCGAAGACCTGGCGCAACTCATTTACGATCTGAAGAACGCCAACCCGCGGGCGCGCATTTCCGTCAAGCTGGTGGCCGAAGTCGGGGTCGGCACGGTGGCGGCGGGCGTCTCCAAGGCGCATGCCGACGTGGTGCTGATCAGCGGCGACAGCGGCGGCACGGGCGCCTCGCCGCTGAGCTCCATCAAGCACGCGGGCATCCCCTGGGAGCTGGGTCTGGCGGAAACGCAGCAGGTACTGGTGCTTAACGATCTGCGCGGGCGCATTCGCGTGCAGACCGACGGCAAGCTGCAGACCGGGCGGGACGTGACCATCGCGGCACTGTTGGGCGCCGAGGAATTCGGCTTCGCCACGACACCGCTGGTGGCCATGGGTTGCATCATGATGCGCAAGTGCCACCTGAACACCTGTCCGGTGGGCATCGCCACGCAGGATCCGGCGCTGCGGGCCAAGTTCGCCGGCCAGCCCGAGCACGTGGTGAATTTCTTCTTCTTCATCGCTGAGCAGGTGCGGCAGTACATGGCCCAGATGGGCTTCCGGCGTTTCGACGAGATGGTGGGGCGCGTGGACATGCTGGATGCGCGCGAGGCGGTAGATCACTGGAAGGCCCGAGGTCTGGATTTCTCGGCCATTCTGTTCAATCCCCAGATGCCGGCGCGCATCGCCCGGAGGTGCGTGCAGCCGCAGGACCACGGGCTGAACCAAGCGCTGGACTACAAGCTGATCGAGCACGCACAGGAGGCCATCGATAACGGCGCGCCGATCGAGATCAAGCTGCCCATCCGCAACGTGCACCGCACGGTGGGCGCGATGCTGAGCGGTGAAATCGCGCGGCGCTACGGATCAGCGGGGCTGCCGGACGACACCATCCGGTGCTATTTCACCGGATCGGCGGGGCAGAGTTTTGGGGCGTTCCTGGCCAAGGGGGTTACGCTTACGCTCGAAGGAGACGCCAACGACTACGTGGGGAAGGGCCTCTCGGGCGGGCGGCTGATCGTCTATCCGCCGCGGCAGTCCACCTTCCTGCCGGAGGAGAATATCCTGATCGGCAACGTGGTGCTCTACGGCGCCACCAGCGGCGAAGCGTTTTTCAACGGCATGGCGGGCGAGCGCTTCGCGGTGCGCAACTCCGGGGCCACGGCGGTGGTGGAAGGGTTGGGCGACCACGGCTGCGAGTATATGACCAAGGGGTTGGTGGTGGTGCTGGGCAAGACCGGCCGGAACTTCGCGGCCGGCATGAGCGGCGGCATCGCCTACGTGTTGGACGAAAAGGGCGATTTCGCCGAGAAGCGCTGCAACACCGCAGGCGTGGACCTGGAGCCGGCGAGCGACGCGCAGGATGCGCAGTGGCTGCGCCGGCTGATCGAGCGGCACGTGGAAGCCACGGGCAGCCCGCGCGGCCAGTGGATCCTGGAGAACTGGGCAGACATGCTGCCGCGGTTCATTAAGGTGTTCCCGCACGAATACAAGCGCGTGCTCGGGGTGCCGCGCGCGAAACAGGTCTACATGCCGCTGGCAGCGGCGGCCGGCAACCCGGGCGAGCAGGTGCTACATGGGTAAGGTCACTGGCTTCATGGAATACACGCGGGAGCTGCCGCAGCGGCGGCATCCTGCGGAGCGCGTCAACGACTGGTTCGAAATCTACCACGAATTTCCGGAAGACAAGGTGCGCCGGCAGGGTGCCCGCTGCATGGATTGCGGGGTGCCGTTTTGCCATACCGGTTGCCCGGTGAACAACATCATTCCGGACTGGAACGACCTGGTGTACCGCGGCCGGTGGAAGGAAGCCATCCGCGTGCTGCACTCGACCAATAATTTCCCGGAGTTCACGGGGCGGATCTGCCCGGCGCCGTGTGAGGCGGCCTGCGTGCTCGGCATCAACGAGCCGCCGGTGACCATCAAGCAGATCGAGAAGATCATCGTGGAGCGGGGCTGGGAAGAGGGCTATATCCGGCCTGAGCCGCCCGCCCTGCGCACCGGCAAACGCGTGGCGATCGTGGGTTCCGGTCCGGCCGGCCTGGCAGCGGCCCAGCAGTTGTGCCGCGCCGGCCATTGGGTGACGGTTTTCGAGAAAAACGACCGCATCGGCGGCCTGCTGCGCTACGGCATCCCGAATTTCAAGATGGAGAAACACGTCCTGGACCGGCGGCTGGAGCAGATGCGCGCCGAGGGTGTGGAGTTCCTGCCCAACTCGCACGTGGGTGTCAGCGTACCGGTGGAAGACCTGCGCCGCGATTTCGACGCGATCCTTCTGGCGGGCGGCTCAGAGCAACCGCGGGACCTGAAAGTGCCGGGCCGTGAACTGAAGGGCATCCACTTCGCGATGGAATTCCTGCCCCAGCAGAACCGGCGCTGCGAGGGCGATGCGGTGCCCGCTGAGAGCGCCATACTGGCCACCGGCAAGAAGGTGGTGATCATCGGCGGCGGCGACACAGGCGCGGATTGCCTGGGAACCTCGCACCGCCAGAAGGCTGCCGCGGTGCACCAGTTCGAACTGCTGCCGCGGCCGCCGGAGCAGCGCGCGCCGCAGACTCCCTGGCCGCTCTGGCCCATGCAATTGCGCACGGAAAGCTCGCATGAGGAGGGCGGCACTCGCGAGTGGAGCGTCTCGACCACGAAGTTCACCGGCGACGAGCACGGCAAGGTGAAGCAATTGCACGCCCTCCGGGTGGGCCCGGCGCCGAAGTTCGAGCCCATCCCAGGCACGGATTTCACGCTGGAGGCCGATTTGGTGCTACTGGCGATGGGATTCCTGGGGCCCGTTAAGAACGGGATGATCGAGCAACTGGGGGTTAAGCTGGACCAGCGGGGCAACGTGGCTACGGACGAAAATCATATGTCGTCGGTGCCGGGCGTCTTTGCCGCAGGCGACATGCGTCGCGGCCAGTCCCTGGTGGTGTGGGCCATCTCAGAGGGCCGCAAGGCGGCGCGCGGCATCGATCAGTACCTGATGGGCGAAAGCAAACTGCCCTGAGCGCGCAATCGGCGGGTTTCCGCCCCCTATTCCACCTGGACGGTGAGGGTGACGGAGGCCTGGATATCTATGGTGCCCGGCTCGACCGGGGTGGGCGCGGGCGCGGCCATGGCGGCCATGGCTCGGGACACCGGGCGGATGGGCGTCTGGATACCTTCCTCGACTGATAACACGCGGACAATTTTCAGCCCTAAGGCCGATGCGATCGCCTCCGCGCTGCTCTTCGCCCGCGCGGCTGCCTGACGCAGCGCCTGGGTCCGCGCGGGTTGCTCGTCTTTCAGCTTGAACTCGAGCCGCCGGATGTTATTGGCTCCCGACTGCACCGCCAGATCAATGGCCTTGGCCACGAGCGAGAGGTCGCTGGTAGTGACTTCCAGCGTATTGGACGCCGTGTAGCCTGTGATGGCGGGCTGGCCCCCTTCCTTTGGGTAACGGTAGTTCGGCGTCAGCGAGTAGCCCAGGGTTTTGACCTCGGCCGCGGAACCCAGGCTATGCAGCCTGGAGAGGACGGCGTGGAGCTGGCCGGCGTTGTCCGTTCCAGCGGCCTGTGCCGTGGCCGCCTGTGTCACCACGCCGATTTCGAGAACAGCTTGATCGGGCCGGGCGGAGACGGTCGCCTCACCAGTGGTGCGGACCGAGGGGGGGCGCGGTGGGGCCTCGGCGCGCGTCTGGGCCTCGGCGTGGGAGACCAGGGCAAGCGTTGCGGCTGCGAGGAAGGCTGTTGCGGATGGGGATCGCATGATCGCTCCTCCCTCTCATGATCGCAGAGCATGGGCGAGCGCGACGGTCTTAGGATAATGTCATGGGGACGGTACCGGAACCTTCGTACGGGGAGCGCAGCCGCACGCTGGTGCACCTGGGGCGGGTGGGGACGCTCTCGACCCAGTCCCGCAAGTACCCGGGTTTCCCATTCGGTTCGGTAATGCCCTACAGTCCGGATGAACGCGGCCGGCCGGTGTTTCTGATCAGCAGCATGGCGATCCATACTCAGAACCTGACGGGCAACCCGCGGGCCAGCTTGCTGGTGATGCAGCCGGGGGTGCCGGGCGACCCGCTGGCGGCTGCCCGTGTGACGCTGCTGGGCGAGGTTTCTCCGGTGCCCGAAGGGGAACTGCAAGGGGCGCGCGAACGTTACCTGGCGCAGCACGAGCCGGCCCGCTTGTGGGTAGGCTTCGGCGACTTCGTGTTCTACCGGCTGCAACCGGCGGAAGTCTATTTTGTGGGCGGGTTCGGCGCCATGGGCTGGGTTTCGGGCACGGAGTACAGCCTGGCGGAGCCCGATCCGCTGGCGGAAACCGCGCCGGCGATCCTGGCGCACATGAACGCTGACCACACCGAGGCCCTGGTGCTGCTGGCAAAGGTCCACGGGGGCGTCGAGGCGCAGACGGCCACCGTGACCGCCGTGGACCGTCTGGGCTTCCACCTGTGGGTGACCCATGGAGAGCGCGTTTCGGGGGTTCGGGTCGCTTTTGTCCGCGAGGCCCGCAGCGCCGCCGAGGCGCGGGCTGTCCTGGTTGAGATGGCCCACCGCGCGCGCGAGGTATAATCAAGGCTGGGAGTGTTCCAGTACTTTCGATCCGAAAGTACGCCCGAGCCTCGGGGTCCGTAACCAAAATTACGCCGCTGAAGAGGTTCCTAGGAACTACAGGAAACGCTTGCGTGGTGTGACCGAACCTTTTAAGATAACGATGTGATGTTACTCCGAATTAAGGGGATTGAAGCATGATCTATTCACGATCGGCTGAGTACGCGATTCGCGCTTTCGTGCATCTGGCGCAGGTGCCGGAAGGCAAGTTCGCGATGGTAAAGAACATAGCGGAGGAGGAGGACATTCCCGCCCATTTTCTGGCCAAGATCCTCCAGCAACTCGCCCGTAAGGGGCTGCTCCGCTCGAGCAAAGGCCCGACCGGAGGTTTTTCCCTGCGCGTAGATCCTGCGGAGATCCGGCTACTGGACATTGTGGAGGCGCTGGACGGCCTGGCGCCCTACCAACAGTGCGCCAGCGGCCTGGCGGAGTGCTCCGACGAAATGCCGTGCTCCATGCACGATAGCTGGATCGCCCTGCGTTCGCGTATCATGGACTATTTAGGGAAGAACACGATTGCGGACCTGGTGAAGGCGCTGGAGCAAAAGCGGAAAGCGCTGGGGCGGAAGGCGAAAACCAAGCGCGCGGTAGGCGGCAAGCGAGCCTGAACCACAAACCCGGTTCGCTAGGAGGAGGAGTCCGATGGGCCAGTCTGTCTTGGTCCCCATGGTGGTGGAGCAGACTTCGCGTGGGGAGCGGGCGTACGACATCTATTCACGTCTGCTGAAGGAGAACATCATTTTCCTGGGAACGCCGATTGACGACAACGTCGCCAACTTGGTGATCGCCCAGCTGCTTTTCCTGGAAGCGGAGGATCCGGAAAAGGATATCTCGATCTACATCAACTCGCCGGGCGGTTCGATCACCGCGGGTCTGGCGATTTTGGACACCATGGAGTTCATCCGGCCGGACATCGTCACCATCTGCGTGGGGCAGGCGGCTTCCATGGCGGCGGTGCTGCTGGCCGCCGGCACGAAGGGAAAGCGTTTCAGCCTGCCGAATTCCCGCATCATGATCCATCAGCCTTCCATGCAGGGTCTGGCCGGGCAGGCCGCGGACATCGACATTTACGCCAAAGAGATCCTGCGTATGCGGGAGACCCTCAACCAGATTTTGGCCAAATCCACCGGACAGCCGCTGGACAAGGTGGCGCGGGACGTGGACCGCGACTACATCATGAGTCCGGAAACGGCGGTGGAATACGGCATGATCGACCGGGTGATCGCCAACCGCGATCTGGTACCGATACCCGCCGGAAAACTCTGAGCAAGAGCCGAGTGCTTTGCGATTAACCGACAAGATTGCCATTGTCACCGGTGTGGGCGCCGGCATAGGGGAAGCCATCGCCGTGCGCTTCGCCGAAGAAGGCGCCCGCCTGGTGCTGAACGACATTGACGCCGCGGCGGCCGAACGGACGCTTCGGAAGGTACAGGCCCTGGGAGCGAAGGCGGTGCCGGCGGTGGCCGACATTTCGCAGGAGGCCGGCGCGCGAAATATCGCCGAGACGGCGGTTTCCAGCTTCGGCGGGGTTCACGTTGTGGTGAACAACGCTGCCGACTTCACCCAGAAGAACGTGGAGGCGGCCAGCGTGGCGGACTGGCAGAAGGTGTTGGGCGTGAACGTGATCGGCACGGCGCTGGTCTCCAAGTTCGCGATTCCGCATCTGAAGGCGGCCGGCGGGGCGATCGTAAACATCGCCTCCATGAGCGGCCTGATCGCTCAGCCGGATTTCGCCACTTACAACGCCAGCAAGGGGGCGGTCCTGACCCTGACCAAGTGCATGGCCATGGACCTGGCGCCCTATCGGATCCGGGTGAATGCTATTTGCCCGGGGGCCGTACTGACAAGCGCATCTTACCGCGAGATTCAGCGCCTGGGTATGACGTTCGAGGAGTGGCGCGACCAGGTGGCGCCCCTGCACCTGCTCAACCGCCTGGGCGAACCGCGCGAAGTGGCCAACGCGGCATTGTTCCTGGCTTCCGACGAAGCCAGCTTCATCACCGGCGTGCACTTGATGGTGGACGGCGGCTACACGGCGCGATAGCGCCCAAACCGCTCGTAGGCCGCATCCCATCCGTTGCCGCGGGTGGGATCGAACGTTTCCAGCGGAAACGACTGCCGCACGACCGCGCGGGCTTCCGGCAGGCCGGAGACGGCCTTGGCGCCCATGGCCTGGATGAGCACGTTGCCGATGGCGGTCGCCTCCGCAGGCCCCGCCACCACGGTGCGCGCCGTGGCATCCGCCACAAACTGGTTCAGCACCGCGTTGCGGGATCCTCCCCCCACGATGTGAATCACCGAAAAACGCCGGCCCAGCAGCGACTCGATGCTTTCCAGGACCTGGCGGTACCGCAGCGCCAGGCTTTCCAGAATCGTGCGCGCAAATTCGCCGCAGCTCTCGGGCGGCTGCTGGCCGGTGCGCCGGCACAGATCCGCGATCTTGCGCGGCATCTCGCCGGGTTCCAGAAAGGCGTCCGGATCGATGATGGCGGAAAACGGCCGGGCGGCAGCCGCGAGCTGCGTGAGCTGCTCGTAGCTGTATTCGTGGCCTTCGAGGGCCCAGGTCCGGCGGCATTCCTGGAGCAGCCAAAGCCCGGCGATGTTCTTGAGCAGCCGCACTTTACCGGCCGCGCCGATTTCATTGGTGAGGTTCAGCGTCAGCGATGCCTCGTTAATGACGGGCTCGTCCGTCTCCACGCCCATCAAGGACCAGGTGCCGGAGCTGATATAGACCCAGCCTTCGCCCTGAGCCGGTACGGCGGCCACGGCCGATGCCGTGTCGTGGCAGCCGGTGGCGTAGACCGGTACCTCCCCGAGCCCGGCGGCCGCGGCGACCGAAGGGAGCAGCGGGCCGAGCAGCGTGCCCGGCTGCACGATCTCCGGCAGGATGTGCGCCGGCAGGCCCAGCCGGCCGAGGAGATCGGCGGCCCAGGCCTTCTTCCGCGGGTCGTAGAACTGCGAGGTGCTGGCGATAGTGAGTTCCGAGCGGGCTACGCCGGTGAGCCAGTAGTTGAACAGGTCCGGCATGAAGAGCAGCGTCCGGGCGGCAGCCAAAGCGGGGGATTTGCTCACCTTGAGGGCATAAAACTGGTAGAGCGAGTTGAGCTGCATGAACTGGATACCGGTCTGGGCGAACACTTCCTCTCGGGGCACGACGGCGAACAGCTTTTCCATCATGCCGTTGGTGCGAGAGTCGCGGTAGTGGCGGGGATTGTCGGCCAGCGCCCCGTCCGCGCCCAGGAGTGCGAAATCCACGCCCCAGGTGTCTACACCGATGCCGGCCGGGGACAAGTGACGCTCGCGCCCGGCCACGGCCAAGCCGCGCTGGATTTCGTGCCACAGACGCAGCGTGTCCCAATAGAGAGCTGAGAATACGCGGACGGGCGTATTGGGGAAGCGGTGCAGTTCTTCGACTGCCAGCCCCTGGCTGGAGAGCGTGCCGAGCATCGCGCGGCCGCTTTCCGCGCCCAGGTCGAAGGCCACGTAGTGTTGCATCAGGGAAGCTCGATGATGACCTTGCCCACGCCATCCCGGTAGGCGGCTAGGGTCTCGAAAGCTTCTGGCGTCCGCTCCAACGGAAAATGGTGCGTCACGAGGGCGGTGGAGATCTTTCCGGAGCGGAGCAGATCCAGCGCGCCGTGCACGTTGTGGTTGGAACGCTTGATGGTCTGAATGTTCAGCTCCTTGTTCATGGCCGTGTGGATGTCCAGCGACAAGCCCACCTCGTCGGGGATGCCGATCATGACGAGCTGTCCTCCGGCCCGCGCGATGCGGATACCGGTGTTGACGGACTCCGGGGCCCCGGCGGCGTCGAAGACGATGTCCACGCCGCGGCCGCGCGTCTGATCCAGGATCGCATCCGCGACCGGCTCGGTTTCCGTGTGCAAGGCCACGCCTACGCCCATTTCGCGCGCGATCCGGAGGCGGTGGGGGATTTTGTCGGCGATGAAGACCCGGTGCGCCCCGGCCACGCGCGCCACCGAGGCCATCAGCAGGCCCACCGGGCCGGCGCCCATGACCGCGACCGTGTCGCCGATGCGGACATTGACCAACTCCAGGACATGCAGCATGACGGCCACCGGTTCCAGAAGGGTGATTTCGTCGAAGGTGAGCGGATCGGGGACGGCGACCGCGTTGTGCGCCGGGACCACAGCGAACTCCCGGAACAGACCCGGCATCTGCGGCGAACCCATGAAGATCGAAGTGAGACAGTTATTGTGGCGGCCGGAGCGGCACGGTTCGCAGTGGCCGCAGGTGATAGCCGGCTCGATGGCTACCCGCCGGCCGGGGGAGAGGTCCGCGACACCCTTCCCCACCGCCACCACTTCGCCCGCCGGTTCGTGGCCCAGGACCTGCCCGGGAGCCATCCGATTGCGCCCGATGCCGCCGTGATACCAGTGCATGTCGCTGCCGCAGATGCCCACCGCGCGGAGTTTCACCAGCACCTCGCCGGGGCCGGGATCCGGCGGCGCCGGCATCTCGCGGACTTCCAGCGTACCAGGGGCCATTAGTTGAACGGATTTCATGGTGTGAACAAAAAGTATAATACGGTCACATGCCGGACAAATTGGACGCGAAGTATCTGGAAGAGCGCGGCGCTGTGTACTTGACCGGCATTCAGGCGCTGGTGCGGCTACCCATGGACCAGATGCGCCGCGACCGGCGGGAGGGCTTGAGTACGGCCGCCTTCATCTCCGGGTACGAAGGTTCGCCGCTGGGAGGCTACGATCTGGCGCTCCAGCGGGTGCGCCGCCTGCTGGAGGAATACCGCATTCATTTCCTGCCCGGCGTGAACGAAGACCTGGCCGCCACGGCAGTGCTGGGCAGCCAGATCCATCACATCCTGGGGCAGTCGAAGTACGACGGCGTGCTGGGAATCTGGTATGGGAAGGGGCCGGGGGTGGATCGCTCCGGCGACGTCCTGCGGCACGCCAACATCGCCGGCACCGGCCGGCATTGCGCCGCGCTGGTGCTGGCGGGCGACGACCATATCTCCAAAAGCTCCACCATCCCGCATCAGAGCGACCTGAGCCTGTTCAACTTCAACCTGCCGCTGTTCTATCCGGGCAACACGCAGGAGATTCTGGACTACGGCATGCTGGCCATCGCGCTCTCGCGCTTTTCGGGCGCCTGGGCGTCGATGAAGCTGGTGACCAACGTGTGCGACGGCGGCGGCACGGTGGAAGTGGATCCGGAGCGGCCCGCGATCTGCCTCCCGGCCGGCTACGAGAAGCGGTCGGATGCGCGGCTGGTGACGCCGTTCACCCTGGCTCTCGAACCCGAGGTGAATTTCCGGCGCCTGGAAGCGGCGCGGGAATTCGCCCGCCTGAACGGCGTCAACCAGCGGTTCGGCTCCGCGGGTCGGGCGCGGCTGGGCATCGCGACCGCGGGCAAAGCCTACTACGACGTAATGCAGGCGCTCGCAGACCTGGGAATCCGGCGTGGCGATCTGGAGGGGTTGGGAATCCGCATTGCCAAGTTCGGGATGACATATCCGCTGGAGCCCGGTTTTGCGGCCGAATTTGCACAAGGCCTGGATACTCTCCTGGTGGTGGAGGAGAAACGCAGCTTCCTGGAACTCCAGTTGCGGGACGCGCTCTACAACCTGTCCGAACGGCCGGCGATCGCGGGCAAGCAGGATCTCACCGGAAAGCCCTTATTGCCGGCTGCCGGGGAGCTTGACCCGGAGACACTCGCGAAGGTGCTGAGCGGAGTACTGGGCCAGGCGGGCATCCCCGTGCGGCCGGATCGCTCGCGGGTGATTGCGGAGATCGAAAGCCGTGAGAAGCCAGCCACTCCGCCACGCTATCCCACGTTCTGCTCGGGCTGTCCGCACAATCGCTCCACGCTGCTGCTCGAAGGACAGGTCGCGGGCGGCGGCATAGGCTGCCACGGCATGGCCATCCAACTCGAGTCGTTCAGCCGCGGCTACGCCTTCCTGACGCACATGGGCGGAGAAGGGGCGCCGTGGATCGGCATGGCGCCGTTTGTCGAGCGCAAGCACCTATTCCAGAATATCGGCGACGGCACTTATTTTCACTCTGGCTCGCTGGCGGTGGAAGCCTGCGTGGCGGCGGGTGTGAACATCACCTACAAGATTCTGTACAACGGCGCGGTGGCGATGACCGGAGGGCAGGAGGTGGCCGGTGCGCTGACGGTCCCGGATCTAACCCGCAAGCTGGCAGCCGAGGGAGTGAAGAAGACCCTGGTGCTGACCGACGATCCGGCGAAGTATGAGGGCGTCAAGCTCGCCGCGAACGCGGAAGCGCGCGACCGCGACACCCTTCCCGAAGCGCTGCGGGAACTCGAGCAGGTGCCCGGGGTGACGGTGATCGTTTACGACCAGCAGTGCGCGGCGGAAAAGCGCCGCCTGCGTTCGCGCGGCAAGCTGGAAGAACCGGTGGTGCGACTGGTGATCCACGAGGAGCTTTGCGAAGGCTGCGGCGATTGCGTGCGCCAGTCCAACTGCGTGAGCCTCCACCCGGTGATGACGGAATACGGCCAGAAGACCCGCATCCATCAGTCTTCCTGCAACAAGGACTACTCCTGCCTGCTGGGAGATTGCCCTTCGTTCCTCACGGTGAAGTTGAAGCCGGGAACCGGTCTTCGCAAGAAACCCCTGCAGGAGTTGCCGGAAACCGTGGTGCGGCCGCCGAAGGAGAAAGCCGCGATCGGCGAGAGATACGCGATCCTGTCGCCCGGAATCGGCGGCACGGGAGTGGTCACGGTCAACGCGCTGCTCGCCACGGCCGCCTGGATCGACGGGCTGTCGGTCATCACCCTGGACCAGACCGGCCTCGCACAGAAAGGCGGCGCGGTGGTTTCCAGTTTGATCCTCAGCGAGCGGCCCATCGAAGCCGCGGCGAAGATCGGGTATGGCAATGCCGACCTGCTACTGGGTTTCGACGTGCTGGGCGCGGCCAGCGCCGAGAACCTGAGGCGGGCCCATCCAGCGCGGACCGTCGCGGTGGTGAACACGGCCGAGATTCCCACCGCCGAGGCCATCCGCGGCAAGGCGAGGCCGGGCGGGGCGGGCAGCATGGCGGACCTGATCAACCGCTACACCCGCCGAAGCGACAACGTGTTCGTGGATGCCACGCGCATCGCCGAAGGACTCTTCGCCAGCCACCTGGCGGTGAACGTATTCCTTCTGGGCGTGGCCTACCAGGCCGGACGAATTCCCATCTCGGCGGGAGCCATCGAGGAAGCGATCCGCCTCAACCGCGTGGACGTGGAACGCAATCTCCATGCATTTTTGTGGGGCCGCAGGTATTTCGAGGACGCGCGGGCAGTGGAGGCGCTGGTGGCGCCCGAAGAGCGGCGCGAAGACTCGCGCAGCCTCGTAGAGCGCCGATACACGGACCTGGCGGCCTACCAGAACCGCGCGTATGCGGAAGAATACCTGGCCTTCGTGCGCGAGGTGGAAGCGCGGCAACCGGCACTGGCCGACGCCGTGGCGCGCTACCTGTACAAGCTGATGGCGTATAAAGACGAATACGAAGTGGCGCGTCTACTCACCCGGCCCGAGGCGGAGGCGCGCGTGCGGGAGATGTGGGAGCAGGTGGAGAGTGTTTCGTACAACCTGCATCCGCCACTCCTGCGTGCGCTGGGCTGGCGGAAGAAATTCCGGCTGGGCGGCTGGTTCCGCGGACTGCTGCGCCTTCTGGCGGAGCTTCGCGGGCTGCGCGGCACGCGGTGGGATCCTTTCGGCTACGCCGCCGCGCGCCGCGAGGAACGAGCGCTCATCGGCTGGTATCGTGCCCTGGTGCGGCAGTGCCTGGACATGGAAGACACAACCCTGGCGCTGGAACTTGTCTCGCTGCCCGACCAGATCCGCGGCTACGAAAACGTCAAGCGAGAAAACATCCGCAAAGTGAAGGCGTTGGCGGCCGAAAAGCTGGCACAGTCCTCGCGGACCGCCGCGCCGCTGGGCGTATAATAGAAATACATGACACTTAGAGGCGCAAAGGTTTGGCAGGTGTACCTGATCCTGCTGATTCTGTGCGCCACGGTGTCGTTGCAGGGGGCTTCTCTTGCCGCGCACGAGCACACGCGGGCCTCCGATCACTGCTGCGCCGTTTGCCACGCCGGTCACTTGGCGATGGTGCGCCCAGTGACCTCCTTCCAGTGTTCTGCATCCACTGAAGTCGAGTGGTTCACGCCTCGACCGCAGGTACAGGAATTCCCGGATCCGCTCGTTAGCGTCTGGCTCTCCCGCGCCCCGCCCGCCTAACCGTCCGCTCACAGTCGGGCCAGTTGGTTCACGGCAAAACGGGTTGGTGTACCCGTTTGGGAGAGGCACAATGAGGCAGTCGTGCAGCAGTAAAGCATTTCTGATTGGAATCTTTCTCTTACCATTCCTATGCAGCGCGCGGGCCCAATCTCTGGGGAGCGCCGGAACCTTGGAAGGAACGGTCACGGACCCTTCGGGCGCGGCCATCGTGGGCGCGGAGGTATCGGCCAGCAATCGTCTGACCGGTTTTCGCAGGGTGATGACCACCGATGAGCAGGGTGGTTTTCGCCTGCCGAACCTTCCGCCGAACAATTACCACCTAGCGGTTACGGCGGCCGGCTTTGTAGCCCTTGAACAGGATGTGGCGGTGCGCTCGAACGTGCCGGTGAAATTGAAGCTGACCCTGCAAGTGGCCGGGGGGCAGACCACCGTGACCGTGGAGGGCCACGGATCCGACCTTTTGGAGAACGTGCCCTACGCGCACAACGACGTGGACCAAGAAACCTATTCCAAACTTCCAGCTATCTCGCCGGGTTCGGCGTTGAGCGACGCGATCACGCTTTCCACCCCGGGCGTGGTGGCGGATTCGAACGGCTTTTTCCACCCGCTAGGGGATCACGCGCAGACCACGTTTTCCGTGGACGGGCAGCCCATCAGCGATCAGCAGAGCAAGCAGTTCTCCACGCAGATTCCGTTGAATGCCCTGCAGTCGATGGAACTGATCACCGGGGCGCCAAGCGCGGAGTTCGGCGACAAGACCAGCCTGGTGGTGAACGCGGTGACCCGCTCCGGCCTGGGACAGAAGCCCCACGGCAGCTTCGACGCGCAATACGGCTCTTTCGGCACGATCGGCGAGGAGGCCACGCTGAGTTTCGGTAGCGCCAAGTGGGGCAATTTTCTGGCGGCCAATTCACTGCGCTCCGGGAGATTCCTGGACACGCCCGAATTCCGCCCGTTCCACGACGCGGGCAATAACTATGCGATCTTCGACCGGGTGGACTTTCAACCCGGCGCCATGGATGCGCTGCATCTCAACCTGTTTCAGGCCCGCAACTGGTTTCAGGTCCCGAACACGTACGACCAGGTGGCCGCCGGCCAGGACCAGCGGCAAAAAGTGGAGACGCTGAACATCGCGCCGGGGTATCAGCACACGTTCAATGCGAAAACGCTGCTGACGGTCAACCCATTCTGGCGGCAGGACCGCGTGGGCTACTATCCCAGCCGCGACCCGTTCGCCGATACTCCCGCCACCATCGCCGAGAACCGTCGCTTGACGAACTGGGGGGTGCGGGCGGATGTCTCCCTGGTGCAGGGGATTCAGAATCTGAAGGCCGGCGTGCAGTTGATGCAGACCCGGTTGCAGGAAGCCTTCCAGCTCGGCATCACCGACCCGAACTTTGTGGATCCCGCGGAGCAGCCCGGACTTGTTCCCTTCGACCTGACGCGCGGCGGCCAGCTGTTTTCGTTCGCCGGCCGCAAGAACATCAATCAGTACGCCTTCTTCGTGCAGGATGCGGTCACCCTGGGCCGGCTGACGCTCAATGCCGGAATCCGGGTGGACCAATACGACGGCCTCAGCCAGGCCACCGGAATTCAGCCGCGAGTGGGAGTCTCCTATCTGTTCAAGCCCACGCACACGGTGGTGCGGGCCGCCTATTCGCATACGCTGGAGACGCCCTACAACGAGAATCTCATTCTTTCGAGCGCTACCGGCGCGGGGGGCCTGGCCACTAACGTCTTCGGTGCGTATGCCAGCCAGCCGATCCCGCCGGGGCGGCGCAATCAATACAACGCCGGCCTCGAGCAAACCTTGGGCAAATGGCTGCTCGTGAGCGGGGACTACTTCTGGAAGTTCACGGACAACGCTTTCGATTTCGGGACCCTGTTCAACACGCCCATCACCTTTCCCATCTCCTGGCGCAAATCCAAGATCGACGGCTTTTCCGTTCGATTCTCGACGCCAGACTTGAAGGGTTTCCAAGCCTACACCACGATGGGACATACGCGCGCCCGGTACTTCGGCCCGTCGAACGGAGGATTGATCTTCAATTCGCCGATCGACACCGGGGTCTTCCGCATCGACCACGACCAGGCCTTCGAACAGACCACCTACTTTCGCTATCAGCGGCCGCACAACGGCCCTTGGGTGGCGTTCACGTGGCGGTATGACAGCGGCCTGGTGGCGGGCGCAGTCGGAAGTTTGGAGGATGCGCTGGCGCTTACGGCGGCGCAGCAGGCGGCCATCGGCTTCTATTGCGGCAGCCAGCAGGCCACGCTTTCGGCCCCCATCACGGCGTGCGGTTCGACGAACTACGGCGCCACGCGGCTGCGCATCCCCGCGCCCGGCACGGAGAACGACGATCTCAACCCGCCGCGCATCGCGCCGCGGCACGTCTTCGATCTGGCCCTCGGGACCGACAACCTGTTCCATAGCGAGCACGTGCGCACGACGGCCCGATTCACGATTACCAACCTGGCGAACACGGTTGCGCTCTACAACTTTCTTTCGACTTTCAGCGGCACACACTTCGTCGCGCCGCGGTCCTACACCGCGCAAGTCGGGCTTGTGTTCTAGGAGCCGGCCGGGGGCGGAATCGTACATTCTCTGGCGGATGTAGGCCTGTTAATTTCCCGCTCCGCAACTCGGTTGCAGGTAGGGCGTTTAAACCATCAGGTATGGCACAACGACTCTGGCTCGCCGGCGTGCTGGCCGGATGCCTGGCGGCTCTTCCGGTCTTTTCCGCGCGGTCCGGGCCCCAACTCTCGGACGAAGAGAAAATCCTCCACGCCTTGAATCGGTTGACGTTCGGGCCGCGCCCCGGAGAGGTCGCGCAGGTGAAATCCATGGGGCTGAAGAAGTGGATCAACCTGCAACTGCATCCGGACCGCATTCCGGAAAGCCCCGCACTCGAAGCCAGGCTGGCGCCGCTCGATACACTGCGGATGAGCCCGGAAGAACGAGTGGCGAACTACCCTCCTCCGCAGGTGGTGCGCGCCATGGTGGAGGGGCGCGTGCCGTTTCCCCAGGATCCGGACAAACGCATGATGATCCGCCGGCTGGCGGAACGCTTCGAGCAAACGAGCGGCAAGGGCGCCGATGATCAGGCCAAGCCCGAACTGGCTGCGATCCTGACGGTGAGCGAACGGCGCACGTTGCGCAACGCCGCTCCGGAGGAGAAAGTGGCCTGGCTGCGCGGGCTCCCGCTGGAGAAGCAGGACCAGGTGCTCGAGGCCATGCCCGCAGGGATGCGCCGCGCGTTGTATCCGGCCGCGCCGCCCGAATTGCGCCGCAAGATCGAATGGGTGAGCGGGCCGCTCCAGGTGGTAGCCGCGGATCTTCAGGAGGCCAAGCTGTATCGTGTCCTCTACAGCAACCGGCAGCTCGAACAGGTCCTGGTGGATTTCTGGTACAACCACTTCAACGTCTTTTTGAACAAAGGCGCCGACCGCTACATGGTGACCTCCTACGAGCGGGACGCCGTCCGGCCGCATGTGCTGGGAAAATTTTACGATCTGTTGCTGGCCACGGCGCAGAGCCCGGCCATGCTGTTCTACCTGGACAACTGGCAATCGGTGGACCCCAATCGGGAGGTCAAGCTGTTCCTGGCAGGCCGAACGGCGGGAAAAAGCGCGCGGCGCGGGCTGAATGAAAATTACGCCCGCGAGTTGATGGAACTGCACACGCTGGGCGCGGATGGCGGCTACACCCAGAAGGATGTCACCGAGGTGGCGCGCTGCTTCACCGGCTGGACCATCCGGAATCCGCGCCAGGGCGGCAGCTTCTTCTTCAACCCGCGCATGCACGATCCCGGCGCCAAGGTGGTGCTGGGTGTACAAATCCCGGCCGGCGGCGGCATCGAGGACGGTCTCCGCGTGCTGGAGATTCTGGCGCATCACCCCGCCACGGCGCGCCACATTTCCTACCAGCTTGCGCAGCGCTTCGCCGCGGATAACCCGCCGGCCTCGATGGTGAGCCGCATGAGCCTCACCTTCCTGGAAAAGGATGGCGACCTGCGCGAGGTCATGAAGACCATGCTCGCCGCGCCGGAGTTCTGGGCGCCGGAGACGTTTCGCGCGAAGAGCAAGTCCCCGCTCGAGATGGTGGCCAGTGCGGTACGTGCGCTGGACGCCGACGTGGATTACGGGTTCGCACTGGCCAATCAACTGGCGCAGCTTGGCGAGCCGCTCTACCGCAAGCAGGAGCCCACGGGATACTCCAATGCCGGCCAGGACTGGATGAACTCGGCCGGGTTGCTGGCCCGCATGAACTTCGCCCTGGCGCTGGCACGGAACCAGGTGCCTGGTGTCCGGGTAGACCAGGCGCGATTCGGGGACGAAGGCGTCCATCTCGGCTCGCCCGAGTTTCAAAGGAAGTGAGGATCATGCCGACACGTCGCGTCTTTCTCCGGCAATCGGCTCTGGCCATGGTGGGCTCGGGCGCCGCGCCCCTGTGGCTGAGGCGGGTGTTGTGTGCGGCGGACGCTCCTTCTCCGCGCAAGAAGATTCTGGTGGCGGTGTTTTTGCGGGGAGCAGCAGACGGCCTGAATATGGTGGTGCCGCACGCCGAAAAGAGCTACTACGAAATGCGGCCCACCATCGCGGTGCCGCGGCCCGCCCGCGGCTCCCAGGATGCCGCCATCGAACTGGACGGCTTTTTCGGGCTGCATCCCGCGCTCGCTCCGCTCGTGCCGCTCTACCAGACCGGCCACCTGGCCATCCTGCACGCGGCCGGCTCGCCGGATCCGACCCGCTCGCATTTTGACGCGCAGGACTACATGGAATCCGGTACGCCGGGCTACAAGGCGGTCCAAAGCGGCTGGCTGAACCGGGCCTTGCCGTGGGAGCGCGCGCCTCTCTCGCCGGTGCGGGCTGTCGCTATGGGACCGGTATTGCCTCGCTCCCTGCGGGGGCCGAACGCCTCCATCGCGGTCCAAAGACTGGACGCGTTTCAGATTCGCGACCCGGAGGCCGCCCTCCAGCTCGAGGCGATGTACCGGGACGCCTCGGATCCCGCCATGCGTGCCACCGGGCGGGAAACCTTCGAGGCCATGCGGCTGCTGGAGGCTGTCAGCCGCCAGCCATACCAGCCTGCCGGCGGCGCGGAATACCCGCGCGGGCGTTTCGGCGACAGCCTGCGGCAAATTGCCCAGCTCATCCGGGCGGACGTGGGCGTGGAACTGGCATTCGCCGATGTCGGCGGCTGGGACCATCACGTCAACGAAGTTGGCCGCAGCACTTCGGAAGGATTACTGACCCTGCGCCTGCGCGAACTTGGCCAGGCGCTGGCGGCGCTCTGGCAGGACCTGGGCGATCGCATGAGGGATGTGGCGGTGGTGACCATGTCGGAGTTCGGACGCACCGCACGCGAAAACGGCGGCCGGGGCACCGACCACGGTCATGCGAATTGCATGTTTGTGCTGGGTGGCCGCGTGCGCGGCGGCAAGGTCTATGGCAAATGGCCTGGCCTGGCGCCGGAGCAACTGTACGAGGGCCGCGACCTGGCGCTCACCACGGATTTCCGCGACCTGCTGGGGGAACTGGTTTGCCGGCACCTGGGCAATCGGGACCTGGCGCCGGTGTTTCCGGGATACCAGCCGAAGTTCCCCGGGCTATTGCAGGTGCCGGCGTAGATCGTCCGGGCGGAAGCAGTGCGCGAAGGCGGTTTCGGGCGTGATGCGGCCCTGCCGCACCAGTTCGGCCAGCGACTGCTCCATGGTCATCATGCCTTCGGCGCGCCCTATGGTGAGCTGCGTGTGCAGTTGATGGTCGTCGCCTTTCCGGATGAGGTTCCGCACGGCGCCGGTGGCCATCATGATCTCTACGGCCGGATAGCGAGTCAAGCCGTCCGCCGCTGCCACGAGTTGCTGCGAAACGATGGCCAGCAAGGCCAGCGACAGTTGCTGGCGGATCTGGGGCTGGTTGGCCGTGGGGAAGGAATCCAGAATGCGCGAGACCGCCTGCGAAGTGTCGTTCGTGTGCAGGGTCGAAAAGACCAGGTGTCCGGTCTCCGCGGCGCTGAGCACCGTGGCCATGGTTTCGGCGTCGCGCATTTCGCCCACCAGAATCACGTCCGGCGTCTGCCGCAGGATGCTGCGCAGGGAATGCACGAAGTCCGGGGTGTCGTGGCCCACTTCGATCTGTTCAACGATGGAGTTGCGGTTGGGGTGCTGATATTCGATGGGATCTTCGATGGTCACGATGTGATCCCGGCAGCGGGTGTTGATCAGGTCGATGAGCGCGGCGAGCGTGGAGGTTTTACCGCATCCCGTGGGCCCGGTCACCAGCACCAGGCCTTGGCGGCGCTCTGCCAGGCGCGCCAGCACCGGCGGCAGGTGCAGCGACTCGAGGGAAGGGATGCGCGCCGGCAGCAGCCGGATGCTGGCGGCCAGGCTGCCGCGCTGATGGTGGATGTTGGCGCGGAAGCGGCCGATGGGATCGCGCACGAAACAGAAATCCAGGGATTTCTGCTTCCGCAGGTCCTCGTACTGGCGGGTGCCGAGAAGCGGCAGCACCAGGTTGCGGATGTCTTCGGGCGAGAGTACCGGCCCGTTGGGCGGGGTCAGGGCCCCGTTGACCCTCAAAGCCACGCCGCAGCCCGCAACCAGGATGATATCGGAAGCGTTCTGCCGGCTGGCCAGCGCCAACAACTGGTCCAGGGAACCGGCATCGGCCGGCGGACGCAGGGCGGGCTTCTCGGCGGAGCGCACCCCAGGCGCGGCGCGGTTCAACTCCGCCACGATACGCGTGAGTTCCTGGTCGTATTCCGCCATGTTTCAGGCCGGCGCCCGCCAGCCGTCTGGCAGACCGTCTATCAGGAATTGACGGGATTGCTCCCAGATGTGTGGCAGCACATTCAGTAATTCGTGGTCGGAAGCCAGCACCTCCAGACGAGCGTTGGGATGGCCGGCGCAGAACTCGCGGGAATATTCGACAGGTACGGCGGCATCCTGGGCGCCATGAAAGACGAGGACCGGTTGGGCGACGGCGGGGTAGTCCTCATAGAGGCGGCCGTCTTCCAGGATTTGATAACCCAGGCGGCGCGTGCGGCGATCTCCGTAATGGTAGACGTCCAAAGAGCCTGTGCGCCGCCACTGCTCGACCCGCTGGGCGCCGAAGGACTCGGGCCACCGGCGCAGAAAGCCAAATGCCGGGGCCAGCAACACCAGGCGGCGGACCTGCGTATGGCGCACGGCATACAAGGCGGCCAAGTAGCCGCCCATGCTGGAACCGATCAGCAGCGCAGGCCGGTCCCTCGCCAGACGGTCGATGACCGCCAGTTGGCGCGTGATGGTCAGATGCTCGAAATCCCCTTCGGCCAGGTCCGGAACCTCAAGGTGCAGCCCCACATCCGCCAGCTGCGCGCGGAAGAAACGGGCTTTGTGGGAGCTCGGACTGGAGGCAAAACCATGCAAGTATATCAGGATTGGGGGCATTGCCCGATGCTCTGAAACATATTGTAGCGAAAGGAATTCCGGCTGGCACGGGGAAGGACGGTATGCTTCCGCACGGGTGGGCGCGGGAAGCGGACGGATTGGACAAAGAAAAATCCGTGCCAGGGCTTGCGTGCCTGTCAACGTTCTGTTATTCTGAGGAAGTCGCCGAATTGAGGACTCTAGCCGAAATGTGGGTAGCATCTTGCCCGCGCGGCGCTTCGGTGATATAAGAAGGAAAAGAGTTCTCTGTAAGGAATGGTAACAAAACTCTGCGCGGGCCACTGCGTGGAGCGGAATACGGCCTTCCTGGTGGTTCTTTTTAAAAGATTTTCATTTTATCGGCCTTTGGTACGCCCGTAGGGGTGCCGCCCGGGCCGAACAAGAATTCGAGGCCCGCGGGGGCCCGGGATATCGAAAGATGTTCGGGGCGATTCGCGCAGATCTTTGACAATCTGGTTGGACGCACAAGAAAGACCAATCGTCAGAACTCT
>JAJPJX010000049.1 GCA_021324015.1 Solibacteraceae bacterium | reverse complement strand
CGGCAAACGCTGAAACGGATGCGTCGCCGGCCTCGTCTCATCCGCGCCTTCTGGCAACAGGCCGAACTGCCGTTCTAGTGTCTCTATATTATGCGGGACTCAATAAGACCGTAATCATCATTACCCGCTGGTATACTCACGATGTCTTCCTCTCATAGCCATCGACGAATTTCACTCGCGTTGCCCTTGGCTGTTTATGAAGCCCCGCATTGCTGGCTTCTTCCTCCCATCCCCGTAAAGCTGAGCTTAACGTTCTAGCTAAGCTAGCTACCTCTGGTGCCCAAAACGGTTGGGCGAGCACGTCGTATCCTCCCAGGTTCAAGACCTCAGCCCAGAGGAACTCGTCGGCAGTTTCCGAGGTCACGATCAGTCGGGGAGGACATGACAGAGCAGAAATGTATTCCAGAATGTCTTTCCAACTTCCGCCGGGGAACGCGCAATGACATAAAACCACCGGTGCGCGCCTGGTTGAGAGGAACTCCACCACGCCGCGAATATCGTGCACCTCGTGAATCCTGTAGCTCAAGCCATCGAGAATTTCGCGGAGGTGGGGAGGAGTGACCGGGAACACGGTCAGGACCGCCAGTTCGAAGCATTGACCAGTCGGGATGCTCATGTTTGGAGGTGGCACCGTCAGCCCTCGAAGAACTTGGAATCCTTTTCGAGAACGTGGCGCGCGATGAAGTCGCCGGCCTCCTGCTCGAGGTCCGCCGCACTTGACGAGACTTCCGGTTGGCATACCTCCAAGCGGCAGTTCCAAATGGAGTCCCACCTCAAGTGCTTCGACGGGTTGGTCCCGATTTCCCACCTTCCGAGCGTGGTGATCATCGGCTCTCTCACTGGGCAAATCGTAACGCTGTTTTCGGGACAGCAACGGCCGGCGTGGTCCGATTTGGACTAGTAGTCCGAGTGGTTCCTGTTTTGGCGGGCCCGGGCAGCGGTTCGTTGTGCATTGGAGATACTGCGATTCCCGCTGGCATAGTTCCGCCAAGCGGCGCTGGAGGCAGCCCGAAGGAGATGCGAGCGGCCTTGTCGACAGCGTTATCAACCATTATCGGGAGGGAAGGACCAAGCCTCCGAAGCCGCCTCAGCCACCGCCTTCCGGTTGTGCTCCAGGTGCTGCGTGACGCTCTATCGGGAAACACTTCACAAATTCGTCAATCTCTTCTTCGGTCGGCGGGACTTCCGCGTCGCTCCAGCCGAACTCCACCGACTCAATCAGGTGCCATCGGGCCGGAGCGTCCGCCGGCACGTGGCAGTCTCGAAACTGGGGATGCTGTCGGCCCTGGACAGGATCATGCGCATACGCTGGCGGGGCCCTCGGCACGCAGGCCAAGTCCGCTCCTCCAGCTTACGCAACCGCTTCTGCATCCTCTTCATCTCTGCTACTCTCCGCTCCCCGTGGCCGCTTCCAGCGCGGTCACGCGTGCCTCGATATCTTCGATCTCGATGGCCTTGGCCCCGTGTGTTAACACCAGTTCCGCAGCCCGAAGCCGCGCCGAGGCGGGTGTCTGCTGATCCACCATGACCTTCAGAATGGCGGAGACCGCCACGCCTGTCGCCTGCTGCAACCGCGCGGCACTTTGCCCGAAAGCGGCGCGGCGAGCCTTCCGATAGGCTTGGTCGAACAGGGGTTCTTGCAGCCAGCGGTACAGCGTCCGGGCCCCGATTCCAGCGGCGCGAGCGGCGTTTTCCACCCCCTGATTGGTCATGAGGGCCAGGACCGCCTGCTCCTGCTTGGGCGTCAGTTTGCTGCCCTCACCTGCCATTTTTGCCATCTTCGCAACGCTTAATCGCCAAGCCTTCGCCAGTGTCGATGTTGAGCAGAATGACCTTGTCTTTCAAGCACTTCCGAGGGATTGATGGGATGACCGCACAGCCTGCGGACCAAAGATGTCGGAAATGAAGACCTTCACCATCGACACCGACAACAACATCGCCGTGTTTGCCACCCAGGGCGAAGCCGCGGCGGCGAGCACGACACCTTTCGACACTTTCGCTAGCGATCAGGAGTTGGCCCAACTGGCCGCATCCTGGCCCGACGAGCGGCTGGTAGCGATTTGGAACAGCCTGCCGGGCGTGAAGCCGGCGAAGACCGACAAGGTCAAGGACCGCACCAAGGCCATCGGGCGCATTTGGAGCCGCGTAGAGCGCCTGGGCGAGGCGCCGCAGGCCGATCCGAACCCGGAAGCATCTGCGGCACCTAGCGGGTCGTCGGCACCGCAACCGCAGGCCGCTGCTGCGCCCAGCAAGCCCGCTGGCGCGTCCTCCAAACCCAAGGCGAGCAAGAAGGCCACCCCGCCCAAGAAAGCGCCCAAGGGCAAGAAAACCGCCAAGGCTGAGGGAGCTAGCGCACCGCGTGAGGGCAGCAAGACCGCCCAGGTGGTGGCGATGCTCCAGCGGAAGAACGGCGCCACGCTGGCCGAGATCATGGAGAAAATGGACTGGCAGAAACACACCGTGCGCGGGTTCATGGCCGGCGCGATGAAGAAGGCTGGCTACCAGGTCGAGTCCTTCAAGCCGGAGGGAGGGGAGCGCACCTACCGGATCAACAAGTAGCTTCAGGCGTCCGCCGCCACCGCCCGCCCGGCCCCGGCCGCGGCGGGCTTTCTTGCTTTGTGGGGCCCGGGCTAGCCCAATACTCCAGGCTTGGTGTTCCCCGCGAACGTGGGCCAACTGTGGCGCACCGGCAGCTATTCTGGGGCCACAGGCGTACCGGGAGTTTTCGCGCCGGATGCCTGGCGGATTAGCCGCAATTCCGCCGACCAATCCGCCAGTGCCAGGCACAGCCCCTCCAAGTCTGGGTGGCCGGCCCGGATCTGCGCCTCGATGGCCGCGATCTCCCGGCGGCAACGCTCGATTCACGCGGCCTCCTCCCTCCGTTCTGCGGCGATTTCTTCGAATGTCCTGCCATCCGCCTCGAGCGTGGCCTT
>JAJPJX010000066.1 GCA_021324015.1 Solibacteraceae bacterium | reverse complement strand
CCTGTGTGCCAGATGCCGCGGACGGGACCAACAGAAACCGGTTTTCGGCCAGAGTTTCGGGAATTGGTTCGGGTAAGTCTGGGGTTTCCCCCCGGAGACTGCCGCCATAAGCCCCGTTACGTTTCACCCCGCCCCGGTCCCCGCCTCAAACGCGGAGGGCCGGGGCGGTGACGATACCCCCCGATTCGCAAGACACCCACCTTTCAGGCCGTAGTGTGCCCGTACCCCTGCGCGCTGACCCGAACCCTCAACCAGGACGCCTCCATCGGGTTGCGAATGCAATCTCCGGCCACAAGAAACCGTAGCGCGTGGCACGTCACCGTGGAGGCCAATTTTCCGGCGGCCCGCCGCCCGACTGGGGGCCCCTCTCAGCTGAGACGCGGAACATCGCAATGGGGTTAAACGTAGGGTTAAACGCACACTGGGCCAGCCGTGCCGGACGGTGCCTCGATAGGACTACGGGTTCTCCGCCAACCGACAGAAGCCCGCAACCGCTGCAAGGTCGGCCGAATTGACCTTCTCCAGGCCTCCGCGCATCGCCCGCCAGATCGCGAGCTCAGTCCTTTGCTCTTCGCTACACGGAGGAAACTTGGTGCCTTGCTGGCGATACCACTCGGCCACTGCCTCGACAACTTGCTTGTTGCCGAACACCGCGATTTTACGCACCGCTGTTGCGCCTTCGAGCTCAAATTCCCGCTCGAATTGCGCAGCCTTCGCTGGGTCCCTCTCCCGTTTTGCCATACGAGACTTGTCAAACGCATCGAGAAATGCGAGGTACGCATCGTTTTGCTTCTGCTCAAAGGCGTTCGTTCGTTCCCGGTGGACAGTAAGACCGTACTGGAGGCCGGTTCCGAGTAAGGCCCCGACGACTCCCACCGCTGAAAGACCAAGTGAGAGGCGCCAATCGCGATTGTTGGCCATGGCACTCTCCTTCTATTGCGATCAATATAGCATTTGTCCGGTCTGTCTCCCATCAGGAAGCAATCCAAACGATCGAGAAGTCCCCGACGGTGATCCTTGCCGCCGAGGATCGCGGCCTAGATGCTGACGCCCGCATCGCGCGCAATTCGAAGCGCGAGCCCCGACTTCAGGTTCTTGCTCCCGTGTACGGGAATCGAGATCACTTTTCGTTCGCCGGGTTTGGAGTAGATATGGTGGCTTCCATTGATGCGGCGGAGCGACCAGCCGTTGGCCTCAAGTAGTCGGCACATCTCCGGCCCGGTGATCGATTTCAAACCGCCACGTCCAGAATCTGAATGTTTGAATCCGGCTCTCGTCCCTGTTCCCTGAGGACCTCAAGCACCCCGGCAATGGCTTCGCGGATGTTCTCCTTGAGTTCATCTACCGTTTCCCCTTGAGAGTAGCAGCCTGGAAGCGCTGGAACCTCTCCCCAGAACCCACCTTCCGGGTCCTCATGGATGATAACAGCGTAGTTCTGCACCTCCTAATTCTCCCACAAAAGCCAACCCGCTTTTCGACGCGCCCCCAGCGTGTGCCAGTTGACTGAAAGTCCCCGTTCCCCACTTCTGCTACCACCCCGGGCGCACGTGCCACTTTGGTGTCGCGCATCCATCTAGGTGCGGTCGGGCTTCATGACGGCGACGCACCCCAGGTTGCGGTAAAGCTGGTTGTAATCCAAGCCGAAGCCGATGACGAAGCGGTCTGGAATCTCGAAGCAGCGGAATTCCACGGGCACCTGCACGATGCGGCTGGAATGGCGATCCAGGAAGGTGCAGACGGCAATGGAGTTGGGGTTGCGGCTGGCGAGGGTCTGCAAAAGATAGCGCAGAGTAAAGCCGGTATCGACGATATCCTCGACCAGCAGCACGTCTTCGTTCTCGATGCTGTCGTCGAGGTCCTTGGCGATGCGCACCACGCCGGGCGCGCCGGACTTGTTGGAGAAGCTGGAAATAGCCAGAAAGTCGATGGTCACGGGGACCTCGATCCGGCGGGCCAGAGCGGTGAGAAAGAATACGGAACCCTTCAGGACGCCGATTAGCTTCAAAGTACGGCCGCGGTAGCGCTCGGAGATCTCCGCGGCCACCTCGCGGATACGCTCCTCGATTTGTTCTTCGGTAAAGAGAATGCGTTCGATCTCGGGCTGATTGTCTCGGCTCATACTTTGACGGTCCGCTCAGCCAGCCCGTACTTGAAGATCAGGTTCTCGATGTCTTTCTGGTAGAACACCTGGATATTGATGTGCGGGTAGAGCTGGCGGAGCAGGCGGATCTTGCGGTTCTTCTTGGTGACCAGCGACTGCTTCATGGTGGTGAGTTCCACGTAGAGATCGAACTCGGGAAGGTAAAAGTCAGGCGTAAAAGCCTCGGAGACTTTGCCATCGCGGTCCCACTGGATGGGGAAACTGCGGGGCTCGTAGTCCCAGGCGATGCGGTAGAAATCCAGCAGGTTGGCGAAGATCTCCTCGCTTTGGTGGGCGAAGGCGCGGCCGGGCAGCTTGACGTGGCCGGGGGGCGAGACGCCGTGGCGCGCCAGCCGCAAGCGCAGGCGGAACTGCATCTGGGCCTCGGCAGCCGCCGAGAGAAACCCGTGTTCCGGAAGTCCCAGGGACTGCACCGCGTGCTCGATGAGGCCGGCCATCTGTTCGGACTCCAGCAGTTCGGCGTTCAGAATCAGGTCGAAACCCGCGGCCGGGGTGCTGGCGCGGCCCAGCATGCGCCTGCGCGCGGCTTTCTGGGCGGCCTCCATCTCTTGCAGCAGCTTGCGGGCGGCGGGGCGCTCCAGGCGGCGGTCCAGCATCAGGTTGCCGACGCGAACCGAATCGGGAGCCACGACGTAGGCGCGCAGCCGCCCGGGAAAGCTGGCGGAGATGGCGTCGGCGCCTTCGGCACAGACCACCAGGTGGTGCTCGGTGGCCAGGTGCGCCACGATGGATTCCATCAGCGGCGTATGAGCCCGGTCGGGAATCACTGTTTCGGCGCCGAGTTCCTGCTCGATCAGATTCGCCAGGCGGGACTCGGTGATCAGCTCAAACCCCAGGCGCTGGGCGCTGATGCGGGCCACCTCCTCGAACCGGCAGCCGGGCTGTCCCGAAACCGCGATCAGGGCCATGTCACTGCGCGGGCGGCAGGGAGTGCCGGAGGTCGGGCCGAGTGGTCCGCATGCGGATGCGGCAACAACGCTGGCGGCTGCATATCCAAACTCTTGGGAACCCTCGTTTCCTATTGTGGCACAGCACCATGCGGGAGGCCCGCGTAATTTGTGAACCAGGCCGGGCCGGAGGCGCGGGTGTTACCATACGTATATAATCAACGTTTTACCTGACGGCACGTCCTGTAAGGAGTATTCCCATGCATTCTCGGCGGAATTTCATCGGCAAGGTGGCGACCGGCCTGGCGGGCACTCTCGCCGGGTCGAACGTCCTGGGCGCCAACGACCGCATCCGGCTGGGTATTATCGGCCCGGGCGACCGCGGCACCCAGATCATGCGCGAGGCGCTGAACTGCGCGAACGTCGAATTCGTGGGCGTGGCGGACATCTATACCAAGCGGCTGGAAAACGCCAAGGCGCTGGTTCCCCAAGCCAAGACCTACCTGGACTACCGGTATCTGCTGGACGACCGGAGTATCGACGCGGTGCTGATCGCCACGCCGCAGCATTTGCATTGCGAGCATTTCGTGGCTTCGCTGGAGGCCGGCAAGCACGTCTACCAGGAAAAGACCATGGCGTTCACCGTGGAGCATGCCAAGCGGATGCGCGCGGCCTACCAGCGGGCCAGTGGGCGTACGGTGCAGATCGGGCATCAATCCTGCTCGTCGGGCCAGGTGGCGGACGCCGTCACCTTTCTGAACGCCGGGCACATGGGCAAGATCACCGCGATCCACGCCCACATGTACCGCAACACGCCGCACGGCAAGCCGCAGTGGTCGCGGCCGGTCTATCCGGACATGACGCCGGAGAACATCGTGTGGAAGTCGTTCCTGGGGGACGCTCCGGCGGCGCCTTTCGATGCCAACCGCTACGTGAACTGGCGGTTCTTCTGGGATTACTCGGGCGGCAACGTGTACGAAAACATGTGCCACCAGGTTGCGTTCTGGTACAAGGTTCTGGGCCTGAAGATTCCCAAGGCCGTGAACATGGTGGGGGGCATCTACCTGTGGAAAGACGGCAGGGAAGTGCCGGACACCATGAACGTGGCCATGGAACACGGCGAAGAGATTCTGTTCACCTGGGACTCCGGCTTCGGGAACAACCAACTGGGGGCCAGCGAGGACGTGCTGGGCACCGACGGAACGATCGCGAAAGGGCAGCAGATCCGCTATCAGCCGCAGAAGGTCAATTATCCCGAAGGCGCGGAGATCCTGGGCGCCACGCGCACGGCGATCAACGCGCACATGCAGAACTTCCTGGACTCGATCCGCAGCGGCAAAGAACCCAATTGCCCGTTTGACGTGGGCTTCCGGGTGTCTATCGCCTGCCGCATGGCGGTGGAGAGCTACCGGCAGCGGCGCGCGGTGCATTGGGACGCGGCTCGGGAAGAAATTGTTTAGCACTCCGCCTCACATGGATACGCTGCGCGAATAGGACATGGAATTCGCGTACACCCCGGAACAGGAGCAGCTTCGCAAAGAGGTGCGGGAGTTTGCCGAAGCCGAGATTGCGCCGCACGTCATGGAGTGGGACGAGGAGCAGATCTTCCCGCTGGAAGTGATTCGCAAGCTGGGAAGCCTGGGCTACATGGGCTCGATTTTCCCGGAAGAATACGGCGGAGCGGGCCTGGGATACATCGAGTACTCGATCCTTGTGGAAGAACTCTCGCGCGTGGACGGCTCGGTGGGAATCATCGTGGCGGCGCACACCTCGCTGTGCTCGAACCATATCTACAAGGCGGGCACCGACGAGCAGAAGCGGCGCTACTTGCCCAAGCTGGCGGCGGGGGAATGGATCGGCTGCTGGTCGCTGACCGAGCCGGAGGCGGGTTCGGACGCGGCGGGAACGCGCACCAAGGCGACCCTGGAAGACGGCTGCTGGGTGTTGAACGGCGCCAAGACGTTCACCACCAACGCACACTACGCGGACGTGTGCGTGGCCATGGCGGTGACCGACCGGGGAGCGGCGCAACACGGGGTCTCCGCGTTTGTGATCGAGAAAGGTGCGCCGGGCTTCCGCACGGGGCGGAAGGAAAACAAGCTGGGCCTGCGGGCCAGCGCCACCGGCGAGGTGATCTTCGAAAACTGCCGGCTGGCGCCCACGCAACTGCTGGGCAAGCGCGGCGAAGGGTTCGTGGACAGCCTGCGGGTGCTGGACGGCGGACGCATCTCGATCGCGGCGCTGGGGCTGGGCATGGCGCAGGGGGCGTACGAGGCCGCGCTGCACTATGCCAAGCAGCGCCGGCAGTTCGGAAGGCCCATCTCCGAGTTTCAGGCCATCCAACACAAGCTGGTGGACATGGCCATGGAGATCGACGCCGCACGGCTGCTGAACTATCGCGCCGCCTGGATGATGGACCAGGGCCAGCGGGTCACCAAGGAATCTTCCATGGCAAAGCTGTTTTCCTCCGAGGCGGCGGTGCGCATCGCCAACGCGGCCGTGCAGATTTTCGGCGGCTACGGATTTATCAAGGATTACCCGGTGGAGAAATATTACCGGGACGTGAAGCTCTGCACCATCGGCGAAGGCACCAGCGAGATCCAGCGGCTGGTGATCGCGCGGCAATTGCTGAAAAGCTGATGCAGGATTGGGCGCTCCAGATCGCCGAGGGGAACACGCGCGCGCTGGCCCGCGCGGCGACTGGCATCGAGAATCGCGATCCCCGGGCGCTGGCGGTGCTGCGGGAACTGGCGCCGCGGGCGGGGCGCGCTACGGTGGTGGGCATCACCGGGCCGCCGGGCGCCGGGAAGAGGACGCTGGTGGACGCCCTGGCGCGGACCCTGCGGCAGGAAGGCCGCACGATGGGCGTCCTGGCGGTGGATCCCTCCAGCCGGGTTTCCGGCGGCGCGATCCTGGGCGACCGCATCCGCATGCAGGCGCACCACGCCGATCCTGGCATTTTCATACGTTCCATGGCGACGCGCGGCGCGGTGGGCGGCCTGGCCCGTGCCACCGGCGACTTGGCCCTCCTGCTGGATGCCGCCGGCAAGGACTTCGTGGTGATCGAAACCGTGGGCGTGGGGCAGGACGAAATCGAGATCGCGGGCCTGGCGCAGGTGACGGTGGTGGTGCTGGTGCCCGGGATGGGAGACGATGTGCAGGCCATCAAGGCCGGCATCCTGGAGATCGCCGACATCTACGTGATCAACAAGGCGGACCAGCCCGGCGCCCAGCGCGTGGAGCGCGAAATCGGGAGCATGCTGAGCCTGGCGCCGCGCGCGGATGGCTGGCAGCCGCCGGTGCTGCGAACGGTGGCCACCGAGGGCACGGGCGTCGCCGAACTGCTGGCGGCCATTCACGAGTGCCGCGAGCGGCATCCGCGGGAATCCGGCGCGCGGCGGACCGGGGCGGCTTGCAAGATCGACCACCTGGGGATCGCGGTGGAGTCGCTGGAGAGGGCGCTCGCGTTTTACGAGGGCCTGCTGGGGATGAAGGTTTCGGGGCGCGAGACGGTGGAGGCCGAGCAGGTGCGCGTAGCCATGCTTCCGGTGGGAGGGGGGCGCCTCGAACTGCTGGAGCCCACTGCGCCCGACTCGGCAGTGGGGCGCTTTCTCGCGAAGCGCGGCGGGGGTCTGCATCACGTGGCTTTGCAGGTGCCCGACCTGGAAGCCGCCGTGGAGCGCCTGCGCGCAGCCGGGGCGAGGCTGCTCAACGAACCCCGCGCCGGAGCGGGAGGCCATATCTACGTGTTTGTGCACCCGGCCTCCACGGGAGGCGTTTTGCTGGAACTGATTCAGGAGAACCAAAGTTGAAAGCAGAGATCGGCATTATCGGCGGCAGCGGCCTGTATTCCATGCCGGGCTTCGAAGCGCAAGAGGAGGCCAGCCTCCAGACACCCTGGGGAAGCCCATCGGACAACTACGTGCTCGGCAATCTGGCCGGGCGGCGGGTGGCTTTCCTCGCACGGCACGGGCGCGGGCACCGGCTCGCACCCTCCGAACTGAATTTCCGGGCGAACATTTACGGCATGAAGTCGCTGGGAGTGGAGCGGATTCTCTCGTTGAGCGCGGTGGGCTCGCTGAAGGAGGAGCACCACCCGCTGGAATTCGTGATCCCGGACCAGTTCTTCGACCGCACCAACGGGCGGGGTTCCACCTTTTTCGGCGAGGGCCTGGTGGCGCACATCAGCTTCGCCGACCCCATCTGCCCGCAACTGGCCGGGGTGGTGCATGGAGCCTGCCAGACGGTGGGGGTGAACGCGAAGATGGGCGGGACCTATCTGTGCATGGAAGGGCCGGCCTTTTCCACCAAGGCGGAATCCGAGGTGTACCGCAGTTGGGGCATGGACGTGATCGGCATGACCAACTTGCAGGAAGCCAAGCTGGCGCGCGAGGCCGAGATCTGCTACGTAACCATCGCCATGGTCACGGATTACGACTGCTGGCATCCGCACCATGACGCGGTCACGGTCAACGACATCATCGCCAACCTGACCAAGAACGCCGAGCATGCCTGCCGGGTGGTGCGGGAGGCCGTGGCCCGGATGCCCAACGGGCGGGCGTGCCAGTGCGGCTCGGCGCTGGCGCACGCCATGATCACGGATCAAAAAACCATCCCCGAAACCACGCGAAAGAAGCTGGATCTGCTGATTGGCAAATATCTGGTGTAACGAACGGGCCGAACGGCTGCTGGAGCGCTGCCTGGCGGGCGCGGAGTGGCCGGAAGGCTGGCTCGAGGCCATGACGGCGGAGGACTGCGCGGAGGCATTTTTCCGGGTGGTCGTGGAAGGCCTGGCCGACCGCTTTGAGCCCGCCTTGTGCGAGACCTACGCCGCGCTGTTTTCCCGCGTGATCGAAGCGGCGGCGCCGGGCGTGACGGCGGCCGGCCTGACTGCCCGCTACCAGCGCGTGCGCAGGCCGCGGCCGGTGTGCGGCGCCCCGGAGCAAGTGTACGTGCTATCGCGGGTAACGCTGGGCGCGGACGTAGCGGTCACCAGCGTGCTGCTGGACGCCGCGAAGCGCCGCTTTCCGGAGGCGCAGATCTGGCTCGTGGGCGCCCGGAAGAACTGGGAACTGTTCGCCGCCGACGCCCGCATCCGGCACCTGCCGGCGGCCTACCAGCGGGGCAGCCTGCGCGACCGGCTGGCATCCTGGCCGGAATTGCAGCAGGCGCTCTCGCAGCCGCGGAGCATCGTCATCGACCCGGATTCGCGGCTCACGCAACTCGGCCTGCTGCCGGTGTGTCCGGAGGAGAACTATTACTTCTTCGAGAGCCGCGGATACGGCGGCGCGGGCGAAGATCCGCTGCCGGAACTGGCCAGGCGCTGGGCGGAGGAGACCTTCGGCGTGGCGGATGCGCGGCCGTATGTGGCGCCCGCGCCGCAGGGATTGCCGGCGGCCGAGGTCACGATCAGCCTGGGGGTGGGAGAAAACCCAGCCAAGCGGATCGCGGATCCGTTTGAAGAAGAGCTGCTGCGCTACCTGGCGGGGAAAGGGTCCCGGATCTGTATCGACCGGGGCGCCGGCGGGGAAGAAGCGGAACGCGTGGAACGCGCGATCGCGCGCTCGGGGGCGCGGGTAGAGAGGTGGGAAGGCTCCTTCGCCGGGTTTGCCGACCGCATTGCGCGCAGTTCTCTCTACGTGGGCTACGACTCGGCCGGTCAGCACGTGGCGGCGGCGTGCGGAGTTCCGCTGGTGAGCATTTTCGCGGGATTTCCCTGCGCGCGCATGTTCGCGCGCTGGCGGCCGGCGGGGAGCGGCAGGATCGACGTGGTGCGCGTGGACGATCCCGTTCCGGCGGCCGTGCTGCGGCAGGTTATGCGGGCTCTCGAGTAGGATGGCCCGGATCACCGGACCGGCGCACCCGCCTGCTCCGCGGCGCGGCGGACGTCTACCCGGGCCAGGACGCAGAAGCCGGCCACAAAGAAAACCAGCAGCGAAAGGATGGCGAGGCGGTAGCTGCGCGTGAACTGGAGCGCCAGACCGAACAACAGCGGGCACATCCAGCTCGTTCCCTTGTCGCTGATCTCGTAGAGGCTGTAGTATTCGGCCTCCTTGCCCTTGGGGATCATGAGCGAGTAGAGAGAGCGGCTGAGGGCCTGACTGCCTCCCATGATCACGGCCACCACGGCCGCCGCCACAAAGAACTGCGCCGTGGTGCGCACCGCGCCGTACATGGCTACCAGGACGGCGATCCAGAGCACCAGCGCGGCCATGACGGCGCGCTTGGCGCCGATAGCCCGCGCCACGTAATCGAAGGCGATCGCCCCGAAGAAGCCCACGAACTGCACCATCAGGATGACCAGGGTCATGGTGGACATGGGAATGCGCAACTCGTCGTTGCCGAACTGGGAAGCCATGGTGATGACGGCCTGTATGGCGTCGTTGTAAAGCAGGTAGGCAGCCAGGAAGGTGACACTCTGGGGATAGTGGCGCAGGTCGCCGAGGGTCCGGAAAAGCTGGCGAAATCCGGTGGCCAGGAAACGCTCGCCCGGCGGCGGCGAATGGGCGGGCTCGCGCCGGCGCAAGGCCGCCAGGGGAATCAGGGTAAAGACCGCCCACCAGACGCCGGCGGAACTGAGGCTGATGCGCACGGCCTGCCCTTCGGACAAGCCGAAGGAGGGCGCCTTGAGGAACAGCAACAGGTTGAGGGCCAGCAGCAGACCGCCGCCCAGGTACCCGACGCCCCAGCCCTTCGAAGAGACGCTGTCGCGGTCGTCCACGCTGGCGATTTCGGGCAGGTACGAGTTGTAGATCACGCAGGAGGCGCCGAAGCTGACGTTTGCCACGACGAACAGGAGGCCACCCAGGAGATAGGCCTGTCCCCGGAGAAAGAACATGGCCACGGTCGGCAGGGCGCCGCAGTAGGCGGAAAGGGCCAGCAGCAGCTTCTTGCGGCGGCTGTAGTCCGCCAGGGCGCCGAAAACCGGCAGGAGGATGACCTGCAGAATGACGGACAGGGACACCAGGTATCCCCAGTAGGATCGCGGCTCGACCGGGACGCCCAGCGGATAGATGTAGCCATCCGCCCGGGCGCCGGCTTTGGCGAGGGCAGTGAGATAGGGCCCCAGGAAGAGCGTGACTACCGTGGTGGAAAAAGCCGAGTTGGCCCAGTCGTAGAAGTACCAGCCGCGCTGCTCCCGCCGGCTGTAGGCGGGCGCGTGGGCGGTTTCGGAGATGTCTGTTTCCTCACTCACGGTGTTCCGCTTCACATCATGCCATGGATCGGGGCCGGCCCCGCCGTCTGGCCCGGCGCGCTTCCGCGTGCCCGGCGATTGTGGCATAATCCTGGCATGCCCACGGCCGTGTTGAAGATGGAGCCGAAGTCGGAGGGTATCGCCACCCCGCGCAAGAAACGGCCCAAGGAGATCGCTGTCATCACCGAATGCTGCACCGGATGCGCCGGCTCTCCGGCTTGCGTGCCCTATTGCCCGGTGGCGGATTGCATGTACTGGGTCCCGGACGAGGACCATCCGCCGTTTGGGCACATCGAAGTGGACCCCATCCTGTGCATCGGCTGCAAGAAGTGCACCAGCAAGGGCCCGGACGGCGCGTTCCTGGATGGATGCCCCTGGGACGCCATCGAGATGGTGCCCATCGAAGAGGTGGAGGCGGCCATCGGTTTCAAGATGACGGTGTAGACCGCCGCGGATGAGTCTCGAAATCCAGCAGCGCGACCACGAAGGCGTCATTGTGTTCGACCTGAAGGGCCGGATCACGGTGGGGCCGGAAGCCACCACGCTACGCGAGCGCGTGGCCGCGGCTCCTTCCCGGAACGTGGTTCTGAACCTGGCGGAAGTGGACTACATCGACAGCACCGGCCTGGGAGCGCTGGTGATGTGCGCCACGAGTTCGCGCAAGCAGGGGGGCAACGTCAAGCTGCTCAACCTGAACAAGCGGCATCTCGAACTGCTGGTGATCACCAAGCTGGCCACCGTGTTCGACCTGTTCACCGACGAACAGGATGCCGTCAACAGCTTCTTCCCGGGCCGCAAGATCAACACCTTCGACATTCTGAGTTTCGTCCAGCAGATGAAGCAAGAGGAATGAGCCGGCCCATGCGGTTGGTGGTGATCGGCGGCGTGGCGGCGGGCCTCAGTGCCGCGGCGCGCGCGCGGCGGATCGACGCCGAACTGGAAATCCTGGTGCTGGAGCAGGGCCGCGCCATCTCCTACGGGGCCTGCGGCCTGCCCTACTACCTCGAGGGCCGGGTCAAAGATCTCGAGGAACTGGTGGTGTACACGCCGGAGTATTTCCGCAACGAGCGCCGCATCGAGGTTCGCACGGGCGCGCGGGTGACCGCCATCGCCCACGCCCGCCGCGAACTGGCGCTGGAAGGCGAGCGCGTGCGCTATGACCGCCTGGTGGTGGCCGCCGGCGCGCGGCCGGCCGCGGGAGTTCCGGGCGCGGACCTGCCGCACGTCTTCCGCCTGCACACCCTGGAGGACGCCGCGCGCCTCAAGCAATATCTCGACGAGAAGCGGCCGCGCCGGGCGGCGGTGGTGGGCGCCGGGTATATCGGCCTGGAAGCGGCGGACGCGCTGCGGCGCAACGGGCTTGCGGTCACCATCCTGGAAAGCAGCCCGTGGGTGTTGCACCGCGCGGATGCGGGACTCACGGCCGCCGTACAGAAACAGATGGAGCGCTACGGCGTGGAACTGCGCCTGCAGACGCGTGTGGATGGCATCGAGCCCGGGCGGGTGGGGGACGTGCCGTGCGACCTGGTGATCCTGGCTTTGGGCCTGCATCCCAACGTGGAACTGGCGGCTGAGGCGGGCATCGAACGGGGCCGCACCGGCGCCATCCGCGTGGACGAGCGCATGGAGACCAATCTCCCCGGCGTGTACGCGGCGGGCGACTGCGCGGAAGCGCATCACCTGGTGCTGGGCCGTCCGGCTTGGATTCCCCTCGGCACGACCGCCAACAAGATGGGACGGGTGGCCGGCGCCAACGCGGCCGGCCGGCGCGAGCGGTTTTCGGGAATCGTGGGAACTTCCATCGCGCGCGTGTTCGATCTGGGCATCGCGACTACGGGGCTCTCCGTGGAGCAGGCCCGGCAGGAAGGCTTTGCGCCGGTCTCCGCCCGCATCACCGCGCCCGCCCGGCCGCGGTATTTCGGCGGCAAGCCCCTTACCGTCGAACTGGTGGCGGACCGCAACACCGGCCGGCTGCTGGGCGCGTCGATTACGGGGGAGGAGGGCGCCGCCGGGCGTATCAACGTGGCGGCCACCGCGCTCCATGCCCGCATGCGCGCGGAAGATTTTGAGCAGCTCGACCTGGCCTATGCCCCGCCCTTCGCGACAGTCTGGGATCCGCTGCTGGTCGCCGCGCAGCAACTGGTCAAGCTTGTACACTAATCCGTATGGGGGCGCGGAAACAGAGGGAGATGCTGGACGTCGGATCGCCGGCGCCGGATTTCCGGCTGGCGAGGCTGGGGGGCGGCGAAATATCCCTGCGGGAGCAACTGGCCCACGGCCCGGTGCTGCTCACGTTCTTCAAGATCAGTTGTCCGGTGTGCCAGTTGACGCTGCCCATCCTGGAGCGCATTCACGCCGGCCGCAAGGACGGATTGCTTTCCCTGGTTGCCGTCTCCCAGGACGACGACGCGAGCACGCGCGAGTTTCAACGGCATTTTGGAGTGACGTTCCCCACCTTGCTGGATGCCGAAGAGAGCGGGTACCCGGTGAGCAACGCCTACGGCATCTCCTCGGTGCCATCGCTGTTTCTGGTCGAGCCGGACGGAAAGATTTCCTGGAGGCTGGAGGGTTTCGGCCGGGCGCCGATTCAGTCGCTAGCTGAACGCGTGGGTGTGAACCCGTACCGTCCGGGGGAGCAGGTGCCCGAATGGAAAGCGGGTTGAGGCTCCCGGAATTAGGCTCCCGGGCGGCGCCACGTTAAAATAGCAGAAGGGATCCATGGCCAATAAGATCGGTGAAATCTTCGAGTCGGCAACCGCCATCGCGAAGGGCATGGGCGTCACGTTCCGCGAAATGATGTCGCCCACGGTGACGGAGAATTACCCGGACGAACCGCCCGTGCTGCAGGAGCGCTATCGCGGCGTGCACGTGCTGCAGCGCGACGTCAATGGCCTGGAGAAGTGCGTAGCCTGCTTTCTGTGCGCGGCCGCCTGCCCCTCCAACTGCATCTACATCGAAGCAGCGGAGAACACCGACAAGGTGCGCATCAGCGGCGGCGAGCGATACGCCAAGGTGTACAACATCGACTACAACCGGTGCATCTTTTGCGGCTACTGCGTGGAGGCTTGTCCCACCGACGCCATCACACACGGCCACGGCTTCGAGGTGGCCAGTTTCCACACTTCCGCCCTGGTGAAGCGCAAAGAGGACATGCTGGCGCCGATTCCCCCCGGAGCGCAGCCACCGGTCGTGGCGCCCGAAGGCGCGGCAGCGCACTGATCCCCGCTGTTGGAGCCGCCCGCGCGCCCGAAAATCGGATTTGACAAGCCAGTCAACGCGGGACCACCATTAACCTAAGGCGACTCGTTCGCCCCGAAGCGCATCCAACTAGAGAAGGCACAAGATGTTTCGGGCGATCAAGGAGCAGGTCGAGACCATATTCCGGGAAGACCCGGCCGCGAAGAGCGTGGTCGAGATCCTGTTCTGTTACCCCGGGTTTCATGCCATCCTGGCGCACCGCCTGGCACACAAGCTGTACCGGGCGGGGTGCCCGCTGCTGCCGCGCCTGATCTCCCAGGCCAGCCGGTTCTTTACGGGGATAGAGATTCACCCGGGTGCGCGAATCGGCCGGCGCTTTTTTATCGACCACGGGATGGGCGTGGTGATTGGCGAAACCACGGAAATCGGCGACGATGTGCTGCTATACCAGGGGGTCACCCTGGGCGGCACGGGCAACGAAAAGGGCAAGCGCCACCCCACCATCGGGAATCACGTCGTGATCGGCACCGGCGCCAAGGTGTTGGGCAACATCCGCGTGGGCGACAACGTGAAGATTGGCGCGGGTTCGGTAGTGGTGCGGCCCGTACCGGACAACTCCACGGTAGTGGGCATCCCCGGGCGCGTGGTGCGCACGCGCGGCGAAAACGGCGTTCTGGAACATGGCAAACTGCCCGATCCGGAAGGGCAGGCGATCGAAGACCTGAGCCGGCGGGTGGCCGAACTGGAAGAGATCGTGCGGCACCTGGCCGAAGAGCGGTTGACCCTCGAAGCCGGCCGCCAGTCATGAAGCTGGCCGCGTGGCTGCTGATTGCGTGCGCGTGCCACGCGGCCGAGAGCTATCCTTACTGGATTGCGCCGTGCACCAGCCAACTGGCGCGAGAGTCTGGGTGTGAAAGCGGCGACCCGGAACTGGCCGAATGGGCTTTGGCGGCATGGCAAAGAGCTTCGCAGGGCAGCCTTGCGGTTACCAAGTCAGCGAGCGAGGAAGGCGCGCGCATCCGCATCTATTGGGTGCCCGGGAATCAGCGCCTGTACGGCGAGACGCATCCGCTGCTGGTGAACGGAAAGCCCGGCGCGGCCATCCATGTGCGGCCCGACCTGGCGCAGCTCGGTCCGGACATAGAAGCCACCGGGCGCAAAGATCCGCTTTTCCGCCATGTGGTGGTCTACCTCACCTGCCTGCACGAAAGCGGGCATGCATTCGGCTTGCCGCACACGGCACAATTCGACGACATCATGTACAGCTTCGCGTACGGCGGCGACATCGTCGAGTATTTCATGCGGTACCGGCGCAGAGTCGAATCCCGGAATCAGATTCGCCAGCACTCCGGCATCTCGGCGTCCGACCAGCAGCGGCTGGCCGCTCTTTTCAGCCTTCCTCATCGCTGAATTCGGATTGCCGCCGGAGCGTGGTATTATGGTTGTAACCTCACGTGACCTCGCGGGGACGTAGTTCAGTTGGTTAGAACGCCGGCCTGTCACGTCGGAGGTCGCGGGTTCGAGCCCCGTCGTCCCCGCCATTCCTTTTCAAGAACTTCCAGACAATTTGAGATGGGCGGTTTCGGCTTTTGTTCGGCGGTCCTACAGTAACTGCTACAGTTTTCGGCGCAAAGCCGTGATCTGATAAGGGTCGCGCCCGATCGCTGTTGACCTCGGAGGTCATCGTCACAGCCTGTCAAGCTCCGAGAAGAGCTAAAGACGGATCTTGCCGGCCATCACGTCCCATGCGAATTTCATCGGCACAGGATTTCTGAAGACAAAATGAAATGCGCTTGTCCCGAAAGGTGAGACAACCAGTTAAGACACTGCTTACCGTTCGATGATAAATCGTTCCGTCCGATCCGGCAATGAGTTTATTCTGGTCGCGTCGGTGAAGCGGAGACGGGCTCTGGTGGCGACCAACCCGATCGAGGAATAGCCGGCCGGAACTCATCGCGGACGATGAGAAGAGCGTGGT
>JAJPJX010000015.1 GCA_021324015.1 Solibacteraceae bacterium | reverse complement strand
CTTCTTCTTCAACAACGTCATCACGGCGGTGTAACCATGTTCCTTCGCAGACCTGAATGGGCGCAGCTAATCCGGAACGGCGTGCCGCCGCTGTTCGTGCTGCGCCCGCTTGCCGGCGGTTTCACGCCGCTCAACGTGGGCGACCTGTATCCCGCTCCGGACCCGAACGACAAATTCCAGTTGATGCGCGCGCGGCAAATGTACCAGCAACGGCGAGTGGGGACGGGACCGGAGTTGGAAGTGACGATGGCGAAGTCCGGGCGTCAGCCAGTTCCGGCGGAGGAGCCGAAGGCCTCCACACCCGCGAAACAGAAGAGGGAGAAATCGCATGGTCGAAGTTAAGAAGGTGCCGATCAACGCGCCCGAGTTCCAGAGCAACGGGCCGCACCCGAAGTTGAAAGGGATCTACCCTTCGCTGCAGAAGCAGTTCTTTGCGAGCCAGCAGGTGGGAACCGGGGCGAGCCAGAACATCGCCCACGGCCTTGGCGCGGTGCCCGCCGGCGTGATCTGCATTCCAACAGACGGCGGCACGGTGACGTACGGCACGCACACGTCGACGAACGTGGTCGTGACCGTGACCAACGCGAAGCACTTTGACGTGCTGGCCTGGTTATGACGCCGACTTCATTGGGCCGGGTGAACGTGCCCACGCCGGGCACGCCCGTACATCTCGCGGCCACTCGCACGCCGTGCTGCCGCATCCGCGTTCAGGTCGTGGCGGGGCTCACCGGTAAAATGTACCTCGGCACTGCCGGGCTGAACAAGAACACGCTTGCCGGCGTGATCAAGGAGCTCTGGCCGAATCAGTCCGGCGGCGTCGATGACTCCTACGAGGTGTGGTCGAGCACGGACGAGGACACACTCGATCTTTCCGATTACTGGATCGACGCTGCGATCGCCGGCGAGGGGCTGATCGTGTCGTATTGGAATAAGCCCTCGTACACGTACCCCGCTGGATAGCCGATGGCCTGGTCGGATCTCGTTAACACGCTGGACGCGGCCTGCCTCGCCACCTTTGGGACGCCGGTCACGTTCACTCCGCAGGATGGCTCCGGCGCTCAGCAACTCAGCGGCATCATCCAGCGTCCTGCGATCGCCGAAGATTACGTGCCGGGCAGTGTCCAGGGTACGTCGGTGATCCGTCTCTTCGTGCGCTTCGCCGCCATCACGCCGTCGCCGCGGCATGGCGACACGATCACGATCAACTCGATTGTTTACGATGTGGTCGACGTGAATGTGGATGCGGAGGGCGGCGCGGTCCTGAAGCTGAGAGTCACGTAGATGCTGAACCCAGCACCGATTAGCGACGCGATCGCGAGCGTGCTTCTGTCCATCCCGGAGTTGAACGCGGCGATGGGCGGCCGCATCAACGCCTTCCACTACCGCCTTGGCCAGGAGCATCGGCTCGCTGAGGCCATCTACAAGATGCCGGCGCCTTCGATGCTAATCGCGTGGGAAGGCTCGAAGGGCGGCAACTTCGATGGGCAGACCATCTGGAAGCATCGGTGGGGCGTTTATTACCGGATGGGCAACGCGGCCGGCGTCGCCGATCCGGTGGGTTACGAGGACCTGTGGTGGATAACTTGCAACCGCCCGCCTGGCGGCAGGGGGCCCAACATCCGCTATCTGCAACTCTACTCGGGTCTGGACATCATGGACACGCCGAGCATCGACCACGAACTCGATGAAGACCTGATCGACCGCTTCAAGGGCGTCTTCATCATCCCGGAGATCGGAGACAACTGATGGACGAACAAGAGAATACGCCAGCACGGGATACCGTGCGGCTTCGGCACCCGCACACAGGGGACATCCAGGAAGTGGAAGCCACGCCGGAGAAACTCGTGCCGTTGATGGGCCTGGGCTATGTGCAGGTCAGGGAGGTAGATGAGTAATGCCCGCGAGAGTACAGCAGTTAATCATGGGCCTTGGCAAAGGCAAGCAGACGAACATCTCGACCGCCGGGACGACGTTCTTGCGCTTCAAGAAGCTCGACACCAGCCTGACGACACCGAAGCCGGTGTTCGAAAACGACGCCGCCGAAATCGGTAAAGGTCACGAGTTCATCACGCAGACCTTTCCTTCCCACTACGAGGTGGCGAATCGTCTGGAGAAGTACGCAAGCGCCGAGTTCGTCACGTGGGCCGTTGCATTTGCCCTCGGCAACATCGCGCAGACCGGCTCGTCGGCCCCGTACACCTACACGATCACGCCCATCAATCCGGGCGTCACGCTCGAACTGCCGTACTTCTCGCTAGTCGAGCAGGTGGCCGAGGGCGGCGGCAACGCCATCGACAACCTGTATGTCGGTTGCGCCATCGAGGATTTCACCTACCAGTTCAACTTCGGTCCTGGCCGCGCGTCTTCGAAGATGACCGTGAACTGGGTCGGTTCCGGCCTGCTGACAACGCCGAGCGGCATCACCGTCCCGGCGCTCACCACCGAGAACAACATGCTGGCGGCTTCGATGTCGCTGTCGGTGAACGGCGTCGATTACGTCTCGACGAAGCGGATTCTGTCCGGGTCGGTCGGCTGGAAGAACAACCTGCTGCTGAATGCGGGCTTCTATCCCGGCTCCGGTCTGCAGAACGGCCTTCAGGTGCGCGGCCGCATGGAGATCGGCGCCCGCGTGCCGTCGTTCCAGTTCACCGCACGGCTGCTCGCCGGATCGCCCGAGTACACCACGCTGGTCAATCAGACCACCGGGACCGCGACTCTCAGCGTGCAGCACGACGCCAACAATTCGGTGAGCTTCAGCTTCCCGCAGATGGCGTTCCAGGTGGCCGAGAACGCCGAAGCCGACGGCATTGTAGCGGTGACGGTCACTGGCGCGCCGCAGTACAGCAACTCGCAGAACACCGTGATGTCCGTAACGACGCTGTGCGGCGTCACGGGCATCGCTCAATAGGAGGAACCATGTACGGAGATATCCCAGTTGAGGGCATCACCATTCGCGTGCCCAATCCGCCGAAGACCGCTTTCCTGCGGTTGCCCACCAACCAGGAGATGCTGGAACGGCTGGACCAGCAGAGGTCCATTCGGCGCACCATCGGCCGCCGCAAGTCGCAGACGGAGTTCGTGCCCAACCTCAAGGCCGATCTGGACCTATTCAATAAGATCCGGCTCGACAAAGACGGCGCGGAGTTTGACGAGTTCGAGGCCGGCAACGCCATCTCGAAGCTCTCCTTCTGCGAAGTGACCGACTGCCAGCGTGCCGGCGACGAGTACCGGATCGCCCTCCGGACGCCCTTCGGCGAAACAATCCACCAGGTGAAGATCCCGATGCAGCGCGACATCACCGTCTATCGGCGGACTGTCGTGTCGTCGACCGATCTTCCGCACGGTCAGGAGGAACTGCGGTATCGCATCGAACCAGCCGTCGGCCTGTACGACTCGGTGGTGACCAAGGTCGAAGGATACGCCGCGTCGATTAAGCCCGCCGACGTGCCTCCCCACCACAAATCGTCGGTCGTTGTGGAACTGGTCCAGGCCATCGACGATCTCGACCCGGCGCTCGACCCAAACTCTTAGCACCGGACGAGTGGCCCACGCCGGTCCCTCTCCGGTTGCTGATCTTCCGGTCGGTGCGCGCGGCCGAGTTGTGCGATGGCGGCGCTGACGGTCCGCGCGGCTGCCCTGACGCCAATGACGTCAGGTGCGGCAAGTGCGGCCTGGCGCGCACCGTGGACGACACCAACGCTCCTGGTGCCTGCCCGCAGTGCGGTGGCTGGCAGTTCACTGTCAGCCGCTGCGCCCACTGCAAGCTCGACGATCTCGACTACGCGCGGACCCACTCCAATGCCGGCCGCCTCTTTGAGCGGCTGCTGGAACTGGAGTTCGACGCGGCCCACTTCAGCATTCCCTGGAGCGACGTGACCGCGGAGGAGGTGCGCGGGCTCCAGATTCTCAAGGAAGAGCGCAACCGCTACCAGCGGGAGCAGATGCAGAAACAACCCCATGCCTTTCCATGCCCGAGTTAGCCGCGCCCGCTTCGTGCTTGGGCCGTTCACAGCCGAGGACATGCAGACCATCGGCGGCGTCCTGGTGGACAGCATCTCTACGCGCATCCGGAAGGCCCTCAACGTGAACGACGCTCCGGCGAAAGCCCTGAAGCCGGGTCGCAACGGGCGGCGAGGGTACCCGGATTACAAAATCGCACGTGGCCTGATGCCGATCCGCGACTGGATTTGGACAGGGCGCACCCTGCGGTCGCTCAAAGTGAAGAGCGCGAACGAGAATCAAGCCGTGCTCGGGTTCGTCGATCCCACTGTGGATCGCGTCGCGCATGTGAACAATCTGCGCGAGAAACAGTTCGGGGTCTCGCCCAAAGACCGGAGCGCGCTCAACGCGGCAGTCCTGGCTGTGCTCCGGCAGGCGCGGGCCATTCGCGTAAAGAGAGCGGCATAAGTGCCAGACCAGGAATCCATCGTCCTCGAAATCGACCCGCGCAGCGTGCTTGCTGCCATCAAACAGGCGAATACTGCCGTCGAGGGTTGGGAAAAGGGCACGGTCGGCGCCGGCGAGCGGATGCAGAAATCCCTCGAGCGGATGTCCGAGATGCTGATTAAGGTGAATGACCGCTCCCGCAGTTCGATGGAGCGGCTCACCCAGTCCATCGAGAAGCAAGCCGCCGCGTATGGAAAGACAGAAGTCGAACGGCTGATCGCCGACCGTGACCGGTATATCAAGAAGCTCGGTGACGAGCAGGGGATGGTTGACCGCGTAACGGCAGCATACAACAAGATGATCGAGGCCGCAGGCAAGTCGGGTGGCTCCGAGATCAAACAGCTTGGTGCCGAAGCGCGCGAATCGAAGGCGTCGCTGGCCCTGATGGGTGAAGAGATCGGCGTCCACATCCCGCGACATATCCGCGGCTTCATCTCTTCGATGCCGGGCGTCGGCGCGGCGCTGAGCGCGGCCTTCAGCGGGATCGCGGTTGTCGCGTTGATCGGAGTCATTGTGGAAGCGATCAAGAAGGTGGTGGAGTTCCACGAGAACCTCGAAAAGCTGCGCGAGGCGCCAGAACGGATCGAAGCCGAATTCGCGCGCCTCACCGGCGCTACGAAAACCGCCAATGACGAGATGCGCGTCGCCAACGACCGGCTGGAGAACGCCATCGCAAAACTGGAGCACCGCCCCCAGAACAACCTAAAGCTCGCGATCGACGAGGCGGCGGTTGCGGCCGACCACCTCTCCGAGAAGATGGACAAGGCCCTGCGCTCCTTCGCCGATGTGGCCATCAAGAATGCGCCGGGAGTGTTCGCCAACATCATCGGGGGACAGGCGGGCATCGACGACATCGTGAAGCTCGTCCAGGGCAAGTCCGGATACGGCGGCCTCATCGGCGACCTCTATAAGGCAACTTCCAGCGGCGCCGATCCCACCAAGGTGCTCGGGCAGTATCGCGCGGCCGTGGGAACGATGATCCGGCAATCCGAAATGGCCGAGGCGTACCAGCAGGGCAAGGGATTCGAGGGCGTCAGTTACGAAGACATCCGGGGCGCGATGACGGGGCGCGGGAAGCTGCCGCCCGGACTCCGCTTCGAGAACATGCTGGCCGATCAGGCACCGAGGCTCGAAACTCTGCGCGCGCTCGATCGGGAGATTGATCTGCTGGGCCAGAGCTACGGCCTCGAAAAGAAGAACACGTCCCTGACCGGTCAGGAAGATCGTCTCAAGGAGGTTGCAAAATCGACCGGCGTCAAGGAAGAACTGCGCCAGCAGGTGGCCCGCGCCCAGGAAGGCGAGCTGAACGGCCTGGCCCGCATCAATGCCGCCCACCAGGAGCGCCTGCGGCATCTGAAAGAAGAAGGCCAACTCAACACCGCGAACGCGAAGCTCGCCGGCCAGATCCGGGATGCGGAGATCGCCCGCTTCGAAAAGGAAGAGCAGCGGAAGACCGCCGCTGCCGTGTTCGGCGCAAACACTTCTCTGGGCGAAGCAGGCATTCGATCGAACTACGCGATCTTCCAGGCCAACCGAAAGGCCAGTGGCGCGGCGTTCGGCGCGGCTGACATCAATGCCGAGTACGACACCTCCATGGCGCTCGCGCAAAAGCAGTTCGACCTTGCCGCCCAGCATGTCCGCGAACTGCGGGACATGAACGCCACGGATGGCGAGATTCAGCGTGCCCAGATCGAGGCGACGAAGGCCTTCGCGTTGGCGGCTCTTGATGCAGAGACGAAGAGGCGGGTTGAGTTGATCGACCTGGCTCGGCAGCAACGGGACGAAGAGTCGAAGACCGCCCGTGCCAACTACGACAACGCCCGCAGACTCAGCGACGCCATGGCCACCGAGCAGGAACGCCGTGAGAGGGACGTGGTGCAGCGGCAGATCAAGATGGCCGAGGCGCTTGGCTTGAAAACCGCCGGCGGCCAGGTCGCGACGGCGCTGACTGTGGAGCAACTGCGCACCGCGGCTGCGCAGATGCAGCACGACCAGGCCATCGCGCGAATCACGCAGGAGACCATCGACGCGCGGAAACTGTCCGGCGGTACGCCCGAGGAGCAACGCCAGCGAGAGGCCGAACTGAACCGGCTCAAGATCGAGGGCATCAAGGCCGAGGGCGAGTTGCAGCGGCAGATCGACGATGCCCACCAGGACCGCGTGGTGAAGCTCCTGGAGATCCAGAAGCGCGAGATGGACGAAATCCAGAACAAGGCCTCGGGCCTGTTCCACACGCTGTTCACGAAGCCGCAAGATTTCGGCAAGCAGCTCGGCAGCACGCTGAAAGAAGCCATGCTGAAGCCGATCACGGAAGGGCTCGGCGGCCTGGTCGCTAAGGCAGTCCAGCCGATCGTCTCTGGCATTGGCGGGATCTTCAACGGGATCTTCGGCACCAAGCAGGACCCGATGAAGATTGCAACCGATCTGAACACGGCCGTGACCGCGCAGAACTCTGTCGCGATCGCTTCTCTGACGGCGGTGATGGCGGCGGTCATGGGGATGGGTGCGCCAGCGATCGCCGCCCCGAGCGGCGTTCCCGGTGGGATCTCGCTTCCAGCGATTTCGGTCCCTGCTCCAGCCGGCGGCGTCGCCGGTATCGGTGGGAGTGGTGCGCCGATTCCCATTGCAGTGGCTCCGGGCGGCGCGGCGGCGGCTTCGATTGGTGCCTCGCCGGCGGACATTCTCAATCTGCCCGCAATGCACAACGGTGCCTCGATGAACCCCTTGGGAATGATCCTCGGTGCTAACCGGCCAGGGGGCACGTCGGGCATCTACAGCCTGTTCACGAAGGCGGGTTTCTCAAAGACGTTGTCCAACCTGAAGGGAACCGTCTGGAACCAGCAGGCGTGGGACGCTTCGGGAGGCGGGTTTGGCGGTGGCGTCCAAGCCATCGCTAAATCGCCCGCCGCTGGCGCGGCCGGGATGATGCTGGCGATGAACGGCCTGTTCGGTTCCAGCCGCGGCACCTGGGGCGGGATCGCGCAGAGCACCGCCGGTGGCGCGCTCATCGGAGAGCAGATCGGTGGCCCGCTTGGCGCGGCGATCGGCGCAGGTGCCGGATTCCTCGCCGGCTTGGGCGAGAAGCTGTTCGGCGTGGAGTCCCCGGAGAACGAGGCGAAGCGCCTGGTCAAGCAGCTCTACTCGATCAACATCGATAACTCGATGGCAAAGCAGATCGCCGGGATCGCGCAGCAGAAGTACGCCGGCCACGTGAGCATCGCCGTCCGCGACCCGGACGTCCGCAAGATGCTGATGCTCTATTCGGAGGCGACGGGCCAGAAGATGCCGCTCTCGGCCACGACGCCGCAGTCGGCAAGCCTTGCGGAGATGGGCGGCAAGCTCTACCAGCAGGCGACGTACGTCAATGGCAGCCCCTACGCCTTCCAGAGCAACCTGTCTGTGCTCGGAGGGTACGCCACCGGCACATACCCGAGTTCCGGCCCGATGATGCTCCAGGTCAACGTCCAGGGCCAGGGCGCCGCGCAGTTCGTCGCCGGCCAGGTCGTGACACCGGAGTTCGTACAGGCCCAGTGGTCCAGCGCGGCGGCTGGGAGCAACGGGCGACTGCAGAATTCGGCAGTGATCCAGCAGCCGGGATTGGTGATTGCTTAGGTGGAGGTCGAATGATCGCATCGATCCGTGCCTGGTGGTGTCGCACATTTCACCGCAGGGGATGGCCGATCAAGGGATATGCGGAATGCCCGAGGTGCCTCCGGCGCATTCGGGTCCATTGGGAAGCGTGATGCCTGGCAGTATTTTGAACGCTGTGCCCAGCGGCGTGATGCCATACGCACTCTGTACCGCATTCTCGGAGTCCCGCGAGTTCGTCCAGCTTCAGGCGCAGTATCATGACGGCACCACGGAGCGCTCCCAACTCGCCCAGACCTCACGCATGGCGTTCAAGTTGGTGCAACGGTTGACTGCCGCGCGCGTCGCCGCACTCAAGGCGTTCTGGGATGCCCAGCAGGGCGGCGTTGCGCCGTTCTTGTTCTACAACCTCGCTGAAGGCGCCTATGACCCGACCGGCAATTCCACGCAGGGCCGCTACACAGTCGTGTTCCGCAGCAACTGGGCACAGGTCACCGGTGGCGGAACCGCACTGTTGCGCACTGACATACAGCAAATCGAACTGATGGAAGTCGGCTGACGAACGGTTGGTGGCCAAATTCGGCAAGATTTTGCCGAATTCCCAACTACGCAGCGTACCCACACCGATGGACAACATTGGCCGCATCTCGGTCCCGACGCTCGTCGACTCGGGTCTGACCTTCCCGTTGACCAGCGACTTCGGCTACGGTTTCAGCCAGGACCGCCCTGTCGTCGTCCACCAGTTCGGCGAGCTCGATGCCAAAGCCGAACAACGCTACGCCGTCGGTCTCGGCCCGCGCCGATTCGCTTTCCGCCGCCAGCATCTCAGCATGCGCGATCGCGCCTCCCTGGTGTCGTTCTGGGAGGCCTTGCAAGGCGCCTGGAAATCGTTCACCTACAACGCCCCCAATCCCGACCAGACCACGACGCCCACCAAGGTCACCTGGGAGTACGCGCCGCTCGCAATTCAGTACCTCACCAACGCCTGCCAGACCGGCTTCAACTTCATCGAAGTCCCCGATCCAACCGCCGCTCCCAACTACGCGGTGAACAGCACCTGCCTGCGGTTCCCTTCGGCGGCGCTTCAATCGGCGCTCCTTTCCCAAGTCCAGCAGATCATCCCCCTCGTCCACATCCGCGTGCGCGAATCCGCGGTTCCGGACATCTACCTATCCGATCGCCGCGTCACCGTCGCCGGGCAACTCTTCCTGCCGCGCGTGCTCGGCATTGGCGAACCCGGGTCGGACGTCATCATCTCCCAGGACATCAAGGGAACCGCCGACAACGTCCAGTTCACCTTCGGCAATGCCGACCGCGTGATGACGCAGTTGGCGAACGATACCGATCTGAAGTACGCCCAGATCGACCTGTCGCTGTTCCACGTAAACTCCGGCATCCTGTTGCAGTTGTGGTCAGGCTTCATCATCAGCTTCGTCGCGGACGGCAGCCCGCAGTTCACCGCGCAATGCAGCGACGGGCTGTACCAGATCACGCAGATGTACCCGGTGCGCGCGATTTCGCGGCAGTGCTGGAAGACGTTCAACGATGGCGTCAACTGCCCGTACGCTGCGCACGGCAGCGGCGGTGATCCGGCCTCCTGCGATTACTACTTCGATTCGGCCAACGGCTGCCAGGCGCACGGCATGACGCAGTACTTCGGCGGCCATCCCGCCGCGCCGCAGGGTGTCGTCATCAAAGACAACTCGACCGGCCTGTGGGGATTCGGACGCAGCACCGTCACCGCGACGTCGATCATCTCCGACACGATCTGGGGCAACGCGCTTCAGGAGATCTGGTGCAACGACGACGGCGACCCGGGCAAGGCGTTCTGGGTGAACTGCATGATCGCCGCCGGCCGCGACGAGTCCGACTTCTATGACGCCCTCGGCATTGTGGGCGCCGGGCCGATCGGCAGGTACACCGGCATGCTGGTCTACCAGAACGCCGACGGCTACCGCTATATCATCGCGCCCATGCTTGATGGCCAGCCGCCGCACGGTTTCAAGGTGGATGGCGGCCTGAACGTGATCTCGGATAATCCCACGATGGGGCTGCGTGAGGTCGCTGGCGCCGATCCGCAGACGGATTCCTTCTCGCTGGGTCAAGGCACGCCGCAGGTCTGGGGACCGCAGCGGGCGGCGGGCACGGCGTTCGTCGAGATCCGCCGCACCGATCAGTCCGGCATTCAGCCTTCGACCACCGATCAGCACCAGATGCAGGTGCCGATCTCCCAGGGACTCACCGGCTGGACTTGGGACCAGAACGGTAACCGCACCGCTGTGACCGGTCTGACGAACCCATTCTGGATCGCGGTCAACAGCCTGTTGCGCGCCCTCGGCGTGGCTGGCGCGCTGTCGGGAACGCAACTGAACCGGATCGTGCTTCCGTCGCTCGTTGTGGGCGACGGCAGCGGGGCGGCCGAAATCGCGGACACACTCGTGACTCCGGTCGTCGGCTCCGGCGTGGAGAAGCAGTTCCGTTTCCAGGGAGTGATCGCGCAACAGAAGCCGTTCCGCGACTGGCTGGTCGAGATCCTGGCCTGCGGTCTGGGCTTCTTCACCTGGGAGTTCGGCAAGCTGAAAGTCGGCTGCCGCATCAACGCCTCCGCCGTCGATGCCTTCACGCTTGGCAACATCCTCTTCCAAAGCCTGCGCCTCGAGCCCATCGATGCCTCGTTCGAGCACCTGATCATCGACTTCGCCGACCAGGCATATCAGTACCAGGCCAACACCGCCGAATACCAGGACAAGAGCCACGCCGCCTACTTCGGCCGCGCCGGCGCACCGCTCACCGCGCGCCAGCATCTGGTCGGCTGCGCCACCATCTCCCAGGCACTGCGCCTGGCGGCCACGCGCACCCGCGAGGAGATCGGCGGCGTGAATGCCGCGGAGTGGCGCAACGCCCGCGCAGCCACATGGAAGACGACGCTGCTGGGCCTCAACAACGAAGTCGGCCAGGTGGTTTCGATGACCCATCTGGACGTGCCCGGAATGAAGGGGACGTGCTCGGTCACGAGCGGCCAGTGCGGCAATCTCGGTGGCGACCCCCTCGACAAGTTCATCGTCAACAAGGAGGTGCTGATCAACGGTGTCCAGTGCACCGTGACGCAAATCTTCACGACGCCGGACTACAAAACCGTCACCGGCTTCGCGGTCTCGCCGGCTCCCGCGGACTCGTCGAACGCCACCTTCCGCTTCATCACCGCCGATTTCCGCATCCAATCGTGGCGGCTTCACAAGGATTGGAGCGTCACCATGGCCGCCAAGACGGTCACGGCGTCCATGTACGATCTGGACGTCGGACCCAAGCCGCTGGATGTGACGCCAGCCCCGCTACCTGCGCTCTTCTACCCGATCCCGCTCGGCCCAGCGTGGGCACCGTACCAGATCCAGGCGCGCGGCGACGATGCCTTGTTTCCCGGCGAGTGGACCTTCGACACCAACCAGTCCTATGCGCAGATGGCCGATGGCAGCATGCTCGCCAACCTGGTCATCACCGGCAAGCTGCCGGTGAACTCATTCAGCCCGGGCGTGGGCGCGCCCGTCGCGGGGAGCATCACGGTGAACACTGCCGGAGGTTCTCTGGCGGGTGGAACGACGATCCGGCTGTCGCTCTGTGCGCTGGATTCCAACGGGCTGCCGTCTGTGCCCATGCCCATCGCGATCGTTCCGCTCCCGGCCGGCGGCTCGACCTGCTCGATCGTACTGAACAGCATCGTCTGGCCGGCAGTAGCTGTTTTGAAGAACTACGTGATTTTCGCCGCCGCCCAGGACGACCTGATCTGCGGCCAGCAGCTCGGCACGTATGGCGGCGTGGTGGCGAGCGGCGCGCTCACGCCGACCGGCGACGGCACCGTCTACACGCCGGAGACCATAACCTTCACCGGTCCGCTCCTCCGTTCCACCTTCGCGCTTCCGTCTCCGTACGTTAGCAAGGTCCGGCTGAAGGCGAAGCACCTGATCCACGGCGGTATTATCGGTGCCACGGTGGATAGCGTCTCGGCTGGCGTGTTGGTCTGCGGGAGTCTGAAAGGTGCGCCACCATCGAGCAATGCGAGTTTCACGCCGGTCGGCCGCATCATCTCCATAATCGGCAGGCCCGAGACTGCCACGCCGTACTTCAGTGGGCGAGTCACTTCATGGGACCAGGCCACCGGCACCATCGGCGTCACGCCGGACCCGAACGGCATCGTACAGGAAGGCGATTGCTTCGTCCTCCGGTTCAACGCCGACGCCTCGAACACCACCTCACCGACAGCCATCACCGATTCCGGTTGCCAGAACATCGTTTATCCCAACGGGATGACATCGGGCGCAGAAGTCGGCAACCTGATCCGCGTGATTCAGGGTGCCTCGCGCGGGACGCCACCGCGGAAGATCATCGCGAACACGGCAACTTCGATCACCTGGGACATTCCCATGGTGATCAATCCCGGCGACGTGTGGATCATCGAAGAGGCGACCTGGCCCTACTCCTACGACACCACGTCGTTCAGCAACGCGGACCCGCTGGCGTCGGCGACGATCAACATGCCGACGAATAACTTCGTCGACACGAGCCTGTTAATTTCCGGCTTCACCATCGACGTGAACGGCAACGAGTCTCCCGATGGAGACGCACCGATCCGGGAGGACTGGGTGTTCGGCGCAGAGGGCCTTTCCAAGGTTGCTGGCCTCGTGTTCCAGATGCAGGGCACGCTGGGTATCGAGTCGAACGCCGCCCAGCCGCTCTATTTGAACCGCCCGGTCACTGCCGGCGATGTGAAGGGCTACGTGCAAGCCGCGCCGACCGGCTCCGGGATCACGTTCACCGTTTACGTGGGCGGCGCGGCCTGGCTGACGCTGACCATTCCCGCCGGCCAGACGGCGGTTGTGGCGACTCCGTCGCAGATCAGCGCGTTGACCGAGATCCCCGCGAACACGGCGGTATCGATCGGCATCACCGCCGTAGGGACCACGTTCCCTGGTTCGAACCTCTCGGTCTTCATCTATTCGTAATGGACCAGATCTTTAAGCTGCAGCCGCATCGCACGATGCATCTGCAGGGCTTCGATGATTACGGCGCGGCCGCGGCGCTGTGGGGCGCATCGGACACGGGATTCACGGTCTCCGGCGTGTTCCGCGACCTGGCAGACTTCGCCGTGCTGGTCCTCTTCCAGAAGGATGATCCGTTCGGCCACCCTCTGTTCTCCTACCTTCCCGACGGCGATCTCACCGGCCTCGTCCTCGACTTCGATGTGACCTGGCAGGGCATCCAGTCCTGGGAGTCGCTCAAGAACGCCTGGACGGACTGGAACACCCTCGACTGCACCGTGAACGGCGTGGGTCAGAAGGTGCTATGGTTCGGCACCAGCGGCATCACGATCACGTGCAACACGACCGGCCGCACTGGCGCCTCAGCCATCTACACCCTCAACCTGGCCAGCCCGCAGCCCGGCGACAAGGTCACGCTCTGGTATCAAAACCAGTCGTTCATCAGCCCGGCGATCTCCACATCGCACACGACCACCGACCAGGCTATGTGGTGGCAAGGCAACGCGGCCTACAACCACTGGGTGAAGATCGGCTCTGCCACGTACTCATGTCTTGAGGATTCGTTTAATAGCGCCGGCGTCGCGGGCAACATCGCTGCCCAAATCAACGCCTCCGATCCCACCTGCACCGCCACGACCGGTGGCACGTACGGCAACGAGATCTTCATCACGCTGAAGACCGGCGTCGCCGGGCCCGTGGCAGTGTCGAGTTCCGATGGATCGGCCGCCGACTCTCTCTCGCAGGTCAGCGCCGCGACCATCCTTCAATCGATTGGGCAACAGATCAATGCCGTGAACTGGGTGCAGAACGGCCCAGTCGTGCTCAGCGCTGCCGTGGTGCTGCCGAACCAGTTGGTTGTTACGGCCGCGCCCGGAGCCGACGGCAACATGGTCGCCTTTTACCAGACCGATAACACCGGCGGCAGCCGTCTGTACTTCACCGCAAGCAACTGGAACCTGGCCGGCGGCTCGTCGGACAACATCTCCTGGCACGTGAGGATCGACTTCACTGCGCTCGGCTGGAGCAACGTGGACAAGGTCTGGTGGACCATCGCGCCAGCCCTCCCGAACAGCCAGGCGTACCAGCCGACCGAGTTCCAGATGGTGGTCACCAACTGGACCGTGGCGAGCAATCCCGCCGGCAAGCGCGCGCTCAAGGTAGCCGGACCTGGTTCGGTCCGGATCGAAGAAGACAGCACGTGGGTGGGCACGTCGGGGTACTGGGAGCCCGCGCCCGGTAACGATCCGGCGAACGGCGCATTCGCGTTCTGGAGCCAGGGGCGCGCGAACCGCGCAGCGGCCGCCGGTGCCAAGTTGAGCATCGAGACGCACTGCCAAGCCACGCACGACATCTACGTGGGCACCCGCCTCGATACAACTTGCGGCATCGTGAGCGCCACGCTCGATGGCGGCTCGCCGGTGACGCTCGATTGCTACTATCCCACCGCCACCACTTCCCAGACGCGGCGTCTACTGTTCTCCGGTGTCGCCGCCGGCCAGCACAAGGTGGTGATCACCCTCACCGGCAGCAAGAACCCGTCGAGCCAAGGCTGGTACTTCTACTTCGACTTCCTGGAATGCGCCGTGAAGACCGACGTGCCGGATCCGGTATCAACGACCACCGCCGTCGGCGTGGCGACCGACTTCGACACGGACAACACCTACAAGCTCTCGCCGCAACGGCTGGTGTGGAATATCCGGAAGCTCGGGCTGCTCGGCGAGATCGACCACTACTGCGGCGTTTTCTGGTGGAAGCAATCGGTGGCTGCGAACCCGTCTTACCCGCAATGCACCGTCACGTTCTCAGGCAACTGGAACGACCAGGATGTCGTCTGGCTGCATGTCGGCGGCTCCGCGATCGGCAAAACGGTCTTCGGCGGGCAGGACAACAGTAACACCATCGCCCGCCACTTCGCCAACTTCATCAACGCGATTTTCGATGGCGTCTGGGCGTCGGCCTCCGGTACGGTTCTTACGATCACCTCGCACTCTTTCTCCAGCGTCTGGCAATTCCACGTGTATACGGAACTGCCGCTGTCGAACACCGGTTCGGGCCACGCGACGGTGGCCGGCGACCTCCAGGGCGGCACGTACGGCGTGAAGTGGGTGATCGATCCGACGCAGACAGCGGTGCTCAATCGCGCCTTCCGTGACTGGAACAGCGATTTCTTCGCGCTCCTCAAGGCGAACGGCATGGCCACTGTCTGCTCGCTGTCGCAAGAGCTCGTGAACCCTCCTGATAATCCACCGTCCTCCGTCTGGGTCCAGCGTTTCCCTGATGGCTCACCCGTCGAAACCGCGACCGGATTCGGAACCCTGAACAGTTCGCAGGTCGCCTTCAGCGTCGGACCGCAGAACTACATGGCCCAGGCGCACGCCGCCATCGCCAGTCTGATGCAGGCAGCGGGACTGCCGCCGCGGCTCCAGTTCGGGGAGATCTTGTGGTGGTTTCTCGCGAACGCGTCCGGGATGGCGTTCTACGATGTCGACACTCAGTCAGCGGCATTGTCCACGCTCGGCCGCGCGTTAGCCACGTTTCACACGCCGAACGACGATCCCTCGATCAACAGCTACGCCGACGCGAACTTTCTTCGGACGAGGCTGTACAACTACGTCGCCGCGATCCAAAGCGCGGTCCTGGCGCTGTGTCCTTCGGCGATGTTCGAACTGCTCTGGCCGATGGACGTGAACGACCCCGATAACTGCAAGCTGCTGCGGTACATCAACCTGCCGCCGCAATGGACGACGCGCGCCGGATCCGGCTTCGACACGTTCCTCATCGAGGGCTACCAGTATCCGGGCATCAACCACAACCTCGACCAGGCCGTCCAGTGCGCCCAGTATCCGTGGACGCAACTGGCCTGGGACCCAGCCCACTGTCGATACCTGATGGGCCTCTACTACGCGACGTGGCCGTGGCTACGTGAGTTCGTGAACGTGAACCGGCTCGGCCTTCCCGCCATCAAGATCTGGGCCTACGATCACCTCTGCCTATTCGGCTGGCCCGTTCCTCTACCCACGGTTGACGACCGCTCCTTCATCTACTGAACGCTTATGGAAAACCTCGAAACCCGCCTCAACGAGGTGGCGCGGATTGCCGTGCACCTCGAGCAAGAAACCGGCTGCCCAGCCCAACTAATGATCGCTCAATGGGCCATCGAATCGGCATGGGGCGCAAAGCCTGTCGGCTACGCGAATTATTTCGGTATCAAGAAGGCTGATCGCCACACGAAGTGCTGCACAGTCACGACGCGCGAGGTGATCAACGGCAAGGCCGTCATCGAGAATCTCGAATTCGCCGACTACGACTCGCTCGCGGACGCCTGCCGTGACTATGCTTGGTTGATTACCAGGGGGGCGCCTTACAGTGCATCCTGGGAGGAGTATAAGAGCGATCGCGATTTGAATGCCTTCATTGCGGCAGTCGGCCGCGTCTATGCCACCGACCCGAATTACGTGCATCTGGTCCGCGCCATCGTCAGCCAGGGCAACATTGCAGAGGCCATCGCTGCCGCACGCCAGAATGGATCTGCGACGGCGGTGCTTTGAGCCGACTGTCTGTTCGAGCATTTTAGGACCGCAACCCATCTGGCACACGAGCGGCCGAGAGCTGCTGTGGCGGGCTCCGGAATTCTACTGGACCAGGCGATCTCGGAGGCTTCTGGTCGATTGAACTGCGACGGCCGCGGTGGTATTCTGTGGGTCACAAATTGTCTAGATCGTTTCGGTACACATCTCTCGACCGATTGGAGCGACCATAAAATGTCCGGGCGCACGTTGGGGGTGATTTCCCTTTCTGCCGTCGCGCTGTTGGGGATTCTGGGACAGCTTTCGCAGTCCAGCCACCATTCGCCGCAATCCGCGAACCCTCAAACAATAGATGCGGAGGGCGGTCCGCCCACCACCTGGGCCAACCCACCTTTTCAACAGCCGTTGCATCCTCCTATCGCTCGCATCCGAAGGACACAACATTATACACAAGACCCAGCGATGCAGCGAAGGGATCAGCCCCTGTCGCCTCCCGAGGTCATCCAAGCTTCGTTGGCAAGCCAAGCTTCAACAACGGTTCCATTCACATGGCTTAATCCTGGTCCCGTAAACCTCTCCTTAGGGCCAACGAAGGTCTCCGGCAAGCTCCAAGCATTCGCTTGGGAACCGTCCCACCCACAAGTCATGTACGCCGGGGGCGGTAACGGTGCTGGGAATGAAGGGCCCTTCACCCAGGCAGGAGCTTTCAAGACCGTTGATGGAGGGATCACCTGGACCTCCATAAATCAAGGTCTTATTGACACTGCGGTCAACGTCCTCTGGATTGACCTATCGAATCCAAACGTCCTCTTGGCCGGGACGGAGTTCGGCGGTTTGTTTCGCAAGAGTGATGCTGGGAATGTTTGGACACAAGTTTCGCCGAATTCGCCTGTGAGCGCTGTGATATCTGTTCCTGGCGGTGTACTCGCAGGGACTGGCAAAGGCTTCGAATACTCAGCAGACGGAGGTCAGACTTGGTCGCTTCTACAAAGAACCCCTTCGCCTATTAGGTGTATGGCGTCAAGCGGCAGTACTATTGCAGCCGGCCTAGAAGACGGAGGCATCCTGTGGAAGACTACCGGCGACCAGGCATGGCGAACGGTTGCTACGAACCCGCAATCTACTGCCTGGGACATAGTATTAGACCCCGTCGATCCTAGCATTGGCTATTACACCCTTGGAACTGAGCCGACGCGCGTGTTCGCGACAAGCGACGGAGCCAAGACCTGGAAATTGCTTGTTCCCCCGATCAACGGGTTCGCTCAGGCCTTAGCAATTCGGCCTGCCGATAGAGCGCTTCTCGTCGCTGGTCAGGGTATGTTCTTAGCAAGCACGGATAGCGGTGCTACATGGAAGGCTTCCAATGCGCCGTGGGACACCAGACGGCTTTTCATCCTCCCGAACTCAACTAGCCTAGTTCTCGGAAGTGATCATGGACTTCACTGGACAGATGACGGGGGAAAGACTTGGCTAGATTTAACGGGAAGTATATCTTCGACGATCCTTTACAGCGTAGCCGTCAATGGTAACACTATTCTTACTTCTTCTCAGGACTTTGGCCCATTCGTTTCTCTTGATGCCGGCAAGACATGGGGAAACCCAACTGGCCCGTTAGCTGAGGGGGGCGCGATCTCGATCAATCCCGGAGACCCAAAGTACTGTTATGCCTTCACGATCAGCGGTTTTGCGACATCGAAGAACGGCTGCTCAACCTTTACTGCTGTGCGGGGACCTACTTGGAAGGGTTTCGATCGGGCTTCCAGCCAGAACTTAATCACTGTCGACCCCCGGAATCCAGCAACGATTTATGTTGGCGCATATGATGGCGTGTGGTCCAGCAGTGATTTCGGTCAGACGCTGACGAAACTGACCTGGCCAATTCAACAGGTCTCCAATGTAGTTCTTGACCCCCAAGATCCAATGGCGATTTATGTTTGTGCAAATGCCGGCTTGTATCAGTCTTTGGATGGCGGCCTTTCTTGGAAGAAATTGTCGCTCCCGACACCCTACCCAATTCCCAATGCTGCAACGGTATCGCCAACCGATAGCAATCTCATCCTAGTGGCTCTCGTCGACGGGGCTGGTCGGTCTCCGGGTGGAATTCTGCGCAGCACAGATCGAGGAGCGAGCTTCGCTTTCTCGAATCAAGGCCTCTCAACAGTCAATTTCAACCTTGGTGTTGATCAACAAGCAATCGCGTTCAACCCGGCGCCGGCCGCTGGAACTCTGCCTGTCGTCGCACTTGCAACTACAGGTGGTCTCTACGCGTCAGCCGATCTTGGCACGACCTGGATGAATGTGTCAGCCAATGCGATTCCCCGGGTTTTCTCCTTCGTCCACTGGAGCCAGGGCTATCTGTGGGCAAGCACCTATGGCCAAGGCGTGCTCCGCTCCGATCAACCGGTAACGGCTTCCCTTTTATCGCCGCCGCTTGCAGTAAGTGGCAGTCCCATCTCGCTCACATATATACAGGGTCTATCCCCCACCTCAGGCTCCCAGACGCTTCAAATCACAACGGTTGGTGTCGCCCAGAGTTTCACGGTTGCCATCAACCAAGGGTCCGGCGTGTGCGGCAATTGGCTCTCGGCGAGTCCGCTGACCGGAACTACCGGCAACTCCGCGAGCATCCCGATTACGGTCTCCTACAACTTTGGCGGCCTTCCCGCAAACACCAACGCCATCTGCGATGGCACCGTCACGGTTACGAGCGCCGGCGTCACGGTCACGATCCCGGTGGCTATTCAAATCATGCCAGTGTCGCAGACCCGCTCTCAGCAGTGGAATCTCGCCTCTACCCAGTCATCTCTGGGGCTCAGCAGCATGAACATGGTATTCGACTCAAACCGCAAGTCTGCTGTGATGTTCGGTGGCCGCAACTGGCCTGCGAATACGACGGTTTCTTCCAATACGTATCAATACACGCCAACCGGCTGGAATCAGATCTCCACTCCAAACTCCCCGCCGGGGAGGTTCTGGTCCGCCATGGCTTACGATGACCACCGCCAGCGGATCGTTCTCTTCGGCGGCCAGAACAACTCCAGTACGTTCGATGACACCTGGGAATTTAACGGAACCAACTGGACTCCCGTGTCCACCGCCCACAGTCCCGACGCCCAGAGCGGCACGTCAATGATTTACGACTCCTGCCGCCAGAAGACACTTCTTTTCGATAATCGGGGCAAGACGTGGGAATTTAACGGTGTGGACTGGACGAATGTCACGACCGCCACTTCACCTCCGGCCCGCAACCTCGCCGCCATGGTCTTCGACCCTGGCCATTGCCGCGCGCTCTTGTTTGGGGGAGGGGCGGGGACCCTCGGATTGTCCGATACGTGGTCCTATGATGGCAGCAACTGGACGCAACTCAGCACCGCCACCTCGCCGCCGGGCAGATGGGCGCATGCGATGGCATTCGATAGCGCCCGCGGGAAGATCGTCCTTTTCGGCGGATATGGCCCGGCGTATCCCGCAGGCTCGGATAGGAACGACACCTGGGAGTTCGATGGAACTACGTGGGTCCAGGTACTTTCTCAGAGTTCTCCTCCTCCAACGGAGCAGGCTGCCATCACCTACGACCAGAGCCGCAACCGGATGGTGATGTTCGGCGGATGGGGAAATCCCACCCAAAACTGGGAGTACATGGCCGGACCGGTCTGGGCCGTTACTACAACGCACGTGGGCACATTCTCGCAAGGGCAGACTGGCGCCACCTATACCGTGAGCGTGTCGAACGTCTGGACCGCTCCAACTACCGGCGCCATAACGCTAGCCGAGACCATCCCGCCAGGCCTCTCTTTGGTCTCGATGTCAGGGGCTGGCTGGACCTGCGCATCCGGCGCATCCACCTGCACGCGCAGCGATTCTCTCGCCGCCAATGCGACCTATCCGCCTGTCAATGTCATTGTCAACATCGCCGTGGACGCCCCGCCCTGGGCTACGAACTTCGTCACTGTCTCAGGTGCGGGCCTGACGACGGGCGCAGCCACTGATTTGACCCCCATTATCGCGGCCGGGCCGCAGATTTCAATCGCCGGTATAGTCAATGCCGCCACGTCCCAGCCGGGCGGCATCGCGCCGAACGAGTTCATCTCCTTGATTGGCACGGGGCTCGGTCCTGCGACCGGAGTAGGGTCCGCGATGACGTTGCAGCTTGCGGGAACCAGTGTCTCGATCGGCGGAACGCCAGCTTATCTGACTTTTGCAAGCAACCAGCAGATCAACGTGCTGGTTCCCTTCGGCGTATCCCGTTCGCCGAGCACCACGATTCAGGTCCGGTACAATGGAGTGGCTGGAAACACCGTCACAGTTCCAGTGGTGGAGTCAGCGCCGGGAATTTTCACTCAGCAGTATGGGCCCGGCCAGGTTTGGATGGTGAACCAGGATGGAACGATCAACTCCAGTTCGAATCCCGCCGCGCGAAACAGCTATGTGACGTTTTGGGTCACCGGGCAAGGCGCCGTCGATATGCCGCCGCCGGATGGAACACAGCCCACGGGGCCGCCGTACCCAACTCCCGTACTCCCGGTGAGCGTCAGCCTCGGAGGGGTTGCGGTTTCCACCGCGAATGTGGTGTTTGAGGGTTTAGTATACTCCGGGGAAATGCAAATCAACCTATTGATTCCTACCGACGCACCCTCGGGCAATGCTGTTCCGCTGGTCGTCAGCGTGGGTTCTGCGTCCTCCCGGCCAGATGCGACCATCGCAATCCGGTAACATGCAGCCCGAAAGGGGCCGTCATGATCATGGACGCTGTGCTTGTTCACGCTTCTCCATGGCCCAGTAGCACGTAGCACATATTCTTCGATTACACAGTCTAATGAACTACCTGTCCGCGCCGAGCCTCCGGGAGTCGAGTAACAGCGCCGTTCTGTCTTTGACTTTTGGGAGGTGAAGACTTTATCACTTTATCTACCGGTAGCAGCGTAATAACCACGGAAACAGAGGTACTCTTATAAGTTGCGGTTACAACGACTGTCTGACTGCCATCAACTGGAGTGGTTGTTATTACAAACTCGTACGAGTCGGCGGCCTGGGGAATTGTGACCGTGAACGGTACCTGCACAAGCGACGAGTCCCCACTTTGAATCGTGACGGTCGCTCCACCCGAGGGCGCCAGATCGCTGAGTATAAGTGTCCCTCTGGCAGCACTGCCGCCGTACAATGGATTCGGGACGATCGTGAACCCCGACAGGGTCACCACGCCGCTAGGATTGATGGTGAGCGAGGTACTCTTTGTGGCACCGCCTGCCGTACCTGAAATCAAAACGCTTCGCACTGAAGCTACAGCATAGGTGCTTATGCTAAATGTCGCGCTGGCTCTGCCAGCAGGTACAACTGTAGACGCTTGAACCAACGCGATGCTAGAGTCACTGCTTTGGAGCGTGACAGTCGTGCCGCCCGTCGGTGCGGGCGACGTCAGAATGACTGTACCGAAGACAGTATCGCCACCAGTCACCGTCGATTTATCAAGCTGGATACCCGACAGCGCAACTGTCGGGCCGGTACTGATCTGCAGCGTCGCCGACGACCGAGACGATCCATACGTCGCTGTAATTGTCGCCATTTGAGGCGAACTAACAGTCGTAGTTGATATGACAAACGTTCCGACCCCTCCAGCGGGAACCTGTATTGAAGTTGGAACTTGTGCTGTGGCATTGTTGCTAGATAATGTTACGATCGCTGACACTGCGAGGGCGGGCGTGAATGACACCGTACCCGTGACCGTGTCGCCACCATTAACGCTGCCCGATGATAAAACCAGCGATATGGTAGATGGTGAGGGCAGAATGGACAACGTCGCCGAGACGCTCTGACCGGCTGAACTGGCTGAGATTGTGACGTTCTCTGCCGAAGAGACTGGCCTGGTGCTAACCGAAAATGTCTGTTGTAGTTGGCCGGCCGGAATTACGAAAGACGGCGTTGGCAGTGGCGCATCGATACTGCTGCTCGTGAGCTGGACTGGGAATCCGCTCTTCGGGGCACCACGAGTTAGCGTAACGGTACCAGTTACAGAGTTGCCGCCGATAGCGCTGCTGGGGACGAGAGTGAGAGATTGTAGTCTGGCTGGCTGGTTCACAATGACCGTGACGGCTGTGGAGGGGGTGGACACCCCATAGCTAAGCAAGTTGCCCAGATTCGCCGCCAACGCGAAGCTTTCTCCTCCGGCCGACGTCGGTGCGTTCCCAAGAACTTGACCAGGGCCACCACACGGGAGAGACAGCGACACTTCGGGTGTGCTCGACGGCGTCGCGGAGATGGAACTGCTCGACAGTGCGACTTGGTTTGGACCCTGAGGTATCGTCGGCGGCGTTGGATAGTTGACTGTCAGTTTCTTAACTTCGTCTGCGACTTCTCCAAAGAGCCAATCGCACGCTGCCCGTGTGGGAGTACCTTCTGGCCCACAAATACTGATGCTCGCCAGTTCTCTCCCCAGCACCTCGCTCAAAGCCATCGCAAACTCCTGCGAAAAGGCCGCGGGTGGGTATTTCGGTCCAAAATTGCCGCTCACGGCAAGGGTATCGGAGCCGTTGACCTCCAGAGTTGTTGACGTACCACCCCCACCGACCTGTGCGGTGATTGAGTTAAGGAAAGCGTTAGAGGCCTCAATACCGATTTGGCTCGCGAAAAGACCCCAGCTTGCAGCTGTATATGCGTCAACCGCTGTTGGCAAAGTCGCAGTTACCGCAGCCGAAGCTGAAGCGAGGCAGGTCGGTCCACCAGCGACGCAAGCCGCTACGGCTTCTGTAACGAGTGCACCAATGAACACCCAAACAAGATTGTCTTGAAGGCTCATGATGCTGTTGTACTGAGAAGCCATTGCCTGCAGATTGGTTTCAGCCGATGACCCGCAACCGCTAGACAAGCTGATCAGCGCCGGGCTGACATGGCCACTCGACGGCACCTGGTTTGGTGAAGCGAGAGCCGCTAGAAGAAGAGAGTCCACAGCTCGAACAAAATCTAGACTAAACGGAACAGTGGCAGTAGACCCATCGGGTTGGTGCACCTGCAACAAAGGAGGCGATGCACTGGCCGCTTGTGTAATAAGGTCGGAAAGGTGGGAGAGATTGGTTTGGTTTTGTTGTTGAACGAAGGTGCTGAGCGCGGAACTGCCAGGAAGAGTGAGGCTGCCAATGCTGTTCTGAAGTTGCTGGATGTTGGCCAGCGTCACTTGGCCCGGCGGCTGAGACGACACGAGCCTTGGAGCGATTTGGATGCTGTCCGCTGCGCATGACGTCTGACCGTCAATTTGAACACACATCTTAGCGGGACCGGAATACCAGTCCCCCTTTGCTCCCAGTGGGATCGGGATTAGCATCGTCACTACCTGGCTCGGCGAGACAATTAGTGCTGGCATGAAACTCGTTGTCCCGTCGGGGAGTTCAAGGAGGACGTGCGAGCGTATTTGCGACCCGATATTTGGAGCAAACCCGGAACCTGAAATTTGGATCTTTGTTCCGGGTGGTGCGGACGAAGTGCTGAGAGAAGAAATCGACGGCGGCACTGAACTAGCAATGATAAGGGTGACGACATTAGACGTCGTGGCCCCCACGGAGACCGTTAGGCCCACTGTTCCGCTTCCATCGAGGTCTGGAGGCAGGACAGCGTTGATCTGATCGAGACCGGCGTAAATCGGCGCCGCTCCTGCATACTCTACTGTGAGCGGCCAGGCCGTCCCTGTGCCGTCGACAACCTGCACGGCGACATTCTTTCCGACGTTCGTCAGAGTAGGGTCCATGTTGGTGTTGCCAGCATACCGGAAGCCTGTTCCAAAAATAGCTAGCCTGGTTCGCTTGTCACTGCCAGAATTCTGAGCTGTGTTGACAAAGAAGGGCCCCGTCGTGAATGTGACGGCGTTGAGAACAGATCCCGGCCCCTGCCCCGTGCCGTCGGCCGAGAAAAGGGCCGGCGCAGCCAAGGCCACCGTTGCGCTTCCAGAGACCGCCGTCTCGCCAGAAGGAGTAACGACGACCGTTGCGTTTCCTGGCTTGATATCGGGAGGTATAAGGAGATCTATTTGGGTCGGTGAAACATATAAAAGTCTCGCAAGCTCTCCATTGACGGCTACAGTAGTGCCTCCCAAGAAGGTCGGGTATAGACCACTCGCATCAAGTTGGGCCGAGAGAGAACTCGTGGCCAGATTCGTCCCGAAGACGACTGCAAGCGAATTCGGCGAGACCGTTTTCTGATAACTTGCCGCAGAGAGAACACTGAGATCGGCGGGGCCGCTTTGAGCGAAGACTACGCATGGAGCGAACGTGATGAGGACCAAAAGCGACAGTGACAGCCGGCCTTTAGGCCCTGTCAAAAGTAACGCAACTACTCCAACGACGATGCCGAGGAATAAATGGGCACTCGTCATGCCTTCCTCCTGCCCGAGGATTCTCTGAAAGTCCAGATGGCTCCGAACGGCGCGAAAACGATTGTACCGCTTTTCACGTTCGCGGCAACACCACAACGGAGGGGCTCTCCAGCACCTGGCGCACACTCAGAACAGGCCAGACGTCATTCAGCTCTACTGTCACGGTTGATCGCCTGCAGGATGAACCTGCGGTGTGGCGTTCTCCTCTCGAATTCCGTCAGGGACGACATTGCTGGCAGGTTCGGTGATGCGGAAACATCGCGCGTGCACCTTCGTAGGGCGTCGGTTGGTCATCAACTGAGCCGTCCTGGAGCTAAGCCCCCTCTTCGACCCCGCAGCGGATGGAGGACTTAGCATCGGGTGTCAAATTGGACGGTACTACCTCGTCGCCACAACACAGCGACGGCGCTTGGGCTTCTTGAATAACCACTTTATGATCAACCGTTTGCCGGTGTCTCCGGACCGCAAAGACCCTTTGTTTGGGTTGGGGAGCCGACGCGGGCACTCGAATAACGCATCACGCGCTCGCAAGTGTTTGAATCTGCTGGAAGATCGCTCTTATCGCCGGCGGCGGGCAGGCCGCAAAAGTTCGAAACGCGTCCACGATGGGGAGCCACCTTTTGTTTTCATAGGCTTGGAAATTCCCGTGTACGAGTTGCGTACGGATGCGGAATTAACATCCCCGTTCTGTTTCTTCGGCTTCCATAGAGCCTGGATTCCAGACGGGGCAGAGCATTGAATCGAGACTCCCTGCAATGAAGTCAGCATTCGGATCTCGCGCTGCCTACCAAATTTCCTCTCGGCAGCGGCTCCCACGGAGGCGCAAGACACACCGGCATTGCGCACTTTTCTCACGATCAGGCGTGTTCACGCCGGTCCTAGCGAAACACTCAAAATCGCTCAATCTACTCGATTCCAGCTCGGTCCTCGTCGATCGCATGCAGCGGAACTTCGCACCTATGCAGAAGCAAATGCAGGCGTGGTAGGGGCGGAACTGAGCAATGTCACGGCGAAGATGGTTTATCTAGGAAAGCCTTTATCGAGAGCGAACTCGATGTCCCGAAGCACCTGGGACGACGGGTTCACGACATCTACTTCCTACGCCGGTACGACCGGTTCAAAACTCGATCCGATTCCGCAGTTTCGGCCACAGCGAGGATGGGCCGAAGTGCCAACGCCAGGATGGGCCGCGGTGCCATGGTCGGTGAAAGGGAAGCTAACCTCAGGGCAATAACCGATCCATCGCCCAGAGATGCGAAGTGTTCCCAGGGCAAGGGGGGCCACTCTGCTGGCACGCGATCCGCGCCTGAGCGAAGCCGGGATTCAGCGGGTGGGACTGTTTGCTGGACGTGCTGGGCCGCATGGAGGTGTGCCTAGCACACCCCTGGCGTGCCGGGCTGGCCGCGGAAGACTGTGCGACGCTGGCGCCGCGATTTGAGAAGCTGTCGCGGTACGCCGCCTCGGTGGTAGCGCCGAGCCGGGATCTGGTGAGTGAGATGGGGACGACCGCTGGATCACCGGCAGTTCGCCAATCCGGACCGACGCGGTTCGACACCGTTCGGTGCCATCACACCGCAATCGGTGGCGCTGGATTCATTTCGCACCGAAATATCCTTCCGACGGGAAGGCTAGCCAAAGATATTTGAAATTTTGATTCCACCGGCCGCCTGGCCGATGATCGAGTTGTCAGACAAGATCAGAGGTCGGCGACCGATGGAACTTTTCGCAAAGCTGT
>JAJPJX010000043.1 GCA_021324015.1 Solibacteraceae bacterium | reverse complement strand
GGAGACGGGCTCTGGTGGCGACCAACCCGATCGAGGAATAGCCGGCCGGAACTCATCGCGGACGATGAGAAGAGCGTGGTCCTCCCGACGCGTTCTTTTACCTGGGTTGCGGGGCCGACCGGCGGGAGGCAGTTGGTCCCGCTCCCAGGGTTGGTTTTTGGGACCAGATCGGACCGATAGATTCCGTCATGCCTCCGAAAACGCATCCCGATGGCCGTCGGAACGAAACCGCCGGGGTAGCCCGGTAAATGGAGGGGGAGGCATCGGCGCAAACTCTGCTGTGGCGATTACAATCCGGCCCATGTCGCATCCGGTCGCTTGCAGGGTTTCCCAGTAAAGGGCGCCTTTGCCTTCTCCACAACTGCGCCGCCGATAGACGGCGGGGCGTTCAGCCTGCCGATACGTGCGCCTGAGCCAGCAGGGCCTCTTCGAATTCGGCCGGTGGCCGGTAGCCCAGCGCCGAGTGCAACCGCTGCCGGTTGTAGACCTTCTCGATAAACCGCCGCAGGCAGCTTCGCGCCTCGGCCAGATCGCGGTATTCCTGTCGGAACACCTCCTCGTGTTTCAGGGTTTTCATCCACGACTCACAGCCGCCGTTTTCCCACGGGCTGGCTTTGTGACTCATGCTGATTTGGCAGCCCCGCGCCTTTAGCAGGTCGGTGTAGTCGTGAGAAGCGTATTGGCTGCCGCGATCGGAATGATGGACCAAGCCGGGCGCGGGCTGTCGTTGTTCCAACGCCAGGCGGAGCGCCTCGATCGCCAGATCATCCTCCAGGGTGCGATCCAGCGCCCAGCCAATCACCCGGCGTGAAAACGCGTCGATGACCACCGCCAGATATACGAACTCAGTCTCCAGACGAATGTAGGTGATGTCGGCGACCCAGAGCTGGTTGATCCCGCTCAATTCCATGGCGCTCTTCAGATTCGGATAAACCTTGCGGCCGTGGTGGGAATCAGTGGTCACCACGAACTTGCGTTTCCGCACGCACAGCAGGTTATCCTCGCGCATGATCCGCCGCACCCGATTCGGTCCCACCCTTCCGGCCCTGCCGTTTCAACTCAGCCGTGATCCGGGGCCGGCCGTAACTGGGCCATTTCAAGGCGATCCGCTGAATGGCGTCACGGAGGTCCATGTCCCGGTCCAGTTTCGGCGAGTTCTCCGCATCGAAGCGGTAAAAGCTGGGGCGGCTCATGCCGCCCAGATCCACCATGCGCTTCACCGTCAGGCCCCGGTTCGCTTGGACTTCCTCTTCGATTTTCCGGTAGACCGCGGATTGCCAGTCCGTGCCTGCAGCATCCGCTGCTCCTCGATGCGCTGCAAGCACCCTTTCAAAAAATCGATCTCCAACGTTTGTTGGCCGACCTTCCGCTCCAACTCCGCGATCCGTCCCTCCGACCAGCGCTGCTTCCCATTGCCGGGAAACGCGTTGCCCGGACCTTGCCGGAACTCCCGCCGCCAGCGGTGCAGCACGTTCGGATTCACCTCCAACGCCCGCGCCACTTCGCCGATTGAAACCCCTTGTTCCAGCCGCCGCACGGCGCCCAGTTTGAACTCTTTGGTGAACTGCCTACGAGACAATCCCATGACTCAATTCTCCATTCGATGGATTTTGAGTCTTAACCAGTTGTCTCAAAAATCGGGACAGTCCAGTCGGTGCTCGGGTTCGTTATCGGTGCCCATCAAGTCCACCTTACCGCGGCGAATTCACACGTGCAGTTGGAAACCAAGGAAAAGTGGCTGAGCAATCATGCAACACGGAGTCTGGCGACCGATCCCGGCCTGGACCTGCCTTTCACCGTGATTTCGACATCACGCCCGAGCCGCAACAGGAGCCGCATGAGGCGCTCGATTGAGAAGCCGGACAGCTTACCCTGCTTGAGCGCCGACACTTTGGGCTGATCTATTCCGAGGATTCCGGCGGCCTGGCTCTGCGTGAGCCGCCGCCGCTGGATCTCGGCGATGATCTTCGCCGCCAACTCGGCCTTCGCCAACAGGTCGTCTGCATGTGGAAGGTCTAGATCGGCGAAGACGTTTCCGGAACTCGACGTAAACTCACGATAAGACATTTTCTTTTTTCTCACTTCCCGGCCAACTTCCGAGCGAGTTGAAGCCTCTGTCGGATCAGCTCCAACTCGCGCTTAGGGGTTGCGATTCCGGATCTCGACTTCTTTTGGAAAGCATGAAGAACGTAGATCGCGTCCCCTAGTTGCGTCACGTACACCGCCCGATAGGTCCCACGCGGATCATCGGCACGCACCTGCCATACCGTTTCTTCGAAGCCGCGTAGGAACTTGGCGCTTTCATGTGCCCGCCCGATCTGCGCCTGGTACAGGGCGAAACCAAGCCTCTGCCGAACTGGTGGCGGGAAACCTGCCAGCCGGTCGAGCGAATCCACTAGCCAGATCAGCTTGCGCGGTTTGGTGGGCTTCTCCGGCACAAGATCCATTGTATGCCAAATCTGGCATAAATCGTTTGTCGCGAACTGTAGCACGTACTATAGCAGCGTGGAAATCGCCGCTTAAGAATTCGCACAAATGGCTGGTGGCGAAGGGATAGCAGCTTCGGGTGTGAAGTGGCCTTCGGCCTGTCACGTCGGAGGTCGCGGGTTCGGGCCCCGCCGTCCCCGCCATTTCTTTCAACAACTTAGCTGCCTTTCAGACGACTCGCCTTGGGCCACCGTAAAGCGGGCGTGAGCCAGATGCCTGTCCTCCGTTCTTGCCGCCGGTTAGCGACGATCGAGCGGGTGCCAGGGCACCGGGGTAACGGCGCGGTCCCGCACCTGTTTCCTGTCACCACGACTGGGTACGCTCCGAGGTTGGTAGCGAGTTGCGCGGGTCTTGCCGGAACAGGCCAGGACACGAGCCGAAAAGTGCTGGCGAAAGTCTTTCATCACGGCTTGAATTTGTTCTGCTTTGAATGGCGTAAACTAGACAAAATGACCGAGAGAAGCCAAAAAAGAAAAATTATTTTCCGAATCCGACGCGCGCATCGAGAACGGATGCTGGCCTGACAGCAAGGATTCCATGTCAACGCCTCCCGAACCGTCCCAACCGGCCTCAGCTCGCCCGTCTCGCAAAGCGGCCGGCCGTGGGCGGTTGCCCGGTACGAGGGCAGAAGACAGGTCCGAGGCGACACTACAGACGGGGGAGGAGAGTCCACTGAAAGCACGCGAAAGGGAATTAGACCGTCTTTCGCGTTTGTATGCTGCCCTGAGCCAGGTAAATCAGGCGATCGTGTGGACGGCGAACCCGGAGGAATTGTTTCAAAAAGTCTGCCGGGGCCTGGTGGAGATTGGTGGGTTTCCCATGGCCCAGATCGCCGCCTGCGAGCGCGAGACCGGCCGCTTAATCCCCGTAGCCGAGTGCGGCGCCGGGGATGGTCTCCTTCAGAGGATGGCTGTTTTCGGCGCCGACCGGCCGGCAGTCGGAGATCCCCCGGACCGGCCCCTGAGTTCCGGCCAGCCCTACATCAACAACGATTTGTTGAACGACCCGGCTTGCCAGGCCTGGCGCAAGGAACTGCAGGGCCGCGGGTTCCGTTCCTGCGCGATTTTCCCGATCCGGATGAAGGGCACCGTTTGGGGCACGCTCAATGTCTACGCGGATGCGAACGACTTCTTTCACCATAAGGAAGTGGCCTTGCTGGAAGAAGCGGCCACGGATCTCTCCTTCGCGCTCGACAAACTCGAACAGGACAAGGCACGCCGGCGGACCGAACAGAAACTGCGGAGCGAGAAGCTCTTCTCAGACACGATGATCGAGAGTATGCCCGGCATCCTCTATTTCTACGATGAAGCAGGGCGATTTCTCCGCTGGAACCAAAACTTTCAGGCGGTTTCCGGTTACTCGGCCGAAGAGATGGGCAAGATGCACCCGCTCGATTTCTTCGCGGGCGAGGATAAGACGCGGGTGCAACAAAGGATTGAGGAGGTTTTTGAGAAAGGTGATTCTTCCATTGAAGCCGGCTTCGTCGCCAAAGATGGAACGTCCACTCCTTATTTCTTCACTGGCCGGCGGGTCTGGTATGACGGCAAACCGTGTCTGGTCGGCGTTGGGATTGACATTTCCGGCCGCCGGCGCGCGGAACAACTACTCCTCGAAAGCGAACGGAAATACCGCGAACTGGTGGAACTGGCAAACAGTATTATCCTTCGCTGGGACTCCACGGGGCGCATCATCTTCCTGAACGAGTTCGGCCAGCGGTTCTTCGGGTACTCGGCCGAGGAGATCGCCGGCCGCCACGTCGTGGGCACGATCGTGCCGCCAAGGGAAAGCAGCGGCCGGGACTTGCGAAGGCTGATCGACGAAGTCTGCACGGATCCCGGGATGGCGGAACAGAGCGTCAACGAAAATATCCGCCGGAACGGAGAGCGCGTCTGGATCGCCTGGACGAACCGCATTGTCCGGAACGACCAGGGTCAGGTGGCTGAGATCCTAAGTATCGGCACGGATATCACTGCCCGCCGGCAGGCGGAGGACGCGCTGGCCGAGAAGATGAATCAAATCTCGGTCATTTACGATACTGTCACTGACATTATCTTCTACCTCGGCGTGGAACCCGGAGATCGCTTTCGGTTCCTGGCAGTTAATCCCACTTTCCTGGCGGCCACAGGGCTGACACAATCTCAGATTCTCGGGAAGTCGGTCCAGGAAGTGATCCCGGAGCCCTCCCTTACGTTGGCAGTGGGACGTTACAAAGACGCCATCAGGAGCAAGTCGACGATCCGTTGGGAAGAAATCACGCAGTACCCCGGCGGGACGAAAGTGGGCGAGGTTACGATTACCCCGATTTTTGATGCCGGCGGACGGTGCACCAACCTTGTAGGAACGGTCCACGACCTGACCGAGCGCAAACTCGCCGAAGCCCAGATCCGCGAGAGCGAAGCGCATCTCGCCGAAGCCCAACGGATCGCCAAAATCGGCAGTTGGGAAATGAACATTCCGAGTGACACCATCAAATGGTCGGACCAGATCGATGAAATCTTTGGCGTTGCCAGGTCCGAGCCGGGAAGCGCTTACCGGGCGTTAAACGAATTTGTTCATCCGGCGGATCGGGGGCGCTTTCAAGCCGCGCTCCAGGCAGCATTAGGCGGGCGAGAGCGCCTGGACATCGAGTATCGGATCATCCTCCCGGACGGAAGAGAAAAGGTGGTCCACGCGCTGGCGGATCTGAAGGTCGACGAAGACGGTCATCCCCGCTCCCTGGCGGGAACGCTTCACGACATCACGGACCGGGCGCAAATGGAGGCGGAGCGGGAGAAGCGTCACCGGGCGGAGGCCGCGGACCGCGTTAAGTCGGCCTTTCTGGCAACCATGTCTCACGAACTGCGCACCCCCCTGAATTCGATCATCGGCTTCACCGGAATTGTGCTGCAGGGACTGGCTGGGCCGTTGAACTCCGAACAGACCAAGCAACTCGGCTTGGTGCGCTCCAGCGCCCGCCACCTCCTGGCCCTGGTCAATGACGTCCTCGACATATCCAAGATCGAGGCCGGGCAACTGGAAGTGGCGCGCGCGCCTTTCGACCTGCGCCAATCCATCGCCAAGGTGCGTGCGATCGTAGAGCCGCAAGCACAGGCAAAGGGCCTGGCCTTACACGTGGAAGTTTCGCCGGAGTTGCGAGAGGCTGTAGGCGACGAACGCCGCTTCGAGCAGATCTTATTCAACCTGCTCAGTAATGCCATCAAATTCACCGATCACGGGGTCGTCAGCTTGGCGGCGGAACCGGTGGCTCACTTCAGATTCTCCGGTGCGGAGCCGGGCCAGCCTGCCATCCGCGTGAAGGTTTCCGACACCGGTATTGGCATCAAACCTGAAGACCTGGAAACGTTATTTCAGCCGTTCCGCCAGATCGATTCGGGCCTGTCACGCAACCATGAAGGCACGGGCCTTGGCCTGGCGATCTGCCATCGTCTGGCTGCCTTAATGGGCGGAGAAATCAGAGCCGAAAGCGAGTGGGGCGTGGGAAGCACGTTCAGCGTCACCTTGCCGCTCAGAGCGCCGGAGAAATCATGAAGGCAAAGATCCTGCTCATCGAAGACAACCCGCAGAACCGTTACCTGGCCCGGTTCATGCTGGAGCAGCGCGGCCACGATATCAGCGAGGCGGAGACCGGGCCGCTCGGTCTGGAGATGGCGGCGAAGATCCTGCCGGACCTGATCCTGCTGGACATTCAGTTGCCGGGCATGGACGGACACGCGGTGGCGCGCATGTTAAAGAGCGACCCTATCCTGCGCACTATCCCGATCGTCGCAGTAACCTCGTACGCGATGGCGGGGGACCGGGAGAGAGGTCTGGCATCCGGCGCGGAGGGATATATCGAGAAGCCTATCGACCCCGAATCTTTTGTGGCCGAAGTCGAACGCTTCCTTCACCTGCCCGAACAGGAGTCCGCCTCATGACACGGGTGCTCGTTGTCGACGATAGCGGTGAGAACCGGTACTTGTTGAGTTGCCTGCTGAAAGGCCACGGCTATGCGGTTGAGGAGGCAGGTAATGGAGCGGAGGCCTTGATCCGGGCGCGGCAGAACCCGCCCGATCTGACCATTTCCGACCTTCTGATGCCCGAGGTGGACGGCTATACACTGTTGCGCTATTGGCGATCAGACGAACGGCTGAAAAGAATCCCCTTCATTGTCTACACCGCTACATATACCGCAGCCAGGGACGTGCGTCTGGCTCTGGCGCTGGGCGCGGACGCCTTCCTGATCAAGCCTAGCGAACCCGACGAGTTGATGGCCGCCATCCAGGGAATTCTGGAGAAGCAACAGCGGGGAGATCTCCCGTCCGCGCACACGGCCAAGCTGGAAGAGCTTGCCCTGCTGAAGGATTACAACGAAGTTCTCATTCACAAGCTGGAGCAGAAGGGCGGGCAACTGGAGCAGATCAACCGCGAACTTCGGGAAGAAATTACGGAGCGCAAGCGGACCGAGTCAGCCTTGCGGGACAGTGAGGAACGCTATCGAAAACTCTTCCACGCGATTGCCGATCCCCTCTGGGTTTACGACCGCGAAACGCTCGCCTTCCTGATCGCCAACGAAGCGGCCTCCGCCGAATATGGCTACCGCCTCGAAGAGTTCATGGGTATGACCATCAAGGACATTCGCCCGCCCGAGGAGGTCCCTGCCCTGCTGGCCAGGCTCGCCCAGCCGGGAAAGGACCTGGAAAAGCGCGGTGTCCAGCGGCTCCGGAAGAAGAATGGCGACATCGTTGAGGCGGAGATCACGGCGCATTCACTGGATTACCTGGGCCGGGCTGCTTTCCTGGTTCAGGCTCGCGACGTGACGGCGAAACGGCGCGCCGAGGCTGAGGCGGCGCGCACGAGCGAGCTTTTGCGAGCGGTCTCCGATCAAATCCCGGACGCCGTGTACGTGAAGAACCGGAATGGCAAGTACCTGCTGATTAATCACGCCGCGGCGCAGTTTTTCGGAAGACGTGCCGAGGAGATCCTGGGCAAGGACGATGCCGAATTCCTCGGCGAGGAAAGCGCACGCAACATCATGACGGTCGACCGGCAGGTTATCGAAACCGGCCAGATCCAAGCAGCCGACGAGCTCCTGACCGCTTCCGGAACGCCACGGACATTCCATACCGTCAAAGCCCCTCTCAGGGACAGGTACGGAAACGTCGTGGGCGTCATCGGCATCTCGCGCGACTTCACGGAGCGCCGCCAGGCCGAGGAAGCCATCCGGCTTCGCGACCGGGCGATGCAAGCTGTATCGCAAGGTATCCTCATCACGGACGTAAACCAACCGGATAACCCGATCGTTTACGCCAGTCCCGGGTTCGCGCGTATGACCGGTTACCAGCCGGAAGAGGTGCTGGGGAAAAATTGCCGCTTTCTCCAGGGTAAAGACACAGATCCGCGCGTGGTGGAAAGCTTGCGGGAGGCGGTCGCAGCGGGTCGCGGCTGTGAAGTGGAAATCCTGAATTACCGGAAGGATGGAACACCCTTCTGGAATGCACTATCGTTGAACCCCGTGCATAACGAAAAGGGGGGGCTTGCCTATTTTGTAGGCGTGCAAAGCGACGTCACGAAACACAAGCAGTTGGAAGAACAGTTGCGGCAGGCCCAAAAGATGGAGGCTGTCGGGCGTCTGGCGGGAGGCGTGGCGCACGATTTCAACAACCTATTGATGGTGATCAACGGTTACGCCGAACTTCTTGCGGAGCGGCCTGATTTGATCGGCCCTGCCGGCGAGGAACTTGCTCTGATTCGAGAGACGGGAGAGCGCGCCGCGTCCCTTACCCGGCAACTTCTCGCCTTCAGCCGCCGTCAGGTCATGAACCAGCAGGTGCTCAATATGAACACGGTGATCTCGGGTATCGAGAAGATGCTGAGAAGATTGATCGGCGAAGATATTTTGTTGGAAACGGTCCTCGACCCTGCCCTGGGGCACATCCAGGCTGACCCCGGCCAGATCGAACAAGTCATTATGAATCTGGTGGTCAACGCGCGTGACTCCATGCCGTCCGGAGGCAAAGTCACGATCGAGACCAGCAACGTTGTTCTGGACGAGGCATTTGTGTACTCGCACGTGGGGTCAACACCGGGCCTGTCGGTCAGATTCGTCGTGCGGGATACGGGAATCGGCATCGAGCCCGAAACGATGGAACGGATTTTCGAGCCTTTCTTCACCACGAAAGAGCCAGGAAGAGGCACGGGCCTGGGCCTGTCTACTGTTTACGGAATCGTCAAACAGATGGGAGGAAGCATCGGGGTAGAGAGCGAGGTTGGCCGCGGAACTACGTTTACGCTGTACTTCCCGGCTGTCGAGCAGGTGCCGGTACACTGGGAGGCGCCCGAAGCGGAGGCGCTGCCTGAGGGCGCCAAGACGATCCTGCTGATGGAAGACGAAGTAGCGGTCCGCTCTCTGGTACTCCGGGTGCTCGAAGGGGCCGGATTTCACATCCTGGCGCCCAGAGATGCCGAACACGCATTCACAATCTGTAAAGCCCACGATGGGCCGATTGATCTCCTGCTCACCGACGTGGTCATGCCGGGGATTTCGGGGCCCAAGATCGCGCAACAAGTGAGATCGTTGCGTCCGGAAATCCGAGTTGTGTACATGTCGGGCTACACGGACCACCAGGTTTTGCACGACGAAGTCCTGAATCCGCAAGTGAATCTGCTGCAGAAACCTTTCACAGCGGCGGTGTTGCTGAAGAAGGTCAAGGACGCACTGGCACGCGAGTAGGCCTGGGCGGTGTCACGCCACGTGCAGGCTGCAAGCTCCGCGGCCGGATGAGTGCACGCGGTACATTCCGATGTGGGTGGTATATTCTGGCAGAAACATTCCGCAACCGAGGAGACGCGTATGCGCACAAGGGCGTTTTTGCCGATTTTCTGCCTGTTGGCGGCCATCGGTCTGGCGGCGGATGGCCGCATCCTGGAGAGGCACGACCCCGGCATCGAACGGGCCCTGATTCATTGGCGGGGATACGACGACCCAGGCTACCTGGATTGGGCCGGGGAAGCCAAGGTCCAACTCATGCAAGTCGGTTTTTTCGGTCCGATCCTGTATTGCATGGCCAACAGCCCCGGACGCGAAAACTGGCACTACATCCCGCGGGAGGGGTATCCGGCCAATTACGACTACTACCGGGATTTCATTCGCCGCGCGCACGCCAAGGGGATCAAGGTCAACGGCCACTTCAGCATGTCCTACCTGTTCGGCGACGCGGCGGCGGGACGCGAACGCGGCTGGTTCGATTTCATCAAGCACCGCTGGGACGAATCGGTGCTGGGGCCGCGGCCCAGCGCGGATCCGTTCGACTACCTGCAGCGCTATGGCGACGGGCGTCCTATCATGATGACGACCAGCGAAGACGCGCGCCTCAAAGGATTGCACGACCTGAACAAATACTGGGGCTGTCCCAACAATCCCAACTGGCAGGCGGCGCTCAAGGCCATGGTCAAGACCGCCATCGGCCTGGGGCTGGACGGGATCACGGGGCTGTACAGCTACCGTCTCGATTGCGCCTGCCCTTATTGCCGGAAAGCCTTTCGGGAATATCTCAAGGCACGCTTCAGCCCGCGGCAGATCCGCGAGAGATTCGGGATCGAAAACCTGGAGGCGTACGCCCCTATGAGCATCCCACCGGCGAAGACTGGTACGCCGCAGAACGAGGCCCTGCGCGCCGAAGCGCAGATCTTCAGCCAGCGCTCCCAGAAGGAACTGGTCAATGAAGTGCTGATCCGCTACGGGCGGCGGATCAAGCCCGACCTGATGGTGGCCGCCTGGCGGCACTTTTACGCGCACGGCCACACCGACGAGCAGGGCTTCCTGCCGAGCAGGGAGTACAGCGCCGGCGAATCCTACATCTGGTTCTGCATGGGCAGCGGCGCCTCCACGACCAGGCTGGCGGCGAAGGACGCCGGCGACAGCACCCTCACCGCGAAATACGCCGCGCGCATGATGGCGGGCAAACCGGTGTTGATCAACAAATACGACTACACCCGCCTGCGCCTGGCTATCTCCGAGGCCGCCGCCCTGGGCGGCATGTCGGTGCCGCAGCTTACGGCGTTCCAATATCCCGCAGACCGGACACTGATTTCCCGATATTTCCACTTCCTGGCTGCCAACAACCGGTATTATTACCCTTCGCAGACGTACGCCGAAATCGCCCTGGTCTATTCCCGCCGCGGGAAGCACCTGATGGACACATCGTTCGAAGACCCGATGTTCACCGCCGGCCGGCACCTGATCAACAACCATTATTTATTCGATGTCGTGGTGGACGATCTGCTGACACCCGAGGAACTGGCGCGCTACCGGATTCTGATCCTGCCGGAGACCCGGTATTTCGACACCGGCCTGGCGAACACCGTAGAGCGCTTCGTAGCGTCCGGCGGGCGCGTGCTGGTGAGCGGCGAAACGGCCCGCTTCGACGAGGGCGGGAAGCGTCTGCGGGAGCCGAGGCTGTCCTTCCTGCGAACCGGGAAGGGGCGAGGAAAGAATTGGGTGCAGTTGCCGTCGCTGGAAGAGGCGCCCTTCCTGGAGAGTCTGCAGTCCGTCGCACCCGGCCCACTGTCCCGGCTGGCGGCACCCTGGACCACCGAGATGACGGCTTACGAACAAGCCGAGGCACGCCGCGTGGTGGTACACCTGGTGAATTACAACCGCGACGAGAAGGCTCCCCGGGCGGCTCAAGGAATGGCCGGCGCCGAGAATCCCATCGCGGTGGAGGGCGTGCAGGTCTCCTTGCTCCTGCCGCCGAACGCGCGCGCAAACAGCGTGCGGTTCCTGACCCCGGAGCAGGCCGAGGCGCAAGAGATCCCCTTCCGGCAAAACGGGAGCGCCGTGGAGTTCACGGCGCCCAAATTCCTGGTCTACGGAGTCTGCGCCATTCAGTACTGAACCCGTTATGCGAACCCCCGTGCCTTTTGTGCTCTCCGCGATCGCCGCAGCGGCTCTTTGCGCGCAAGTGCGCGATTCGGCGCTACACCCGGACTACGCGGCCCACCTGGAGGTGATTGTCGAACGCGGCGACACGGGCGAAGCGGTGCCCGCCCGCATTTACCTGTTTCGCGAGGGGCGGCAGCAGCGGCTCAGTCCGGTGGATAACCTGCTGCCGCTATTGCAGGACAACTTCTATCGCAACCGGATCTGGCGCATGCCCGGGCGGCCCAAAACGCTGGAGGTGACCATCCGCGACATGTCCCACGTCATCCTGCTCGAAGGCCGCGCCTCTTTCGATGTGCCGGCCGGCAAAGAGTATCGTCTGGAGGCCTACCATGGTCTCTTCTATACGCCCGCGTCGGCCGACTTCGCGCTGCGCCCGGAGGAGCACAAGACAGTCACCCTGAAGGTCTACCCCATGGCGCCTGGACGGCAGGCGAAATGGATCTCCGCCGACGATCACGTGCATTTGACCCGCGCCGCCGAAGACGACGAGGTGTTCCTGCGCTGGATGCAAGCCGAGGATCTGAACGTGGTCAACGACCTGGAAGGGCAGCGCCAGCAACACTTCGGAATGCAGTACGCCTGGGGGCCCCGGGGTGAGGGACACCGGCCCGGCTTCTCCATCCGCTCCGGGCACGAGACGCGCAGCGATTTTTACGGTCACGTGCTGGTGCTGGGCGGCCGCGAACTGATCCGTCCGCTGGGTATCGGCGAGATGTACGGCAATTCTCCGGAGGCCTATCCCTATCCGGCCGTCACGTTTGCGCAGGGCCGCAAAGTGGGCGGGCTGGCCGGATTCGCGCATTTCCACGGCAGCCGGGAACATTCCACGCTGATCATGGACCTGGCGCTCCATCATCTGGACTTTGTGGAAGTGATGCAGTACGCGCTGATCAAAATGCAGCCGTGGTACAAGGCGCTGGGGTGGTATGAGCTCCTGAATGCGGGGTTTCGGGTGGTGGGCACCGCCGGCTGCGATTTCCCCGACCCGACCGACCACTTCATTCCGTGGCCGCGCGCCCTGCCGCTGCTGGGACCGGAAAGGACACTGGTCAAGGCCGAGCCGGGAGCGTCCGCCTGGGAAACCTGGGCGGATGGCATCCGCCGCGGGGCGGCAGTGGTCACCAACGGGCCGCTTCTGGAGTTTGCCGTGCACGGACGGGAGCCTGGCGCGGTGATTGCCTGGACGGGCGCATCCCATCGCGTGGACGGCGTCGCCACGGCGACTTTTCACCGGCCCATCGAGAAACTGGAGATCGTCTGCAACGGGAAGGTGGTCGCCTCCCGCAAGGGCGACGGCCGCCAGACGGAGTTGTCCCTGCCGTTTCAGTTTTCCATCCAGGAGAGCTCGTGGGTGGCCGCCCGCGCGCAGAGCCCCAATCTCCGGCCGGACCTGGCGATCTGGGCGCACAGCAATCCGGTATATCTACTCAGGGACGGCAAGCCCGTTTATGTTCCGGCGGATCGCGAGCTGGTTCGTTTGCAATGGGAAAAGGAGGCGGAATTTTACCGCGGCGCCGGCCTCGTATTTGCCGAAGACAGCCAGCGAAAGGAGTTTTTCCGGATGGTGGAGGAGACCCGCGAAATCCTGCGTGCGCCGCAGCCGATATGGCCCGCCCGCGCCGCGAAGGGGAGGGAGTGATGACGAGAGACGCCGGCTTTTTCGGCCTGATGAGTGTTGTGTATCTTTTGGGCGGGACGCTTCCGGCGCCCGGCCAGGTTTCCGCGTCCATCCGCCGCTTCACGCGGACGCCCTATTACAGCGGCCCCGACGATCCGGAGCGCGGAAAAATCCGCGGCACTCTGAAGCTCGGAGAGACCGTGATCATCGAGGTGCCCGGTGACACGGGCGACACCGATCTCAAGCCCGGTGTGGTTCCCGATCCGAATGCCACGCCGCCGCGCGGCTCGCGCCCGGGAGGACCGTTTGCCATCGAAGGCATCAAGCCCGGCGACTGGGTGGCTATCCGGATCATTCAGGTCGAGCCCGGCCCTTACGGGTATTGCAACAATCACGGCCCATTCCGCGGGCCGCTGCGTTCGCTGGTGCCGGTAAAGGATGGATTGGTGCACCTGCTGCCGGATTTCGTGGTGCCGGTGCGGCCGATGATCGGGGTGATTCAACTTCAATCCGCCGCGGCGCTCCCACCCGGGACCCCGGCCTGGGATAACGGAGGGAACTTCGATTTCAACTCCGTGAAGCCGGGCAGCACCGTCTATATCCGGGCTCAGCGGTACGGAGGAATGCTGACCATTGGCGATACGCATGCCTACATGAGCGATGGAGAGTTGACCGGGACCGGCGTGGAAATTGACGCCACGGTCACCCTCAATGTAGACCGCGCACAAGGTTTTCCCACCGGCGGCGTGGTGGTGGAAACCGCCGATCGATGGTACACGGCGGGCATTGGGGCGAACTGGGAAGAAGCCGTCAAAAATGCTTTCGCCGAGATGGTGGCCCTGGTCACGCAGCTTCACAACACCACGGTGGAACATGCCAACCGGATTGTGGGCACAATCGGGGACGTGGTGCCCGGATTCGCGGCCGGGTCCATGAACTACCGCGGGTTCCAGAGGCCGTCGTATATCACCTGCCAGATCAGCATTCCGAAGAGCCTGCGCCGGACCGGGCAGCCGTTTCAGCCCTGAGACGCTTTGCAGATATACATACCTGAAACTGCCGCCAGGAGCTATAGTTTTGATGTAGAGCCATGTACATGCGCCAGCGGTACGTCCACGTTCTCAGTTTCGATGATGCGACGCACCCGTGGAGAATCAACATGTCCAAATCGTTCTGCATCGTTTTATTTCTGGCGGCAGGCTTGGTTGCCTCGCAGGAGCCGCAGCCCGTGGCCTTGCCGGCGCCGCAGGCCGAGGGCGGCAAGCCGCTCATGGAGGCCCTCAAGCACAGACAATCCACGCGGGAATTCAGCGCTGAGAAGCTCTCCCCGCAGGTTTTGTCCAACCTGCTGTGGGCCGCCTGGGGAATCAACCGCGCCGACGGCCGCCGTACCGCGCCCTCTGCATCGAACCGGCAGGAAATTGAAGTATACGTGGTGACCGGCGACGGCGCATACGCTTACGATGCGAAGGATCATCTCCTCCGGCCCGTGGTCCGCGAAGACATTCGCAAGTTTACCGGCACACAGGGATTTGTCGCCGAAGCGCCGCTGAATCTCGTCTACGTAGCCGATTGGTCGAAGTTAGGCGGAGCCGAAGAAAGCAGCAAGATCGCCACGTCCCACGCGGACACCGGTTTCATCGCCCAGAACGTCTATTTGTTCTGCGCCTCGGAAGGTCTCGGCTCGGTGGTGCGCGGCTCCGTAAACCGCGCGGAGCTCGCCAAAGCGCTGCACTTGCGCGCCGACCAGCGCATCACCCTGGCGCAGACCGTCGGCTACCCCGGGAAATAAGGCTGCGCTCTGTCCGGCGCCGTGCCGCGGCTCCACTCCACCGGCGCTACCTGGCGCACGACGAATAGATACGCGCATGCGCCGGCCAAGGATACCGCGGAAGCCAGCAGAAACGCCGGGAAGAAGCCTCCTGACCTGGCCACGATCAGGCCGGTAAGGTACGGCCCTCCGAAGCCCGCCAGGTTCCCGATGCCGTTCTGCAACCCGGCCCACCGGCCCGCCGCCTGCGGTCCGGCCAGGGTCTGCGTAATGGCCCAAAAATTGGATGAGGTCAGCCCCAGGGAAAGGCAAGCGACAATCAGGAGAGCCATCGAGAGGACCTGGTTGGAGAGCATCGAAGCCGGCAGCATCAAGGTGCTGAGGACCAGTCCCCCTGCGACGAAGCCGATGCGTACAAGGGTCGGGCTGGCCCCACGCGCGATCATGCGGTCGGAAATCCAGCCGAAAAGGGCGCAGCTCGCCGCGATTCCCCAAAACGGTAGGGAGCCGTAGATGGCGAGCATCTGCGTCGAGTAGTGACGCTCGCGCGTCAGGTAGACCGGCAGCCAGCTCAGGATGAAGGTCCAGGTGTAATTCACGCAGAACAGGCCAAAGAACGTGCCCCAGGCCTGCCGCTGCCGGAGGATGGCGGCCAACCCCGGGCCTGGTTGGGCGGGGTTCCGCCGCGCCGCAGGAACCTGGGCTGCGCACAGGAACCAGGGAATCAGCCAAAGCAGTCCACACCCGCCGATCGCCACGAACATCATCCGCCAGCCGTGGCGCGCCGCGATGGCGCCGCCCAGCAGAACGCAAAGGGCCGCGCCCGCCCGCGAGCCGGCGTCGATCAACGCGTTCGCGGTGCCGCGCCGCTCTTCCGGGAACCCCGAAACGATGATCTTCGAGTAGACCGGATAGGCGACCGCCTCGCCCATGCCCAGCAGCAGCCGCAACGCCAGCAGTGCGGCGAAACTGGCGGCGAAGCCGCTAAGGACCGTGGCTGCCGACCAGAACAGGAAGCCGGCGGCAAAGATCCTGGCCACGCCGTGATGGTCGGCCAGATATCCGGCCACCACCTGCAGCGAGGCGTAGGTCCAGAAGAACGCGGAAAACAGCAGGCCCAGGCGCGTATCCGTAAGCCCCATCTCCTGTTGGAATCCCACGGTGGCTGCCGCCACGGAGAGGGCTCCCCGGTCGATGTAATTGATGAGGACCGATAGGATCAACAGTCCGAGGATCAGCCAGCGGGCGCCGCTGACCTCGCGGGAGGATGAAGAACCCGCCATGCCCGCCAGCTTAGCGCGCTTGCCCGGACCGGCTGGCTGTGAGTATACTCATACGATTTGTACACCGATTGTATACAGCAATCGAAGGAGAACAGGCATGCGAAATTGGATAGTCAGAACCGCCGGTGTGGTTGTCTGGGCAGCCCTGTTGGCGGGCTTGAGCCGGGCGCAAACGAGTTCCACGGAAGTGGTCGGCCTGGTCACGGATGCCAGCGGCGCTCCGGTGGCTGGCGCGGAGGTGACGCTGACCCGGCTGGACACGGGGGAGACGCGGCACGCCTCGAGCAACGCCGATGGCAACTATGCCTTTCCGCTCATCGAGCCGGGCTCGTACAAGGTGGTCGTTTCCGTGGCGGGTTTCAAGACCACGACGATTTCCAATATCAACGTGCTCTACCAGCAGCGCGCCCGGGTGGATGTGACCCTCGAAATCGGCGAACTGACGCAAAGCGTGGACGTGACGGCGGAAGCGCGGCTGCTGAACACCGAGGACGCGGCGGTGGGGCAAAACATCGAGAGCAAACGAGTAGTGGAGCTACCCGTGGCGTACCGCAGCGTGGGGCAACTGGCGCTGCTGGTACCGGGGGTCAGCTTCGGCACGCGCATGGGCCGCGCGACCGGGGCGACCGGGCGCACTTCGCCGGCCGGAACCGCCGTGGCCCTGGTGGCCCAGGGGCAAACGGACCAGACGCAAGGGGTCACGCTGGACGGGGTCGACGTGAAGGAACCGCGCTACAACACGATGACGCTGGTGCCGTCGCTGGACGCCATCGCGGAATTCAAAATCCAAACCGCGGCGTATTCCGCCGAATACGGGCTGAGCAGCGGTGCGCAGGTGCAGATCGTGATGAAATCCGGCACCAACAGCTTCCACGGAGCCGCGTTCGAGTATCTGCGCAACCAGGTGCTGGACGCCGAAAATTACTTCCTGAATTTCCAACTGGCGCCCGGGCAGGCGCATAACAACAAGAGTCCGTTTCGCCGCAACCTGTTCGGCGCCTTTCTGAGCGGGCCGGTCGTGCTGCCGCACTACAACGGCCGCAACCGCACGTTCTGGTCCTTCAACTATGAAGGGCGCAGGGAACTGAGCCAGAGCCTGACCACAGCGTGGTTCCCTTCCGACGCGATGCGCAACGGCGATTTTTCGCGGCTGCTGAATCCCGTAGACGCCAACGGCAAGCTGCTACGCTCGCCGATCCTGATTTACGACCAGTTGAACGGACTGCCGTTCGCCAACAACATCATTCCACAAACGCGTCTCAACCCGGGCGCGCAGAACCTGCTGAAGTACATGCCGCACACCCAGTTCCTGCAAGCCGATCCCCTGGACTACACCAACCAGGTGACCATCAACCAGCCGGTCACGCAGAACGCCTACTTCATCCGCCTGGACCACAACTTCAGCGAGCGGGACCGCATCTTCATGCATTTCGATTTCGACCGGCAGAACTGGGACGTGCCCTCCACGAACACGAATTTTGGAACGGCGTTTTCGAACGAGCCCACCAGCTTCGCCAGCCAGTGGGTGCATGTCTTCAGCCCGCGCCTGCTGAACGAAGCCCGCTTCGGCCTGATGGACACGCAGTTCCAGGCGGCCGAGCGGCGGTGGAGTTCGCTGTTCGATGAAAACGGGCTGGGGATTGGCATTTTCCAGGTGAATTCACCGACCGGGCCGCGGCCTCTGCAGATCCGCGAGGCGGGCATTCCGGATATCGAAGGGCTGCCCGTGGCTTTCGGCGATTTGTATGCCGGGGGGAAGGACGACATCCGCGTGTACAACGTCTCCGACGCGGTCTCGCTGATCCGCGGCAATCACTCCCTGAAGGGCGGGTTCGAGTACCGGCGCACGGCCATGAACCGGCTGGCGGCCAATTATCCCCACGGACGCATCATCTTCGGTTCGGCGGAATCCGGCTTTCCATTTGCTTCGATGATGCTGGGCTATCCGGACTATGCGTCCACGCCCGAAGGCTATCCCCTCACGCAGCCGCGCCAGAACATGGCCGGCTTTTACTTCCTGGACGACTGGAAGGTAACGCCCACGCTGACCGCGAATATCGGCGTGCGCTACGACTATTTCGGGGTGCCCTACGATGCCGGCGGCTTCTGGCGCACCATCAGTTTCCAGCAAACGTTCACGACGGCGACGGGGCAGCAGATTCCGACCATGTATCCTTCGGTGACCGGCAGCGCCGCGGCGATTCCGCTGTGGCAGAACGATAATCGCTACGTGATGCCGCGGGTCGGCCTGGCCTGGAGGCCGGCGAAGAAATGGGTGATCCGCGCGGGTTCGGGGTGGTATGCGGCGACGGCGCACTTCAACAATTTCACCATCATGAACCTGGTGCCGCCGTATTCGGGAAGCAGCTCGTTCCAACAGGTGACCAACCCCTACGGCACCTACCCGGTGACGGCCGGCGGCGTGACCTCAAACCTGACCACGCGCATCGTGCGGCCGGGCACGCGCCTGCTGGAGCTGGGGCCGAACCTGTTCGCGGGCAGCGCCGTGGTGGCGCCGGAGGACCTCTGGTACGTGCAGCCGGACAAGAAGAATGCGAGCCAGTGGACCTGGAGCTTCGATATCCAGCGCGAGCTGCCCAAGGGCATGGCGCTGACCCTGGGTTACGTGGGCAGCAAGTCCTCGAACCTGTCCGGGATCGAGCAGAACTGGAACACGGCGCCGCCCTCTTCGGACACTAACTACGCGGCGCACCGGCCGGTGCAGTACTTCCACGACGCGCTGCAACCGATCGCCCCGGTGCTGCAACTCAATTCGCTGCAGGCGATCCTCTCCGGCGCCAATGCCAATTATCAGGGCGGCACCGTAGCGGTGGACAAGCAATTTTCAAACGGGTTGGCGTTTGGCGCATCGTATGTGTTCAGCAAGGCGATTGGCGAGAGCAGCGGGAGCCAGGACGGGTTCCCAATTCAGGACCCGCGCAGCTTCAAGAGCGGCCGCGGCCCGCTCCCCTTCGACCGGAGACAAAATCTGATCGTGAATTTCGTCTATGAGCTGCCGTGGATGAAGACCGCGAAAGGATTCGCCGGCGCGGCGCTGGGCGGGTGGCAGGTGAATGGAATCCTGGCCTATCGTTCGGGCTTCCCGTTCACGGTGGGGCAGGGGGACGATCTGAATACGGGCGGATTCACTCCGGTGCGGCCCGACCGCATTTCCGACGGGCATCTCTCCAATCCGAGCCGGCAACTCTGGTTTAACCCGCAGGCGTTCCAGCGGGTGACTTGCAACATTCCCAGCCGGCCCGACTTGTGCCATTACGGCAGCGCGGGTGTGAACATCCTGAACGGACCCACGCAGAAGAACGCCGATCTTTCCATCTTCAAGAATTTCCAGCTACCGCGCGCGCCGGAAACAATGCGCCTGCAGTTCCGCCTGGAAGCCATCAACGCCCTGAACACGCCGTTTTTCGGGACTCCCAACGGCGTCGGGTTTTCCACGATCAACTCCATCACGCCGGACGCGCCGCGCATGGGCGAAATCCGCTCGCTCGAAACACCCATGCGCACGGTGCAGGTGGGTCTGAAATTATTGTGGTAGATCCCGAGGAGATTTCCCGATGAGCGATTCGATGGTCCTCAGCCGCCGTGGATTCGGCTGCGCGCTGCTGGGCGCCGCGGCGGCGCCCTTAGTGGCACAAACGGCCAGGCCGCTGGTTCCTTGGATGTACATGATCTATCCGCTCGAGCAGTGGCTGACCGACTACGAGCGGACGCTGGACGCCTGGGAGGCCGGCGGCGTGCGCGGGCTGGTGATCGGACCGCTGGTCTTCTTTAAGCAGGTCCCGCGGTTCGATTTCACCTACGCGCGGCCGGGGGAGAAGCTTCCTACCTTTGCGCCGGATCCGAAAATCTATCAGAAATACGGGCTGGACGCGCCCGCCGATGCTCCGCGTGACCCAGTGAAGGAGAAACAGCTTCAAGCGATTGTGGCCAACGCCGCCGCACGCGGGTGGGAGGTCCTGTTCTTCGGTCCTGGCCACTACGGGCGGCGAAAATCGTTCGCGCAGGATCCCTTCGGTGCGCTCTCGCTGGCCGCGGGCATCGAGGATACCATGCGCGCGTTTCCGCAAGCCAAAGGCGTGGTGATCGATGGCGGCGGGGAGCACCATTACGAACTGGCCTTCCATCACGGCGGGGAACTGTTGGAAATTCGCGATTCGGAAAGACCGCTGCTGGAGCACCTGGGGATGGATGTGGGGCGCATGGAACGCGGCATCGCGCACCTGAGGGAACGCCTCCATCACCTGACGCCTTCCATGGTGCGCTACTACTCGGCCGGCGGTATGATGGGCGGACTGGACCTGTTCGACCTGAATGAAGATGCTCTCTACTGGCTGCGCAGCCGGCAGGAGGTGACCCTGCGCACGGTGGCCGCGTACCGGAAGCAGATCGACGGACTGGAGCACAAGGCGAAGTTCGGCACCATTCCACGGGCCACGTCGTTTTCCCTGCTCACCACCCAGGACTACGAGAGGATTCACCCGTATTTCGACTACCTGTTCCCGAAACACTACTTCTGGAACCGCGGATTCGACGGCATGTACGGCACCATCGGGCGGTGGGTCCAAACGTTGGGGAAATGGAACCCCGCGCTCCGCGAAGAGGATTGTTTCGCGGCTGTGAAGTGCTGGTTCGGGTTGAGACTGCCCGGTGTGCGCACGCTGGCGGACCTGGACCATGGGTTCCCGGACGAGTTTTTCTCGGAGGTGGTGTATTCGGAGACGCGCCGCGCGCTGGATGCGGTGGGCGACGACAGCAAAGTGATCGCGTGGGTTTCGACCGGGCGCAACCCGCACGCCGGCGATCCCATGCCGGCGCACGACCTCTATCGCATCCTGGTGGCGTCGCAGCGCGCCGGCCTGAAGCGCTTCATCTATCACCCCGACCTGAACCTGGGCGCGGCGGAATGGAGCGTGATTTCGGGCCTATGCGGAAAGCGGTGGCGGGAAGATCCCAACGGCTATTGGCCGCCGGATACCCGAAGCCGCAAACCTGGAACGGGGGGCGGAAACCGAAAGAGTGAGCCAGACTTCACGGGGAGCAACAAGTTGAGACTGAATGGGAAAGTCGCCCTGATTACCGGCGCCTCGCGCGGCATCGGCAGGGCCATCGCACGGCGCTTCGCCGAAGAAGGCGCCCGCGTGGCGGTGAACTACGTGAAAAGCCGGGACGCCGCTGAAGAGCTCTGCAGAGCGATACGGGCGGCCGGCGGCACAGCCATCTCCGTCGAAGCCGATGTGGCGGATGTGTCACAGGTCGGCCACATGGTCGAGGCAGCCATTCGGGAGTTCGGGCGTATCGACATTCTGGTCAACAATGCCGGCATTCTCAAGACCTCCACTCTCCTGGACGCCGCCCCGGCGGACCTGGACCGGACGATCGAGGTCAACCTTAAGGGCGTGATGCACTGTGTGCGGGCGGTAGCCGGGGGAATGATGGCGCGGAAGGAGGGAAAAATCCTGAACCTCGCGTCCATCGGCGCGATGGGAACGCCCTTCGCGGGGACCACCGTGTACGCCGCCACCAAAGCGGCGGTCATCGCGCTGACCAAGCGCCTGGCGTTCGAACTCGGCCCGTACAACATCAACGTCAATGCGTTGGCGCCCGGCTTTATCCGCAGCGACATGACGCTGCGTGACGGGGACCTGTCCCTCATTCAAGGCAAACTCGACCTGGTGGCGGGCCGGGCCATGCTGGGCAGAATCGGTGAGCCGGAGGATGTGGCCGGCGCCGCGCTGTTCCTGGTTTCCGCGGATGCCGGTTTCATCACCGCTCAGACCCTGACCGTAGACGGCGGCAGGATGGATTTCTTCAGCCATTCCGCGTAGGAGCACTCTGCGAAACCGTTCCTAAGCGGAGCATGTGGCGGTGCTATAGCGCCTGTGCCTCCCCGGCGCCGCGGCTCAGGATGGTATGCGCCGCCAGCACATAAATCTTGCAGGCCTGGATGATGCTTTCGACGCCCACCCATTCGTTGGGGCCGTGCGCGACCGAGATGAGGCCGGCCCCAAAGGCCGGAACCGTCGGGATACCAGCGATCAACTGAAACTTCGGGGCGTCCGTACCCGCCGGATAAATGCTGAGCGGCGGCCGAAAGCCGAGCACGTGTTCGGAAGCCCACTCCAACGCCTTGACCAGCACGTGGTCGGGATTGATTTCGGAGGGCGCGATCCAATCCGCCGGTGACGGACGGAACCGCAGTTCCAATTTAAGGTTCGGGTCCTCTCGTTGCCTGGCCGCGAGAAACTCCTCGAGATCGCGGATGGCCTGTTCCCGCCGCATTCCGGGGACCGTGCGGAGATCCGTCGAGAACTCGGCGTAACCCGGATACACACCGAAATAGACGCCGCCTTTCAACTGTACTCCCAGGTTGAGCGTCGTTCCGCCCGGGCAAAGCGGGTGCGGCTCGAACGTGAACTTGAGCTCGCGCGACATGCGCAGCATCAATTCTGCCGCCTTTAAACTCGCGTTTACCGAAGGAAAGCGATCCGAAAGGCTGCTGTGCATTTGCGTCCCGTGAACGCCAATCGTGAAGCAGAACACGCCCCGGCAGCCGATATGAAGGTGCTCCCATTCCCGATGGATTCCGGGAGGCTCGCCGATGAGCGCCATATCCGCCGTGAGGCCGTACTCTTGGCAGAGAAAATGGGCGCCGTACCGGCCACCGCCTTCCTCATCCGATACGAGCGCCAGAATCAGTTCGCCCTTCAGGGGCTCGATCTGCCGCAGGGACGCTGCTGCGTACACAAAAGCGGCTACCGCTGCTTTCATGTCCGCGGCGCCCAACCCGTATAGCCTGCCGTCCCGCACGACAGGGCGAAAAGGATCGGTGTCCCACTGGGAACGGGCGTCACCTACCGGCTTTGTGTCCGTGTGCGCAATGTAAAGCAGGCGAGGGCCGTCTCCGCTTCCGCGAAGCCGGAAAATGACACTGGGCCGCTCGGGCGCCTGGCTCACCGCCATTCCCCCGCGCAGTCCCAGACGTTCCAACCGGTCGAGAATGAGCGCCGCGATTTTGCGCTCGTCGCCGGGAGGCGTTTCGCTCGGTGTGGCGATCAGTTCGCCGGTGAAGGCCAAAATCTCGTCGCGCCACTGATCCACCATCCCGGTGAGCCGCTTTGCCACGTTTGCTTCCGGAAAATGCTCCTGCTCGGTCACTGAGTCCTCGCGCAAATGGAAAGTTGCCCTCAAAAACGACGATTCACGTTCCGGTCGTCCCAAACCCGGGTTTCGTTCCTGGAGATGGCGATGTTGTTCAGATCCACGATCACCGCCTCGATGCCCTTCTTGATTCGCTCGATCCTGCCGCCGTCTTGGAATGCTCCCTGCGCGCCGGCGATCCGCCGATAAATCGAAATCAGGCCCTGCTTGTAAGCGAACCGGCCTTCTGTGGTCAGATATGGCTCCATCAGGTAATCCGAGGCGTTTGGGGAAGCGCCGAACAGGCTGGTGAGGTGCAATTCGCCCGGACCGCCCCGTTTTCGCGCCACGCGAATCCGCTCCATGTCCCACTGATCGAAGTACACGTTTTCGGCCTTTTGGAACACCTCCAGGATGGTCCGGCGGGCAGCCGGGTTGCGGGGCTTATAGAGTTGCTCCAGCACTTCCGCCAACGTTTCCTCTACCGATTTGTCCGGGTCCTTCATCAGGCATCCGCCAAAGGCGATATTCACCTCCGTGCCGGGATTGATGACCGGCCCTTGATAGTACAGCACGCCTCTGCCGCCGTCCTCGAACAGCCGCTGGATGTGCGTCCCCGTCCGGATGGTGTACGGCAGGAACCAGCGAGAGCGCTCCCATCTTTGCGGAGGATACACCCACAGCCCGCCGGAGGTGCCGTAATCGCAAGCCAGGCGGCGGATGAAATCCCGCCGGCCGGATTCGGGAATATATGTGCCGCCGTGCCCCTGGTCGAACATGCAATCGACGGACCGGCTCAACTCGACGAGGATCTTCTTTTCCTCCTCGGTGAAATCCCGTCCCCACTGGCTGAAGCCCTGCAGGATGGCATGCACCTGGAGACCGGGTTTCTTTTTTCTCAGGTAATCGGCTGTCCTGCCGGTGACGTAGGCGTGGTAGGCAACGTCATTCGGCCAGCGTTCCAGGCATTCCCGCGTCTTCGGGCGCCCCTGGTCCGCGGATTCCAGGTGAATGCCGTCGATATCGAAATTGTCGATCATGAAATCGAATACTTTGCGTTGCCATTCCCACGATTCCTCCCGCAAGGGATTCATCAGGTGCTTGTTGTCGGTACGAACCGCCGGGTCATGGGCAATGATCTCGTCGAAGCCCCAGCTCATTACACCGGCGGGAAGGCAGAGCACTTTGATATCGCGCTCGTGGGCGGCCCGGATAATGCGGTTCACGTGCCCGACCCGTACTTTGCCGGCCACGCTCCGGATGTCGACGGGCCAGGAGTATGTCGAAAGCAGACCCGCCAGATCAATGGCCGTATAACCCGCCTGGCTTTGCACATCCAGCGCCCGGACGATACCCTCGACTGTCTTTTCGTCCATTTCTCCGTACGGCCAGTTCTCGAGCGGCATCGATTCATTGCGGACGTCGTTGATCCAGACGTCGAATGCCAGGCGGTGCTTGTAGGCGCGCTCCGAGGCGGCGTGCAGCGCCGGCGCCGCTGGCACGAGTGGAGACAGAGCAGCCATTCCGAGAAGCTCCCGGCGGTTCATGTCCTGATACTGTCCCAGATTTCCACCCTGGATTTCCACTGGTCCGGGCTGCCGCCAGCCCCTCTCCGAGCATCCATATCAGCAGGAGGTGTTCCTTTGAGCATCCAAGACCTGAAACCCCGGAGTGGCCCGCGCGGCTCCGCCAACCGGGCAGTTGAGTATACTGTTAAGGGAATTCCACAACAATGAGTGCGATCGCAACTGCCAGTTCCCTGACACGGGCTGTACGTTTTTACGAAGCCACCAACGGCAAGAAGGTGGTGATGGCCATAACCGGCGTGATCCTGTTCGGTTATGTGCTCGGCCATTTACTGGGCAATCTGCAGATCTACATGGGGCAGGAACGCATCGACGCGTATGCCCGCTTCCTGCATTCGCAGCCCGGCCCGCTGTGGGCGGTGCGGCTGGTGCTGCTGGCAGCGGTCATTTGGCATATTCTCGCCGCCACGCAGCTTTGGCTGCTCAACCGCAGCGCCCGGCCCGTCGGCTATTCCCGCAAAGAAAATGTGCCCACCAGCTACGCGGCCCGCACGATGATCTGGAGCGGTCCGATCCTGGCCGGGTTTGTGGTGTTCCACATCCTGCACCTGACCACGGGCGATGTGCTGCCCGCCGAATACCAGGAGTTGCATCCCTACCACAACCTCACGGCCGGCTTTTCGCACCCCTGGGTCTCGGCCGTCTACATCGTGTGCATGCTGATGCTGTGCACGCACCTGTATCACGGGCTCTGGAGCATGTTTCAATCCGTGGGCATCAGTCACCCGCGCTACACCCCGTGGCTCAAGCGCTTCGCCAAGGCGTTCGCGATCTTCATCTGCGTGGGCAATATCTCCATACCGATTTCAGTGATGACCGGCATCCTTCCGGTGAAGTAAACACGGAGCGCAATCATGGAACTGAGTGCCAAGGTCCCATCCGGCCCGATCGAGAACCGCTGGGACAAGCATCGTTTTGAAATGAAGCTGGTGAATCCGGCGAACAAGCGAAAATACAACGTGATCGTGGTAGGCAGCGGGCTGGCCGGAGGTTCGGCAGCCGCCACCCTGGGCGAGTTGGGCTACAACGTACAGTGTTTCTGTTTCCAGGATTCGCCGAGGCGGGCGCATTCGATTGCCGCGCAAGGCGGCATCAACGCCGCGAAGAATTATCAGAACGACGGCGACAGCATCTACCGGCTTTTCTACGATACGGTCAAGGGCGGGGACTTCCGGTCGCGGGAGAGCAACGTCTACCGCCTGGCGCAGATCAGCGTCAACATCATTGACCAGTGCGTGGCCCAGGGCGTGCCGTTCGCCCGGGAGTACGGCGGGCTGTTGGAGAACCGGTCTTTCGGCGGCGCGCAGGTTTCGCGCACCTTTTATGCCCGCGGCCAGACAGGCCAGCAGTTGCTTCTGGGGGCCTACCAGGCGCTGGAGCGCCAGATCGCCGGGGGCCAGGTGCGCATGTTCCCGCGCCACGAAATGCTGGAACTGGTGGTGATCGACGGCAAGGCCCGCGGCATCGTGACGCGGGATCTGATCAGCGGGAAGATCGAATCCTACGTGGCGGATGCCGTGGTCCTGGCCACCGGCGGCTATGGCAACGTGTTCTACCTTTCCACCAACGCCAAAGGCTGCAACGTGACGGCCATCTGGCGCGCGCACAAGAAAGGCGCCCTGTTCGCCAACCCCTGCTTCACGCAGATCCATCCGACCTGCATCCCGGTGACAGGCGACTATCAGTCCAAGCTCACACTGATGAGCGAG
>JAJPJX010000081.1 GCA_021324015.1 Solibacteraceae bacterium | reverse complement strand
TATTCTAATATTGGAATCAAGCCGGGGAGGCAACTCCCACCAAAGCGAGACTAACCTCTAAATAAAGACCCCTGAAGCAATCCTCCCCGGCGCCCGAAAGGGTCAGAGGTTTTCAGAAGCCCCCAAGAAGCGAAATCCTTCGGATGCTCAGAATCTGTCGTGATATCATGACAGTGGCCACCGCGTCCGCGAAGTCTGCCTGCGCAATGAAAACCCTCACCGTTTTGGGCTCGACCGGTTCGATCGGGACCAACACCCTGGATGTCATTCGCCAAAACCCGCACCTCTACGACGTGTATGCCTTGGCTGCCGGCCAGAACGTGGAGGTGTTGCTAGGGCAAGTTCTGGAGTTTCAGCCGCGCGTGGTCGTACTAAGTACTCTGGAAGGCCTGGAACGGCTGGCCTCCGGACTGCGTCAGAAAGGTTTGCCCCGCGAGAGGTGGCCGGAATTGCTTTCCGGACCGGCTGCCCTCGTGGAGATTGCAACAGCGCCGGAGGTGCACATTGTGCTCTCGGCGATCGTAGGGGTGGCCGGGCTGGAAGCCACCTACGAAGCCGTCCGCAACGGTAAGCGAGTCGCCCTGGCGAACAAGGAGGTTCTGGTCAGCGCCGGCCAAGCGGTGATGGAGGCCGTCCGCCGGTGCGGCGCGGAACTGCTTCCGGTGGACAGCGAGCACAACGGCGTACATCAGTGCCTGCGTGCGGGTAATCGCGAGCAGGTCGCCCGGCTGATCCTCACCGCTTCGGGGGGCCCCTTCCGGAATACCCCTAAAGAAGCACTGGATTTGGTGACACCCGCTCAGGCGCTGAATCATCCAACATGGAGGATGGGAAACCGGATCACGGTCGACTCAGCCACTCTGATGAACAAGGGCTTCGAGGTGATTGAGGCTTGCTGGCTGTTCGGCTTCGCCCCCTCCCAGGTGGACGTGGTGATCCACCCGCAGTCCACCGTGCATGCCATGATCGAGTACACCGACGGCAGCATACTGGCCCAGATCGCTGCCACCGACATGCGCATGCCGATCCAGTACGCCCTCACCTATCCGGAACGGGCACAGGCTCCTGTACCGAAGATCAACTGGCAGGAGCCGCGCGCCTGGGACTTCGCCCCTCCCGACATGGACAAGTTCCCTCTCCTGCGACTGGCCTACCAGTGCCTGCAAACCGGTGGATCGGCCACTTGTACATTGAACGCCGCGGACGAAATTGCCGTAGAAGCTTTCTTGGGGGGCAGAATCAGCTTCCCCGCCATCGCAGCAGTGGTGGAAGAAACCCTGTCCCGCCTGCCCAACCGGCAACCGCGGACGATTGGCGATATTCTGGAGATAGATAAGGAGTCACGCTCCCTGGCCCGGAAGGTCACCGCAGAACGGGCGGGCGTCGCGGCCCCGGCGGAAGGAGGCGCGCTCCGAAACAGCGCTGTTTCGGTCGAAGCCTGAAACGATATGCTTGTTTTTCAAAATGTGCTCTGGCTCCTGGTTTTGATCGGGGTGATGATCCTGATCCACGAACTGGGCCATTTTTGGGCCGCTCGCTACTTCGATGTGCGCGTGGACGTGTTCAGCTTCGGATTCGGCCCACGCCTGTTCGGTTTCCGGAAAGGGGAAACGGACTACCGGTTTTCCGCCATTCTATTCGGCGGCTACGTCAAGATGGCGGGAGAGCAGCCGGGCGAAGAGGGCGTGGACGATCCCCGGGGCTTCCTGGCCAAGCCGCGCTGGCAGCGCCTGGTGATCGCTTTCGCCGGGCCGTTCATGAACGTGGTTCTGGCCGTGGCCCTGCTGACCGGCTTGTATATGGTCAAGTTTCAAAAAGTCGTGGAGCCGGACGGCGGGAAAGCGATCATCGGCCATGTCATGCCGGACTCCCCGGCGGCTAGGGCGGGCATCCAGGACGGCGACCAGATTGTCGCCATCGACGGCAAGGATAATCCCGCCTGGGAGGACATCGCTCTCAAGGAAGTGGCCGGGGCTGGCCGGCCTCTCGCCGTGAGCATCTCGCGTAAGGGGCGGCGTTTCGACGTCACCGTGGTCCCGGAATTGGATGACCGTTCCGGAGTGGGCTTTGCCGGCTGGTCCGAGCGAGGCGACATTCAGTTGGGAACCCTCTCTCCGGGCATGCCCGCGGAGAAATCCGGGTTGCGCAGAGGCGACCTGATCCTCAGCGCCAACGGGGTGTCCATCCACTCCGTGATCCGTTTCCACGAGATCATCCGCAACAGCAAGGGCAAACCCGTGGATATCGTCCTCGTACGCGGCGGCAGGCAGATGAATATCACCGTGAACCCGGTATTGAGCAACCTGGACGGGCCGGAGCGCTGGATGATCGGTGCGGTGGTGGAGCAGAAGCTGAACGTCCAGACCATGCAACTGTCCTTCCCGGCCGCTCTTCAGGAATCCGTGAACCAGAACATGAAGGGCGCCTCGCTGATCTTCCAGTTCCTGTCCGGCATCCTGGAACGCCGCATGTCCCCGAAATCGCTGGAAGGGCCCATCCGCATCGCGCAACTCTCCGGCGAAGCGGCGCGCGAAGGCCCGTCCGCGTTCATCATGCTGATGTCCATGGTCAGCCTGAACCTGGCGATCTTCAACCTGTTGCCCATCCCCATCCTGGACGGCGGCGTCATCCTTCTGCTGTTCATAGAGATGCTGATGCGCCGGGATTTGAGCCTGTCGGTGAAGGAAGCCGTCTTCAAAGTGGGCTTCGTGTTCATTATGGTGATTGTGGTCTTTGTGCTGTACAACGACATCTCCAAGATCCTGCCGGCCGGTTAGAGACGTAAACACCTGCAACTCGCGGCGGCTCGCGCTCATCTGTTAACCTGATCGTCTGGGTTTTCAATGGAATGCACTTGTATCCGGTATACCGATCTGCCGCACTCCTCCCGTCTGTTCACGGACCTGATCTACCATCCTGACCGGGTAAGCGCATTCTATCCGCATCCTCCCTCGGAGCCGTCCTCGTACGCCGCGGCTGCCCGCGCAATCGATTTTCCGGCCGGCCGGCGCGCGGCCCTGGTCGCCGCACTGCGCACCCGGAACGAGAACGTGCCGGCGCTCGACCGGCTGGCCCAGCCCGGCACGGTGGCGGTAGTCACAGGCCAGCAAGTGGGTCTGTTCTCCGGGCCGGCTTACACCATTTACAAAGCGCTTACAGCGGCCGCACTCGCGCGGCAGTTGACCGAACGTGGGATTCCCGCCGTTCCCGTATTTTGGCTGGCCACCGAAGACCACGATTTCGCCGAGGCCGGCCATTGCTGGGTCTTTGACCCGCAGCAGCGCCCTCGAAAGCTGGAACTGGAAGGTTCGGCGTCCTCCAGCCAGCCGGTGGGGCATGTGCGGCTTCTTACACCGCCGGTGCGGGAGTTGCGCGAAGCGCTCGAAGGGCTGCCCTTCGCCGAGGAGACCTGCGCCCTGGTGGACGAGACTTATGTCGCCGGACGCACCATGGGCGAGGCTTTCGGCGACCTGCTGCAGCGGCTCTTGGCCGACTATGGCCTACTCCAAGTGGATCCCCTGGCGCCGGAGATTCGTTCGCTGGCGGCGCCGGCGATTCGCCGCGCCCTGGAAGCCGCGCCCGAACTCACCCCGGCAGTGATGGAGCGGAGCCGCGATCTGGTGGCGGCCGGCTACCATGCGCAGGTGCATGTCGAAGCCCACACGTCGCTCGTGTTCCTGCTCGAAAATGACCGGCGGCTGACGCTGCGCCGGCACGGGCGGGATTATACCCTCAACGGCCGCCGGTTCAGCACCGAAGAACTTCTGGACCGCGCCGAAGAACTTTCCCCGAACGCTCTGCTGCGCCCGGTGGTGCAGGACTCCATCTTGCCCACGGTGGCGTACATCGGCGGGCCGGCGGAACTGGCATACCTGGCCCAGGCCCGTGTGATCTACGACGCCATTCTGGGGCGCATGCCGGTGGCCCTGCACCGCGCTGGCTTCACTCTTCTGGACCAGCGCGGACACAAACTGCTGACGCGCTACGGACTGTCACCGGCCGATTGTTTTCATCCCGAGGACACCCTGCGCGAGCGGATCGCGGGCCGGTTGATTCCACCGGCTCTGCGGGGCACCATCGACGAAACCCGGACTGCCGTGGGCCACGCGCTCGATCGTCTGGCAGCCGGAGTGACGGGCTTCGACGCCTCCCTGGCCGCGGCGCTCACCAAGAGCCGGCGCAAGATCGAGTACCAGATCGGTAAAATGGAGCGCAAAATCGGACGGGAATCCATGCTGCGCGACGGCCGCGCCGCCCGGGACGCCGTCTGGCTGCACGGCCTGATCTATCCCCAGCGGCATCTTCAGGAGCGGCTTTACTCGATTCTCCCGTTCCTGGCCAAGCACGGACCCGATCTGATCGCGGATGTGTATCAAAAGGTGCGCCTGGACTGTCCGGACCATCAGTTATTGATAGTCTAGGAGCGATGCGCATCAATCATGTCAAACAGGCCCTCAAAGAGGGCAAGGTGCAACTGGGCACCGGCTTCGGCCAGTTTCGTTCTCCGGAGATCCCCCGCATGCTGGCCGCCGCCGGCTTCCGGTGGGCGTTTATCGACACCGAGCACGGCGGCTTCGACCTGGAAACAGTGCAGGACATCTGCCGGGTCTCCGTGATGGCCGGCCTGTGCCCCATCGTGCGGGTGGCGGACCTGCAGTACGCGCTGGTGGCGCGCGCGCTCGACTGCGGGGCGCAGGGCATCATCTTCCCGCGTGTGGAATCCCCGGAACTGCTGGAGAGGGCCATCAGTTGGACGAAGTTTCCGCCGGCCGGCATCCGCGGGTTCGGTCTGAGCGGCGTACAGACCGATTACGAGCCTGTGAGCTTCAGCCAGATTATCGACCACATGAACGCCAACACCATGGTCGTGTTTCAGATCGAGACCCGCCGCGCAGTCGAGATGCGGGAAGAGTTGCTCGCGGTGCCGGGCATCGACGCGGTCATGATCGGCCCGGCGGACCTTTCGATCTCCCTGGGTGTTCCGGGCGACTTCCAGCACTCCCGGATCGTAGAAGCCATGGAGTCCGTGCGCGACAGTTGCGAGCGGCATGGTATCGCCCCGGGCACCCAGACCCGTACACCCGCACTGGCGCAGTTCTGGAAGCAGCGCGGCATGCGTTTCCTGGGCTGCAGCAACGACACGGGCATGCTGTTCGACCGGGCCGTGGAGATCGTCAAACAGCTCTCGTAAAGGTGTTAGAGTCTTAGGCGAGGGGTACGTGGGCGAAGTGTTCGCGAGAATCTACCGAGCCGCGACCGTGAGGGGTCCCGGAACGCGCCGCGCGGCAAAGGCAGCTTTGTGCCTTCTGGCGGCGATCCCTTTGCTTGCCGCCAATCCTTACTCCCTGCCGACGGTGCTGAAGAAGTCCGGCCCCGTCCGCAGCAGTAAAATCGTCATTCCCAATCTGAAGGCGGGTACGCCGTACAGCTTGTTGCTCTCCATTTCCACCCCGCGGGTGTTTGGCGCGGATTCGCGCGTCAGTGTGGATGTCACCCAGGGCGGCGCGGAACTGGTGCACAAGACCCTTCACCTGGGCGACCCGGACCTGTTCGCCGTATTCCACGTTCCGCAGGACGGAGCAGCCCAGGTGAATCTGGCGGTTCTCTCCAGTCTCGCCGCTCCGGCCACTTATTCGCTCGAGGTGCATCGCTGGCCGGCATCCCACAACCTGGAGCAGGAGCCCAACAACCGCTGGCAGGATGCCAACCCGGTGGCCTTGGGAGACTCGGTGTTCGGCTCCGCCGACGACGTCCCCTACATCCCGCTGCCGGGCGCCTCTCCGAAACCGGTCCTGGAAGGCGATGCCGGTGTGGACTGGTTCCGCTTCGACTTTGAATCGTCCGAACCCAAGCTGGTTTTCCTTCAGGTGGACTTGACGGAGCGGGACAACATTCCGGTGGATGTCTCCGTCTTCCGGGAGGTGCACGGCAAACCGGCGCCTTACTACGAGGGGGAGGACCCGGTCACGCTGCCGCATGAAGTGCAGGCGCTCCCCGGCAACAAGTTCACCACCCGCCTGCTGAAAGAAAAAGGCCGCTATTACATCCGCGTGCGCGCCAATCATCCGGAATATAAGCTGCGCACCCGCGTCTACGATCCGCCCCCTTACCGCGATCCGCATCAGGCCGTGCAGACGGCTGTGGACTACATCATGGGAGCGGGGGATTCCTGGCACGCCAACACGCCGCGGCGGGGAGGGGTGTGGGACCGCGTGGCCAACGTTCACCAGGAGACCTCCCTCTGCGTAGCCTGCCACGTGACGCACTTCTCCCAACGGGCGCAGCTTTACGCCGTGCACAACGGCTACGAAGTGCACCAAAAGCAGCAGCTCCAGTTCCTGACCGAACGCTTCTACAACAACCCCCGGCCTTTCTACGGATTCGAGCAGCAGGGCGCCGTGTGGGCACGCATGATCTCCGCGCCTGCTAACGTGCTGAGCCGCATGTCGGTTCTGCTGGACCTGTTCGAGCGCGACGTCAGCGGCGAGCAGCGCGCCGCCTATCACCAGGGGGTGGCCCGGTACCTGGAGTTATATTACAAGGATCGCCGGGAACTGCCGCCGGACGAAACCAACGGCAACCTCCCGCTGGTGAGCACTTACGAAGTGGCGTGGTACTCCTGGCGGGTGACTCGGGATACCCGCATCGCGCAACTGATTGAGCAGGATCACGTCAAGAACCTCATCGATCTGTGCTACCAGACGCTGGCCCTGGCGGATATGGACCGTGCGAAGTACGCGGATCGCCTCCGGACCAACGCGGAACGGATTCTCTCGCTCCAGCGCCCCGACGGCCAGTGGGCCATGCGTTTCGACGCGGCGGCGCCCGAAGCCGAATTCCAAACCGGGCACGCGCTGTGGGCTCTCCAGGCCGCGGGGGTTCCCCTGGATCATCCGCAGGTGGCCAAGGCCATTCGTTATCTTCTCAATCGCCAGCAGACTTTCGGCGGCTGGATGGACCCGCTGCAATCCTACGAGAACTTCCGCACGCCGTTTCGCGAAACGCAGATGGCGGTGCTGGCCCTCAGCGCCTATTATCCACAGCCGCCGCGCGCCCGGGGCTGGCACGGAAATCCGGAAAGCCTCTCCCGGGATCCGGCTCGCCTTCTCGCGGATCTCGATCGCCTGTGGGACCCGCCCTCGCCCGCGTTGCTCGAAGAACTGGTACAGGCCACCGCTTCTAACGACGTCCTGATCCGGCAGCAGGCCGTGGAAGCGCTCGGCCGGCTGGCGCCGCGTTCGGCGCTGAACATTCTCTCCGAGCGCTTGGGCGATCCCAGCAAGCTGGTCCAGCGCACCGCTGCCTGGGCCGCCCGGCAGGTTTACAGCCGCCGCGACGACACCCCCTTGGGTTGGCTCACCCGCCAACTGGCTTCGCCCGACGACCGCGTTCGCTGGGGCGCCACGCGCATCTTTGCCACCCACTTTTCGGCCCTGGCGCGCCATTCCGAGTTGGCCGAAGCGCTGGCAGCGCGCGTGGATGACAGCCTGCCCACAGTGCGGATGCAGGCGCTCAAGGGCTTGTGGCAATACTGGTTCTGGACCCCCGACGAGAGCGCGCGCGACCTCATCGAGAATACCTTCCTCCAGGCCATGGCCGTTCCCCAGCACCCCTGGGTGGATCAGAACCTGAGGGAAGGCATCTATAACCTCGCCGACGAGAACATCCGCTATCTTTACAACAACTGGGTTCCACTGCTGGCCAGCCCCGCGGACCGCGAACGGGCCATTCGCGGACGGCTGGCGGTGGAGGACCGGCTTTCCCGGAAGTTCTCCGCCGTCCTGGTCCACGGCACCGATCATCAGCGCAAGATGCTGCTGGCCGGCCTGACCGAGTTCCCCCTGCGCCGCGCCGATATCTACGACCTGGAAGCGGACCACGCCCGGGTGGCGCCGCCGGTCTACAATCGCATCGGAAACGACATTGAACAGAGCGTCTTCTTTGGCGCGAGCAGCGACCATTTCGCGCGCGCGCTGCTGCCGCTGGTGGATTCGCCGGATCCGGAGATGCGGCGGCTGGCCGCGCAGGCGGCTCTGCTCTCGCGCTCCGTCAAGTCTGTCGGCGTGAACGCGCTGGCGGGCGAACCCGGGGAGGATCACGAGGCCCTGCTCCGGGCGCTCGAACGGCAGCGGCCTGCCACAGCGGACGTGCTCAAGGCGTTCCTGGGCCGGCCTGCCACAGCGGGGCCCGGCGCCTCCCCACGCGCCGCTGGTGTCGCCACGCGCTACGGCAAGCCGGACGAGGCCTATTTCCGAGCCTACGTGGAGCCGATCTTAGAGAAGAGAGGCAAGGATGGGTATGCCTGCGTGCATTGCCACGCCACCCACACCTTGTTCAATGCCACCTACAGCACCATCTTCAACGTGATCGACCTGAACGATCCGGAAAACAGCCTGCTGCTGCGCAAGCCGACTTCCAGCGCCGAGACCGAAGGAGTGGTCGGCGCCAAGGCGCTATCTCACGGCGGAGGCGTTCGTTGGGAGAAGAACTCACCCGAATACCAGACCATCCTCCAGTGGATCACCGGAGCCAAAGTAAGGTGACTGGGCTTTCCCGCGTCATGCGGGACCATCCCTCCCTGGAATATGCCGCCCCTTTCCTGGTATTCGTGGCCTTATTGGGAGGCGAGCGGCTGGTTCCCCTGGGACCGCATCTGCTCTACGTGTTACGCGTACTGCTGGTCTCCCTGGTCACCCTGGCTCTCTCGCGCCGGGTGATCTCCCTTCGGATTTCCTGGTTCTGGCAAAGCGCGGCCGTTGGGGTCCTGGTCTGGGCGGTCTGGATTGGCCCGGATCTGCTGTGGCCGACCTACCGCCATTCGTGGCTGTTCGAAAACAGTCTCACCGGCACGGCGCGGAGTTCCCTGCCCGCCACGCTGCGGGCCGAACGGTTCTTCCTACTCGTGCGCCTGGCGGGCAGTTCGCTGCTGGTGCCGGTCATCGAGGAACTCTTTTGGCGCAGTTGGCTGCTGCGCTGGTTGATCGACCGGCAGTTCTGGAAGATTCCCTTGGGAACGTACACGGCGGCCTCTTTCTGGACGGTGGCCGTTCTGTTTGCCGGCGAACACGGCCCCTACTGGGACGTCGGATTGCTGGCCGGAATCATCTACAACTGGTGGATGATCCGCACCCGCAGCCTGGGCGACTGCATTCTCTCCCATGCCGTGACCAACGCCTGCCTGGGCGCCTACGTAATCCTCTCCGGCCAATGGCAATACTGGCTGTAAGTGAGCCGCGTCCTGCGAGAAGCGGACATCCGGAGCATTTCTGACGCCTCCCGCGCCCGAATCGGTCCTGCGCCGCGAACTGGGGCTGCGCGACCTGGTTTTGTTCAACCTGGCCGCGGTGATCGGCATTCGCTGGCTGGTGGCCGCGGCGCAAGCCGGCCCGGGCTCCATCAGTCTCTGGCTGGCGGCAGCCGTTCTGTTCTTCGTGCCCTCGGCGCTGGCGGTGGCGCGGCTTTCTCTCCTGTTTCCGGAGGAGGGGGGAATCTACGTCTGGACGCGGAACGGCTTTGGCGAGTGGCACGCCTTCCTGTGCGGCTGGTGCTATTGGCTCAGCAACCTTTTCTACTTTCCCAATTTGCTGATGGCCGGGGTCGCCATGGCGGGATTCACCATCGGACTTTCCGAGCATAAGGTCTATGTCCTTTCGGTTTCGCTGGCCATTCTGTGGATCGCCCTGCTGACCAATATGTTCGGCCTTTCGGTGGGCAAGTGGGTGAACAACCTGGGCGGACTTTCCACCTACGCCGCCGGCGCGCTGATCGTGGCGTTCGGTGTGGTGGCCTGGCTGAGAACGGGCTCGGCCACACCCCTGCGCCTGGTGCCGAAAACAGGACTGGAGAGCCTGAACTTCTGGTCGCAGATCGCCTTCGCGTTCGGCGGTCTGGAACTGGGAGCCGTCATGGGCGGCGAAATCCGGGACCCGCGCCGGACGGTGCCGCGCGCTGCCTGGATCTCCGGGTTTTCGATCGCCGCCTTCTACGTCCTGGGCACCGTGTCTCTTCTGATTCTGTTGCCGATCGAGAAGATCAGCATCCTTACCGGGTTGGTAGAAGCCGGCAGCGCGGCGTCGGCGCGTCTGGGGCTCGCCTGGACGGGCTGGCTCCTGACGGCCCTCGTCCTGGCGGGTGTGGCCGGGCAACTCGGCGCTTGGGTGGGAGGAAGCGCGCGCATCCCCTTCGTCATCGGTTTGGACCACCATCTGCCGCGCGCCTTTGCCCGGCTTCACCCGCGCTGGCAGACGCCCTATTGGTCGATCCTGGCGCAGGGTCTGGCATGCACAGCTTTCTTATTAGTGCTGCAATCCGGAGAGACGTTGCAGATTGCCTACCAGCTTCTGGTAGACATGACCGTGATAACCTATTTCATCCCGTTCCTCTACCTCTTCGCCACTTCCTGGAAGTACGGGCAACCCTGGAGTTCGCTCTCCGGGCTGCTGGTCACGGGACTTTCGATCCTCCTGTCTCTGGTTCCACCACCGCAGGCCGCCTCCCTCTGGCTGTTTGAGGCCAAGCTGGTCGGCGGCTGCGTCCTGCTCATCGGTGCCGCTAGAATTGTGTATATCACCGCGAAGCCTGGCTCATGATTCAACTGACCGGGGCAGCCAAGCGATTCGGCCCCAAAGTACTCTTTGAGAATGTAGACTGGTTGGTCACGCCCACCGACCGCGTGGGCATCGTCGGCGCCAACGGAACCGGTAAATCCACCCTGCTCAAGATCCTGGGAGGATTCGACGGCCTGGACGCCGGGACCATCCACGTGATGAAGGGCGCCTCGCTGGGCCACCTCCCCCAGGAAGGCCTGTCCCTCTCCGGCCGCACGGTGTTCGCCGCGTGCATGACGGTGTTCGCGGAACTGCGCGCACTCGAGCAGGAGCAGGAAGACCTCACCCGCAGGATGGCCGAACTCGATCCCGCGAGCCTGGAATACGCGCAGGTGGCCGACCGCTTTCACCGCGTTGAGAGCGAGTTTCGCGCCCGGGACGGATTCGCCATCGAGGCACAGGTGGGCACGGTGCTTTCCGGCCTGGGGTTCGGCCAGCGCGACTGGCAGAGGAGGACGGAAGAGTTTTCCGGCGGCTGGCAGATGCGCATCGCGCTCGCCAAGCTGCTGCTGCAAAAGCCCAACCTGCTGCTGCTGGACGAGCCCACCAACCACCTCGATCTGGAGGCGCGCAACTGGCTGGAGGGGTACCTCTCGTCCTATCCTCATGCGTTTGTGCTGGTTTCCCACGACCGTTATTTCCTGGACGTCACCGTCCAGAAGATCGCGGAACTGTGGAACAAGGGGATCCACTTTTACACCGGTGGATATTCCCGGCACGAGCAGCAGAAGTCCGAGCGGCGCACGCAACTGGAAGCCGCCTGGTCCAACCAGCAGGACCGCATCCGCCAACTAGAGGCCTTCATCAACCGGTTCCGCTACCAGGCTACCAAGGCGAAACAGGTGCAAAGCCGCATCAAGGAACTGGAAAAAATCGAACGGATCGAACTGCCGCCCGAGGAGAAAACCATCCACTTCCGTTTTCCACAGCCTAAACCCAGCGGGCGGATCGTGGCGGAGTTCAAGAACGTCTCGAAGAGCTATGACTCACACCAGGTCTTCTCGGGCGTCAGTTTCCTGATCGAGCGCGGTGACCGGATCGCGCTGGTGGGCGTCAACGGCGCCGGCAAGTCTACCCTGATCAAGATCCTGGCCGGTGCCGAGCCGGTGAGTACGGGCGAGTACATTCTGGGCCACAATGCGCAGCCGGATTACTTCGCCCAGGACCAGTACAAGGAATTGGATCCCTCCGCCGCCCTGATCGATGATTTGGCAACCGTAGCGCCGCGCGCCACCAACACCGAACTGCGCACGATTCTGGGCTGCTTTCTGTTCTCCGAGGACGACGTTTTCAAGACCATCGGGGTGCTCTCCGGCGGCGAACGGAATCGCTATGCGCTGGCCCGCATGTTGATGATGCCGTCCAACTTCCTGTTGTTGGACGAGCCCACCAACCACCTGGACATGCGCGCCAAGGATGTCTTGTTAAATGCTCTCCAGGAATTCAGCGGCACGGTGGTGTTCGTCTCGCACGACCGCTACTTTATCGACAAGCTGGCCACGCGGGTCTTCGAAGTGGCGGACGGGACCCTGCATGTTTTCCCTGGAAACTACGAAGACTATCTCTGGAGAAAGCAGGGGAGTGCACCACAGGAGCCCGCGGAGGAGAACGCACCTCCCGTGGAGGCGCCCTCAACCAATGGAACTCCACGGCGTCCCGCGGAAAAGCGCCTGAACCCGATCAAGTTGCGGCAGATGAAAGAGCGGCGGGGTGCCATCGAAGACGAAGTAACGCGCCTGGAGACCGAGATCGCGGACTATGAGGCTGCCCTGGCAAACTTCAAAAGCACAGAGGAAACCATCCGGCTGACGGAACTGTTGCACGCCCGCCGCGCGGACCTGGAAACCCTCATGGCGGAGTGGGAAGAAGTGGCGCAGATCATCGAGGCGAACTCATAGCATGCTCTTCCTGACCGAAGCCGATGTCCGTGCGCTGCTGCCCATGCCGGAAGCCATCCGCCTGATGCGGACGGTTTTCGAACACCTGGCTTCGGGAGAAGCCCTCAACCAGCCTCGCCGCCGCCTGGTTCTGAAGACGGGCGCAGTGCTGCATTCCATGGCCGCGAGCGACGGTAAGTACTTCGGAATCAAGATATACTCCACGCATCCCGTGCGCGGAGCGCACTTTGTCTTCCTCTTGTACCGCGCCGAAGACGGACTGCCGCTGGCTCTATTGGAAGCCAACTACCTGGGCCAGATCCGCACGGGAGCGGTCAGCGGCCTGGCCACCCAGATTCTGGCGCGCGAGGGGGTGGAGACTGTCGGGATCATCGGTAGCGGGTTTCAGGCGCGCAGCCAACTGGAGGCGCTCTGTACCGCCTGGCCGGTCCAGCGTGCCCGTGTGTGGAGCCGATCTCCCGAGAAGCGCGCCGCGTTTGCCGCGGAGGCGTCGGAAACCCTTGGTATCCCGGTCGAAGCGGTTGAAACTGCCGAGCGCGCCGTGCGGGATGCGGGAATTCTCATCACTGCCACGAACGCCCGGGAACCAGTTCTCGAATCCGCCTGGGTGGCGCCGGGAACGCACATTAATGCCATGGGTTCCAATCAAGCAAGGCGGCGCGAGTTGCCCGCGGACCTCGTGCGCCGCGCGGATTGGATTGTGGTGGATTCCCGCGAACAGGCGCGCATGGAATCCGGAGACCTGTTGCTGGCTCTGGATGATCAGGACTGGAACTCGCCGCGCCTCTTGGAGTTACCGGACGCCATCGGGCGGGGGGCCTCCCTGCGATCCCATCCCGGTCAGATCACGATTTTCAAGTCCAACGGACTAGCCGCGGAAGATGTGATCGCGGCGGGCTATGTCTATGAACGGGCGAAGGAAAGCGGTAGAGGCCGGGTGATGGATCTGCTCTATTCCTGAGCAGGCATCTGCTGTTCAATGTCGCGCCAGGCGCTGGTTTTGAGACGGCGGCACACCCAGCAAAGCGGCTCACTGGAATAACCACTGGTTTCAGCGCCGCACACCACACACTTGACCGTCTTTTTGATCTTATCGGTGGACACGGAGCGCTTGGCTTGCTCCAGGATCTCGACCGGTACAACCGGCTCCGCCTTTGGTTGTGATCTCCGTCTCATCGTAGCCCCCGCCTGATTTCACTATCGCAAATACAACGCCCGCTTTACAAGGTGGTTACGCCGCCTCGGGTAATTGTACTACCATGGCCGCATCCAGTGGCGCCGAGCATCGCCGGCAGCGCTGGCCCGGGACTACCCGGATTCTCTTTCCAACCACCTGAACGTCTGCCGGCACCGTGTGGGTGCAAATCGGGCAATGCACTTGCCCGGTCAAGCTCCTGTCCCTCTCAGTGATGCCTTTCATGGCTCCAGCAACCTCACTAGATCGGACGCAAAATGAGGTGCCGTGGTTGTGAGATTTTTTAAACTTTCTTGTAATACCGGTACCGGCCGGCTCCCGGCCCCCCCGGGCGATGCCAGCCGTGATTCCGGTTGACGGCGGCAGCGGACTGGGTGACCATGACTCTATATGACCCAGCCCCCCGCACCCAAGATCCAACTGGTCAACTCGGCGGACTACCGCGAAGGATACGCCAACAGCGTGCAGATTCGCGTGAATCTGTGGGACTTCTTCCTGCTGTTCGGCCTGGTAAACCAGACCAGCCCGGAGAACGTGTCCATCCAGAACTTCCAGGGGATCTACCTCAGCCCGCAACAGGCGAAAGCCCTTTTGAACGTGCTGCAGCAGAACGTGAACCAATACGAAGCGGCGTTCGGTGAAATCAAGCTGGAGCCCCAGGCCGCCGCGGGAACCGTGCAATGAGGCAGGGCGCGGGAACTCGCGCCCGTCCTAGCGTCCGGCCCACTTGGCTTTGAGGAAATCCCGGTTCATCTGGGCGATCACTTCAAGCTTGATCTCCTTGGGACAGACCGCCTCGCATTCACCGATGTTCGTGCAACTCCCGAAACCTTCGGCGCTGGCCTGCGCCACCATGGCAATGGCCCGGTGGTATCGTTCCGGCTGGCCCTGCGGCAGCGTCCCCAGGTGGGCGATTTTGGCGCCGACAAACAGGGCGGCGGCGGCATTCGGGCACATGGCCACGCAGGCGCCGCAGCCGATGCACTGCGCCGCATCCATGGAGCGTTCAGCCGCCTCTTTCGGCACGGGAACGGAGTTGGCCTCCGGCGCACTGCCCGCCGAAACGGAAATGTAGCCGCCCGCCGCGATCACCCGGTCGAACGCGCTGCGGTCCACCACCAGGTCCTTGATCACCGGAAAAGCCCGCGCCCGCCAGGGCTCCAGGTAGAGCTCGTCGCCGTCCTTGAAATGGCGCATGTGAAGCTGGCAGGTGGTAGTGGCCGGCAGCGGGCCGTGCGCCACGCCGCTGATCATGATGCCGCACATGCCGCAGATGCCTTCGCGGCAGTCGTGGTCGAAGGCGACCGGATCTTCCCCCTTGGCGATGAGATCCTCGTTCAGCACGTCGAGCATCTCCAGGAACGACATCTCCTGGTTCACATCCCGAACTTCGTAGCGCACCATGCGGCCCTTCTCGTTCGCGTTCCGCTGCCGCCAGATGTGAAGAATGAGGTTCATTACTTGTAGCTCCGTTGACTGGGGTGAACGTATTCAAATTCCAGCGGTTCCTTATGCAGAACCGGCGGCTCGCCCACACCCTTGAACTGCCAGGCGGCGGCATACGAGTATCGCTCGTCGTCGCGCTGCGCCTCGCCTTCCGGCGTCTGATACTCTTCGCGGAAGTGGCCGCCGCAGGACTCGTTGCGGTCCAGCGCGTCCAGGCACATCAGTTCCGCCAGCTCGAAGAAGTCGCCGACCCGCCCGGCCTTCTCGAGCGACTGATTCAATTCCTCGCCCGTTCCCAACACCTTGACTTCGCGCCAGAACTGTTCCCGCAGCTCCGGAATCCGGCCCAGGGCGTACTTCAGCCCTTCCGCCGAACGCGACATGCCGCAATACTCCCAGACCAGCTTGCCCAGCTCGCGATGGAAGGAGTCCACCGAGCGGGTCCCCTTCATCTCCAGGAACCGCTTGATCTGGCAGGCCACCTGGGTTTCGGCTTCCCGGAAAGCGGCATGGCTGGTATCCACCTTCTCGAACTTGTTCGTCGCCAGGTAGTCGCCAATCGTGTACGGCAGAATGAAGTACCCGTCGGCCAGGCCCTGCATCAGGGCGCTGGCGCCCAGACGGTTCGCGCCGTGGTCGGAGAAGTTGGCTTCGCCGATGGCGTACAGGCCCGGAATGGTGGTCATCAGGTTATAGTCCACCCACAGCCCGCCCATGGTGTAGTGGCTGGCCGGGTAGATGCGCATCGGCACTTCATACGGATTCTCATCCGTAATCCGCTGGTACATATCGAACAGGTTGCCGTAGCGCTCCTTGATGACGTCTTTGCCCAGCCGCTCGATAGCGTCGTGAAAATCCAGGTAGACGCCGTAGCCGCTTTCGCCCACACCGCGGCCTTCATCGCACACGGCCTTGGCGTTGCGCGACGCCACGTCGCGCGGCACCAGGTTTCCGAAGCTGGGGTACTTGCGCTCCAGGAAGTAGTCCCGATCCTCCTTGGGGAT
>JAJPJX010000079.1 GCA_021324015.1 Solibacteraceae bacterium | reverse complement strand
GACGGTCCGGCGTACAGCACGTTGCCAACAAAAAACCGTGACCCGGCGCCGAGGAGTGCCACGAGCGGAGCCGGCAAGCTCTGAGCCGCCGTGGCCACGCTACCGTCCGGCGTTCCGGTCGCGCCTGTGCCCACCGAGAAAAAGGTGAGAATGGAGCCGCGCGGCGCCGGGTGAGATGGAGAGTTGATCGATCCGTCCTGGTTGATGGCGGCCGCCTGCCCCATTCCGGAAATATCGAGGGTCAAGAAAGCAGGCGCCGCTTCCGTGGCGGGGAGGGTAGCGGTAGCGCGCACAACTCCGTCCCGCTCGATCTGCATCCCCGGGTGCGCAGTTCCGGCAACCCCATTGGGCACGATGGCGGTGATCTGGCCGGAGTCCGCGCGGATCAACGGAGCGGGCATGCCGTTGAACAGCACCCGCGTGCCCGACAACTCGGCGGCGATGAGCCCCGCCGGGGTCAACTGCAAGGTTGCAGGAGTGGATGGCCCGATGCCCTGGCCGAAAATCGTGATCACCTCCGCGGGCGCAACCGGTCCCTCCAGCAGGCTGGCGGTATTTACGACGCGGAGAACAGGAGCGGGAGGAGTTCCCCGAAAACCGATCCTGGCCACAAAGGCATCGTCGCAGGAGAATTGAGTGCTCGAACTGGGTGAGTTTTGAATGGAGCAAGTCCCCGGGGCGCGGCGGTCGGCGGTGGCGGCGCCCGCGGTTGGAAAATCGTTGGACTGGGTGCGGCCAGCCACCCAGAAGGTATTCGGAGAACCCGCCACCGCTTCGGCGGAATCTTCGCTGCTGCCGCTCAAGTAGCTGGAGTACGTCAGGCTGCCGGTTTCGGTGAGTCTGGCGGCGAAGGCGTCGCCGCAAACATAAACGCCAGGGCTGCTGCCGAAAGGGGAAGAAGCCGTTTCGACACAGGGGCTCCCGGCGAATCGTTTGGGCAGCGCATCCGGGGTGACCGGGAAATCGGTGGAGTACGTCGTGCCGGACACGAAGACCGCCCCTGCCTGGTCAAGCGCCAGCCCCTGGACCACCTCGTTTCCGCTGCCGCCCAGAAACGTGGAGAAGATCGGTTGCGAGCCCGCTGGGTTCAGCCGGGCCACGAAACCGTCGGAGCTTCCGCTCAATTGGGACTGGCACGCGGCCATCGAAGGGAAATCAGCGGCGCTGGTCGAGCCGCCAAGGAATACCGCGCCGGTGGAATCCACCGCCAGCCGGTTCAGCGAGGAATCCCCGCTGCCGCCCAGGATTGCCGAGAAGACGGCATTGCCTCCGCTGGGGCCCAGCTTCACGAGGAAAGCGGCGGAACTCTGGTTCGCCACCGTGCTGTGGAAGGCGCCTGCGCTGACCGGAAAATCCCTTGAGTACGTGGTGCCCCCGGCATAGATGTTGCCCGTACTGTCGATCGCGATACCCCGGGTGGTTCCGCTCACGGTTCCGCCGAGATAGGTAACGAACAGCAGTCCGGATCCGGTGGCATTCAACTTGGCGGCGAAAGCGCCGTCTCCCGAACTGCGGTAAGCGCCGGCAGAAGGTGGAAGTTGCTGGGTTGTAGCGGAGCCGCCGACGTATGCGTTACCCGCGGAATCGACGGCGATGGCGCCCGCGACGGATCCGCCGAAGTAGGTCGAGTAGACCAGGGCGGAACCATCGGCGTTGAGCTTGGAAACGAAGAGATGTGACGCCGCAGAAGCGGCGGTTTGCAGGGCCCCCTGTGTGACCGGGAAATTGGAGGAATCCGTGGTCCCGACCACATAGGCGTTGCCGGAGGAATCGACGGCGATGCGGTATCCAGCGTCGCTGCCTGCTCCGCCGAGATAGGTGGCGTACGCGATTTCGCCGGTGGGACGCAGTTTCACGACGAACGCATCGGGACGGCTGGTGCCCAGAAGCCCGAAGTCTGGACCAGGCCTGCCGCCGTGCGTGCGCTGGAACGCTGAGCTGGTGACGGGAAAACCGGAGGACGCCGTCTCGCCAGTCAGGTAGATGTTTCCCGCGGCATCTCTGGCCATGTCATGGACGACGTCTCTGCTCTCGCCGCCCAAATAACTGGAATAACTATACGCGGCCGAAGCCGCATAGGCGCCTGGGCACATCACCGTCGCCCACAGGCAACCCAGGGCGATCATCCTCATTCCACCAGGATACGCCGCGCCGTTTAGTAAGATAAGGGTTTCCATGAAACGCCTCTCTTTTTGCCTGTTCCTGCTGAGTCTGCCGCTGGCGGCGCAGCAGTACAAGATGGCAGTGATCGGCATGGTGCACTCGCATTTCTGGGGACACCTGCCCACGATGCTGAAGGGCGAGCAGGTGCAGCTCGCCGGGATCGCCGAACCCAATCCCGAACTCGTCGCCGAAGCCAAGCGCCGCGGCGCGAGCGCCGTCCCCTTCTATGCGGATTATCGGAAGATGCTCGACGAGGTGAAGCCTGATCTGGTCTGGGCCTTTGTGGAGAACAACCGGCACCTGGAGATTGTGGAGGCCTGCGCGCCGCGCAAAATCAACGTGATTTTCGAAAAGCCGCTGGCCGCCACCTATAAGGAGGCCGTGGAGATTCGAAAACTGGCACAGCAGCACGACATCCGCGTGATGACCAACTACCAGATGGCCTGGTGGCCGGCCAACTACGCGGCCTACGCGGCCGCCAAGGCGGGCGACGTGGGCCAGGTCTGGCGTCTGCACGGCATCGTGGGTCACGGCGGGCCCGGCTCGCAGGGCGTCACCAACAAGTACTTCTTCGAGTGGCTGACCGACCCGGTGAAGAACGGCGCCGGGGCGCTCATGGATTTCGGCTGCTACAACGCGCTGTGGTCGCTCTGGTACCTGGGCCGCCCGGAATCGGTATACGCGCAGGTGAACCATCTGCGGCCCGAAACTTTTCCCAAGGTGGAAGACAACGCCACGCTGGTGTTGCACTACAAGAACGGGGTGGGCATCTACGAGGGAAGCTGGGACCTGCCGCGCGGGTTCCAGGACCTGGAAGTCTTCGGCCTCAAGGGCAGCCTGTACATGCAGAACGGCAAGGTGGAACTGCGCCAGGGGAAAGAAACCAGGGACCTGCCGCTCGAGCCTCTGCCGCCGGAGCGGACCGAGCCGATTGCCTACATGGTGAGCTGCATGCGCGGACATAAACCGGTCGAGGGGCTGACGGCCCTGGACATCAACGTACAAGTCGTGGAGATCATCGACGCGGCCAAGCAATCCGTCAAAACCGGACGCGCCGTGCCGCTGAAATAGGGCGCTTCGGGCGTGGTACAACGGACGTATGTCCGTCAGCGCCGACGCACTGCGTCTCCATCTGGATTACACCGCTTGGGCCAGCCGCAGGCTGGTGGCAGCGGCCGCGCAACTCTCCGCGGAGGAACTGCAGCGGGATTTCGGCACCGCGGACAAGAGTGTGCTGGGAACCCTGGTGCATGTTTTCGGCGCCGACCGCATCTGGCTGGCGCGGCTCGAAGGAAAACCACCGGGGTCTTTCCTCACGGAAGCGGATTACCTGCTTTCGGTGCTCGAAAACGACTGGCCTGCTCTGCACGAGCGCTGGAAGCAGTGGGCCGCCGGACTCACCGACGAAGTCGTCCGCCGTGTCGTGACATACCACGACACGAAAGGGCGCGAGTGGAGTCAGCCGCTTTGGCAGCCGCTGTTGCACGTCGTGAACCACGCCACCCATCATCGCGGCCAGGTCTCGGGATTCTTGCGCGCGATGGGACACGCGCCCCCGGTGCTGGATCTGGTGGCGTACTACCGGACCGTGGCCGCATGAGGCGCCGGCCTGTCCGGGGGTTTCGGTAGGGTGGGTCCGGAACGCTTCTCACGCCGGGCGAAGTCGCGGCGGAAGCCGGTAGACGCACCCTACCGAACTCGAGGCGGGCAGGCCGCCGCCTGCCCTGCAATCCTGTTGGTGAAGCTCTGGCAAGTGGGTCGAGCAAACTGGTCGCCAATCTCCAAGTGCTTGCTTATCAGTGCCGTAGTGAACGGCGAGCGGTCCAGAAATTACATTCGCGGCGAAATTTGCTCGGAGGGGGTAGGGCTTCGAGCAACCGGTTCCGCTAGAATAAAAGTATGGTGAACCGGCCCTCCATTTCCCGCCCGGGTCTGTTCGGCTGCGATTGACTCCTCGCGGCGTTTCCTGGTTTTCGCAGTTTTCCAATCCCCAAGGAGGATCGAAAAAATGAACAAGAACCTGGAGACGGTCCGCCCGGACCTTCCGCTGGTGATGGGAGAGCTTCCCGGCCCGCGTGCCCAGGAGGTGATCGCGAGAGACCGGCGAGTGGTTTCGCCTTCCTACACGCGGAGTTATCCGCTGGTGGCGCAACGCGGGGAAGGCGCCATCGTGGAAGATGTGGACGGCAACCGCTTTTTGGATTTCAATGCGGGCATCGCGGTGGTCGCCACGGGCCACTGCCACCCGCGTGTGGTGCGCGCCATCCAGGACCAGGCCGCGCGGCTGATCCACATGTCGGGCACGGATTTTTATTACGAAAACCTGGTGCAACTGGCCGAGCGTCTGGCCGCGCTCGCGCCCGGCGGCGGTGAGCGTCGCGTCTCGTTCGGCAACTCCGGCGCGGAGGCGGTGGAAGGCGCCCTGAAACTGGCGCGCTACCACACCGGGCGGGAGAAGTTCCTGGCTTTTCTGGGCGGCTTCCACGGGCGCACCATGGGGGCGCTTTCGCTGACCGCCAGCAAGGCGGTCCAGCGGCGGGGCTTTGGGCCGCTCCTGCCGGGGGTAGTGCATGCGCCGTATCCTTACTGCTACCGCTGCCCGTTCGGCCAGAAGCCGGAAAGCTGCGCGGTGGAGTGCGTGAAATACATCGAGCAGCAGGTGCTGCGCACCATCGCTCCGGCCGACGAGGTGGCGGCCATCGTAGTGGAGCCGGTGCAGGGCGAGGGAGGCTACATCGTGCCGCCGGCGATGTTCTTCGACGAGCTTCAGCGGGTGGCCCGGCAATCTGGTATGCTGCTGATTTTCGACGAAGTGCAGTCGGGCATGGGCCGCACGGGAAAGATGTGGGCCGCCGAGCACTTCGGCGCTGTTCCGGACATCTTCGCCGTGGCCAAGGGGATCGCCAGCGGGTTGCCGTTGGGGGCCACGGTGGCGCGGGCGGAGCTCATGCAGTGGCCGCGGGGCGCGCATGCCTCCACCTTCGGCGGCAACCCGGTGGCCTGCGCGGCCGCGCTCGTGACCCTGGAGCTGCTGGAGCAGGAACTGGTGGAAAATGCCGCCCGCCGCGGCGCCCGCCTGATGGATCGCATGCGCGAATGGCCCCGGCGGTTCCCCCACGTGGGCGAGGTCCGCGGCCTGGGACTGATGCTGGGCGTCGAGCTGGTGCGTGACCGGGAATCGCGCGAACCGGCGCCGGACCTGCGGGACCGCGTGGTCCAGTTGGCCTTCCAGCGAGGGCTGCTGGTGCTGGGCGCGGGACAAAACTCCATCCGGCTCAGCCCGCCGCTGGTGATTACGCAGGATCAATGCGACTTCGCCCTGGACGTTCTGGAACAGTGCCTCAACCTGGCGACACACGAAACCTGAGAGTGCTGGACGTCGGCTGCGGGATCCGCAAGTTCCCGGGCGCGATCGGCATCGACCGCAACCCGGCCACCCGGGCCGACGTCCTGTGCGACCTGGACCATCTTCCCTATCCTTTCGCCGACAATTCCTTTGACCGGGTGCTGGCCATCCACGTGATCGAACACGTGGCGGACGTCATCGGTGCGATGGAGGAGTTCCACCGGCTGGTGCGGCCGCACGGCACCGTGCGCATCGAGACGCCGCACTACACCGATTTCAGCTCCTTCTGCGATCCCACGCACCGCAGCCACCTGAACAGCTTTTCGTTCCGCTATTTCGGTCCGGACAACGCCGGTTTCGGCTACTACTCGCGGGCCAGGTTCCGGGAGATTTCCATCCGCGTCAAGCTACTGGCTCTGTGGAAATGGCTGGGATTCGAGTTTCTGGTGAACCGCTTTCCGCGCTACCGGCGGTTCTGGGAGCACTACCTGTGCTTCGTGGTGCGGGGCAAGGTGATGGAATTCGAGTTTGAGGTTCTGAAATGATGCTGCCGCTGTACCGGCTGGCGGATGCGTTGCGCGGCCGGCGGCGTGCGCGCAGCGAATCCCCGGAAGCGGCGCACGGGCGCCGCGGCGAGGACCTGGCGCAGCGGCACCTGCAACAGCGCGGTCTTACGGTAGTGGCGCGCAACTGGCGTCCCCGGTCGGGGCCGGGCGAGCTCGACCTGGTGGCCTGGGAGGGCGCCACCCTGGTGTTTGTGGAGGTGAAGACCCGCGCCTCGGACGATGTCCGCTCCCCGGAGAGTGCCGTGGACGCGGAGAAGCGCGAACATCTGCGGCGGGCCGCGCGGGAATATGCGCGCCGCTCCGGAGTACCCTGGGAGCAGGCCCGCTTCGATATCGTCAGCGTGGTGCTCGAAAATCCACCCGCCGTTCGATGGATTCGGGATGCCTTCCGCTTCCCCCAGACGGTATAATACCTATCCGCGCGCCGCTAGACCGTGAGGAAGATCCCCCTCACGGCCGCAGATCAGGGAGCCTTGGAGGAATTCAGCATTTGCCGGAACTACGGAAAGACCCGATTACGGGTCGCTGGGTGATTATTGCGACTGACCGGGCGCGCCGCCCTTCGGATTTCACGCGCGAGCCGGTGCCCCGCCCATCCGCACGGTTCTGCCCGTTCTGCTACGGCAGCGAACAAAAGACGCCTCCGGAGGTGCTGGCCTACCGCTCAAAGGGCGCCCCGAACCAGCCAGGCTGGAGCGTGCGCGTGGTGCCTAACAAATTTCCCGCGCTGGGTATCGAAGGGGACTTGAACCGCCAGGGCGAGGGCATCTACGACAAGATGAACGGCATCGGGGCGCACGAGGTGATCATCGAGACGCCGGAGCACGACAAGACGCTGGCCGAGGTCAGCGACAAGCAGGTGGAAGAAGCGCTCTGGGCGTACCGGGACCGCGTCCTGGACCTCAAGCGGGACAAGCGCTTCCGCTATATCATCCTGTTCAAGAACCACGGCGAGGCGGCCGGCGCATCGCTCGAGCACACGCACTCCCAACTGATCGCGCTGCCCGTGGTTCCCAAGCGCGTGAAAGAAGAACTGGATGGCGCCAAGATCTATTTCGATTTCCGCGAGCGCTGCATCTACTGCGACATTGTGCGCCAGGAGACGCTCTCCGGCGAGCGCCTGGTCAGCGAGACGGATCGCTTCCTGGTAGTCGAGCCTTTCGCGCCGCGCTTCCCCTTCGAAACCTGGATCGTGCCCAAGCGGCACGATTCGCACTTCGAGGAGTCCGACGCCGGAACCCTGCAAAACCTGGCCGGAGTGCTGCGCCAAACCCTGCGCAAGATCGATCAGGTGCTGGAGCGGCCGGCCTACAACTTCATCGTGCACAGCGCGCCGTTGCAGGAGCCGCAACTGGCGCACTACCACTGGCACGTGGAGATCATTCCGAAGCTGACCAAGGTGGCGGGCTTCGAATGGGGTACCGGGTTTTATATCAACCCGACGCCGCCGGAGGAATCGGCCAAATTTCTGCGGGAGTGCGGACTTGGGTAAACAGGCGGTGGCGCTGGCCCTGGCGCTGATGCTTTGGGCGGCGGAGGACAATTCCGGCCGGCTGCATCAACACCGGGTCACTTCCACGCGCAGCCCAGCGCCGGAGCCGGGCGCGGAAGCGCAGATCATCCCGTCGCTCGTAGAGGGACTCCACGGTCCCCGGGATTGGTATCAGAAGCGGCGGCCGGAACTGATGGCCCTGTGGACCCGCATCCTGGGCAAACTGGGGCCTGCGGAGGCAGACCGGCGCTGGTTCGGCGACATCCGGCAGGCGCGCATTCTGGAGACCCGGGAACTGGCGCACTACACCCGGGTGCGGTTGGATCTGCCCATCGAGAAGGACTTCTACCAGCATCATCTGCTGCTACTCCCCAAGGGGCAGGGACGCGGTCCGTTTCCGGCCGTGATCTGCTGGAGTTCGACCACGCCGGACTACCAAGCGCCGGAGCAGTGGTGGGGTGCCTGGCTGGCCGAGCACGGCTACGTGGTGCTGACGAGCTGGTCGTTCATCCGCTACTACCGGGACGGTACGACCTACCACACCGGGGCGCAGGAGAAGCTCTACCAGCGATTCGGCCACTGGCTGCCCATGGGCAAGATGGTCCACGACGCGCAGCGCGAGGCCGAGTACCTGCGGTCGCGGCGGGAGGTGGACCCCAAGCGCCTGGGGTTCATCGGATTCTCGCTGGGAGCCAAGGCCGCCGTGTACGTAGCGGCCTTCGCGCCGGAGTTCCAGGCGGTGGTGGCGCTGGACCCGCACATCGCGGTCAACGGCGGCACGAACTGGTACGCGCCCTGGTACCTGGACTGGCTGCACGTGTTTCCGGATATCCCCACGCCCGAGCACACGGTGCTGAGCCTGCTGAACCCGAACAAGCAGCGGCCTGGCTTCGAACATGACCACCATGAGCTGATGGCGCTGGCGGCGCCGCGCGCCTTTCTGCTGATTGGCGGCAGCCAGTCCGAGGACCGGGGCGGCGACTCGGACGACCTGGAAAGCTGGGGATATGTCAACCGGGCGCGGGAAGTCTACCGCCTGCTGGGTGTGCCCGAGAAACTTGAGTACGTCTCCACCAACCAGGGCCACCATCCCAACGGCCCACAGAGCGATCCTGCCTGGCAGGCCTTCTTCGGGCGATGGCTTCGTCCCAACTGATTACGGCTGCGCTCGCCGCGAGCGGGGCGGTCTACGGCCTGATCTACGTGCTGGCGAACCGGCTGGTGTATCTGCCCACCAGATATCCGGACGGGTTTTGGGAGCGGCAAGGAGAATTCGGCGCCCAGGATGTCTGGCTGGTGAGCGGGGACCGGGTAAAGCTGCACGGCTGGTGGGTGGAAGTGCCCGGGGCGCGCACGGTGACGCTGTACCTCCACGGCAACGCCGGGAACGTTTCGTACCGCGTGGGGCATTTGCGGGAGATCCCGGCGGCGGGGTCCGCGTTCCTGATCATCGACTATCGGGGATACGGCAAGAGCGAGGGTCGGCCGTCGGAGCAAGGCTTCTATCGCGATGCGGACGCGGGCTACGACTGGCTGACTGCGCGGGGCTACCGTCCGGAGCAAATCGTGGTGCACGGGGAGTCGCTGGGCACGGGAGTGGCCGTGGACCTGGCGGCGCGGCGGCCCTGCGGCGGCTTGGTGCTGGAATCGCCCTTCACCTCGGTGACGGAGATGGCCGGGCGGACGGTGCCCTACCTGGGTTCCTGGTTCGTCTGGGGCTTCGATTCGCTGCGCAAGATCCGGAACGTGCACGCGCCGCTGCTGATCATTCACGGAGACCAAGACGGCATCGTGCCCATCGAGATGGGACGGCGCCTGTTCGCCGCCGCGAACGAACCGAAGCGGTTCTGGACGGTGGCCGGGGCAGGCCACGTGGACATCGTGGATACCGCGGGGCCGCAGTTCGCGGAACGCATGCGGGAGTATTACGAGAGTTTGTGGCAGGCGCGGCCGGGCGAGTAGGCTGGCGGCCGGGTCAGGGGAGATCCGCTGGTTCCACGGCACATGTCGGGAACGCGCGTTTTTCGATACCTTGGTGGGATGCGGACTTATCGGGAGTGGTCTGCGAGGACGTCACTCTGGCTCACCCGACTCGCCATTCAAAGGCGGCTAACGACGACCCCCGGTAACGGTCGAACATTGTGGGACCCGTCGGCCGCTCAGACGAGGATATGCTCCTCAAAAGTTAGAATCATAAGAGGCCCCATGAGTCAGGACTCCGGCAGCTCCGGCGGTGCGGACAAGTATGCCAATTGTCCGCTCCCGATGACGCACCGGCGCCTCAAGGCCGCGCCTCTACTCTGGCACCAAACGCTGGAGCACTATCACGAATTATCACGAATCAGACCCGTTTCTTGCAAACCTCAACTCCACGATAGAAGCACTCCGTAACGTCACATTCGTTCTTCAAAAGGAGCAGACGGTTCCTGGCTTCTCAGCTTGGTACGGCAAATGGCAAGCTGCTCTCAAAAAGAATGCTGCGGCTACGTGGCTTCAGAGAGCGAGGACCAAGGTGGTCCATCAGGGAGAGCTGGAGAGCTCCAGCACGGCGGAGATCCGGTTGGTCGGCTGGAAGGACCGTGCACTGGCGAGCGTGCCCGTGCCCGCGGAGACACCGTCGCGGCTGACTCTTCAAGGTCTCCCTCTACTCGATCTTGCCGGGCGGTCGGGCGGCCGGCCAGAACCGCTTGACATCAGCGTATCAACGTATCAATCTGAAAACTTGTGAGGACTAGCATCACGCTGGACGACGATGTATACGAGGCGGCCATGCACCTCTCCCGCGCGTCGGGTGAGCGCCTCGGCAAGGTGCTCTCGACGCTCGCCCGCCGCGGACTGAAACCGACGGATTCGCCGGCCCGCCGCTCGACACGCCGTTTCCCGGTGTTTGACGTTCCCGCGAATGCGCCCGTAGTTCCGGCTTCCCGAATGCAGCGGGTCTTCGATGAAGAAGGCCTCTCCTGACCTGCTGCTGGATGTCAACGTCCTGCTTGCGATCGCCTGGCCCAATCATCAGTTCCACCTGACCGCTATTGCGGCGCTCTCCTCGCAGAACCGCTGGGCAACCTGTGCGCTGACATAACTCGGATTCATCCGGCTCTCCTCCAATCCCGCCGCGATCGCCACGGCCAAGAGCCCACACGAAGCCGCTGGCTTACTGGCGCGCCTGGTCGCCGATTCCTTGCATACGTACCTGGAGCCCCTCCCGGCGCCCGCTTCCGAAGATTGGCGGGATGCGTTTGCAAAGCTGCTCGGCCATCAGCAGGTGACGGACGCTTATCTGCTGAGACTCGCGGCTGCCAACAACGCCGTGCTCGTCACTTTCGACCGCAGACTGGAGAGCGTCGCGGGCGGCCGGTCGAGGGTGATGGTCCTTGGCTGAGATCCGGGCGAGAATTCGCGGAAGGCAAGCCCGCCGCCCTCACTGGTTGCAGAACAAATACTTCCCGCCGCTCTCCGCCACCACGTGCAGATTCGGCTTGCCCACCAAGCGCTCGAAGCGCGGAATCTGCGGCCCTTCGGCGACCAGGTAGTAGCGCTGGGGAGAGGGCCAGAGGCTCTGGAACTGCTGGTCGCCGAGGAACACGTTTGGGGCGCCAGGGGCGTAGGAGCCGTACTCCAGGTTGTTGATGCGGCCATTGAGCAGCAGCGCGGTGCGGTTCGTATAGAAGAAAACCGACGAGAAGGCGTAATACTGGTCGTCGACGATCAGCTTGCCTGGCGGCGCCTGAAGCAGCGCCTGGGCCAGGGGGCGGGAGCCCATGTAGGGATCGAAGACCGCCTGGGCCAGGCGCGCGGCGTGGAAGAAGACCACCATCATGGCGGCGAGGGCGAAGACGGCTTTGCGGCCCTGGAACCGCCATCCGCCCACGGCCCCGATCAGCAGCGCCACCGCGGCCACGGTCAGGGGCAAGCGGAGATAGGCGAAGGCGCTCAGCGTGAGATCGGCCATGTGGCCTAGCGAAAGCGTATAGACCGCGTAGATATCGGTCTGCTGGTGCAGGGCCACGGAGATGTCGCCGGGCGTGGGCAGGCCGCGCACCAGGAAGAGAATGGCGGTTACGATCACGAACGCCAGCGAAGCGATGGCTGCCGCCACGCGCGTGCCGAGGCGCACCAGGCTGCCGCCCTGCGCGATGGCCGCGCCCAGGAGCAGGGCCAGCGCCGGGTAGCAGGGCATGGAGTAGTATTCCTGGGTGGTGGAAAAGGTGAAGAAAACCAGGATGAAGCCGGTCCAGCAGAGGGCCATGAGGCGCGTGCGCGCGGCGCGGTCCGGCCCGCGGAACCGCAGCCGGGCCACGGCCGGGAAGTAGACGCTCCAGGGGAACAGCCACAACAGGTGGAAGAGCCAGAACCAGAGACGCGGGACGGTGTTGTAATCCCGGGGATAGCGCCGGTTCAGGAAGCGCAGCACGTGCTCGTTGATGAAGTAAAACCAGAAGAAGCCGCGGTAGGAGCCGCGCTCGCTGTGCAAGGTGAAATCCAGGTACGGCGGATTGCGCAGCGTGGCGAGCACGTGCCAGGGCGCGGCGATGAGCAACAGCAGCAGAATTCCGGAGACCGGGCGCAGGCGGCGCCAGGTGCGCCGGGCGGCTAACTGGCGGGTCACGGCCAGGTACACAAGGGCCGCGCCCACGGGGAAGACCGCCGCGATCAGGCCTTTCAACAGCAGTCCCACGGCCATGCCGGCCCAGAACACCATGGCCCACGCGCGCGGATGCGGCTCTTCCTCTTCGAGCGCGCGCAGCAGGCCCCACACGGCCAGGGTGATCATCAGCGTGAGGATCACGTCGGGGATCAGAAAGCGGGTAAACAGGAAAATGCCCACGCTGGTGGCTACCACGAGGCCGGCATAGAGCCCGGCGCGCTGGCCGAAGGCCCACGCTCCGAAACGCGCCGTCACCCAGGCCAGCAGCACGGTGGAGAGCGCCAGGGGGAGGCGCGCGGACCAGTCATGCACGCCGAAAATCAGGAACGAGACGGCGATCATCCAGTACTTGAGGGGAGACTTTTCCAGGTATTTGACGCCGTCCAGCCGCGCCGTGACCCAGTCGCCGGATTGCAGCATGTTGCGGGCGATCTGGGCCTGCACGGCGTCCACATCGTCCATCAGGGAAGGCGGGCTAAAGATGCAGCCGAAGAAGATGGCGGCGGCCACCAGGAGAACGATTACCTGGTAGCGAAGACCGGAACCGTGATCGCCGGGCCGGATTCCTCCAGCCGGGGAACTTCCACCTTCCATTTCCTCATCCACAGGAAAAGCGTCAGCAGACCCCATAAGTGATACCCGACGTTGACACGCCTTTCCAGATGATCCCGGATGAGGGCATGGACGGCGCGGGCATCAAAGATGCCGCTGGCCTCCACGGCCTCGGTACTGAGGGTATCCAGGAGCAGACTCCGCAAAACGCCGCGGAACCAATCGTGCGCCGGAATATCGAACCCGGTTTTCTTGCGGTTCAGAATGCCGGCCGGCAGTTTCCCTCGCATTAGTTCTTTCAGCAGATATTTCTGCTTCCAGCCGCGGATTTTGAGGTGCTGCGGCAGGGAAGCCGCGAATTCCACGATCCGGTGATCCAGAAACGGCGGGCGGACCTCGAGCGAATGCGCCATGCTCATGCGGTCCACCTTGTACAGGATATCATCCGGGAGGTAGTAATACTGATCCACCAGCAGGTAGCGGTTGAGGGAACCGATGCGCCGCCCGTCGCCGGGCAGGCGCTCTACAAGCGCCGCCAGGCTGTCTCCGTTGGTGGCCGGACACAGGCGCTTTCGCTCGGCGGGCGAGCAGGTGCCGTTCCAGAAGAAATGCGCCTCCTCTGGGGGCAGGGAAGCCCCGGCCAGGGCGCGCTTGCACTTGTATTCCAGGCTGATCTTGTCGTCGGAGACCGGCCAGTAGCGCTGGAAAGCCTCCAGCAGCAAGCCGCGCAAGGCGTCCGGCACCAGCCGCAGGGGCCGCGCCAGCCGGTCGGCGAGGTAAGTCGAGTAGCCCCCGAACAGCTCGTCGGCGCCTTCGCCGGAGAGCGCCACGGTGACGTGCTCGCGGCTCATGCGCGAAAGGTACCAGACGGGCAGGGCGCCGGCATCCGCGCTGGGCTCGTCGGAATAGTATGCGAAATCTTCGATGGCAGTCTCGAGTTCCCGGTCCGGGTTCAGGTCGAATTCGTGGTGATCGGTGCCGTAGAAGCGCGCGATTTCGCGGAAATACGGGCTTTCATCGAAGCTGCGTCCGGCGAAGGAAACCGAAAAGGTCTTCAGCCGCGAACCGGTCTCGGCGGCATAATGCAGTACCGTGGAGGAATCCACCCCGCCGCTCGCCCATACGCCCAACGGTACGTCGGAGACCAGGTGCTCGCGCACGGCGTCCCGCAGCAGAGAGTCGAGTTCGCTCTTGGCGGATTCGAGGGTCCACTGGCTGCTGGGGTGAAATTCCAGGCGCCACCAGGGCCGCGTGCTGACCTGGCCCGCGCGCCACTCCAGTAAGTGCCCGGGAGGCAGTTTCTGAATGCCGTCGATGAGGGTGTAGGGGCAGGGAACGTAGTTGAGCGAGAGATAGTATTCGAGGGCCTGCAGGTCCAGCGAGCGAGGGATCTCGGGATGCTCCAGGATGGCCTTCAGCTCGGAGCCGAAGTACAATTCGCTGCCGCGGCGGTAGAAATACAGCGGCTTGATGCCCAGGCGATCCCGCGCCAGCACCAGGCGGCGCCGCGACTTGGACCACAACGCCACGGCGAACATGCCGCGGAAGCGCGAAAAACACTCCGTATCCCACTCCTGGAAGGCATGCAGCACCACCTCGGTGTCGCAGTGGGAGTGAAAGCGATGGCCACGCTGTTCGAGTTCGGCGCGGAGCGAGGCGTGGTTGTAGACTTCGCCGTTAAAGACGATGACGCAGTCGCCATCCTGGCTCACAATGGGTTGATCGCCCCCCGCCAGGTCGATGATCTTCAGCCGTACGGCGCACAGCGCCACCTCGCCTGACACAAACACCCCTTGTTGGTCAGGGCCGCGGTGGTACAAGGTCCCCGCGATTCGGTGGGCCAGGAGTTCGCTCTCCGCACGGTGCTTGTGGGTAAAACCGGCTATCCCGCACATTCCACGTTATATCCCCGCTCCTTTACCAAGGGAACCACTCACCCTTCTTACCGATCGATTTGTGCTAAATATACCATTCGGGCCGTGAAGTGTAAAGACTTGTAAACGAATATTAAGGTAGATGACCAGACACGCATACCCCGCCACCCTCTTTCCCCCGCTTCGCGGGCCTCACCAGTTGCATCATAAACCATAAAGCCATGCACCAGGTTCTGGCATTCGTTTTGCGCCACGGCCACGCGGTGTTGTTCGCCGCCGTTCTTGCGGAACAGGTGGGATTGCCGCTGCCGGCGCCGCCCTTCCTGCTGGCTGCGGGCGCGCTGGCGGGACTGGGGCGTTTCTCGCTGAGCGCGGCGCTGTTCTGGTGCTGGGTCGCGTGCCTGGCGGGCGACAGCGCGTGGTATTACCTGGGGAGGCTGCGCGGGCGCAGTATTTTGCGGTTGCTGTGCCGCATTTCGCTCGAGCCGGACTCTTGCGTGCGGCGCACCGAAGACACCGTGGTGCGGCACGATGCCTGGGCTCTGGTGTTTGCCAAATTCGTTCCCGGGCTGAGCACGGTGGCACCGCCCATGGCCGGTATGGTGCGTATGCCGCTCTGGAAGTTCGCCGCCGCGGACTCCGTCGGCGCACTGGCCTGGGGGGCCGCCTACCTGGCCGCGGGCTACTTCTTTCACGAGCAACTGGAGCGGGCGGCCGCGCTGGCCTGGGGCATGGGGCAGTGGCTGGGCGCCATGGTGGCTTCACTGCTGGCCGTGTATCTCTTTTGGAAGTACTCGCAGCGGCGGCGCATTCTGCGGCGGCTGGCCGTCGAGCGGATCACGCCGCAGGAGTTGCTGGCCAAACTGAACGCCGGCGAGCCGTTGACCATCGTGGATCTGCGGGGTGTGGACCGCGAGGACCCGGATGGCGTGCGGCTGCCCGGGGCGCTGCATATTCTGCCGGCGGAGCTGGAGGCGCGTCACGGGGAAATTCCGCGCGGCCAGGAAGTGGTGCTCTACTGCACTTGACCCAACGAGGCCTCGAGCGCCCGTGTGGCGCTCCTGTTGAGACAGCGGGGAATCGCGCGGGTCAGGCCGCTCCAGGGCGGGCTGGAGGCGTGGCGCGCGCTGGGCCTGCCGCTGGAGCCTCTGGCTCGGGCCGGCGAAATCCCAGCCAGCACGCCGCAGCCAGACCCAGCGCGGTGAGCAGTGCGCCCCACACAACGCTCCGCGGGCGGTAACGCATCTCGATGCGGTGGTGGCCGGGCCCGGCTACAACCCCGCGCAGGAAGGTATAGGCGGGCCACAGCGCGGCGGGCTGCCCGTCCACCGTGGCTTGCCAGCCGGAATCCCAGGTGTCGCCCAGGATGACCATGCCACCGCATCCCAGATCCGCCTCGATGGTCACACGGTTGGACTCATGGCGCACCAAGCGCGTCTGGTCGGGCAGGGAGCACGGACTCAGGGGCGGCGGGGTTCCCACGAGAATCACCTGGCGGCGGAGGTCGGCCAAGGGACGCTGCAGGGCGGCCTGGATCTCCGACTCCTTCGGGATGGAAGCCGCCTCATGCACCACCCACGTGCGCGGGAACGCTTCGGGATTGGCGAAGACCTTGACGCCGCTCTCTCCTTCGAACACCTGTACCTGACCCGGGCGGGTGGGCGCCCGGCTCAGGACATATTTCGCACCGTAAAGCATGCGGGCGTGCGGCTCGCCCTGCACGCGCTCCAGGTTGGTGGTGAGCGACGCCAGGTAAGTATCGAAGGCGTCCATGTCCTGCCAGTCGCCCCAATTGTAAGGAATGGCGCCGGAGTCCACCTCCACGCGCGGGAAATCCCGATCGTTGCGCAGGAACTGGAGGATATCGGCATCCTGCTGTAACTGGGTGAGAAGGAAATCGGGCTGTTCCCGGTGGTGCCACGTGAACACGCTGCCGCCCACGGCGGCTTCGGACAGCATCAAGAAGAAGAGCAGTACGCAGGCCGCGCGCGGAGAGAGGGCGCGGCGGCGCGCTGCGGAGAACAGAGCCGCCAGAGCCAGAGCCATCAGGGCGGCAAAGGCTGCGCGGTCGCGCGCGTCGGTGGGGGCGCCCTGGGGAAGGCTGGGAACGGCCAGAGCCAGAACAAACACCGCCAGCCCGGCCATCGCCGAGAGGGCCACGAGCAGGCGCTTAGCGAGGCGTACCCCTGCTTCTGATGAATCCATATAAGTATCTATTCCATAGGAGCTTAAGATTATAATTGAAAAGTGAAAGATGAAGATTGCCATGGCCGGGTTGCGCGCTTTTTCGACCATGGGGACGAGGGCATACAGCAGGCCGTGGAGCAGGGAGTAGCGCCCCAGGGAAAACAACAAGCCGCCGGCCGCCACGGCGGCCAGCAGGCGCACGGCCGCGTCGGACCAGCCGGCGGTAAGGGCCAACAGCGCCAGCGTGAGCAGCGTCAGCCCGAGGAAGGGGTTCGTGCTGAGGTAGATGCCCGGAATCACGATGCCCAGCACGGAGAGCGGGTGCGTGCCGAAATCGGCATGCACCAGGTAGGGTACAGACTCCCCCCAGCCGACCGGGTGCGGGCCCCCGACCCAGCGCACGGCGGCCTGCGCGTAGGCATAGGCGGGTAGGGTTTGCAGCCCGCCAACCAGAAAGCAAAGCAGGGCGAAGGCCGCCAAGGGCGCGAGCCATTGCGGATGCCAGCGCGCGCCGCGGAAGAGCAGGAAGAGGAAGATGCCACCGCAGGCCAGGGCCAGAAAGGTGGGCACTTGGTGGTGTCCGCTGAGCAGCGAAACGCCGAGAAAGGCGCCCGCCAGCGCGGCGTTGCGCCTGGGGCGCTCATTGCGCGCGGCGCGCAGCAGAAACAGGAACACCAGCGGCGCCCAGACGGCGCCGTTGAACATCTGCGGCCATTCGACGGTGCCCATCCAGCCGGCGCAAGCGAACGCCGCTCCAGCCAGCAAGGAAGCCGGCCGGCTGCGCTTCAGGTCGCGGCACAGCGCGTAGGCGAAGAGGGCTCCCAGATAGTGCATCAGCACGTAATACCAGTGGAGAAAGCCGATGCGGATGCGGCCATGAGAGAGCGGCAGAAGAAAGAGGAGCCAGTTGAGGGGGTAGGCGGCGCCGGGTTGCGCCTGGCCGAGGAGCGGCTGCCCGCCCCATTCATGGGGGTCCCACAAAGGGAAGTGGCCGTGGTGCCATTCCAGCGCCTGAAACTGGAACCAGGGTAGGACCTGGTAGGCCAGGTCCGGCGAGTCCAACCAGGAATACTGGCGGGTGAGCGTGATCTTCCAGTAGAAACCCACCACAATCACCCACAAAGCCGCTGGGGCAGCCAGGCGGCGCAAGCGGGGCCGGATTGCTTGTTTCCAATCAGGGTGGTGGTTTTCGGCCACTGGCATGCGTTGGCCATCATAGCCCAAGTGCTTGGAGCGCGGCATCTTGCTGTTTGGACCGGGAATTGCCAGAAAGGAGATGCAGGTATGCGGAGGATGCCATGAGACGCCCGGCTGGCAGTTGGAATCAGATGCTCCTGGCGGCGGCCATGTGGCTGGCTACCGGCCCGGCAGTGTTCGGGCAGGCGGCGCCAGCTCCGGAGGATTACCCGGAAGGTACCCAGGAACATGGCGTGGCGCGCATCAGCCTGATTAACGGAGATCTGTCGGTTCGCCGGGGAGACGCGGGAGAGTGGGTGGCCGGCGCCGTGAACGCGCCCCTGATGGCGCAGGACACGGTGGCCACGGGACCCGGGGGACGCGGAGAAATACAGTTTGACGCCGGCAATTTTTTGCGGCTGGCTGGGGATTCTGAAGTGCGCCTGAGCGACCTGCAATACGGGCGCTACCAGGTGCAGTTGGCGCGGGGCACGGTGACGTTCCGGGTGCTGCGGGACACGCAGGCGCAGATCGAGATCGCCACGCCGGTGGTCTCGGTGCGCCCGGCGCAGCGCGGCGTGTATCGCGTGACGGTGCTGCCGGACGGGCAGGCGGCGATTACGGCGCGCGCCGGGGATGCCGAAATCTATACGCCGCGGGGCGTGGAGCGGTTGCGTGCGGGGCAGACGATGCTGGCGCGCAACGGGCCGGACGGCGCGGAGTTTCAGCTCAACGCGGCCATGGCGCCGGACGAGTGGGATCGCTGGAACGAGAATCGGGACCGGACGCTGGAGCGCTCAGCCAGCTCCCGGTACGTGAGCCCGGACGTGTATGGCGCCCAGGACCTGGATCCTTACGGGCAGTGGGTATACGCTCCGGATTACGGCTATGTGTGGTCTCCGCGCGTAGCCGCGAGCTGGGCTCCGTATCGCAATGGCCGCTGGGTGTGGATGGACTGGTACGGATGGACCTGGGTGAGTTATGACCCCTGGGGTTGGGCGCCGTATCACTACGGGCGCTGGTTCTGGAGCGGCCCCTACGGATGGTGCTGGTATCCGGGGCCGGTTTACCAGCGCGCCTTCTGGTCGCCGGCTCTCGTGGCCTTCTTCGGCTTCGGCGGCTACGGCGGTGTGAATATCGGCGTGGGGTTCGGATTCGGCAACATCGGCTGGGTGCCGCTGGCGCCGCGCGAGCACTTCTTCCCCTGGTGGGGGCATCGCTACTACGGCGGCTACCGCGGGATGAACGTGACCAACGTGAACATCACCAACGTCAATATCACCAACGTCTACCGGAACGCACGGGTGATGAACGGGGTGACGGCGATGAACGCGAACGATTTCGCAGCCGGCCGTTTTGGCAGCCACAATCTGATGCGGGTTTCGGGCAATCAACTCGGGCAGGCCGGCCTGGTGCGCGGCATGCTGCCGGTGGCGCCGGGCAACAACTCGCTGCGTTTCTCGGACCGGCAGGTAGGCCGCATTCCGCCCAGCATGGGCGGCCAGCAGCGCTTCTTCAGCCACAATCAGCCGGCGCAGGTGGAGCGGGTGCCGTTCGCGCAGCAGCAGCGCGCCATGGAGCAGGTGGCCCGGAATGCGGCGGTACGCGAGAGCAGACCGGGAGGGCAGACTCCGAATGTCGCGCCCAACGCCATGCGGCCTGGCGCCGCGGCGGGGAACAGCGAGGCGGGCGGCTGGCGGCGCTGGGGTGGTAGCGCCGGCACGGCGGCGCCGCTGGACCGCAGCGCGGGCGGCAACGGCTGGCATCGCCTGAGTGATCCAGGAGCTCCCCCTGCGCAGGCAGGCAGGCAGGCGCCGGCAGCCCCCGTGGATCGCGGGTGGAATGGCTGGCACCGCTTTGGCGAACCGTCGCCCGGACAGCCGGGGGTGGCCATGCCCCGGAGCGGAGGCGGCGTCCAGGGCGCGCCAGGGCCTTCCTGGGGCGGTCGCGGTCAGGCAGAAACACAGCAGTTTCGCACCGAGTCACCGGCGCCCTCCTACAGCCCGCGCAGGCAACAGCGGCTGGAGATTGCGCCGCCAGTGGTGCGTGAGCGCTCCGGCGGCTACAACGCGCCGCGCAGTGCAGGCCGGGAGGCTCCTCGCAACAACGGCAGCGGGTTCTCTCGCGGCGGCGGCGAATTCTCCCGTCCCAGCGGAGGCGGGGGGTTCTCCCGTCAGAGCGGGGGCGGCGGAGGCGGTTCCTACCGGGGCGGTGGTGGGGGCGGCGCGTCCCGCGGCGGCGGCGGCCGGAGCCGCTGAAGATTTCGAGTTTCTTCCCTTGGGCCCGTTTCCTCCGGGGGAACGGGCCCCTCTTTTCGACCCGCTCCAGAAGTTTACATAATATCTGTTATCGGAAATAGATTCGACTTCCCGTACCGGGTGTGCGCATCACTCGCCAAACGCAGGGCCGCCGACGCCAACGACTATAACGGCATCGGTCAAAAAGTAAACCTGATTTGCAGTTCGAGGCGCCGGTTGTTCGCGCTCTCCGAGAAGATCCCGCTCCCCACGCCTGCGGGTTGATTGGCCAGCCCAAACAGCGGCGATGTCATGTTGCCTATGATCGGTCCCGGATTGTTGTGATTCATCAGATTGCGGATCTGCATCGAAGCGGTCAGGGTATAGCGATGGTTGGACGATGATGGACCGCGTTGACCGCCCACCGCGGAAAAGGGGCCCGACTGTCCTCCATCCCGGGTGCCGGGTCCGCCACCTGGCGGGCCGCCAGTGCCGGCGCCATCGGCACTGGCCGGCGCACCCCCAAGCGAAGGCGCAGCTCCTTCCTTAGCCGCTCCGAACGCAAACGTCCGACCGACCCGCATATTCAGCATGATCTGGCCCGGCCCACGCCCGAAATTGCGAGGGAGTAATTCCTCTCCGGGCGCCGGGCTGGGATCTAGCAGGCCGTACCTGGTCGCCACCACTCCCGGCTTGCTTGGATCGGTTGCGATGCCAGGCCGTTCATTGAAAAGCGTATCTCCGTAAAGATCGCTGCCAGTGGTGATGTTGAACGGCGCACCGGAATTCACGATAAACAGAGGGTTGAAGCGGATGCCCCACTTGACTGTAACCGTGCCGCCAAGCGTGACGCGATGCCGTATGTCCGTCGCGGCGGGGCCGTATTCTCCGTCCATACTGTAGGGATTCGCCGGAAACGTGCCGATCCCGTCCGTATTGCTCATGGCTTTGTTGTAAATGTAAGACCCCGTGAGCGAGATATCGCGGTTCACTCTGGAATTGACATTCAAGATGAACTGGTTCTGGTTGTACAACCCCGCGGATTCCATGAGGACCACCAGCCCTGGCCGGCCGAGCGGGAACACCGCTCTGTCCGAAGTCTGCGACGGATACGTCCCCGGGAGAGGGGCATTGATATCCTCCGATCGCAGCATGTGCAGTCCGTGCGAGTTCGCAAACGTGATCGCCACGGTCGTGTTGAACGGCAACTGCCGCTCAAACCCAACGGCGGACTGCATCAGGTAAGGAGCGCGCAGGCGGGAACTGATCTGGTAAATCGTACTGGATGGCAAGGGGCCCGGTAGCGATGCAACCGGCGGCACGGTCGGGTAGAAGTCCGGGGTTGCGATGATGTACTGCTGCTGGACTGCGCCGTTATAGCGCTCCGCGGTGAGAACATTGCCCAGGGCGAAGCGGTCGTAAAACATGCCGAATCCGGCCCGAATTACGCTCTTCGCCCGGGCATTTCCCGCCACTCCGGGCGCCCACGCCAGTCCGATACGCGGCGCGAAATCCCGCCAGTCATGAATGTTATTCTGCGTCTCATAACGCAAACCGAGGCTGAGTGTGACATTTCGGCGCACCTTCCAGTCGTCGCCGACGAACGCGCCGGCGTCGAACTGTCCGGCGGCGATCAATGGATTCCCCGTGCTGATGCTGAATTGGGAGGCACCGCCCCCGAGTTCGCGGATCCGGGTGGCCGGCAGACCCTGTTCCTGAAAGAGCAGCGTACGGCTGTAACTCTCAATCGAGCTGATACTCACAAGCAGCGGCTGCCCGGAATGATCGATGACCGGCTGATTGTTGGCATCCAATTGCGGCGCCAACCCCCCGCTGAACGTAAACGTTCCGTTATAATTCTGCGGCGACATGCTGGTTTCCGTGGCGCCTCGGAGGCGGACTCCGAATCTCCATATGTGGTTCCCATGAATGATCGACGTGTAGTTCTGGAGTTCGTAGTTGTTCTGGGTGTCTGCGGAATACCCCAGCGGATTGCCGCCGCCGTTAAATGCTTCCAATACCTGAATCGCGTAGCCCGGCGTGTTCGCCTGCGAGATCGTGGTTGGGCGGAAATACTGAAAACGGGTCTCGTTGATGACGCTGGCACTGATCACGGCGGTGTCCGTAATCTGGATCGTCTGGCTGCGGGCATCGTTGTGATATCCGCGCTCGACGAGGTTGAAACCCCCAACACCCGCGTTCCGCACAATGTCGCGCAGATAGGAGTAGCGCATCGTCAGTGTGTGCCTCGCGCTGAGTTGGTAATCAACGCGCGGGCTGAACCCGGTACGCCGCAGTTCCGCCACAGGGGTACCGGTGAAAGCCAGGGGAGCCAAGGTCCGGGGATCGATTGTGACTGCGTTTACGGCGTTTCCGTTGTCCACCGACTCGCGAGTGAGCGTCAGGTAAAACGAAGCGCGCTTGCTCAATGGCCCGCTCACTGCCTCCCGAAACTCGTGCAGATGGAATGGGGCCTTCTCCGCCGCGTACGGATTCCTCGAGTTCCATTTATCGGTGGCGAAGTTATAGCCCAGGTCGGCGTGGAATTTGTTCGCCCCCGGCTTGGTGAAGATCTCGATTCGCCCATAACCAAGCTTGTCGTACTCGGGAGAAAAAGGGTTCTGATTGATCCGGATTTCCCGGATCGAGTTCTTTGAGGGCAGTTCTCCTCCACTGAATCCGTCGATAAAGATGGCGCCCCCATTCGGTCCCGCAGACGGTCCAGCCAGAGCCTGCAGGTCAGCAGCCAGATCGTCAGGATTGTCTGAGAGAGCATCCAGATCCGATCCACGCAGGACCGTCGCACTCGCATTGGCTGAAGGGTCGGTGCTCACGGCCGGTCCGGCGCTTTCCTCAACGCTTACTTGCTGCTTTTCCGCAGCCACGTTCAGGACCAAATTCACTGCTGGCGAGCCCGGCCGGGCGGAAACTCTGACCGGCTGCCGGAGAATCAACCCGGGAGCCGACGCCCGGACGGTATACTCGTCAAGGGCCAAGTCGCGGAAGACATAGGTACCGTCGCCGGCGGACTTTGTAGTCTTCACGGGCCCGGATGGTCCGCTCAGCGTAACGATTGCGCCGGGAATGACTGCCCCGCTCTCGTCCAACACCTGGCCATGGACTGATGCCCTCTGCCCCAGGACCGGCATTGAGAACAAGACAACGCCTATGACGCTCGAAACGAGCTTCAACAACGATCTCCTTCGCAGGCGCCCAATCGTGCCCGATGAGTCTAAAGATTACCTGAGCAGCCAGCACAAGCCGGCAACCCCACGAGACTTAGGCTCCAGCCTCGTTACGGTTACTGAAACCGGATCGACCCCAGCATCTGCTCGAAGGTGGGGCGCAACTGCTCGAAGTTCTTTTGCGGCGCGATGAAGACCATGTAGAAGAGTCCTTCGGGCCGTGAGACGGTCACCAGCGCATCGGTTTCGGCGCCGCCGTAAGGCGAGTCGCTTGCGAGCATGCTCACCAGCGCGTCGTTGTCACTCACCTTAATGTGCCGCTGGCTGGGCGAAGCCTGGCGCATGCCGGCATTGGCGGCGCGCAGGTGATGGATCAAGTCGTCAGTTTCGGCGGCCAGCGAGCTGCGCGCGCCGTCCGGGAAAAAGTAGCTCAGAATGGCCCCATAGCCCACGCTGGTGCGGCCGCCGGCGCCCTGCACCAGCCCTTCTCGCGGCGCGATGGTGACCGCCGCGGAACTGCTGTCCCCGAAAGCGGTCCAGTTGCCGGGATACGAGACGTTGTAGGCTTGCCCGCGCAACTGCCGCCAACTGCTACTGGGCGCCTGGCTGGGCGGCGCCAGGTTTTCACGGGCGCCGGCGGCCTGCTGGGTCTTGGGCGGCGGAGCGATGCGCGCCACTTGCGTTTTGGCTTCCACGAACTCTCCGGTCTGATAGCCGTACGTGCGCTGCGGCAGACCCTGGATCTCCTCCTCGATGGCCTTCATGCGGTTGCCCGGATTGGGATGGTCGGAAAAGAACTGCGGGCCGCGGGAGCCGCCGTCGGCCTCCAGCTTCTCGAAAAAGCGGGCCATCTCGATGGGGTTGTACCCGGTTTCGGCCATCAGGTGGGAACCCAGCAGGTCAGCCTGGCTTTCATCGGAGCGGGAGAACTTCAGCAGCATGGAACTCAAGCCCAGCCCCATGCCGGCCTGCGCGAGCTGGCCGATCAGGCTGCCGTTGCCCACCGCCGCGCCGGCCAGCAGGGCCGGAAGCTGCAGGAAGTTGGCCTTGGACATCTGGTTGGTGCCGTGGCGCAGAATGACGTGGGACATCTCGTGGGCCATGACGCCCGCCAGTTGCGCTTCGTTATCGACCGCCTTCATCAGGCCCGTGAAGACAAACATGGGGCCGCCGGGCAGCGCAAAAGCGTTGATACTGGGTTCGTTCAGCAGCGTGAAGGTGAAATTGAAGCCGCTCTCCTTGGCCTCTTTGGTCGTGGCCAGGCGCTCGCCCACGCGCTTCAGGTAGTCCTGGAGAAACTGGTTCTGCACTACCTGATACTGTTTCCGCACCTGCGCGGCGGATTCCTGCCCCAGTTGGATGTCCTGCTGCCGCGAGAACAGGTTAAAGCCCGGATGGAACGGGTCGCCCGGACGCCGCGCGGAAGCGGCGGAGGCGGCGCACAAGACGGCCAGAGTCAGCGAGAGGAGACGGTTTCGCAACATGGCTGCGGTTTCCTGCCTTGTCTTGCATGGTAGCGAATTTCCGCCGGGGCGCGCAGCGCCGCACCCCCCGCAGACGGCAACTCGTAGGAAACGGGTACGTTATAATTGACCCATGTTGACGCCTACCGAAAAAATCTGGCATAACGGCCGCTTCATTCCCTGGCAGGATGCCACCATCCATGTACTCTCCCACGTGGTGAGCTACGGAACCTCCGTGTTCGAAGGAATCCGGTGCTATGCGACCCCCTCGGGGCCAGCCGTTTTCCGGCTGCACGAACACGTCCGCCGGATGGTGGATTCCGCCAAGATCTACCGCATGGAAGAACTGGGCTACAGCCGCGCGGCATTAGCTGAAGCAATACTTGAACTTGTACGCGTCAACAAGTTGGATTCCTGCTATGTCCGCCCGATTATGCTGCGCGGTTACGGAGAGATCGGCGTGAACCCGCTGCGGAACCCCATCGACATCTACATCGCTTGCTGGGTGTGGGGCAAGTATCTGGGAGAAGAGGCGCTGGCAGAAGGCGTGGATGTGTGTGTGTCCTCCTGGAACCGCATCGCGCCCAATACCCTGCCCGCGCTGGCCAAAGCCGGGGCCAATTACATGAACTCGCAGCTTATCAAGATGGAGGCGCTGGCCAACGGTTACTCGGAGGGCATCGCGCTGGATGCGAGCGGTTATGTGAGCGAAGGTTCGGGCGAGAACATTTTCGTGGTGCGGGACGGCAAGATCCACACGCCGCCGCTGGGCGCTTCGGTGCTGCCGGGCATCACCCGCGACACCGTGCTGCAACTGGCGCGCGACCTGGATATCCCGCTGGTGGAAACCATCATCCCGCGCGAGATGCTCTACATCGCTGATGAAGTGTTCTTCTCGGGCACGGCCGCGGAGATCACGCCGATTCGCTCGGTCGACCGCATTCGCATCGGCGCCGGGCACCGCGGGCCGGTGGCGGAACGGCTACAGAAGGAATTTTTCGCGATCGTGAACGGCGCCAAGCCGGACCGGCACAAGTGGCTTTCGCCGGTGTACGTGGGGCAACCCGTGGGATAGGCGGATGGCGTCCATGGCCTCTGCGCACCCCGGAGAACCACCTCCCCCGAGATTTGTCCTCCGGGGCTGCGCAGCAGCTAATGGACTTACCTGTTGTATCCCGATCCCGCCAGCGGCCGCCAGTTCAAAATCGCGCCCAGCGGTGGTTTTCAACAAATTCTTTGCGACTGCAACGCCTGGACTTGCCGGCCGGGCATTGTGGCAATCCTGTGAATAAAACGAACCCCATATGAAGTGTATTGGCATTGATGTTGCGAGCGGCGCCACGCTGGGCGTGGACTTCGACGAGACCATTCGGGAGGTGGGCGCCGCGACCTCCACGACAGATCTGTATCTGGCTCCTGGATGGATTGACATTCAGGTGAACGGATATGCCGGTGTGGACTACAACCGGCCCGGCACGCCGCACGAAGAGATCGCGCGTTCGGTGCATGTGCTGTACTCGACCGGCGTGACGCGCTTTTACCCCACCGTGATCACCGGGGCGCCGGAAGACATGCTGGGAGCGCTGCGCAATCTTTCGCGGGCCAAAGACGAGTTGAAGGAAGGCGCGGCCATGGACGGATTTCACGTCGAAGGTCCGCACATCTCGCCGGAAGAAGGGCCGCGCGGAGCGCATCCGCGCCGTTGGGTGCGGCCGCCGGATATCGACGAGTTCCGGCGCTGGCAGGAGGCCGCGGACGGCCGCATCCGCATTGTCACGCTGGCGCCGGAGTGGCCCGAGGCGCCGCGCTATATCGAAGCGGCGGCCGGCGCGGGCGTGGTGGTGAGCATTGGGCACACCAACGCCGAAGGCCATCACATTCGGGACGCCGTGAGCGCCGGGGCCACGCTCTCAACGCACCTGGGCAACGGAGCGCACTCGCTCATCCGGCGCCACCCCAACTACATCCTGGAGCAGCTTGCCGAGGACCGCCTGATGGCGGACTTCATCGTGGACGGCATCCATTTGCCGGCCTGCTACGTCAAAGTCGCCGTGCGCGCCAAGGGAATCGAGCGGGCGGTGCTGGTCACGGACGCTTCCTCTCCGGCGGGTTGCAAGCCGGGGCGCTATTTCCTGGGCGAGCAGGCAGTGGATCTCACCGCAGACCAGCGCGTGGTGCTGGCTGGACAGGAGCGCCTGGCCGGTTCGGCGTTGAGCATGGACCGCGGGGTGGAGAACCTCATGAAATTCGCGGGTATCACGTTGGCCGAGGCCGTGCGCCTGGCCACCACCAACGCGGCCAGAGCCGGGCGGGTGCCGGGGCGCTCGAACGGCCTGGCGGCGGGCGACCGCGCCGACTTCGTGCGTTTCCACTTCGATGCCGCCTCGTCGAGCATCCGAATCGCCGAGACGTGGGTCTCCGGGGAGCGCGTATACGCGGCTTGAGCGGCGGGGTTTGCGAGGAGACAGTAGTCAGAAGGCGGGAGTCAGAATGCCGGCCATCCTGGCTCCTGACTTCTGGCTTCTTTACTGGTCAGCCCATGCCGGCCAGCACGGATTCGAGAGCCTGCACAATCGTACCGGCCTGCGCCTCGGTCAGGATCAAGGGCGGCGAAAGTTCCAGCACATTGCCGTAGCCGGGCACGGTGTCGCTGTTGCGGCCCACCAGCACGCCGGCTTCGCGCAGGGCGGACTGGGCGGCCACTACCCTGCCCTCGGCCAGCGGCGCGCGAGTCTGGCGGTCGGCGACGAGTTCGATGCCCAGCAACAAGCCGCGACCGCGCACTTCGCCGATGACGGGCGAGGAGAGAGCGCGCAGGCGCTCGAGCAGATATCCGCCCACGCGCGCCGCGTTCTCCCAGAGCCGCTCGCGGAGCAGGATATCCAGGTTGGCCATGGCCGCCGCACAGGAAGCCGGATGCCCGCCGAAGGTGCTGAGCTGGGTGAACTTCGTTTCGGGCGCGCCGGCGCTGAGAAAAGCCTCGAAGACTTCCGCGGTGGCGACCGCCGCGCCCAGCGGTAGGTAGGCGGAGGTCAGCCCTTTGGCTACGGTCAGAATATCCGGCCGCACGCCGGCATGCTCGAAGGCGAACAATTTGCCAGTCCTTCCAAAGCCCGTGATGACCTCGTCAAGAATCAGTAGCGCGCCGTAGCGGTCGCAGATCTCGCGCAGGCGCTCGAGGTAGCCTTCCGGCGCGGGAAAGATGCCGCCGCCTCCGATGACGGGCTCGGCAATGACCGCCGCCACGGTGGCGGGGCCTTCCATGCGGATGAGGCGCTCGATTTCGGCGGCACAGTCCAGTGTGCAGCCCGCCTGCCCCGCGCAGAAACCGCAACGATAAGGGTCCGGCGGAGGCACATGCAAAAAGCCGGGCACCAGGGGTTCAAAGGCCGTGCGCCGCGGCGATTGGCCGGTGGCCGAAAGCGCGCCCATGGTAAAGCCGTGATAGCCGCGGTGCCGGGCAATGATCTTGTAGCGGTTCTCTCCGGGGTGCTTCTGGCGGCCGTACTGCCGCGCCATTTTGAGCGCGGTCTCCACGGCCTCCGATCCGCTGTTGCAGAAGAAAACCTTGTCGAGGCCTTGCGGCAGCAATCCCGCCAGCCGTGCGGCGAGCGCGATTCCCGGCGGATGCGACTGCGTCAGAGGATAGTAGGGCAGACGCGCCATCTGTGCGGCGACGGCGTCCACGATCTCGCGGCGTCCGTAGCCTACGTTGACGCAAAACAACCCCGCCATCGCGTCCAGGTAGCGGCGTCCATCGCGCGCCTGCACGCAGCAGCCTTCGGCCGCGACAATCTCCAGCGGCGGCCGGTGCTCCAGACCGTGATGCTGGAGATTACCGTGCCAAAGGTGTTGTTGGTTCACATTTCCGTACCCCGCTCAAGGTGCGTAGAAGCGCGTCATGGCCTCATATACCCAGATTCCCGCGCTCACCATCAGCAGGCCCGCGGAAGCAAATCCGAAGCCCTTGGTGTAGGGGGTGATGCGGGTAATGCGCGTCAGAATCTCCTGCTGCTCGGCCTCCAGTTTCGATTCGGCTGAGTCCAGGAAGAGCTGATCGTCCTCTCTCATGGAAAGCAGCGAACGATAGATCATCAGGATGGTAAAAATCCCGGTGACTACCGCCCAAATCACCAAAGAGACGGTAAGGGGAGAAATACCAGACATGGGCCCCTCCTCCTGCGTTCTTAGAGATAAGCTAAGTCACGCGGCCAAGTCAAGGCCACCCGGCCGCGCTAGGCTGAGAGAATATGGATCCCCACTCTTACTCCAACCCGGGCGAGGTGCGCGTGCGGCACATCAGCCTGGACGTGGACGTGCGGTTCGAGGCGCGAGTTCTCGAAGGGAGCGCCACGCTCTCGTTCGATGCGCCGCAGGACGATACGCTGGTGCTGGACACGCGCGGTCTCGTGATCCATGCCGCGGAGGGTGCCTCTGCGGACGGCGCCTGGCATCCCGCAAATTTCGAACTGGGAGCCGAGGATGGGATCCTGGGGGCGCCTCTGTGGGTGCACCTGGCGGCGGGCGACCGGCGCGTGCGCATCGCGTACACGACCAGCCCCGGGGCCACCGCCCTGCAATGGCTGGCTCCCGCGCAGACGGCGGGCAAGCAGCACCCCTTCCTGTACACGCAGTCCCAGGCCATCCACGCGCGCAGTTGGATGCCGGCGCAGGACACGCCCGCGGTGCGGGTGACCTACGACGCGCGTATCCGCACTCCCCTGCCCCTGGTGGCCGTGATGTCCGCCGAGATGCGTCATGGGGCGGGGGAGCACCACTTTCACATGCCGCAGCCGGTGCCGACCTACCTGATCGCGCTGGCGGTAGGCGACCTGGCGTTCGCGCCGCTCGGAGCGCGCAGCGGCGTGTATGCGGAAAGGCTCATGCTGGCGCGCGCGGCGCACGAATTCGCCGACACCGAAGCCATGATCGCGGCCGTCGAGCGGCTGTACGGACCGTATCGCTGGGGCCGCTACGATCTGCTGGTGCTGCCGCCCAGCTTTCCCTTCGGCGGCATGGAGAACCCGCGGCTGACTTTCGTCACACCCACCATGATTGCTGGCGACCGCAGCCTGGTGTCGCTGGTAGCACACGAGTTGGCGCACTCCTGGTCCGGAAACCTGGTGACCAACGCCACCTGGGAGGATTTCTGGCTAAACGAAGGGTTCACCGTCTACCTCGAGCGGCGCATCCTGGAGGAAGTCTATGGCGCGGACCGAGCACGCATGGAGGCTTGCCTGGGGCGGCGGGAACTGGAGCGCGAACTGGGCCGCCTGCCACCTCCGGATACAGTCCTGCACCTGGACCTCAAAGGCCGCGACCCGGACGACGGCTGCACGCTGGTGCCTTACGAAAAAGGCTTCCTGCTGCTCAAGCGCCTGGAGGCTATCCACGGCCGGACGCGGTTCGACGCCTTTCTGCGCTCCTACTTCGAAGCTTTTGTTTTTCAGAGTGTTACCACCAATGAGTTTGTCTCTTACCTGAGCAAGCATCTGGCAAGTGATGGAATCTGCTGGGAAGAATGGCTGACAGCGCCGGGACTGCCGGCGGACGCGCCGGGGGCTCCTTCGGAGGGCCTGTCCCAGGTGGAAGAGCAGGCTGCCGCGTGGCTGGACGGTCGCCTGCCCCTGGCCGAGATACCGGCCTCCTCGTGGACCGTTCACGAGTGGCTGCATTTCCTGCGTTCGATGCCGCAGCCGCTGCCGCCCGGCCGGATGCAGGAACTCGATGGGGCCTTTTTTCTCACGCGGGCCGGCAACGCCGAAGTTCTGCACCAGTGGCTGCTGATGGCCGTGCGCAGCGGCTACCAGCCGGCTCTGGCGGCGCTCGAGCCTTTCCTGATCTCGGTGGGGCGCCGCAAGTTTGTGCGGCCGCTTTACGAGGAACTAGTTCGCACGCCGGAGGGTCGCGACCTCGCCGCGGCCATCTACGCGCGGGCGCGGGAGGGCTACCATCCCATCGCGCAGGCCACCGTGGACGCCATTCTGAAGGTGCCCGCAACAGGATGTTAGAATAGAAAAAAACCTATGGCCGCGAACACAAAACCGGAGAAGGAGCCTATGCCGCCCCTGGGAGCCTGGTTGCCGGCGGTGGCTCTGGGCTGGCTGATTCCTGGTGGAGGACACTTTCTGTTGAAACGCCGCGGCCGCGCCGTGTTGCTGCTGGTTTCCATCACCAGCCTGTTTCTTTGCGGCCTGATGATGCGGGGCGCCATGTTTCAGCCGCAGACCGGCGACCTGTTGACCACGCTCATCAACACCGGCGGATTCCTGGGCGACGTGGCTTCCGGCATGCTGTACTTTCTCAGCGTCTGGCTGGGATACAACCAGCCGGATATGCCCGGTGCGGTGCACGATTATGGCACCAAGTTCCTGGTCACGGCCGGGTTGCTGAATGTGCTGGCCATGGTGGATGCCTTCGAAATCGCCGCCGGGAGGAAAGAATAATGCCCAAGATGAACCTCTCGCACTTCGAGGCGTCGTTCCTGTTTGCCTTGTTCACCTCGGTGGTGCTGGGCGTGGTGACCAAGAAAACCGACAAGGAGCGGCTGCATTACGGCTTATACGTGTTCGGCTGTTTCCTGCTGGCCTTGTTTGGAATCGGCTGGGTGATGTACTTCGGCCACCGCTAGAGCCGGGCGTATAGAACGCTCCGTGGCCAGGGGTATCGTGGAGCGTACCGCTCGGCCGTGCCGACCCCCGTTATTGACCCCAATGCTAAACGGGGCGGGCGTCCCCCGAGCGCCTTCAGGCTTCTCCCTGACGCCGCGGCGTAGGAGCATGCACACCAGCGCGTTCTGTTCGAGTCGGACTCCCTAATTTTTGATGTCGGTCAAAAATTGGAGACCGTCACCTGCTCTGCAGAAACGCTCCACGGAAATCTTATCACAAGCGCGCCGCGCGCACGCCAAAGAGTCCCTCGGCGGAGTGCCGCTCCCACATCTGCTGGTGCAGGTCCTGCTGTTCGGCGGCAGGCAGGAGCCGGTCGGCCAGGCGGAACAGATCGCGCTCCTCTTCCAGGATGTTGTGCTGCGCCACGGACTGGAATTCGCGGGTTAGCCGGCGCAGGTCTTGAAATTCGCGGACGCTGGGCTCGGGAACCCGCAGGAGCGCCTCCAGATGTCCGGCCAGTTCGCGGACGCGCTCGTGCTGGTCCTCCATCTTCTCCACCAGTTCGCCGAAATGAGCGCGCAGCGCGCTGAAAAACACAGCCTCTTCGATGGCGTAGTGCGCGCGAATCAGCACCCAGGCTTCCTCCACGGTGACGCGCAGAACCGGGAGGGGATCCGCGAGCCAATCGCGCTGAATGCGGGCGATCTGATCCAGCCAGGACTCCAGGGTGCGGTGCTCCTCGCGCAGCAGTCTGGTTGCCGGGCCTGAGGGCTCCATCGGCATGGCAGGGTGGAATCATCCTAACATCACCAGTCCCGCGGCACGCTACTATTCGAGTGATGGCCCGCACCGTATCGCGGCTTTCCGTACGAAAACGCCCGCTGAAGACCCTGGAACGAGTGCTCTCGAAAGCCGGATTAGGCTCGCGCCGGGAAGCCCGGAGCTGGATCGGCGCCGGACGGGTGCGTGTCAACGGCCGGCTGATTCAGACCCCCGATCTCTGGGTGGACCTGGAGCGCGACCGGGTGACCCTGGACGACAAACCCGTCCGTCCGGAGACGCGGCTATATCTGCTGCTGTATAAACCCACCGGCTACGTCACCACGTATCATGATCCGGAAGGGCGGCCCACGGTGTACGACCTGATCCGCGATATGGAGGCGTGGGTGGCTCCGGTCGGCCGTCTGGACCGGGACACCAGCGGCCTGCTCATTCTCACCAACGACACGCAGTTGGCCGAGCGCCTCACCAACCCGGAGCACCAGGTTCCGAAGACCTACCTGGTCAAGTGCGCCAGCCTGCTTACCGACGAGCAGATCGAGCGGCTGCGCCAGGGCGTGGAGCTGAGCGACGGCATGAGCCGCCCGGCCGAGGTGATCCGCCTGCGCGACTCCGGCAAGCACACCTTTCTCGAGATGACCATCCGCGAAGGGCGCAACCGCCAGGTGCGCCGCATGCTCGAAGCCGTCGACAGCACAGTGTTGAAGCTGGTGCGCACGGCGATAGGCCCCGTGCGCATAGGGGACTTGCGGATGGGGACCTGGCGCGCGCTGACGGCCGCCGAGCTGATTGCCCTGAAAGGCGGCGCTACTTCTCGACCAGCAACTCGTTCTTCACCGAGAACACTCCGGAGACGCTGTTAGCCTGAATGCCGGCGGCGTTCTTGTCCGCTTCGCTCGATACCACTCCCACCAGCGTGACGTCCCCGTTCCGGACGATGATATGGATGGGCGGGACGGCGCGTAGGCCGTACTGCTGCAGCGAGGGAAAGCTGTAGATTTGGCGGAACACGGCGCGGCGGATGCGGTCGTCGTTGGGAGACAACGGCAGGACTTCAATACGGTTGATGACCTTTTCCACGCCTTCAATCTTCTTCACCACGCGCTCGGCGTCGGTTTTCAGGGTGGGCAGAACCACTTGTCCCATCAATGTCACGGTGTATCCATCCACGCGAAACGCCAGGTTATCGAACACGCCGTAGTATGGCAACATGACCAGTTCGTGCCGGACTTCTTTCACCAGGCGCTCCTGGGCGGCCGCGGACGGCCTTTGAAAAGCATTGCCCGCCAAGGGGATGGCGATCAACGCCGCGAGAGAAATCAAAACCGGTGCTTGCGGTCTCATCGTCTGGCTCTCCCTGGGGCATTATTGGGACCTGTTCCGAGTTTGTCAAGAGGCGTGGGGAAATACCGGTGACGTTTGTCTGAAAATCTCCTTGCGGGTTCGGGTATACTGGTAGTTTCAGAGGGATGGTATGCAAAAGTACTGGAAGTTCGCCGCCCTGATCGTGGTTGTCATCGGGACTCTGGTCTGGCTGGCCACCGCAGGAATCAAGGAGACGAAGACCTACTATAAGACCATTGCCGAGGTCGGGCAGATGGGCGACCGGGCATTCGACGAGCGCCTGCGCGTGGCTGGGGACGTGGAGGGCGGCTCCATCCAGCGCAAAACCGGAGGGGTCGAGTTCGTGCTGGTGCAGGATAAACAGCGGCTCAAGGTCAGCTATACCGGCTCGGAACCGCTGCCGGACACCTTCCGCGACGGCGCGCAAGCGCTGGCGGACGGGAAGATGGGCCGCGACGGCGTCTTTCACGCTAGCAAGATCCAGGCCAAGTGCGCCTCCAAGTACGAAGCCAAGCCGGGAATGAAGCCCGGGCAAAGTCCTCCGAATATTAATCCCGCCAAACCCGTCTAAAGGACAGATATGGAGAACCTGGGATCCCTGGCAGTCCTCTTGGCGTTCTGCGTCGCGCTGTATGCCCTGGTGGCTTCCGTCGCGGGCCGCATCAAAAATAAGCCCTTTTTGATTCTGAGCGGCGAGCGCGCAGTGTACTCGGTGTGGGGCCTGGTCACGCTGGCTTCGGGCATCCTGGTCTACGCCATGCTGACCGGGGATTTCCGCTTCGCCTACGTGGCGGCGCACAGCAATCGCAGCATGCCGCTGCTGTACAAGTTCGCCGCCTGGTGGGGCGGGCAGGAAGGCTCCCTGCTGTTCTGGAGCTGGCTGCTCTCGACCTATTCCGCGGTGGTGGTCTTCACCAACCGCCGCAAGCACCGGGACATGATGCCGTACGTGACCGGCACGCTGATGGCGGTCCAAACCTTCTTTCTGTTGCTGAACAATTTCGTCGTGAGCCCGTTCCAGATGCTGGCCGTGGACAAGCTGATCACCGCGGTGCCGGACGGCAACGGGCTGAACCCTCTGCTGCAATACCCGGCCATGGCCATCCACCCGCCCATGCTGTATCTGGGCTATGTGGGATTCGCGGTGCCCTTCGCCTTCGCGGTGGGATCCCTGATCACGCGGCAGCCGGGGGACGCCTGGATTCACACTGCGCGCCGCTGGACATTGATTACCTGGCTGTTCCAGAGCTGCGGCATCATGCTGGGCGCCGCCTGGGCCTATCACGTGCTGGGTTGGGGCGGCTATTGGGGGTGGGACCCGGTGGAGAACGCTTCCCTGCTCCCCTGGCTGAGCGGTACGGCCTTCCTGCACTCCGTGATGATGCAGGAGAAAAAGGGCATGATGAAGGTCTGGAACATGGTGCTGGTTTCAGCCACCTTCTTCCTGTGCATTTTCGGCACCTTCCTGACGCGATCCGGAGTGGTAAGTTCCGTCCACGCCTTCGCGCAGTCGCCCATCGGCAAGTATTTCGTCTCCTTCCTGGCGGTCGGTATCGCGGCTACGATCTACCTGATCCTGGACCGGCTGGACTACCTCAAGAGCGAGGCCCAACTGGAGAGCGTGATCTCCCGTGAATCCAGCTTCCTGTTCAATAACCTGATCCTGCTGGCGAGCTGCTTCGCGGTGCTGTGGGGCACGCTGTTCCCGGTCATCTCCGAAGCCGTTTCCGGCGAGAAGATCAGCCTGGATGCCTCCTGGTTCAACCGCCTGATGGTGCCCATCGGGCTGTTCCTGCTGTTCCTGACGGGAGTGGGTCCGCTGTTTGCCTGGCGGCGCACCTCGACCGAGAGCCTGCGCCGCAACTTCCAGTGGCCCGGCATCGCTTCGGTCGTGCTCGTGGCGGCGCTGCTGGCGGCCGGCGTACGGCAGTTCTACGCGCTGATCTCCTTTGGCTTCTGCCTGTTCGTGGCCCTTACGGTCGTCATGGAGTTCTACAAAGGCGCGCGCGCCATCGCCGTGAAGAACGACATGAACCTGCTGCGCGCCACCGTGGAGCTGACGCACCGCAACACCCGCCGCTACGGCGGATACCTGGTGCACATGGGCATTGTGCTCATGTTCGTGGGCTTCACCGGGCATGCCTTCAACCTGGCTTCCACGCGAGAGGTCAAGATGGGCGATGCCATGCTCCTTGGCAATTACCGGCTCAAGGTGCTGGACCTGCAGGAAGGGGACAACGAGAATTACAGTTGGCATCGCGCCTTGATGCAGGTTTCCAAAAACGGCGACGTGCTCGGAACGCTGGAGCCGGAGCGCCGTTTCTACAAAGCCAGTCGGCAGGGAACTTCGGAGGTGGGTGTGCGCGCCCGCCTGAACGAGGACCTGTATCTGAACTTCGCGGGCATGTCGGACGACAACGCGCGGGCGGTGATTCAGGCCTACGTGTTCCCGCTGGTGAGCTGGATCTGGATCGGCTGCCTGGTGCTCATCGGCGGCACGCTGGTGGCGCTGGTGCCCAGCAAGGTGAAGCGGCAGTACGCGCGCACGGAAGTAGTGGGAATCGCCAGGAAACATGTCCCGGTGGAAAACTAGCCTGCTGGCCGTGGTTCTGGCCGCGGCCGCGCTGGCGCAAACAGCTTCGGAGAATCCCAGCGCGGATACGCTGCGCGTGGGGCATCACCTGGCGTGCATGTGCGGCTGCACGGACACCGTAGCCACCTGCTCGATGCTCGAATGCAGCTTCTCGCGCCCGGCCAAGGAGCGAATCGCCCGCATGCAGGCGGCCGGGGCGTCCGACCAGGCGATCATCGACGCGTTCGTCAAGGACTACGGCGCGGGAGTCTATCGCGGCGACCCGAGCGCTTTCGGTTGGATGATCCCCTATGCCTCGATCCTGCTGGGCTTGGGCATCATCTGGCTGTTCGTGCGGAAGTACCGCAAGCCGCGGCCAGTGCCTGAACTGGGTCCCCTGCCGGAGGACCCGGCGCTGGCGAAATATAACGAGCAGATCGAAAAAGATCTGTCTCAACTGGATTGAATGGTCATCGCAATCGCATCGTTGATCACGCTGGGAGTGCTGATTTACATTCTGGGTGTCCGCGCAAAAGACTTGCCCGAACCGGAACCGGAGTCGCCCTTCGAGCATCTGGATGAGCGCAAAGCCGCCATCTACGAAAATCTCAGGGACTTGCAGTTCGAGTATCGCCTGGGCAAGCTCTCCGACCACGATTACCAGCAAACCAAGCGGGACCTGCAAACCGAACTGGCCGGGGTGATGGCCGAAATCGACCAGTTAAAGCAAAGCTTGAGCACGAACGGCAACAACCCGCCCGCGGCCCCAAAGCCCAAAGCGCCGGACGATTTTACGTGCCCCTCCTGCGGCGCACGGTTTAAGCAATCCTTGAAGTATTGCGGCGAGTGCGGCAAGCCCATGAAGGTGGCGCAATCATGAAGCCGGCGGGCCTGGCATTCGTGGCCGCCCTGACGGCGCTCGGCGTCTTCCCCGCCCTGGCGATCGACGGCACGGTGGTCAACCAGACCACCGGCAAGCCGCAGGCGGGCGCCACCGTAACGCTCTACAAGCTGGGGCAGGACGGCATGGAGTCCGTCCAAAGCGTCAAATCCGACGCGCAGGGCAAGTTTGAGATCAACCAGGACATGCCCGGGCCGCGGCTGCTGCAAACCGCCTTCGACGGCGTGACCTACAATCACATGCTGCCGCCGGGCTCGCCGACTACGGGGCTTTCGCTCGAGGTGTTCAATTCGTCCAAGCAGCCCGGAGACGCCCGCGTGGCACAGCACATGGTGCTGTTCGAGCCCTCCGCGGCGCAGATGGTGGTGAGCGAGACCTACCTGTTCCGCAACTCCGGGAAGATCACCTATAACGACCCGGATGGCGGCACGCTGAAGTTTTACCTGCCGGCCGCCGCCAAGGGCATCGTGCAGGTGAACTGCACCGCGCCGCAGGGCATGCCCATCCAGCGCGCCGCCGACAAGACCTCGCGCCCCGACATCTACAAGGTGGATTTCCCCATCAAGCCGGGGGAGACGCGCATCGACCTGAATTACCTGGTGCCCTTCGCGGACGGCACGACCTTCGAGGGCAAGATTCTCTCCCAGGGCGGCCCGACGCGGCTGGTAACCCCCAACGGCGTCACGCTGAAGGGCGAGCAGATCGCTTCGGTGGGTGCAGAGCCGCGGACGCAGGCGAACATCTACGAGGTGAAAGGCTCCACGTTCAAAGTGCAGATCAACGGCACCGGGACGCTGCGCGGCTCATCGTCCGCGGACGGCGACAGCGGCGACTCGCAGGACAACGGGCCGTCCATCGAGCAGGTGATGCCCAAGGTCTGGGACAACATGACGTGGATCCTGGGCCTGGCCCTGGGCATTCTGGCGCTGGGCTTCACGCTGCTGTACCGCGCCGAGCCGGCGGGCCAGGCGGCTTCCGCGGGACACTCCGCGCCGGCCGCGGCGGCGAAAGGCAAAAATGACCGCCGTCGCCGCTGAGGGGGTTTGGAAGTTCTACGGCGACTTCCCCGCCCTGCGCGACATCGTGCTCGAGACCGAGGCGGGTTCCTGCCTGGCCTTGATCGGCCGCAACGGCGCCGGCAAGACCACGCTGCTGCGTATCCTGGCGGGTTTCAACAGGCCCGGCCGCGGGCGCGTGAGCATCTTCGGCAAGGAGCCGCGGGATACCGCCACGCGGGCGCGGATCGGATTCATCGGCCATGGCATCTCGGTCTATGACGAACTTTCCGCCTTTGAGAATCTGTGCCTCTTCGGCCGGCTCTACAACCTGGCGGACCCCGCCAAAGCGGCGTTGGAGTGGCTGGCGCGCACCGGCCTGGAGCGGGTGAAAGACGGCCTGGTGCGGGAGTTTTCCCGCGGCATGCGGCAGCGGCTGGCGGTGGCCCGCGCCTTCCTGCACGGCCCTTCGGTGCTGCTGCTGGACGAACCCTTCACGGCGCTCGACGACCGCGCCATCGCCATGCTGCAAACCCTGCTGCGGGACGCCCTGGCAACCGGCTGCACGATCGTGATGTCCACCCATCAGTTGCGCGAGGCCCTGGAACTGGCCACCCACGTGGCGCTGCTCAACCGCGGCCGCGTGGTGTTCCATGGCGAGCGCACCGCGGAGATGGCGGCCGACCCGGGCTACGTCTACGCCCGCTACGGAGAAGGATGATGGGGGCGCTGGCCACATCCCGCGACGCACCTGCTACGGGGCGCGCCGCCGCGGCCGGCGGCTTTGTGGCCGGCATGCGCCAGAGCCTCTTCGTGGCCGCCAAGGACCTGCGCGCCGAGATTCGCACCAAGGAGGCCATCAACGCCTCCCTGGCTTTCGCCGTGGTCATCCTGCTGCTATTCAGCTTCGCTTTCGACCCTTCCGAAGATCAATTGCGGGTCCTCTCCGGCGGCCTGCTATGGATCGTGTTCGCCTTCGCCGGCACGCTGGTGCTGAACCGCAGCTTCGCCCGGGAACTGCCCAACGACTGCCTGGATGCCCTGGTGGCCGCGCCGGTTCCCTGCTCCGCCCTGTTCCTGGGTAAAGCCCTGGCAAACTTTGTCCTGGTGCTGGCCGTGGAACTGGTTTCGCTGCTGGTTTTCGGCATTTTCTATAATGTCCGGTGGTACTTGCAGTTCTGGCCGCTCTTGCTGGTCCTGGTGCTGGGCACCTGGGGCCTGACGGTCATCGGCACGATCTTCAGCGCTCTCACGGTGAACATCCGGCTGCGGGAATTGATGCTGCCGTTGCTGGTTTACCCCATGCTCATTCCGGCGCTGATGGCGGCCATGCAGTTGAGCACGCAACTGGTGAACGGGCAGCCGCTTTCCGCGGACGTGGCGGTTTGGCTGAAGATGCTGGTGGGCTTCGACGTCATCTATACGGCGCTCTCGCTGGTTCTGGTGGACACCGTGCTGGTCGGCTAGACGGGGCAGGCAGTTCCGCTCACGGGAGGTTTTTCGGATGCGCGAAAAAGTGATTTACGCGTTGGGAGTGGCGGCCGCGCTGCTGCTGGCCCGCAATCTGTACTCTATCTTCATGGTGCTGCCGGACGAGGCTTCCCAAGGGATGATCTACCGCATCATCTTCTTCCACGTTCCGGCGGCGATCACGGCTATGCTGGGCGCTTTTGTGGCGGCTTTCGCCAGCATCATGTTTCTGGTCACCAAGAATTTCCGCTACGATTCCGTGGCCGTTTCGGTGACCGAGGTAGGGCTGGCCTTCCTGGCCGCAAACCTGGTGACCGGCTCCATCTGGGGGCGCATCATCTGGGGTATCTGGTGGACCTGGGACGCGCGCCTCACCTCCGCGCTGGTCTGCTGGCTGCTGTACGCGGGATACCTGATGCTGCGGCACGCCATTGAGGAGCCCACGGCGCGCGCGCGCATCGCCGCGGTGTTCAACATTTTCGCCTTCGCGGACGTGCCCATCGTGATCTTCTCCATCAAGTGGTGGCGCACGCAGCATCCGCAGCCGGTGTTCTGGGGCGGCGGCTCGATCGACCCGGCCATGAAATCCACGGCGGTGCTGAACCTGGTGGCGCTGATGCTGCTGGCCGCGGTCCTGGTGCTCATCCGCCTGCGCCAGGAAGAAGTGCAGCGCGAGATCGACTCGCTGCGGCGCTACGCCCACGCCGTGGTCTAATCGAAAGGATCCCCATTACCGATGGACACCCGCAACTTCACCTTCATGTTCTACGGCTTTCTGGCCGCCTGGCTGATCCTGGTGGTGTATGTGCTCATGCTGGTCGCCCGGGAGCGCAAGATCAGCGACCAGATCAAGAGCCTGCGGAGCATGATGGACTTCAAAGATCACAAGTAAGCCGGACCCTACGGCGGACCGCAGTGGCCGGTTCCGGATGGAGTATAGTAGGACTTCACTTATGCAACGACGGAGCCTGCTTCAATCCCTCGCCGGTGGCGCCCTTCTGGGGCTGACCACCGCCCGCGAACAGAAGGCCCAAGCCCAGGTGGAGCGCGCCACCCGCGGCATGCCTTCCCCCAAGATCAAGGACGTGCAAGTCATCGCCACCGCGCCGGCGGGCCTGCGGCTGACCGTGGTCAAAATCATTACGGACCAGGCTGGGCTCTATGGCTACGGCTGCGGCACGTTCACGCAGCGGGCCGAGTTGGTGAACGCCGCCGTGGAGCGCTACCTGAAACCGTTTCTGCTGGGCAAGCCGGCGGACCGCATCGACGACACCTGGCAGGCCTGCTACAACAGCTCGTACTGGCGCAACGGCCCGGTGCTCAACAACGCTATCAGCGGCGTGGACCAGGCGCTGTGGGATATCAAGGGCCGCCAGGCCAGCCTGCCCGTCTACCAGGTGCTGGGTGGAAAGTGCAGGGAGGCCGCCGACTGCTATGGCCACGCCGACGGCGCCGAGCCCTCCGAAACCATCGAGAACGTCCGCAAATACATGGAGCGCGGCTTCCGGCACGTGCGCGTGCAGGTGGGCGTGCCCGGCATGGCGGGCTATGGGGCGCGGCGCGGTAGTGCCAAGGTGGCGGCGCTGCACGACGGCCCCGTGTTCGAGCCGGCGATCTATATCCGCCGCGCGTTGAAGCTCTTCGAAGAGTGCCGCAAACAGCTCGGCGACGAAATCGAACTGCTTCACGACGTGCACGAGCGTGTGAGCCCCAACCAGGCGGTGCAGTTCGCCAAGGATGCTGAAAAATTCAAGTTATTCTTTATGGAAGATGCGCTATCTCCTGAAGATATCAGCTATTTCCGGCAGATACGGTCGCAATGCGCGACACCCCTGGCCATGGGTGAGCTCTTCAATAGCCCGCACGAATGGACGCCGCTGATCAGCGAGCGCCAGATCGACTACATGCGCATGCACGTGACCCAAATGGGCGGGGTAACCCCGGCGCGCAAGGTGGCGGCCATGGGCGAGATTTTCGGGGTGAAGACGGCCTGGCACGGGCCCGGAGACGTTTCGCCGATCGGGCACATGGCCAACGTCACCCTGGACCTGGTGTGTTACAACTTCGGCATCCAGGAATACTCCCCCTTCAACGAAGCGCTGCAGGAAGTCTTCAAGGGCTGTCCGGTGATGAAGGACGGCTACCTGTACGCCAACGAGGCGCCGGGTTGGGGCATCGAGGTGGACGAGAAACTGGCGGCCAAATATCCGTATGGCGAAGGACGCGGTCCCTGGCGCAACCTGAACGGAGGATGGGGCGAAATCCGCCGCCGCGACGGCACCATCATCAAGCAGTAACCGCCGCGACGGCACCATCATCAAGCAGTAAGGGGAGGAGCGGCGCGGACGCGCCGTGTTATTCTGAAAAAGCACCACCCCCGCATCGGAGAGATGGCCGAGTGGTTGAAGGCGCACGCTTGGAAAGCGTGTATAGGGGAAACTCTATCGAGGGTTCGAATCCCTCTCTCTCCGCCATAATAGAATCAATAGGTTACAAGCCGGTCTGGCGTGATTTTGGGTGATGGGGCCGAACCCATCTCTCTATCCATGCCTCCCCCAGGGCAGAAAACGGTCACTTGTGCCCCTCACCGCGCCCGATCCGGTGATCACGGTCGGCACGGGCGCGTCTTTTTCGGTCGAGACTTACTGCGCCAGGGCCGGCCTGCGAGCGCGGACGGCCATTATTGGTCGGCCTTAACCGCTTCGAGGTCGTCCGGATAGCCGACGTCCCGCCAATTGCCCTCAATGGCCGAGATTCGTAATTCCAGATTGTCACGCAGCATCGGATTGAAAATCGCTGTCAGCTCGTATTCATTGCGCACCGAAGGTTGAAGGCGGGCCAGATATTCGAACGCCGGCGGGCGAAAAACGAAAAGACCGGCGCTATTCCAGTGGGTGGTCGACCCGCCTCGCGGCGGCTTTTCGATTACATTGGTGACCTTCCCGGCCTCGACATAGACGGCCGCCCCACGCCACGGATCGTCAACTTCGCGAACCCCGAGAACTGCCGCGGCCGTTGGATGTTCCTCAAGCACCCGCGCGCACCTGAGATAGGCCGATGAATCGCACAGGATATCGGCGAACGTCAGCAGAAACGGGGCACCGGCGACGAAATCCCGCGACAGAAGCGCGGCGGAACCCGTGCCATTTACGGGGTCCTGGACCAGGAATTGAATCGGGAAACGCCAGTTCCGAAAATATGCCTCGATCAGTTCCCGCCGGTGCCCGACCACAATGAAGAATTCCTTCGCGCCCGCGGCGGCCAGCCTGTCCAGAACGTGTTCGAGGATCGGCCGCCCGCGCACGGGCAACATGGGCTTGGGGATGTCGGCGGTGATCTCGCCCATGCGGGTGCCCCGCCCTGCTGCCAACACCACGACGCGCCGGATCGCGCTTTCAGGCATTGAGCGCTCCGTCAGAGGGCTCGGCGGCAATTAGGTGAGTACTGGGGTCGAAACCGGCGCGCCTGGAGTAATAGCGTGACACGAGGGCTTCGGCGATCTGCTCTCGCTTTGACGAGTGACAGAACACTACCGCGCAGCCGCCGAAACCCGCACCTGTCAGGCGTGCCCCAACAGCCCCCGCATCTCGAGCGGTACCGACTAATGAGTCTAGCGCCTCGTTGCTCACGCGTAGCAGGTCCCGAAGGCTCTCGTGCGATTCATTCAAAAGGCGGCCGAACGTCTCCGCTTCGGCCACCCGCAGCGCGGCGACCGCAGCCGTCGTCCGGAGCGCTTCGCCGGCGACGTGCAAGAAGCAGCGCTGCTCCTCTCCCTCCAAACGGTCGGCCGCGATCGCCTTGATTTCGTCGAAGGTCCGGCCCTCGATCGCCGCGGCGTACGAAGCAAAACCAAGCCGCTGGAGTGCGCGCGTGCCGGCGGTACGGCGCGAGTTGTATTCCGCGCGGACTGCACCCGATTTCTCCGCCGTCGTCAGGCTGTGTGCGACGAGAAAAGCCCAATCCTTCGGTATCGGCACCACGCAGGCCGACACGGGAACGAAATGGACCAGCAGGGCAGATCCGGCCTTCGACGCCAGCACGGCTGCATGGTCCATGCCGCCGCCCCGTGTGCCGACGAAGTATTCGCCTTCGGGGAGAACGCGCATCAGCTCATCGAAGGTGGTAAGCACGCCATTCGCCTGTAGCAGCGCCAGGCTGAACCCGGTCAGTAGCGCAGAGGAAGAGGACAACCCTGCGGCCGGAGGCAAGTCCGAGACGACGGCGGCGTCAATCCCCCTGCTTATCTTCCAGCGGTCATGAACCGCCTGTGCGGCGGCCTTAACATAGTTTTCCCAATCTCCGGGAGCGCTGGACTCCAGTTTGTCTGCCCACTGGAATTCCCGCTCGCCGTACCCCAAGCTGACAGCCCGGATCCTGCTATCATGTCGCGGCCGAAAGGCAATCCGAATACGCCGTTGAATCGCCATTGGGAGAACAGGCAGGCCGTGATAGTCGACGTGCTCGCCGATCAGGTTGACTCGTCCCGGGACGGAAATGAACCTCGGCTCTGGACCAGCGCCGAAGTTCTGTATGAAGGCGGCGGAATGATGAAGATCAGGCATTCGCTTTGCCATCTTGCCACAATAGCGGGCCGCGGCACGCCTGTCCATGGGGCCGAGCGGCGTCGGATATTCCAGTTGCGCAGATGACCGGCAGCGAACCTGCGGGTGCCGCCCGCGGAGGTCCCAGGCCGGCCCTTTCCGATTTTAGTTGGGACCCTGGCCGCCCTCACACCCTGGTTCCTCCAGTGGCCGGCCGCCATGCCCTCGATCGCAACACTGATGTGTAGCGGGCCGTCCGGAGGTCTGCGGTCGCATATCCGCCGCGCCCAGGACGCCAGACGCTGGCGAGTTTCGACGCGACACAGGCCTACAGGTGTCCCACCTTCTTCTCAGCGCCCTCAAAATGCTTCTCAGCGCCCTCAAAATGCGCTTCGATCTCCTCCAGCGTCTTGCCTTTTGTTTCCGGAAGGAAAAACGTGGTAGTAACGAAGTAGATGACGGTGAAGGCGGCGAAAACGAAGAAAATCGTCGAATAGCCGTGCTTGCTGACCACCGGCAGGAAAATCGCCGCCAGAGTCGTGGAAACCATCTGGTTGATGACCAGCGCGATGCTCATGCCATTGGACCGAATGCGCGTAGGCATCAACTCCGACAGCGCCAGCCACACACAAACGCCGGGACCCAAGGCATAGAACCCCATGAAGGTGAACAGGGCAAGGGCCACCAAGACACCGTGGCGGGGATCCGGGACGCTGCCCACCAGAGCCCGCTCGATCTTCAAGGGGGCCGTGCGGGCCGTATTCAGGTCAGCGAACGGATTCCGGAAGAACGCCTCGATCCGATTGTTCGGCACGCAGCTCTCGCGTGTGATTGCCAACGGCCGGGCCGCGGGGTCGTCGGAACGTACCACGGCGGTTGCCGCGCTGAAATCTCCATAGGAATAGATGACGGTCAGGGATGCGCGACTGGCATCGATCGTGCGTCCGGCATCGCCGAGATCAGTCAGCAAGCGGCCGGCTTCCGGCCTATCGAAGCGAACTGCGAGGTTCTGATCCGGCTTGACTAGCGATTGAATCATATCCCGGGCGTCAACACTTAGCTTTTCAGCCCCGAGAAACAGCACACCCACGACGAGCAGGGAAAAGAAAATTCCCGCCGTTCCGATTTTGAACAAGAACTTGCGGCCCCTCCGATCGACGAGCATTACGCCCGCTATGGTGGCTAGGAAGTTGATGCTCGTGAACAGCACGTATCCCCAGTGCGCGTGCAGATCGGAAAGACCGCTTTGCAGAAGAATGTCGGTGTTGTAGCCGATAATTGAATTGACTCCCGTAGCCTGGTTGCACGCCAGAATGATGCAGGCTAGCACAAATGGAATCACGTATTTCCGCCTTAAGAGCGAGTCCTTGACCTCTTTGCCCTTGGGGATTTGGGACTTGGGAGCAGCCGCGGTGGCTTCCATCTCCTGCAACTCAATCTCCGTCTGTTCGGAGCTGCGGGAGCGCAGCAAGGCAGATAACGCGGCGTCCCGCCTGCCGCGGCGAAGTAGCCAGCGGGGCGATTCTGTCACGAAGAGGCTGCCCAATACGAACAGGATTCCCGGCGGGAGCGAAACCCAGAAAATCCGGCGCCAGGCTTGGTCCTTGAACGCAAAAACTGCCGCCGGACCGGCGCTCTGGGTTACAGCCACAACGCGGTAGCTGTAGTAGATACCGATAATCGCCGCTGCCACGATTCCCAGTGTCAGCAGCCACTGGAAAACGCCGGTCCCCTTTCCACGCCCCGACGCAGGCAGGCATTCGGCAAGATAGAGCGGGACCACAAGACCGATCAGTCCGCCGCTAATCCCCTGTAGCAGTCGACCGAAGAACAATGGTCCATAACCGTGCGCGAGGGCGATCATCGGAATACTGATTACGAAGCAGATGCCACTGAGAATCATTAGTGGTTTGCGCCCCATCCAGTCCGCCAGTAGCCCGGCAAACAACGTGGACACGACGCTGCCTAGCAGCACCGCGGCCACGATGATGGAAAGTTGACCGGCGTTGAGTCCGGAAGTCGCCTCCAGATATGGTAGAGCGCCTCCAATTATGCCTATATCGACCCCGTAAAGCAGGCCACCGAGTCCTGCTACCAGCAGAAGAAAGTGGCTGTAGGCCTTTTTTGAGTCATCCACCGCAGTTGTGGAGCCTTCTCCAGTTGGCATAGAAGTATCAGCCTCCAGGAGCCTGGATGAGCGGCCGGATGCTCTTTATGCACGAAAGGTTCGGGGAATGGGCCCCTCGCCGGGCCGCTACAAGCCCGAACAATTATACATGGGGATCTGTTGCGTCTGTGGAAGTACAGATTCAGTTTGGTCGGACTCGGCGCGAGCCCGATTCCCGATGCCCAGCAGAGCAGGGCACCTATCGGATGCGGCGGTTGGGATGTGTTGCAGCTGCGGATCCTCTGAAGCCCCGGCTCGAAACTATCCTCCATTCCCGGGCCCGCACGCAGCCCGGCGGCTTGGGTTTTTATCAAGTACGGTCCCATCGTTTCCTGGGAAGCTACGCAGCGTCTCTCTCTATCGGGCGGCTACTACTATGCTCAGCAGGAACGGAGAATCGACAACGATTTCATCGGCGGCCACCGTTTCTTAGGAGGGGCTGAACTCGCAGTTGGCCAGCGCCGCGATGTTCGGTTCACTAGTTGGCGGCAATCAGTCCTCGGAAGGGTCATGAGCAGTGGGTGGCGCTGGCGGGTCCCGCGGTGAACGTCGCCATCTCCGCGGTCTTGTTCGTCCGGCTGAGCGTCACCCACGAGTGGGCTCACCTCCGACCCTTGGAGATTTCGCGGACCGGGCGCCCCGCCCAGCCGGCCGCCCTCAATCCTTGGAAACCATGGGCACGAAGGCCACGGCGCCCATCTTGCGGTAACGAATCTCGCCGCGGGCGTTCTTTTCGACGAGGTACAAATACTGATCGAACGGGCTGACTCCCAGGGGCGCTACCAGGCGGCCGCCGGCGGCCAGTTGATCGAGCAGGGCGCGCGGCACCTGCGGCGGCGCCGCCGTCAGAATGATGCGGTGGAAGGGGGCTTTTTCCGGCCAGCCCAGGTAGCCGTCGCCCTGCCGCACGGTCACGTTCTTGTAACCCATGCCGGCAAGTAGCGCGGCCGCCGACCGGGCCAGTTCGGGAACAATCTCGATGCTGTAGACTTCGGCGGCCAGGGGCGAAAGCACGGCTGCCTGATAGCCGGACCCGGTGCCGATCTCCAGCACGCGGTCCTTCGTGGATGGCGCGAGCAGTTCCGTCATCATCGCCACGATGAGGGGCTGAGAGATCGTCGCGCCATACCCGATGGGCAAGGGGTGGTCGGCGTAGGCTTGCGGCACCAAACCCTTCGGGACGAACAGGTGGCGCGGTGTGGCGCGCATGACCCGGAGCACGTCCGGGTTGTGCACCCCGCGCAGTTCGATCTGCTCCCACACCATGCGCTCCCGCACCGCTGCAAACGGGTCCGCACCCGCGGCAAGGAAAAGCGCCCCGACCAGACCGGCCAGCCAGACCTTCACGACCGCATCTTAGGACAAATCGCGAGAGAAGGCTACGCCCAGCCAAGCCTGGCGGCGGCTAGAGAATCTCCAGCCTCGCCAGCCAGCCCCGCATTCTGTCGTAGTGCCCGCCCTTCCAGTAGATCCGGCCGCATGTGGGACAGCAGCGGAACTCTTCCTGCACCTCGGCGATTCGCGCGGGAATCCGCCCGGCCACGCTTTCCCGGGCGGCTTCCTCCAGCGGTGTATTGCAACGCAGGCAGCGCGAAAACGGCTTGGCCAGGCGGCTCAGGTCGAAGCGCCGTACCACCTCGGCAACCTGCCGCCGGGCATTGGTTTCCCGCACGAAATAGCCATGCGTCACCGCGCCGCGCTTCAGCAGGCCGAGGTCCCGCGTCAGCAGGGTGCGGCGCTCCTCGCGGGAGGCGGCCGCGAGTTCTGCGTCACCGGCAAGATTCCGGTATAGCGCGTCGAAGCCCAGGATACGCAGGTAGGCCGCCAGGCGGCCCAAATGAGTATCCAGCACGAAGCGCGGCTCGCGCAGCGGTTCCGGCCGCAAGCGTGTCAGGCCGGCGATATCGAAGGCTTCGAAGACCGGGTAGACACTGATGCGATCGCCATCCCGCACCCGGTAGGCGAAGTCCACTGCTTCCCCGTTGACCAGGATAAGATCCACTTCCGTGTGCGGCACGCCGAAAGACTCCATCCGGTCTTTGACCGTGGAGATGTCCAGAAAACGATCGGGGAACAACGTGAACCGCCGTTCGGGCGGCAGGAAATCGTTCAGTTCGGCGTAAAAACGATAGTGAGCCTCACCCATCCGGCTTATCCAACTGTGACGACGGGCTCCTCAGAAACTTCGGCGTGGGTGAACGGCAGCCCTCTCAGAATGACTCTGGCTTGCCTTTCCTCCTCATCACCCTCGATCCTCCCGGGAAGCACGCGCGCGTTAGCCGCATACGCCCTCTTCTCCGGCGGCGCTCGAACGCTCGGGTGGCAGGCGGTCTCAGCCTCCTCGCGAGACTTACGCCGCCGAGAGCATCTTAACGCCCGAACTCCGCAAGATCAAGGGTTTCGAACCCGGATATCCTGCTCGCGACTTGAGATTCCGGGGAGTCCGCTCAGGTCAGCGTCCAGCCTTTGCGAAACGCCGGCTTCAGGTACTTGTTGGCCTCGGGGTTATTCGCAAACCGCATCTTGGCGGCATCCCATTCCAGTTTGCCCTCCACGCGGAGCGCGATCACTCCCAGCAGCATCCACTCCACGAACGGGGCGGCCACGTTGAAATTGGAACACGCCGGGTCGCCTCCCTTGCAGGCCCGAATCCAGTCGCGATAGTGGCCGGGCGAGCGGGTGAGCAGCGGCGCCGGAAATTGGTAGTCCCGCATTTTCTCGACCGGGATCAGGCGCGTCTCTTCGCCATAGGTGCCCGTGGTGAGGATGCCCTTGTCGCCGATGAACACGCTGCCGTCCGGCGATGGCACGCGCGCTTCCGGATTGCCGCGGGTCTGCTCAAAGGTCTCCCAGTCGAAAACCCGGCCCACGAAACCGTTGGGCCGGTGCGGCCGTGCCGCCGCGGCCCCGCCCCCCGCGTGGCGCACGTACGGCAGGTCGCCCAGCAATTCCCCGTCCGGAACCCCCGGGATCTTGGGGGTCTCCGTCAGCCCGTCATACCAGAACAGCTTCACCGGGGGCATGTTGCCGCGAGCCGGGAAATCGTAGCGGATGATGGACTTCTTGGGAAACATGAACGCGCTGGCGCTTTCCTTGTGGGTACACTCCACGCCGGCGGGCGAGCCGAGTTGTAGTGCCAGGTTGGCGGCCCCCAGGATGTGGCAGGCCATGTCGCCCAGGGCGCCGCAGCCGAAGTCGTAAAAACCGCGCCAATTGAAGGGCTGGTAGAAGTTCCCCCACTTGGTGGGGTACCCGGGACCGCCGGAGGTATAAGGCCGCTTTTCGGCCACCCCCAGCCATAGGTCCCAGTCCAGCGTAGACGGCACGGCGTCCGGGGGCGGAATCTCGGTCAGGCCTTGCGGCCAGATGGGGCGGTCGGTCCAGGCATGCACTTCGGTGACGTTGCCGATTTCGCCCGCCCAGACCATCTCCGCCGCCTGGCGGGTGCCTTCGTTGGAGTACCCCTGGTTGCCCATCTGCGTGGCCACCTTGTACTTGTTGGCGGCTTCCATGAGCTGGCGCGCCTCCCACACCGTGCGGGTGAGCGGCTTCTGCACGTATACATGCTTGCCCCGCTCCATGCACCACATGGCTGCCGTGGCGTGCATGAAGTCCGGCACGGTCACGATCACTGCGTCGACGGATTTGCCCTGCTCATCGAGCATCTTGCGGAAGTCTTTGTACTTGGGAACCTTCTCGTATTCCTGGAAGGTGCGTGCGGCCTGCTTGTCGTCCACATCGCATAGGGCCACGATGTTCTCCGAGGAGCACCCCTTGATATCGCTGGCAGCTTTTCCCCCGGCGCCGATGGAGGCGATGTTCAGCTTCTCATTGGGCGATTTGTAGCCCAACGCCCGCAGCGACCCCACGCTCCCGAACCCGGCCAGAGGAACCGCGCCGGCGAGCAGCGGCCCCATGAAGAAATGACGTCTGGTGCAGTCGTATCCCACGATAACCTCCTCTGATTCTCTTACGCGTCTATTGTAAGTCCGAATTGGCCCCTCAGGCAGGCGCGCCCGCCAAAATGCGCCGGACCAGGGCCGTGTTTTCGGCCACCTCATTCCGGAAGCGGGGATACATGCCCACAATGACCGCGTCGGATGGCTTGATGCCGGCGAAGGCGAAGCGGAAGGCGCTCTCCACCTGCTCGGGCGTATTGATGGAGCGGCCGGCGCCGAAAAGCTTGAATGCCAGACAGGGTTTCGAGGTCTGGCGGATCATCTTGCACATCCGCTCGGGGTCCTTCTCCATGTAGGTTTCGCCCAGCGGCGCTTCTCCGAACTCGGCCCGGGCTTCGGCGGGGGTCCGGGACACGCGGTAAAGGCAGGCCTGGTAGTAATCCACATCCCAGCCTTCGCTCTCCACCGTGTCGATGACCGCGGGGTTGTGGGTGGACACCCCGACCATGACGCCAGTGTCCCGGACGCATTTCAAAAAATCCTTGACTTTCTGCTTCTCGCCGTTCCGGAAGCGCTCGTCGGTCCGGCCGCCGTGGTGCGCAATGCCCAGGGGCCCGAATTTGGCCACCTCGGGAAGCAGTTTCGGGTCCTTCATGAGGTCGAAATCCGCCAACAGCACGAGTTGCATCCGGCCGCCCTCGGCACGGAACCGCTGGAAATCCGCCATGGGCTGATCGTTGTAATGAAGCTGCCAGGTGTTGATACCGTGCCGCTCGCAGGCGTGCAGCACTTCCATTTTCCGGGTCAGCGTATACCACTCCCGCATGAGCTGATCCAGGACGCGGTTGAAATGCGAATACCCGTAAAACGGGTTCGAGCCGATGATCAGGCGCGTGATTTCGTGCTTGCCGAACCGGACTTTCGGCAAGGCCGGTTGCTCCGGCTGTTCCGCTGGCCCGGCCAGCGCCGTGGCCGCCACACCGACTCCAGCCGCAGACTGAAGAAAACGCCTCCGCGACTTCGACTGAGGAACTGCACTCATCGCCTTCCCCCTTACCGATCAGAGATACAGACCTATTTTACCGATTTGTGCAGACGTCGTCGTGGATTATCGCAAGATGGTGAACTCGGTGACTTCCTCCCGGAAGTACACAAACGGGCCTTCGGGCAAGTGCCAGGTGACTTCCAGGCGGGTCGCGAAGCGGATGCCCTCGTATTCCCGAAACTCTCCGCAGATTGCGGACCAGGGTGTGAGGATCGTCTGGTTGCCCACCATGCGCGGCCGCTCCGCCCGGGCGCCGGCTGGACAGCCTTCCGTGCTCACTTCGAGATCGACCGTCGCGCCAGTAGGGTCCTGCCGGTCCCGCACCCGCAAGGTGAGCGGGGCGGGCGCGGCCCAGGCGAGAGAGCCATGATTCAGCACGATGGGCGGGCACAGAGCGAGGCCCGCGAGGTAGCGTTGCAGTTCTCCTCTGTCAAAGTCGGGTCCCAGGAATTTCTTCACCGGGATCACGCCCCCCAACTTGAGGGCCAGGCGGCCATGGCCCTCTGCATACGCATCTGTCACCGAGATCCATCCGAGTTTGCCGCCGCGATACCGGGCTTCCCAGCAAAAGGCGCTGCGCCGCGTCTCGATCCGCTCCTCCGCGGTGAAGGGAATCCAGGGCGACCCGGGGGCCTGGCGCATCTCGCCGCGTTGCTTGTTCTTTACGGCTTGCACCGAGCGCGCCGCTTCTTCCCCGCCCGGAAACCAGAAGGCGCGCAGGCGGGTGAGCAGGGGCTCCAACTCCGGAAGCGACGCGCCGGAGTCCGCCGTGATCATTTCCGGCCTTCTTCTTGCCGCGACCACGGCGCTCCCCGCTTGATCCATTCGATCAGCGTGTCGATGTCGTCCTGCGAAAGTTTCTTGCCGGGCGGCATCTGCACGTCGCCGTCATGGCGAATGGCGCGCACCAGGGCGCTTTTTTCCGGAGCCCCCGGCACGACCGCGGGACCGCCTTTGGGCCGGTCTCTCAGCAGCGTCTCGCGGTCTTCAAACGAGATATCGCCATCATCCAATTCGTGATTGTGGCAGCTCAGGCAGTTCTTGCGGAGGATCGGCTCAACGCGCTCCCGGAAAAAATCCGGAGACTCGCCCGCGGCCGCGAGCAATAGCATCGCCGCCCAGATCACTGGACCTTCAGTCCCACGCCGAACTGGTTGCCGGCGCGCACCACCCGGCCGCCCGCGATCTCCAGGTCCAGCAGCTTTTCGCTCTGCACCAGGTGCCCGGTTTCATCCTTGAGAGTGGCCACGATCCTCTTAGTAGCCGCGTCGATGATGTCGCCGGTCGAAACGTACGCGTACTTTCCGTCCATGCTGAAACTGATCCATCCGGGAAATTCCTTGAGCTGGATCGTCTGACCCTGCCGGGGAGGCATCACGGTGGCGTCAAAGACATGCACCGCGTTATTCGGACCATCCACCACCCAGATTTCCTTTTCATCCGGGGTCATCGCGATGCCGTGACTGGGGCAGCCATGCCGCGCCACGGGCCCGTACTTGAAGCCCTGCACTTCCACCCGGTAAAGCTTCTTGCCGGTCCGCACATCGCCTACTTCGAATCCCAGCAATTCGTTCACGTTCACGAACACCAGCGTGTCGCTGCCGTTGACGGTGAACGGCCGGATGCCCGCCGCGAACGGCCCCACCGTGCCGGCTATGGTGTTGGTTTTCGGGTCCGCAATCCGCAGGATGGGCGACTTCAGGCCGGCCAGGTACACCCGCGAACCATCCGGAGCCCAGATGGTGTTATGCGACCCGGAGCGGGTCTCCACCGTGGCGATCACGTCCCCTGTCTCGGCATTCACCACGTGCCAGGCAGGCCCCTCCAACTGCGGCAGGTACATGGTCTTGCCGTCCGGCGAGAGCGCCATGCGATCGCATCCGCCTTCGTAGGTTTTCTCCCACAGCTTCCTGCCGGTCACGATGTCCAGCGCCATCATCCGGTTGATATTGCTGACGTACATCTTTCCGGTTGCCGCGCTGGCTGCAAACCCCTTCACGTTTTCCACCTTCTGCCCGGGCTGGTATTGCCAGGTGGGAAAACGCTTCACGAGCTTATAGCCGTGGTCGATGTCGAACACCAGAACGCCCACGCCGCCCCATTCGGTGTAGTTCCGAATGCCGGGGCTGGCCACGTAGAGCAGGTGGTGCGTCTTGCCGCCGTCCGCGCCAAACAGCGTAAGAACGAACAGGCTCAGGGCCGCAATGTGCCGTAAACGAATCAGGGGCATAGTTGCAGAGATCATATCACCGCCGTCTTAACCGAGCTTTGTGAAGTAGGTGTTGTAAGTCTCGTCCCGAACCGCATGGAAGGGCTTGAAGGACACTCTTCGGCCGCCCTCCAGGTATTCGAAGACATCTCCGGACGCGCCCGCGCGGGTCAGGCCGCCGGGCAGCGTCAGCGGCGTGGCATGCAGATCGGCGGAGGGATCGAGCGCCACCAGCATGAGCGGACCACGCATCACCGCGACCATCCAGGGATACCGGTCGTCAATGGCCTCGGTCCGGAAAGCCAGCGGCAGCCGCAGGCGGATGGTGTCGCCGCTCTTCCAGCGCCGCTTGATGGCGGCGAATGTCTGGTTGCGGAGCGGCCCATCAAAAGACTTGCCGTTTACCGCCACTCGCGGCGCCCCGGCCAGCCATCCTGGGATCCGCAGGTTCACCGCAAAGGTAGCGGGCTTTTCCGGTTCCACGCGGATCTCCACTTCCTCCTCGAGCGGATAGGCCGTGCTCTGAACCAGTTTCACCGGCACGCCGCCGGCGGACCAGCGCACTTCGGACGGCGCAAACAGGTTCACATAGATCCCGTCTGCGCCATGGAAGTAGAGGTTCAGCAGGTAGTCGGCGACTCCCTGCACGTAAGTGCCGGAGCAGCACGGCCACTTCCGGTGATAGTAGCCCTTCCGCGTCTGCGGATGATAGTCCGAGTAGTAGAAATACTGTCCGTCGCCGCCCGGATCCTTGCAGGCCAGCATGGTGTTGTAGACCAGCCGTTCCAGTCCGTCGCCATAGCGGGCGTCCGCGGTGAAGCGGATCAGATAGCGCGCCAGTTTGAAGTGCGCATAGGCGCCGCAGGGTGTTTCGAAGTGCTCGTGGACGGAGGTGATGCTCTCTCCGAGTTTGCCTTCACCCGGCGTGACGTACGCCTCCCGGGGGCCTGACCCTCCGGAGGCGTATTGCTGCGTGCGCGCCAGCATCTCCCAGGCATTGCGAATGGCGTTCAGGTACTTGATATCACCCAGCATCTGCCAGGCCTTGGCTCCGGAGCTGAGCGCGATCAGGTGGCTGTAGGCGTGCTTTCCGGGCAGGATATTTTTGTTCTCCGCCAGCGGATCGAAAAACTCCCGGTCGAGGAGATACAGCTTGCCCATCTCGAAGAACTCCTTCTCGCCGGTGGCTTCAAAGGCGTGAAACAGGTTCTCCGGGAGGATGTAGGGCTCGTCGTAAGGCGCCTGTTTGGGACTGTTCGGGCCGCGGTCGTAGGTGTGGTCGGGGATGTATGGGATGGCGCCGCGAATCACGCGCACAAGCACATCTTTTGCCTGCGCCACCCCTGCCAGGCGCCAGGCGTCCAACATGCCGATCTCGTACTTGTCGAGGATGTAGCACGGCCACGTAGTGGCGGCCTTTGCGCTCGCGAAGGGGTAGTCTCGCGGGCCGAGTGTGGCCGCGTATCCTTCCACCAGCGCATTGACTTTGGCGTAGGCTGCCGGGTCGCCCGTGGCTCGGGCAAATCGGGAGAGGCCGGAGATGTATTGGCCGATTGTATGGCCGGGCACAAAACCATCTGCGTCGTACCAGCCACCCACGTCTTCGCCGGGCGCCGGCAGTCCAGCGCGCTGCCGGTACACTTTTAGCAGCCGGTCGTTATCCAGCCCGAGAAAATGGGCGTGGACCAGATCGAACTGGCGCTTCAACGGACCGCCGGTGAGCTTGACGTCGGAGTAGTCGAACTCGTGAAGCTTTTCGCGCACACTGGTGTCGGCCGTGGATGCGCCCCCCAAAACCGAACCCGCTCCCGCCGCCACCCCCGTGAGAAACCCTCGTCTGGAAAGTGCCTGCATGATTCTCCACATTATCGAATTCCCCGGCCCGCGATTGATGAGCACTTTGGCGGCGGCCCCCGCCGATGTTATGCTTTTCCCCGGAACCCCAGAAATATGAGCGAGCGCATCTACGCGCGTTACTGGATCGAAACAGCCTTCCCCCTCGAACAGGCAGCCGAAATCATGGCCGGAGAACAATCCACCGGCACCTTCGTGCGGGTGCCTGGGGAGACCGACGAACTGCGGGAACGGCACGCGGCGCGCGTGGAGAGCATCTGCGAGCGCGACGCAGTGGCCTCCCCTTCCCTGCCCGGCGCCGGCGTTCCGAAGGGATTGGCCGGAAGCCCCGTGTACCGCCGGGCGGAAGTGAGCTTGTCCTGGCCTCTGGCCAACATGGGTGTATCCCTGCCGAACCTGCTCGCCACCGTAGCCGGGAATTTATTCGAGCTGAAGCCGTTTTCCGGGCTCCGGCTGCTGGACGTGCAGCTTCCCGACGCCTTCCTGGAAAAATATCAGGGTCCGCAGTTCGGCGTCGCCGGCACGCGGCAGCTTTGCGGCGTGTACCAGCGTCCCATCATCGGCACGATCATCAAACCCAGCGTCGGGCTGTCGCCGGAAGCGACCGCAAAGGTCGTGGAAACTCTCGCCGAGGGCGGCATCGATTTCATCAAGGACGACGAACTTCAGGCGGATGGTCCGCATTGCCCCTTCGAGCAGAGGCTGGCGGCCGCCATGCGCGTGATCCGTCGCCGCGCGGATGCCACGGGCCGCCAGGTGATGTACGCGTGCAACATCACCGGCGAAATTGACGAGATGCTTCGCCGCCACGACGCCGTGGCAGCCGCCGGCGGCACTTGCGTGATGGTGAGCATGAATAGCATCGGCTTACCCGCCCTGGTGGAGTTGCGCAAGCACTGCCGGTTGGCCATCCACGGCCACCGCAACGGGTGGGGCATCTATGGGCGCTCGCCGGCCATCGGGATGAGCTATATCGCCTACCAGAAGTTCTGGCGGCTGGCCGGCGTGGATCACATGCACGTCAACGGCCTGCGCAACAAGTTCTGCGAGAGCGACGATTCCGTGATTGCGTCGGCGCGGGAATGCCTCACGCCGATGTTCCGGGTCCCCGGGCGGGGCTGCCAGATCATGCCGGTGTTCTCCTCGGGCCAGTCCGCGCGGCAGGCGCCCGACACCTATCGCGCCCTCGGCACGACAGACCTGATTTTCGCCGCCGGCGGGGGCATCCTGGCGCATCCGGGCGGCGTCGCGGCGGGGGTTCGCAGCCTGCAACAGGCATGGGAGGCCGCGGTGGCCGGCATTTCTCTATCGGGCTATGCGCAAGATCATGCGGAGCTGCGCCAGGCGCTCGAGAAGTTTGCCCAATGAGCAGCCGGCTGTTCTGTTATTACGGCGACGACTTCACTGGCTCGACCGACGCTCTGGAGGCCCTGGCCGCCAATGCCGTACCCAGCGTGCTGTTCGTCGATCCGCCGGATGACGGCCTGCTCGCGCGCTTCGCCGATTGCCGTGCCGTGGGGATCGCCGGAGAAAGCCGCAGCCGCGGACCCGAGTGGATGTCCGAACACCTGCCGCCGGTATTTCGCACGCTGCGGAAGCTGGGCGCGCCCCTCTGCCAGTACAAGGTGTGCTCCACCTTCGACAGTTCGCCCCGGCACGGCAGCATTGGGCGTGCTCTCGAGATCGGGCAGGAGATCTTTGGCAATTCCTACGTGCCCATCGTGGTGGCCGCGCCGCACCTGAAACGGTATGTGTTGTTCGGGAACCTGTTCGCGGCAGGCGATGGCGCGATTCACCGCATCGACCGGCACCCCACGATGCGGCAACATCCCGTCACCCCCATGGATGAGAGCGACCTGCGCCTGCACCTGGCGCGGCAGACGGAGCGCGCCATTGCATCGCTCGATATCCTGGCGTTGCACGCGGACGATGCGGAGGCGCGCCTGGAAGAAATCGCGGCGCGGAAACCCGGCGCGGTGCTCTTCGACGGCCTGGACGAGAGGTCGCTGCTGGCGGCGGGACGCCTGTTGTGGACACGCCCTCCGGCGCCGCAAACGTTTGCCGTCGGAAGCTCCGGTCTGACGCACGCGCTGATCCGCTACTGGCGTTCGGCGGGGCTCATTCCGCCGGAACCCACCCCAGGCGAGTTGCAGCCCGTGGATCGCCTGGTAGCGATCTCCGGCAGTTGCTCGCCGGCCACGGAAGGGCAGATCCGCCACGCGATGGCGGACGGCTTCCACGCCATCCGGATCACGCCCGAGGATACCGAACAGGTGCTGCGCAGCGCCCTCGCGGCTTTGAGCGCCGGGCGCAGTGTGGTTATGTACACCGCGCTCGGCCCGCGGGATTGCGCCGGATCGCTGCGCGGCCCCGATCTCGGGCGGTGCGCCGGGATCCTCCTGCGCGACATGCTGCGGCGCTCGGGAGTGCGGCGGGCGGCGGTGGCCGGCGGCGACACCTCCAGCCATGCCGTGCGGCAGCTTGGGATTCAGGCGCTGACTTTCGCGGCGCAACTGGCGCCGGGTGCGCCCCTGTGCCGCGCGCACAGCGCGGATGCGGCCATGGACGGGCTGGAACTGGTGCTGAAAGGCGGCCAGGTGGGCGCGGAAGACTTTTTCGATCGGGTGCTACGAGGAAAACGATGACGACGATTACTCTCATGGGAGCTGGCGGCAAAATGGGCTGCCGGATTACGGACAACCTGCGCAAGACCGAATTTGCGGTCCGGCACGTGGAAACCGGCGGGCGGGGGATCGCGGCCCTGCGCCAGCGCGGCATCTCGCCGGTGACCGCCGAAGAAGCGCTGCCGTACAGCGATGTGGTCATCCTGGCGCTGCCGGACAACCGCATAGGCCAGGTCGTGAAGCGCCTCGATCCGCATTTGCGCTCCGGCACGATGCTGGTGGCGCTGGATATCGCCGCCCCGCTCGCGGGCGAACTTCCGCGGCGCGAAGACCTGGTCTATTTCGTGACCCACCCGTGCCATCCCTCCGTATTCGGCGGCGAGACGGAGCCCGAGGCCCAACTCGACTTTTTCGGTGGGGTCCGCGCGCGGCAGAACATCGTCTGCTGTCTCATGCAGGGGCCGGAAGAAAAATACGCCCTGGGCGAAGCCGTGGCGCGCGCCATTTACGCTCCGGTCTTAAACGCGCATCGTTGCAGCGCCGAACACATGGCTATCCTCGAACCCGTGCTTTCGGAGACCGTGCTCGGCACCTGCCTGACGATCGTGCGCGAGGCCATGGATGAGGCCGTAAAGCGCGGGGTTCCGGAAGCCGCGGCGCGCGATTTCCTGCTGGGTCACCTCAAGGTGGAATTGGGAATTGTGTTCCAGCTCTTCGAAGGGGCCACCTTCTCCGATGGGGCCCTCAAGGCCATCGAAGAGGCCAAGCATGACCTGTTCCGGCCGGACTGGAAGAAAGTCTTCGACCGCGAGGCCATGATGCAGAGCATCCGCAACATCACGAAGCCGCCAGCGTAACGGGCTCGGCCACGAGCGGCCGGGTGGGATCGATGCGCGTGAACAGAAACGCGCTGAGCATCACCATGGCCGCGATCAGCCACAGAGGCGCCTGGTAGCTGCCGGTGGCGGCGACGATGTAGCCGAACAGCACCGAGCACACGAATCCGCCGAACTGGCCGGCCGTATTCATCGTTCCCGTAACCACGCCGGCGTAGCGGTGTCCGACGTCGAGGCACAGGGCCCACGCGGCCGGCAGCATCAGGTCCGCGATGCCGAAACCCAATGACGAAAGCACGACGATGGCCGACTTGTTGCGTGTGAGCGACATGGCCACCATCAGCAGCGCGGACGCAGCCAGGCTGGTGCAACCCACCAGGCGGCGCCCCGCCTTCAAACCGAACCGCATCGACAGCCGGTCGCTGAGGAGGCCTCCCACGACATTGCCCGTGGCGCCGAGCAGAAACGGCAGAGCCGAAAAGATGCCCATCTGGGCCTCGCTGAAGCCCGCCGCCTTGACCAGGTATGTCGGGAACCAGCCAAAGTAGAACCACGAGCCCCAGGAATAGCACCAGTACATGATGAAAATGAGCCACAACTGCCTCTGCCGGAGCAGTTCACCCCAGGGGACCCCGGTGTGCGTATTGGCGTGCGGCTCGCCGCCCGCGGGGAGGTCGCGATACCAACGTCTCCAGCACAGGACCCACAAGACACCCATCGTGCCCAGCAGAGCGAACGTCAGCCGCCATCCCAGCGCCGCTTGCAGCGGCACAACCAGCAGCGGGGAGAGCGCGCCTCCCAGCCGGCTGGCCGCCCAGATGAAGCCCTGCGTGCGCGCCCGTTCGTGGACTGCAAACCAGCGCGCGATCACGCCGGAAATGTTCGGATAGGCGCCGGCCTCTCCCACGCCGAACAGAAAGCGCGTGATCAGCAGGCTGGGGAAGCCGGTGGCCGCCCCGGTGAGACCGGTGAACGCGGACCACCAGACGACAATGCGCGTGAGCACACGCCGCTGTCCTACGCGGTCCCCCATCGCGCCCGTGGGGATCTCGAAGATGCCGTATGCCAGCACGAAAGCGCCCAGCACCCAACCCCACCGCTCCGGCGAGATGCCGAGCTCCTGCTGGATGCGCGGCCCCGCCACGGCGATGGCGATGCGATCCAGAAACGTCAGGATCGCCAGCGCGAGGAGTAGAAGGAGAATGGGCCGCTGCTGCCGCAATCGGGCCTCTTTTATCGCGCCGCAGCGGTCTGAGAAACCAACACCTCGCGCGCCCGCCGGATGGCGAGTTCCGGGCTGGAGAGCATGGGCGGACCTTCGGAGCCACTGAACTGTGCCGCAATGCGCGCCATGGAGGCCTGCGCCAGCACGATCACGTCCACTTCCTTCCGAAGTTCCGCCAGCGAGCCGGCCAGCATGCGATCGTGCCGCTGCGGGTCGCCGGCAAGCAGGCATTCGAAGGCCCCCTCGCTCAACTTCGGCACGATCTCCACCTTTTTGCCGGCCCGCTCGGCGGTATCGCGCAGCAGTCTGATGGTGGGCTCGAGCGTGGTTCGCAGGGTCGCCGCCACCCCGATGCGTTTTCCCATCCCGACGGCGGCCTCCGCCAGCGGTTCATCCACGCGCAGGATTGGGAAATCGAACAGCCGCCGGGCCTCCGCCGTGCCTTCCCCGATGGAAGAGCAGGTGACCATCACCGCGTCCGCACCGGCCTCGCGCGCCGACGCGATCATCCCCACGAGCCGCCGCACCGTCGTTTTGGTCAGCTCTCCTGCCGCGATCGTATTGCGGATCAGGGATTCGTCCAGCATGTGAAACACGTCGATGCCGGGCAGGTTCTCTTTCGCCAGTTGGGCGAAAACAGGGATCAGGAGGGAGCCTGTGTGGATGAGTGCGAATGTGGATGCCATGCCAACCCTTTGCGGAGTGCGCCGCTCAGGATGATAGCAGATCCACCTACCTCAGGTAGGCCAGGAGACGTTCCCGCAAACCGCCGGGATCGAAGCCGGCGCGCGCATAGATTTCGGGCGGCTTGCCGGAGCGGGAGAAGCGGTCGATGCCGAAAGCGCGCCGCGGATAATCGGCGGGCAGGAGGAACGGGTAGAGGAACCCCCGCCAGCCGTTATGCAGGGTGACCACGTACTGCCGTTCCTCGTCGGAGAGAATCTCGTTGGCCTTCCGGGGATCGTGCTGCCGCAACTCCTCGTAAAGCTGCGGCGAGGTGACGGCCACCAGCTTCACATCGGCAATACGTTCCAGGTCGGGAACGATTTCGAGAACATTGGCCATCACCTGGCCCCCGCTGATAGCCAGGACCAGTTTCTGCCTGCCATTCCCGCGGAAGGGCTTGAAGACGTATGCGCCCTGAATCGCCGCGCCGGCCGGAGGGACTCCGCCTTCGCGCCGCAGCACCGGAGTGGGCGGGCGGACCACCGAGAAGACCACCGGCACGCCGCGATTGGCCGCGTGGAACAACATTTCGACTGCCTCGTTGGCATCCAGCGGTTTATAAACATGGATACCCGGGTAGGCGGTGAACAGCGACATCCAGAACAAACCGTGGTGTGTAGGCCCGTCTTCCCCGGTCTCCGGCCCGTCGTGGGCCGCCAGCATGATGAAGAAGGCGCTGGCCTGCGGATGGACGTCGGTGTTGATCAAAGTCATGCGCACCGCGTTGGCCATCATCGGGGTGAACACGCCATAAGTGGCGAATGCGGTCATGGGCCGGAATCCGCCGGGCAGCACGTCCTGCGCCATGGCGCAGGACATCATGGCCATGTTCTGCTCCGCGATCCCGAAACGGAAGCCTCGCCCCAGCGGGTTGTCCCGGCTCATCACGCCATAGACGTTCTCCGCTTTCCCGGTGAGGATCGATTTCATGAGGTCGCCCGCGCCGAGATAGAAGAACGCCGTGCGTTTCATGGCCCAGGTGAACCAGGCTTCCGTGGCTTTCCGGGTCGGAACCAGATCCCCCTCGCGGAAGAGCAGCTCGGCGGGCAGTTGGTCGGGGCGTTGCAGCGCCGTGTAATCGGCCAGCGCCCGTCCGGCCAGTGCGCTCTGCATGTGGCCCACAAGCTCCGGCTCCGGTGCGATCCGCGCGGCGGCGCACTGCAAGCGGGCCAGCAGGTAATCGCTCTCGGCTTCGCCCAAGGCGTCGGTCACGGTACGGATATCGGCGCCGGCATCGCCTTCCCTGCCCGGGATGTCAAAACCAAGCTCGCGCATGGCCGCCACATATTCCTGGTGCGAAAGAGGCGTTCCGTGCGAATCCGCCGTGCCCTCCAGCCTCCCGTAGTGCTTGCCTTTCGTGGTATGGCAGATGACCACCGTGGGCAGCCTGCCCGCGAAAGCCGTCGCCGCCAGGCGGTAGGCGTACGCCAGTTCGCGGATGTCGTGTCCCTCGGCCTCGATAAGGTTCCAGCCGGCGGCGAACCAGTGGCGGAGATACGGCGAGGGCAGCACGTCGGAGATGGGACCGTCAATGCCGAAGCCGTTGTAATCCAGCGTGACCAGCAGGTTGTGCATCCCTAGATTGGCGGCCAGGTTGCGAGCCTCATAGCTCATGCCTTCCTCGGTCTCGGCATCCCCGGCGATGACGAACACCTTGGTATCGAGCCCGCAGGACTGGTGCAGCGCGGCAAACCCGAGCGCCGCCGAGAAGCCATGGCCGGAAGAACCCGTCGAGGTGTCCGCCAGCGCATAGGAGGATTCCACGTGCCCGCTGGGACCGCCGAATCTACGAAACCGCGCCAGTTCCTCCGGATACACGGCGGCGCTCGCGGCCGCGCTGTCGAGCGAAATGCCTTTCCGCCGCAGCGTCTCGAACACCAGGGCGAGCAGCGCGTGGAACAGCGGCGTGCAGTGCCCCGCGGACCACACCACTCGGTCTCTGCCCGGAAGCTTGGGGTGCAGCGCATCGAATGCCAGCACGCCGCTGGCCAGCAGCGTGAGCACTATTTCCGCCTTGGACGAAGATCCGCCGGGGTGCCCGGATTGCGCGCCATCCACGGCCGCAAACGCCAGGCCGCGCACGATCCGGCACAGCGCCGCGATCTTTTCCTCGTCGATTCCCGCCAGCGGTTCGAGCGGCAAGCCTCTCAAGTTCAAATGCGCGCCGCCTTCGGGCCGGTACTGAAACCGATCCGGTTCCGCCGAGCGGAGCGCTTCTAAGGCTGCTTGTTCCAGCAGATTGTATCGAGTGCTCAGTACGGGCACGGCCAACCTCCTGACAACAGGTATTCTAACTCGATTATCCGTTATTGGCCTTGGCCCGCCTGGCGGTGATATTACGGCGAAATTCAGGCGACGCGATATTTCTGTAAGGCCGCTTCGTCCAGCGTGACTCCGAGCCCCGGCTTTTGGGGGATTTTGTAGTAGCCCCCCTTCTCCACCCGGAAGGGTTCCACCACGATGTCATCTTCGGCCACGTGCGTTAGGCTGATGATGAACTCCACGTTGGGCAAGGCGGCGCACTGGTGCGCCTGGAAGACCTGCGAGATGCCGCTGAACAGGCCGTTTTCGACCCACAGCTTCTGGCCGGTGAGTTTGCACAGTTCCGACTTCTCGGTAAGAGCCGGCCCCCACTTCCAGTCCTCGACCACGAAGGCGTCGCACAGCGACTCGGTCATAAAGCTGCGGGTATCCACCGCCTCGTAATGCACCGCCAGGCGAATCGGCAGGTGCTTGCGGATCTCCCGGTAACCCACGATGTCCTCGTGAGCAATCGGCTGCTCGAAGCCCTTGACCTGGTGGAAGCGGCGCAGCGCCTCCGCCACCGCCAGCGTCTTCCCGGTGGACTCGAACGAGCCGTTGGCATCCATGTAGATCTGGTAGTCGTGCGGCACCACCTCGGTGATGGCCGCCAACTGTTCCACGGGGTCTTCGTAGGGCCGCGTCTTGATCTTGTGCACGGAGTAGCCCAGTTCGACCCCGCGCCTGGCTTCCTCCTTCATCAGCGCGGGTCGCAGGCAGTGGCTCCACCAGGTGTGCTGGACCATCTCGCGCGGCTCCGCGGAAAACAGCCGGCAAATCGGCACGCCGCCCGCCTGCGCCACCAGGTCGTAGATGGCGATCATGATGCCCGGACCGACCCCGCCATCGTTGAGAAACTCCCAGGCGGAGCGGCCCTCCATCCGTGCCAGGTGCGGGCGCGGATCCTGCGAGGACTCTCCCAGCCCCACCAGGCCGGCATCCGTAGTGATCCGGACGATCCAGGGAAGATACGCGGGCCGGTCGATGTTCTCGCGCTGGTAATTCTCCAGCATGTTTTCGCGCACGCGCGCGGCGAACGGGATGCGCAGTCCGAAGGCTTCCGTGCGCGTGATTTTCAGCGCGCGGTTCGCGGCGGCCGGAGCGACACCCGGCTGCGCGAGGCCCAGGCCCAGTCCGGCGGCGGCCGAGCGGGCGATCCAGTCGCGGCGAGTTGCCGTTTTCCTCATATCTCCTCCTTCAACGCACCCGGTATTTTTCAACCGCATCGTCGTCCAGCGTTACGCCCAGGCCGGGTTTCTGCGGGATGTCGTAGAAACCGTCCTTCATGGGGAACGGCTCTTTCACCAGGTCATCCTCGGCCGTCACCGCCGCGTTAATGGTGTATTCAATCCCGGGGTAGGCCGCCGCCTGGTGCGCCTGCACGGCCAGGCCGATGCCCGACCAGCAACTGCTCTCGTCCCAGAGCGGCACGTTGTACATCTGGGCGAAAGCATTTTGGCCGCAGATCGTCCGCCCGAGCGTGGGGCTGGCGCTGATGTTGGCGTCGAGCAGGCCTTCCCGCGCCACCAGCATGGGGTTCACCAGCCCCCAGTGCTCCGCCAGCCGCAACGGCACCTTGCCTCGGAGTTGCCGGTACTCCTCGGTGCTGCGCAGGGGCGACTCGAGGCCGAAGTATCCGGGAATCTCGGCCAGCTTGGTCGCGAAGTGCAGCGTGCGCGCCACGGATCCCCAGAAATGGTTGGCGTCTCCCCACACGCGGTAGTCGCTGGGCACCACCGAGAAGATGGCGTGGGCCTGCGCCACCGGATCCTCCCACGGCCGGATCTTCACCTTGTGCACGCGGTATCCCAGGTCCGCGCCGCGCTTAGCCTCCCGCGCGATCATATCCGGCGGGTAGCTGAGGCTCCAGTAGGCCTGGATGATGCGCTTTTTCGGATTGGGCGAAATCAGCCGGCAAACCGGAAGCCCGGTAGCCTTCCCGAGCAGATCGTAGATGGCCGTCTGCGCGCCGCCGATGCCGTCGTTGAAAAAGTACTCCCAGGGAGAGTGACCCACCATGCGGCGCAACACGGCCTCGTTGCCGCCCTCGCCAATACCCATCAGCCCTTCGTCCGTATAGAGCTTGACGATGGTGTGGGGAGAGTGCGGCACGTCCATGTTCTCGCGGCGCCAGTTGAGGATGGCCATCTCCCGGACGCGCTCGTGCCAGGGGACCTGCGTGTGGATGATCTCATAGCGGCTGATGCGCATCCCGACGGCGCTGGCGGGAGCGGCCGCGGCCGCCTCGCAGGCGGGCCCGGCAGCGCCTGCTCCTAACGTTGCCAGGTACTGCAAAATTCGGCGGCGGTCTGGCTTGGGCATGCGGATTTGCTCCTCCGCATAGCATACTCCGCATTGCGCGGGAAAGCAGGTCTTCTTTTCGCCTTTTCGAGTGCGCCGGAGAGCGGTATAAGGAAAGGGAGGATCTGACGGCCATGCCTGCCACGAAACTCAAGGAGTTCCTCGACGCTCACCAGGTCAAGTACGTGACCATTCGCCATTCGGCAGCCTACACCGCCCAGGAGATCGCGGCGCTTGCCCACATCCGGGGGAAGGAACTGGCCAAGACGGTGATGGTGAAAGTGGACGGAAAAATGGCGATGGCGGTGCTGCCGGCATCGTTCAAGATCAGCATAGATCTGTTGAAGAAAGCCGCCGGAGCCGCCTCCGTGGAGTTGGCCGCGGAAGCGGAATTCAAAAGTCTCTTCCCGGACTGCGAAACCGGCGCCATGCCGCCTTTTGGGAACCTGTATGGAATCTCTGTTTTCGCCTGCGCCAGCCTGAGCAAGGATACCGAGATTGCCTTCAATGCCGGCTCCCACAACGAGCTGATCCGGATGGCTTATAAAGACTTCGAAGCATTGGTTCAGCCGGCCATCGCCGAGTTCTCGGCGCAGCCTTGATGGGTTTTCATCTTTTCGGCCCCGCGCACCTGCTGATTCTGGCTGCCATCCCGGGAACCGCGGCGGTCCTTTCGGGTGCGGCGTGCCGCGGCCCGGCCGGCGCGCGGTGGGTTCGGCTGGCGCTGGGAGGATTCCTGGCCGGAAACGAACTCATCTGGTACGCGTACAAGCTCCGCTATGAAGGCTGGCGCTTTCCCGAAGGTCTGCCGTTGCAACTCTGCGACCTGGCCCTATGGCTGACCGTGGCGGCCGCCCTGACCCTCAAACCCTGGGCCTATGAAGTTGCCTATTTCGCGGGTCTGGGCGGCAGCACGATGGCGCTGCTCACCCCGGATCTCTGGGCACCGTTCCCGTCCTATCCCACGGTCTACTTCTTTCTGGCGCACGGCTTCGTGGTGGTCACGCTGTTGACGCTCCTCTGGGGGCGCCTGGCGAGACCCCGGCCCGGCTGCGTATGGCGAGCCTTTCTCATCCTGAACGGCTTCGCCGGCGTGGTCGCTGCGTTTGACGCGCGATTCAAAACCAACTACATGTACCTCTGCCGGAAGCCGGCCAGCGCGTCGTTGCTCGATTATTTCGGCCCGTGGCCCGTATACATCGCCATCGGGGAACTGTTCGCTCTCGCCGCCTTCTGGCTCCTCTGGCTGCCCGTACGCCGCGCGTCGCGCACGGCCGCGTAACGTCCGATGGCGGGCATGGAAATCAAATGGCTTTCGGCCTGGATTTCGCGGACCGTGCCTCAGGTAGCGCGCACCTTGCGCCCACCTTGCGCCCCGGCTTAGTGCTCGGACGTGTGATGTCGTGCGCCCAGAGGCCAGTCGTTACGCGACCGGAGAATAATCCCACCTTGGCCTAAGCTTTCGCAAGCTCGGGTCATCGAATCTCCACGATTCTCTCGCCGGTGCTCAGCGCTTCAACAATCCCCGGCCATGCACGCTCGAATGCTTGCAGCAAACTCGCTTTCCGGCAGTTTCTTATTCGAACCCAGACGAGGGAGAGCCTCGCTCCCGGTCTGGTTGCAAGGAAGAAGAAGTCTTCGTCTTTGCTGATCAGTGTGGCGCCGTTCTGTTCGGCATGGCGGTAAATCTCGGCATCGGAGGATTGCCCCAGCCCCATTTCAAGAACGTGATCGCAATCGTGACCCTGCGTAGCGATGTAGCGCGCCAGCGCCGCGGGTAGTTGGTTATCCACCAGGAATTTCACGATGCCGCGAGGACTGTATGGTCGGCTTGGTGGGCGGCGTATTCGATGGCGGCGAGAATATCCTCCCGCTCAAGGAAAGGGTAGTCGGCGAGGACTTCGTCCATACCGGCCCCGGCGGCAAGCAACTCGAGCACATCGGCGACGCGCATGCGATAGCCCCGGATGCACGGTCGCCCGCCGCACTTGCCTTCTTCGATTGTGATCCGCTTCAGGCGATCGAGGTTCACCATGTCCTCCTGAGCAGTGGTGGGCCCGTGGCGACTCGAACGCCAGACCTCTACCGTGTCAAGGAAGCGGTCCAGACCCACTTTTCCTTTACGTGTCTATCACTTGCGGCATTCGTGGCGACCGCTCTATTTGGACCCTGGGGTCCAAACGGTTCCCAAACGCCGACGACACCATCATCCTAACACGGGAACCAGGACCCCAGTATCCTGCCAACCTATCGCTCGAGAAATCATAGCGTTGGGAGTATGGGAGACGCGGGAGCACTAATCGCGGCCTGATTCCTCTTCTGCATGTCACAGGCAGAAGAGAAGTTTTTTGAACTCCTATATAGGAGCAGGGAAAATTGGGGCGCCCGGCGCGCAGGGGGCGCGCACGTTGCGCCCGGCCTGGCCACCTGGACGTGTGGTGCCAGGAGGGCGCGGCGCTGCCCCGTGGCCAACCGGGCTGGCGGCGCGTGGGCGCTGGGCTCCGCTGGCTGCTAAAATCTTCCGCTTACCAACCTATTTCGTGGAGGCAGCATGATCGAGCCGCGCTATGGTGTTCTACAGACCCTGTTCGCTGACCGGGTTTTTCGAATTCCGCACTATCAGCGATTCTACAGTTGGCAAAAACGGCAGCGCGAGGACCTGTTCAACGATCTGAAGAAATTGGCAACGGGCCGGGAAGATCAGCATCACTTCATGGCCACGATAGTCTGCCATCGAACCGCTGAAACAAAAGACGTCGGAGCCGTCCAATACCGAATCTACGATATCGTTGACGGCCAACAGCGTCTAACTACGCTGATCCTGCTTCTGAAATGCATCGAGTTGGCGCTGCCAGACGCGTCCGAGGACCGGCGTGATTTGGCGAGGACGCTGGTGAAGCGCGACGGTCACCTGATCCTTCTACAAACGAACAACGCGAACGAACTCATCTTCAATCGCTTTATTCGCGAGGGGACCGCGCCGAGCAAAGCAGATATCGAAACGCATTCGGATCGGAATCTTGCCAGCGCGATCCGAGAGTGTGGGCAGTTCGTTGAGTCGTGGAAGGCGTCGCAGGACATTTTGTCCCTCATGCGGCTTGTCTTACATCGCCTCGGCTTCGTTGTTTTTGATACCGAGGATAGCCGGATCGTTTATACGATCTTCGAGGTGCTCAACAGCCGCGGTCTAGCCGTTGATTGGTTGGATAAAACCAAGAGCGTGCTTATGGGTAGGATGTACGAGCTGTCCTCATCGCGAGAAGCAACAGAAGCGGAGATTGGAACCCTTCAGGGCATCTGGAGTCAAATATATCGGGAAATAGCCAAAGAGGACGTTCCTGGAGAGGAAATACTCCGGATTACAGCAACACTCTACTACGGCCCCGGCCAGGGCAAACCACGTTCCGCAGAGGAATCTCTGGACCTGCTGAGAAAGGAAGCGGACTCCTTCGAAAAGCCCCGGCGGATCTCAACGCGGTTACTGGACGTGGCGCGGAAGGTGGTCGAGCTTTACGCAAGCACCCACTTGGGGCCTGTCACTGAGATTCTGCATGCGCGCCTACTTGCGGTCGCTCTTAAGTCGGCCACTGGTGTTAACGAAAACGAACGGCGGAAGCTACTGGAGCAGTGGGAGCGAGTCACATTTCGCATCTTCGGTCTTTTCGACAAGGATTCGCGGACGAAAGTGGGGGATTACGTCCGCTTGGCGGCGAAGATCGTCACCGAAGACCTTCAGACGCGGACCTACAACCAAATCATGGCTGGCCTCCGCGACCTTGGCCGCGAGTACCCAATCGACGAAGCACTCAAAGAAGGCGTGATCGGCAAAGACTGCTATGATCACCCGGAGGAGTGCCGGTACTTGTTGTGGTCATATGAAGAGCACCTTGCAGAGGAACTTGGCGGCGGCGCGACTGTCGACGAACACGTGAAGGCGGGAATCTGGAAGATCCGTGCTGCCGATTCGATTGAGCACATTTTCCCGCAGACTCCAGGTGCCGCGTGGCGAAATAAAATGCGACGAGGCGATGGCCCTCTGGAACCAATTGAGCCCAACGTTGGAAGAATCGGAAACTTGCTACTCCTGCCGTTGCAGTTGAACCAGGAGGCTCAGAACTTCCCGTTCGACAGCGATAAGCAGAAGAACAAGAAGGAGATCTACGCGAAGCACAATCTACGGATGGTTCAAGAGGTGTGCAAAGAGAGCGACTGGACTCTATCTGAGATCGGGGCCAGGGAAGCCAAGATTGTAGATTGGGCGCGAAACCGTTGGAGCGACATCTGAGCACGGTGGCCGCCATTCCGCGCATCAGTATTCGCCACTGCCAGGATGCGGCGCGAGCGCATTCTGCGGATGCTCGCCGCCGGCGGCTTTTTTCGTTTTTCAACTACAGAATTTTGGTACGATGAGTCTTGCGGGCCCGTAGCTCAGTTGGTTAGAGCGTCTGCTTGACACGCAGAAGGTCACAGATTCGAGTTCTGTCGGGCCCACCACTCCTCTCGCTTTTGTAGGTCCAACCCACCCTGGCGCGATTGATTCCAAAGGAAATAAAACACTTGATCTCGCTTATGTTTTAGTGCGAGATTGTGGGCGGTAGGGAGCAGGCAGTACGTGGTGCCGGGACACCACGAATCAAAAACTCATTCCCGCACCCGAGGCAGTAGGCGTGTCGATTCGCCGCTTGCCTCACCCATCCCACACACCACCGAGATCGAAATGACTATTCCGCTCTACTCGCACGAGCAGGAGTTCCAGGGCTACGTCCCCGAGCGTTATGCATTGAAGTTGGAGTGCAATGGAGTCGCCAAGTTGGTACGCCACAAGAAGGGATCGATCAACCGCGCTGTGCTGCGCCGCCGGCCCGGCGATCCCAAGCCCACCAGCCTGCGCGACCACATGGGCCAAGCGTACTCCTATCGCCACGAACTCGACGACGGACATCGCCCGTGGGCGTTGCGGCCGTTGGGGCACAGGACGCGCCACGACCAGAGCCACGAGTACAACCTCGCGCCGCAATCCACGCGCCCGATCTTTATGCGCGTGCTGCTCGACTGCCTCGTGGCTTGACGCCACGCACAGCCTTCTCAGTCTCCTCTGCCTCGCGCAAGAGGAGAGCCGCCGTCTGGAGTACGGCAATCTTCTCTTCGGTTGGGACGTCGGCGTCGCGCATCAAAGCCATGGTGATCCGCAGCAGATCTTCCTTGTCCATGCGAGGATTATACGCCCCGGATGCAAGCCCGCTCACGCTTAATGCATCGATAGGTACTTCCTGGGCGGCGGCGGGCGGCGCATTGCCAAGTATCGCGATTTTGCTACCGTTTCACCGTTAAAGAGGTGGCCATGGTGTCCATGGGGGACGGCCAATGCCGGATCATCATGCGCGACGGCCTGCTGCTGCCGGGAATGACGATGCCCGTCCTTGGCCCGCCGCCTCCGGACCCGCACCCGAACGCCGCCGTCCATCGACTCCGCGAGACGTGGAACCTGAACATCATCGCGTGGGAAGGCGTGTTCAACCTGCGGCGGCCCATGACGACGGCCAGACGGATTCTTCCAGACCTCTGGCGCGGTCCGAACGCGCCACGGAGCTTGCCGATGCTGTTGGACCCAGACCCGAGCGGAGACGACGATGAATAGCCCGTTCGGCCCGTTCGACTTTGATGGCATGGCCCGCCTTGTGGACACGTTCTTCAATGGCCGCCCGGCGCAGCCGCCCGCGCCGGTGACGATCCGCGAGTTGATCCGCCGTGGCGTGTCGCACGTGAAGGTGGACGGCAAGGTTTACCGGGTGGAAGTCCGCGAGATGGAGGCGAAGAAGGCGTGAGCATCGAGGTGTACAAGGGATCGACGCCCGGCCCGACCGCGTGCATTTGGACGCCGGGCGGCAAGGCGATCATCGTCCGCAACGACGAGGTGCAGAAGCCGAAGCCGCGCATCGGCACGATCCCGTACATGACGGATCTGCTGCGGCAACCGCACATCCCGATCACGCTCTCCCCGCGACCGCGCCGCCTGATCTCGTACTGCTGCACGTGCCAGAAGACGGTGTACGGCGCGGACTTCGAAGACTGCAAGCGCTTTGAGCATGAGTTGAGATACATGCTCGTGCCGGATCTGCGGCAGGAGAAGCAGTGATGGACGCGATGGCCACGGCGGGCGAGGTCGCGTATGAGGCGTTCCGCGAGGCTTACGAGGATGGATTGCCCGCCGTCTCCAGCGACCGGATGCCGCCGTTCCAGGAGTTGCCAGCGCGCATGCGCGTCGCCTTCGAAGCGGCGGCGCAGGCCGTGCGCAAGCGGTACGGAGCGATCTATTGAGCCGGGGTAGCTCAACTGGTAGAGCACTCGATTCGTAATCAAGCGGTTGCCGGTTCGATTCCGGCCTCCGGCTCCATTGAAAGGAGGACGCCCATGACAGACCACTAGGAGGTCGTCATGAACGTCGAGAAGCATTCACGCCGGTACGGTAAGCGGTTCTCCGCTCCGTACTCTTCCTGGCCGTGCGGCCATCGTCGCAACCCGACGCGCAAGCGGCGCGGGCGCAGGAACCCCACGAAGCAGGTCGTGGTGAAAGGCAAAGCGTAGAGATACCTCATCAACCCGCGACGCGGGGCGGGCAGAGAGCCGTCCGGACGGTCCCGCCCCGCACAACCACATGACCAGGAACAAACTTTTCAAACCGCGCGACTACGTGTACGTGACGCTGTACCTGATCGACGGCGTGCGCGTCACCAAGCGCGCGTTCGAGGCGCGGCAGATCTTCGGCGAGTACGTCGGCGCCCGTTTCGAAGCGGTGGAGGTTCGGCGGCTCAAATGACCATCACCCCCGCGATGGCGCGGCGCATCGAGATCTGGCCGACCGACCGCCTGGTGCCGTACGCGAAGAACGCGCGGACGCACTCGCCTGAGCAGGTCGCGCAGATCGCGGCGTCCATCGTCGAATTCGGCTTCGTCAACCCGATCCTCGTGGACACAAACGCGGGGATCATAGCTGGCCACGGTCGGCTTTTGGCGGCGCGCAAGCTGGGCCTCGCTGTCGTGCCAGTGGTGGTGCTGGACCACCTCAGCGAGACCCAACGGCGCGCATACATTATCGCCGATAACAAGCTGGCGATGAACGCCGGTTGGGACGACGCGACGCTGGCCGCCGAGTTGGGGGATCTCGAAGCCGCAGGCGTTGATCTGTCGCTCGTGGGATTCTCCGACGAGGAATTGGAGGAGCTGCTGGCCAAGGACGACGAGCCGGAGGCCGCGGAATCCGATGAGGAGGCGGTGCCGGAGGCCCCGGTCAATCCGGTCACCCGGCCTGGCGACGTATGGCTGATCGGGCCGCACCGGGTGATCTGCGGCGACTGCCGTGACCTCGCGGTCGTGAGCAAGCTGCTGGACGTGGACAAGAAGGACGCGCGGCAGGTCAACGTGGCAATCACGTCCCCGCCCTATGCTTCGCAGCGGGCGTATGACACGTCGAGCGGGTTCAAACCGGTCCCGCCCGAGGAGTACGTGGCTTGGTACGCCGACGTGGCAGCGAACGTGGCCACGATCCTGGTGCCCGATGGGTCGTACTTCCTGAACATCAAGGAGCACGCGGAGGGCGGCGAGCGCAGCCTGTACGTGAAGGATCTGGTGCTCGCGCACAAGCGGCAGTGGGGCTGGCGATTCGTCGATGAGTTCTGCTGGCGCAAGACCGACGACGGCGTGCCTGGCGGTTGGGGCAACCGCTTCAAGAACGCCTGGGAGCCGGTGTTCCACTTCACCCGCGAGGCGAAGATCAAGTTCCATCCGAGGGCGGTCGGTCACTGGTCGGACGACTGCTTCGATTACTCGCCCAACAACCCGAAGTCCACGTCGGGGAGCGGTCTGCTCGGCACGGGACCGCGAGGTGCGGCGGTTGATCGCGGCAAGAACCACGACGCCTGGCAGACCACGCGCCGCAACGCGGGCGACATGGACGGGCGCCACGGCGGGATCGCGCGCCCGAGCAATGTGATCGAGGTCAAGACGGAGAGCAGCCAGGGATCGCACTCCGCGCCGTTCCCGCGCCCGCTGGTTGAGTTCTTCGTGAAGGCGTTCAGCGACGAGGGCGACGTGGTGTACGACCCCTTCATGGGCAGCGGGACGACCATTGCGGCGGCCCATGTCCTGGGGCGCGTCGGTTGCGGTTGCGAGATCAGCCCGGCGTATTGCGACGTGATCGTGCAGCGCATCTCCGCTCTCACGCGCGAGCCCGCCATGCTCCAGCAGACTGGCCAGATGTTCAACGACGCCGCCCATGAGCGTGGCGTGACCGTGGAGGCAGCGTAGTGTCCAGAGGACCCGAAGGACGGAAGTTCGCCGACCGCCTGCGCAATCTGCGCGATCTGGTCATCCACCATTGGCCGATCGATAAGCTGTTGCCCTATGCGCGCAACGCGCGGACGCACAGCGACGAGCAGGTCGCGCAAGTGGCCGCCAGCATCGTCGAGTTCGGTTGGACGAACCCCATCCTGGTTGGTGCGGACGGTACCATCATCGCCGGGCACGCCCGCCTGGCCGCCGCGCGCAAGCTCGGCATGACCGAGGTGCCGGTCATCGTCCTCGACCACCTCAACGAGACGCAGAGGCGCGCGCTCGTGCTGGCCGACAACAAGTTGGCGCTCAACGCCGGGTGGGACGAGGAGATGCTCCGCGTCGAGTTGCAGGCGCTCAAAGACGACGACTTCGACCTCGACGTTGTGGGGTTTACCAACGAGGAGCTCGAGGAATTCCTCGGCGACCCGCAGGAGACGAGCGGTCTGACGGATGAGGACTCCGCGCCCGAGCCGCAGGAGACGGCGGTCACGGTGCCCGGCGACGTGTGGATCATGGGCAACCACCGGCTGCTGTGCGGCGACGCCACGGCGCTCTCGGACGTGGAGAAGGTGCTGGTGGGCGGGCTGGCCGACATGGTGTTCACGGACCCACCGTACAACATCAACTATGAGGGCCGCACCAAGGACAAGCTGAAGATCCAGAACGATAAGCTCGGCGGCAAGTTCTACGATTTCCTGCGCGACGCCTCGGCGAACCTCCTGTCCGTGTGCAAGGGCGCGGTGTACATCTGCATGTCGTCGTCGGAGTTGCACACGCTGTACTCCGCGTTCCTGGAGGCGGGCGGCCACTGGTCCACGTTCATCATCTGGGTCAAGAACCACTTCACTCTGGGCTGGGGCGACTATCGCCGCCAGTACGAGCCGATCCTGTACGGCTGGCGTGAGGGCAACAAGCACTTCTGGTGCGGCGACCGGAACCAGGGCGACGCCTGGCAGATCAATCGGCCGGCGGCCAACCGCGAGCACCCGACGATGAAGCCGGTGGAGTTGGTGGAGCGCGCGCTCCGGAACAACAGCAAGAGCAGGGACACGATCCTGGACCCGTTCGCCGGGAGCGGAACGACGGTCATCGCCTCCGAGAAGACGGGCCGGCTGGCGCGCGTCATCGAGTTGGACCCCAAGTACTGCGATGTGATCGTGCGGCGCTGGCAGGCGTTTACGGGCGGCGTCGCGCGCCATGAGGAGTCGGGCCGGGCGTTCGACGACGTGGCAGCCGGAGTCGCGGGCCATGAAGTAAAAACGCCGCCCGGCGAACCGGGCGGCGCAGGCGCGGCGGCGTGAACCCTACTTGGCGATCCGGTACGTCCGGTCGCCCGCCTCGTTCTTGGTGCTCTCGACCTTGAGGCCCATCTTCTTGGTGAGGCTGCCGGAGATGAAGCCCCTGATGCTGTGCGGTTGCCAGTCGGTCGCCTTGGCGATCTCGGCCAGGGTCGCGCCTTCCTTGCGGCGCATCATCTCGATGACGATGGCCTTCTTGCTGAACTCGCGGGGTACGGCGGCGTCCTTGGCGGCCTTCTTGCTGGCGGGCTTGGCCTGCTTCTTGGCGGCCTTCTTGCTGGCGGGCTTGGCAGCCGTCTTGGTACCTTTGGCGGCCTTCTGGCCTTTGGGCGCGTTCTTCTTGGCCTTGATGGTCTTGGTCGAGGGGGCCTGCTCCGGCGCAACGGGGGCGGCCTGCTCCGCAACGGCGGCGGATTCGGTGGTGGTGCTGGCTTCGTTCTTCATGGTCGTGTCTGCTGATCCTTTCCTGCGCGTTCTAATCCGCGCATGACGATTCATACCTTCGTGCTGGCGACGAAGGGAAGGTTTATTTTCGAGATTCTTCGATGGCGATTTTAGGCGTCCGTGAGTACGCCAGACATCGTGGCGTCGGCCACTCCACGGTCCAGAAGGCGATTAGCTCCGGCCGCATCTCGCCCCTGCCCAACGGCATGATCGACTCTGACCAGGCCGACCGCGACTGGGCGGCCAACACGGAGGGACGACCCAAGGGCAGCACCAAGCGCCGCCCCGCGTCGGATGCCGGTCAGGATGGCGTGATTGCGGCGGGGTACGCGAAGTCTCGGGCCGTGCGCGAGTACTTCGAAGCCAAGATGGCCGAGATCGAGTACAAGGAGAAGCTCGGGAGCCTCGTCTCTGTGGATGAGGTTAAGATCGCCACGTTCAATGAGCACCGCGCCATGCGCGACGCGATGCTGAACCTGCCCGACCGCCTCGCAGCTATGTTGGCCGCCGAGACGGACGAGGCCAACGTCCACAAGATCCTGCTCGACGAGATCCGCAAGGGACTCAACGATTATGCAGACTCTCCTGTCGGTCAGTGAGATCGTTGGAGCTGCGGCGCGCGCTGGTGCGCGGCCCGATCCGCTCCTCACGATCTCGCAATGGGCCGACCAGTACAGGATGCTCTCGCAACGCGCGTCGTCGGAGCCGGGACGCTGGCGCACCGACCGCACGCCGTACCTCCGCGAGATCATGGACTGCCTCTCGCCCACGTCGCCCATGGAGCGCGTGATCTTCATGAAGGGCGCGCAGATCGGCGGGACCGAGTGTGGCAACAACTGGATCGGATACGTGATCCACCAGGCGCCAGGCCCCATGATGGCGGTGCAGCCCACCGTCGAGATGGCCAAACGCAACTCGAAGCAGCGCATCGATCCGCTGATCGAGGAGTCCGGAGTCCTGAACACGCTGGTCAGCGATCCGCGCTCGCGCGACTCGGGCAACACGGTTCTGTCCAAGGAATACCCTGGCGGCGTGCTGGTGATGACCGGCGCGAACTCCGCGGTCGGCCTCCGCTCCATGGCAGCACGGTATCTGTTCCTCGACGAGGTGGACGGGTATCCCGGCGATGTGGAAGGTGAGGGCGATCCGGTCAATCTTGCGATGGCGCGCACGCGCACGTTCGCGCGGCGGAAGGTCTTCCTCGTCTCGACGCCCAAGATCACCGGCATGAGCCGGATCGAGGCGGCGTATGAGGAGAGCGACCGCCGCCAGTATTATGTGCCGTGCCCGACGTGCCGGGAGTATCAGGTCCTCCGGTTCTCGCAGTTGCGATGGCCGAAGGGCCAGCCCGATAAGGCGGTGTACGTCTGCCAGCATTGCGGCCAGGAGATCCACAACCATCAGAAGCAGTGGATGCTGGCGCACGGTCAGTGGCGCCCCAATCCGTCCTCGACGTGGGACGGCAAGACCGCTGGCTTCCACCTGTGCAGCCTGTACTCGCCAGTGGGCTGGTTCTCCTGGGGCGATGCCGCCAAGCAGTTCGAGCAGGCGCAGAAGAAGCCGGAGTTGCTCCAGGTCTTCGTGAACACCGTTCTGGGCGACACGTGGACGCTCCTCGGCGATGCTCCGGACTGGAAGCGCCTCTATGACCGGCGCGAGCAGTATAAGTACGGCACGGTGCCGCGCGGAGGCGTCCTCCTTACGGCTGGCGCGGACGTGCAGAAGGACCGCATCGAGGTCGAGATCGTGGCGTGGGGGCGCGGCAAGGAGTCGTGGTCCGTCGATTACCGCGTCTTCGAAGGCGATACCTCGCGCCAGGCGGTCTGGGACAAGCTCTCCGGCCTGCTGAACGAGACGTTCCCGCACGCCTCCGGCATCGAGATGCCGATCCTGCAACTCGCGGTGGACTCCGGGTACGCGACCACGGAGGTGTACGAGTGGGCGCGGCGGCAGGGCGGGCGCGTGGTCGTGATCAAAGGCGACCAGCGCTCCGGCGCGATCCTCGGCGCACCGTCGCCGATTGAGGTTGGCCCGCTGGGCAGCAAGATGAAGCGGGGCGTCCGCGTGTGGCCGGTCAACTCCGGCATGGCGAAGGAGGAGTTGTACCGCTGGCTCCGTCTGGATGGGATTACGGACGAGGAGGTCGAGCAGGGCGTTCCGTTCCCGCCCGGCTTCTGCCACTTCCCCAGGTACAGCGAGGAGTACTTCAAACAGATCACTGCCGAGCAGCTCGTGACGAAGCTCGTCAAGGGATACAAGCGGATGGAGTGGCAGAAGATGCGCGAGCGCAACGAGGCGCTCGACTGCCGGGTGTACGCGCGTGCGGCGGCGGCGCGCGTCGGCATTGATCGGTTCCAGGACAAGCACTGGGCCGAGTGGGAGCGGAAGCTGGCGCCCGTCCTGCCCGGTCCCCAGCAGGTGCCCCAGCGCGTGATGCCCGCGCGCCCGCGCAACCAGATCCGCTTCCGCGTGGAGGTTTGACCATGTTCACCCAGTCGGATCGCGACACGCTCGACTCGCTCTATAAGCAGGGCGCCAAGCGGGTCCGGTTCCAGGACCGCGATTACGAGCTTCAAAGCGTGGACGATTACGTGAAGCTCCGGCACCTCATGGACAACGACATCGCGCAGGCTGGCGGCCAGCAGCCCGTGCGCCAAGTGCGCGTGTACACGACCAACGGGTGGGGGTACTGATGACCGATCCGAGTCCCTTTTCGATTCTTGACGAGTCCGCGGCGGCGGCCCGGAACCGCCAGCGCGTGCGTCCTATGCGCGCGCCCAATGCCGTTCGGCGTGGCCTGGCGGCGTTCCGCAAGGCGTGCCAGAAGCGCATGCCCGCGACGATGGAGAACGTCTTGTTCTTTGGCGGCCTCGCCTCTGTGGTTGGCGGCTGCTGGATGGTGTGGCACCCTCTCGCGCCCCTGGTTGGCGGCGGCCTGGCGGTCTGGGTGTCGATGCTGGCGTCCATGGAGCGTGAGTCCAAATGAGCATCGTTCGGCGCGCGGCGGCACAGATGATTGCGCCTCCGGCGCGGCATGCCATGGGCACCTTCCCGTTCGACGCAGCGGGCAAGGGCCGGCGCGGATACGGGTGGAACCCGAGCTATCTCGGGATCAACACGCTCCTCTTCTCGCACGGGCTGGAGTTGCTCACGCGCAACCGCGACGCCGTGCGCAACAGCGCGTGGGCGGTGGGCGCCATCGAGTCGTATGTGGCCAACGCCATCGGGCGCGGCATCCGTCTGATCCCGCAGCATCCCGAGGAGAAGGTCCGGACCCTGATCCGCAACAAGTGGGAGCGATGGATCAAGGAGTCGGATGTGGAGTACGACCCCAAGAATCCGGCCTCCGGCCAAACCGATTTCTACGGCCAACAGATGATCCTGGCACGCGAGTGCATGGAGGCGGGCGAGGTGTTCGTGCGCTTCCGGCCGCGCTCGCCCAAGGAAGGATTGGCGGTCCCGCTGCAACTCCAGTTGATCGAGGCCGAGCAGTTGCCTCTGTGGCGCAACCAGCCCACGTCCGACACGCCGCAGCAGAACCGCGTGCGGTGCGGCGTGGAGTTTCGTTCCGATGGCCGCCGCGCGGCCTATCACTTCTGGCAGGCGCATCCGGGCGAGACGATGTTCTATCCGATGGAGGCCCTCCATGTGGAGCGCGTGCCCGCGTCAGACGTGCTGCACGTGTACAAGCCGATCCGCGCCGGACAGTTCCGTGGCCAGCCGTGGTTGACCTCGGTGCTGGCCAAGCTGTACGAACTGGAGCAGTACACCGACGCGGAGATCGCGCGCAAGAAGGCCGCCGCGATGATCACCGGCTTCATCAAGCAGGTGAGCCAGGACAATCCGGTCATGGTGCCGGATCAAGTGGCGGCGCAGGCACCGCAGGAGCCGGGCACCCAGATCACGAAGCTCGAACCGAACACGTTCATCAACCTGGGCTTCGGCGAGGAAGTGCAGTTCGCCCAGGTGCCGGATTCGGGTGACTTCAAAGGCTTCATTCGCGCGTGCTTGCAGGCGTTCGCGACCGGTGCTGGCCTGGCCGAGTACCAGATCAGCGGGGACCTCTCGGGGATCAACTACTCCTCGATCCGCGCCGGTCTGCTGGAGTTCAGGCGCAAGTGCGAACAGTTCCAGCACGCGGTTTTCATCTTTCAGGTATGCCATCCGATTTATCGGCGGTGGCTGCGCGAGGCAATGCTCGCGATGGTGTTCGGCATCGACTTGCTGAACGCCTACGATAAGGACCCGGAGCCGTTCGAGGCGGCCCAGTGGGTCACGCCTGGCTGGCCGTGGGTCGATCCCGAAAAAGATATCAAGGCCGCCGAGCGAGCGATCCGCGACGGCCTCTCCACCCGCACGATTGAGTGCGCGGCGCAGGGATACGACGCGACCGTGATCGACCAGCAGCAGAAGGACGACAACGACCGCGCCGACCGCCTTGATCTCTCTTACGACTCGGACGGCAGGAAGATCCTCACGGGTCGGAACGCCGGGTTGACGGAGGACGAAGTGGCCAACCAAGCGGCGACGGGCAAAGTGGAGGTCCAATGAAGCACCTCACGCACGTCGCGTCGCGCTTCGTCAACACGCCTCTGATGATTCACCCGCCCAAGCTGGAGGTGATCATCAAGGCGCTCGGGCCGCGCCTCGGGATCGATCCGGAGGCGGTGCTGGCGCACCGCGTCCCCATGGATGCCACGGCGACGCTGGTCGCGCGGTATTCCGATGGCGACCGCGCGGAGGAGCGCGATTACGCGGTCATCGACGGCATCGCGGTCATCCCGGTGCAGGGCACGCTGCTCAAGAAGGAGTCCTTCATGTCCGCATGGAGTGGCTCCTCGTCCTACGAGCAGATCCAGCGTCAGATGGCCGACGCGGTTGCGGACGCGGGCGTCTCCGCGATCCTGCTGGATATCGACTCGCCTGGCGGTGAGACTGCCGGGTGCTTCGATTTGGCCGACTTCATCTTCGCGTCGCGCAAGCAGAAGCCGGTCTGGGCCGTGGCGAACGATATCGCCTTGTCGGCGGCCTATGCGATCGCCAGTTCGGCAGAGAAGATCTGGCTGAATCGCACCGGCGCGGTTGGTTCCATCGGCGTGTATGCGCTGCACATGGACCAGTCGGGCTTCGACAAGGACCTGGGCGTCAAGTACACGTATGTGTTCGCGGGCGCCCGCAAGGTGGATGCCAACCCGCACGAGCCTCTCTCGGATCGCGCGCACATCGACATCCAGGATGAGGTTGACCGCGAGTACGGGATCTTCACCGAGACCGTGGCGCGCAACCGCAAGGCCAGCAAGAAGGAGATTGTCGGCACCCAAGCCGGTGTGCTCTGGGCCGACAATGCCATCCCCCTACTGGCAGATGAGCTTGGCACCTTCGACGACGCCCTGGATGCGCTTCGCGGCGCAATCGGCGGGTTGGTGAAGGGCAGCCGGTCGGCTAACGCGACCGGCCAGTTTCATGGTGAGGCAGTACATCCATTGGCGGCGCAAACCGCCGCACCGGAGGTAACAACTATGGCCGAACTCGATCCGAAGGCCGCCGCCGCCAAGAAAGACGGCGACGAGAACCAGGGCAAAAAGGAGCCCGAGAAGTCCGACGCGAAGGAGTGCGACTCCAAGAAGGAGCCGCCCGACAACGACGAGGACGATGACAAGCGCGAGGAGGGCAAAAAGAGCAAGAAGAAGGGCGAGAAGAAGGATGATGACATGACCGAAGGCAAGAAGGCCGCCAGCGTCTCCGGTCAGATCGTCCTCCCGCCCGCGCAGGCCGTGCGCGCGGAATCGGACATTCAGGCCATCGCCGCGCTTTGCAAGATGGCCGGTAAGCCGGATCTCGCCGCCGATTACCTGATGAAGCGCAACTCGAACGGCGAGTACATGAGCGTCGCGGAGGTCAGCGCCGAGTTGACCGCGACCCGCGTCGCGGAAAGCGAGAAGCACATGGTCGATTCGAAGGTGAACCCCAACGCGGGATCGGGCGGCATCGCGGAGATCGAGGCGCAGGCCACGTCGTATGCCCGCCAGAACCGGGGGCAGGTCACGCAGGGGATGTACGTCAACGGCGTCACCACCAAGGTGACGAAGGAACGCGCCTATGCCGCGATGCTCGAAGAACACCCCGAGGCGTATGCGGCGTTCCGCGCGCAGCACAACGCGAAGGCCCTCGTGGCCACGCTCGAAGCGGCGGGAATCCGCCTGGCGCGGTAGCACCGCGCGAAAGGAGAAAACGAATCCATGGCTTACGAACAGACTCTTCGTACCATCGCGGCCCCCGCGAGCGCGGACTTGAGCGCGTCTCAATTCTGCTTCGTGGTGGTCAACTCCAGCGGGCAGCTTGCGCTGCCCTCGGCTGGCGGTGAAGCGGACGGCATCCTTCAGGACAAGCCGAACGCGCAGGGCGTCCAGGCCGAACTGGCGGTGCTCGGCGTGAGCAAGGTGGTGGTCGGCACGGGCGGTGTTACCGCTGGCGACCTCCTGGCCACCGATGCCAACGGTAAGGCCGTGACCGCGGCCTCCGGCAACAAGATCCTTGGTCGCGCCCTGGCGACCGGCGCGGCGGGCGTCATCATCCCCGCGCTGATTCAGCAGAAAGGCAAGCTCTAGTCGGCGACCCCGAGTAGCGCAGCAGCACCCCGCCGACCGGCGACGGTCGGCTTTTTTGTGTTCGAAGGGAGAATCTAAATGCCTCAACCGACTCTGGGCGATGTTCACGTGAATCGCCCGTTGACCAACATCTCCGTGGCGTACAGCCAGGAATCGGCGGGTGTCGAGTTCGTTGCCGATCGCGCTTTCCCTGCCATCCCGGTGGAGATGAAAAGCGACCTGTACTACACGTACAAGCGCGCCGACTTCAACCGCGACGAAATGCAGCAGCGCGCCCTCGCGACCGAATCCGCTGGCTCCGGCTACGGGCTCGACTCGACGGGGACCTACTCCTGCAACGTGTGGGCGCTCCACAAGGACGTGGACGACCAGATCCGCGCGAACAGCGACACGCCGTTGTCGCCGGATCGCGACGCGACCATTTTCCTGACCAACAAGGCTCTGATCCGCCGTGAGAACGTGTGGGCCGGTGCCTTCTTCAAGACGGGCGTCTGGACCGGCGAGGTCGCTGGCCAGGCCACGTCCGACAGCACGCACGTGACGTATTGGGATTACGCCACGTCCAGCCCGATCACCGACATCCGCCACGCGAAGACGCAGATGCGCCTGAACTCGGGCGGGTTCACGGCCAACATCGGCGTGTTCTCGCGCGCCGTGTTCGACAAGCTGGTCGATCACCCCGACTTCATCGACCGTACGAAGTACGGTCAGACGGCGCCCAACCCGGCGATGGCGACGCGCCGGATCATCGCCGAGATCCTGGAACTCGAAGAGGTCCTCGTGATGGATTCGGTGTACAACACCGCCGCCGAGGGCGCGACCGAGTCCACCTCCTTCATCGGCGGCCTGTCCGCTGCGCTGTTCTACCGGCCCCGCAACGCCGGTCTGATGACCCCGAGCGCCGGGTACACGTTCAACTGGACCGGCCTTATCGGCACCACGGGCGGCGCGGGCCTGCGGATCAAGACGTTCCGCATGGAGCACCTCGCCAGCGACCGCGTAGAGATCGATTCCGCGTTCGACATGCGGATCGTGTCGAAGGACTGCGGATTCTTCTTCAACAACGTCATCACGGCGGTGTAGCCATGGCCTTCTACAGGCGACCCAACTGGGCGCAGTTGATCAGGGACGGCGTGCCGTCCTTGTACGTGCTGCGCCCGATGTTGGGCGGGTTCACGCCGCCGAACGTCGGCGACGAGTATCCCGCCCCCAACCCGAGCAACAAGTTCCAGATGATGCGCGCCCGCCAGATGTACGAGCAGCGTCGCATTGGCCCTTGGCCGGATCTGGAGATCGCGCTTCTGCGGTCGGGGCGGCAGCCGGTGCCTCCCAAAGCCAAGCCCGCCGCCGCCCCGCCGAAGGCGGGAAAGGAGAGAAAACAGCATGATCGAAGTGCATAAAGTTCCGATTAGCGCGCCGCAGTTTCAGGGCGACGGGAGCCTGCTGACCAACATCGGGAGTTCGGCGCTCAACCCGCTCGTGCAGCAGGTGAAGCAGGTCAGTCTCACCGCCGCGCAGTTGATCGCGATGTACACGACGCCCGTGAGTATTCTTCCCGCGCCTGGCGCGGGCAAAGTACTCATCATCGACGCTATCGCGTTCCAGTTCAAGCACGGTGCCAGCCAGTTCACGGGCGGCGGCGCGGTGACGTTCGTCTTTCATGGGACGGCGGTCACGCCGCACACCGGGAACGTGGCGGCGGCGACCATTCAGGCCGCCGCCGACGACGTGCAGTACCTCGGCCCCAACACCAGCGCGGCCATCGATCTCCAGACGGCGATCAACCTCGGTCTGGATATCAAGAACGCGACCGCTGCGTTCGCGGCTGGCAACGGCACGGCCATCGTGACCGTATGGTACTCCGTCCTGACGCTCGGATAGCGCGCCATGAAGACCGCCGGCCTAAATCGCGCGTCGTTCCCGGCCATCAATCCCGGCACGACCCAGACCCTTGCCATCGGGTCGTCCTCGGCGGCCACAGCTGCGCCGATTGGCGCGGACGTGGTGCGCCTGGTCGCGACCGTGGATTGCTATGTCGCCATCGGGTCGAGTCCCACGGCGACCGCTTCCAGCATGTTCCTGCCCGCGAAGATGGCCGAGTACTTCGTGCTCGCGCAAACCGACAAGATCGCCGTGCTCCAAGTGTCCTCCGGAGGCACGTTGTACATCACTCCGGCCGCATAGTATGGCGTTCGCTGATCTCGTCAACGCGATGGACACGGCGTGTCTGGCCGCATTCGGCACGCCGGTTACATTCGCGCCCCAGGATGGTTCCGGGCCGCAGCAGATTACCGGGATCATCCAGACTCTGGCGATGGCCGAAGATTACGTGCCGGGCAGTGTGCAGGGCACGTCCGTCGTTCGGCTTTTCGTCCGGTTCGCCAACCTGAACCCGCCGCCGCAGCACGGCGACACCATCACGATCAACGGCAAGAAGTACGACGTGACCGAGGTGGAAGCCGATACGCAGGGCGGCGCGGTGCTCAAACTGCGGATCACCTAATGCTCAATCCCGCTGCGATGGTGGACAGCATCGTGACGACGCTCCAGGCCATTCCGGATCTGGCTGCCGCGATGACCGTCCTTGATGAGAACGGCACGCCCACCTGCCGGATCAGCGCATTCCATTACCGCTTGGGCGTCGAGCACCGCCTCGCGGAGGCTATCTTCAAGATGCCCGCGCCCTCGCTGATGCTCGTGTGGGAGGGCACGCAGGGCGGCAACTTTGACGGTCAGACGATTTGGAAGCATCGGTTCAGCATGTACTTCCGCATGGGGAACGCGGTTGGACAGACCGAGCCGATGGGGTACGAGGAGTTGTGGTGGACCGTCTGCAATAAGCCTCCCACCGGGAGTCCTGTGTGCATCCGGTACATGAACCTCTATCCCGGCCTCGACATCATGGACACGCCGAGCGTGGCCCACGCGCTCGATGAAGACCTCCAGGACCGCTTCGTGGGCACCTTTGTGATCCCCGAGATTGGAGATAACTGACATGCCCGATCTGAAGCAGGAGATGGCCGACGTGGCGGCGGCCATCGAGAGACTGGAGACGCAGGCCGCCGCGCCCGCGACCCCGCCCGCGCCCGGCAAGGTCCGGCTGCGGCATCCCCACACTGGCGACATCAAGGAAGTCGATGCCGTCCCCGAGAAGCTCATCCCGATCATGGGCCTCGGTTACCAGCAGGTGAAGGAGTAAACCAATGCCCGCGAGAATCCAGCAACTTGTCCTTGGCCTTGGAGCCAACAAGCAGACCGCCATCGGAACGGCGGGGACCACGTTCCTGCGCTTCAAAAAGCTCGACACGACGCTGACCACGCCGAAGCCGATCTTCGAGAACGACGCCGCCGAGATCGGCAAGCAGCACGAGTTCATCACGGCGACGTTCCCGTCGCATTACGACGTGGCCAACCGCCTGGAAAAGTACGCCAGCGCGGAATTCGTCACCTGGGCGACCGCCTACGCGCTCGGCAACGCGACCGTGACCGGCTCGTCCGCGCCGTACACGTACACCATCGTGCCGATCGATCCGGGCACGACCATCGAACTGCCGTACTTCTCGCTCGTCGAGCAGGTGGCCGAAGGCGGCGGCAGCGCGGTCGATAACCTGTACGTCGGTTGCGCCATCGAGGACTTCACGTACCAGTTCAACTATGGGCCGGGCCGCAGTTCGTCCAAGATGACGGTCAACTGGGTCGGCTCCGGCAAGCTCACGACGCCCTCCGGCATCACGGTCCCGGCTCTCACGGTCGAGAACAACATGCTGGCGGCGTCCATGTCGCTCACGGTCAATGGCGTGGATTACGTCGCGACCAAGCGCATCCTCTCCGGCAGCATCGGTTGGAAAAACAACCTGCTCCTCAACGCGGGCTTCTACCCCGGCTCCGGATTGCAGAACGGCCTCCAGATCCGTGGCCGCATGGAGATCGGCGCCCGCGTGCCGACGTTCCAGTTCACCGCCCGCCTGCTCTCGGGATCGACGGAGTACACGACGCTCATCAACCAGACCACCGGCACGGCGATGCTCTCTGTCAATCACGACGCGAATAACTCCGTCTCGTTCTCGTTCCCCAAGATGGCCTTCCAGGTCGTCGAGAACGCCGAGGCGGACGGCATTGTGGCCGTGACGGTGACCGGCGCTCCCCAGTACGACACGGTGAGCAACACGGTCCTGTCGATCACCACGAAGTGCGGCATCAACACCATCGCGCAGTAAAAATCCACTCCCAGGAGTACCTATGTACGGCAGCATCCCCGAAGGGGGCATCACCATCAAAGTGCCCAATCCGCCCAAGGCGGCCCGCGTCCGTCTCCCGACCAACGACGAGATGCTGGGCCGCCTGGCTCACCAGAAGTCGATCCGGCGCACCATCGGCCGGCGCAAGTCGCAGACGGAGTTCGTTCCGAATCCGCAGGCCGACCTCGCCCTGTTCAACCAGATCCGGTTGGACAAGGACGGCCCGGAGTTCGACGAGTTCGAGGCGGGCAATGCCATCTCGAAGCTCACCTATTGCGAGGTCACCGGCTGCGAGCGCGTAGGCGACGAGTACCGTATCACGCTCAAGACGCCGTTCGGCGACACCACCCACACCATGAAGATCCCGACGCAGCGGGACGTCACCGTGTACCGGCGCACCGTCGTGTCGGCGACCGACCTTCCGCACGGCCAGGAGGAGTTGCGATACCGGATCGAGCCCGCCGTCGATCTGTACGACTCCGTGGTCAGCAAGGCCGAGGGGTACGTCGATGGCCTCAAGATCAGCGACGTGCCGCCGCACCACAAGTCCGCGGTCGCCGTCGAGTTGGTTTCGGCGCTCGACGATCTCGACCCGTCGCTCGACCCAAACTTCTAGGGCCGGATGAGTGGCCGCATCCGGTCCCTCTCCGGCTCCTCATCCATCGGTGCATCCACCAGGATGACCTGTGCGATGGAGGCGCGGACGGTCCGCGCGGTTGCCCGGATGCCAACGATGTAACGTGCAGTAAGTGCGGGCACCAGCGCACGGTTGGTGATACCAACGCGCCTGGCACCTGCCCTCACTGCGGCTCCTGGCAATACACCATCAACCGCTGCTCGCATTGCCGCCTCGACGACCTGGATCACATCCGATCTCACTCGGTCGCCGGTCGCCTTTTCGAGCGGGTCCTCGAACTGGAGTTCGATGCGGCCCACTTTAGCGTTCCCTGGAGCGACGTGACCGCCGAGGAGGTGCGTGGCCTCCAGATCCTCAAGGAAGAACGCGAGCGCTATCGGCAGGAACTCGCGCACAACAATCCACTTCAAATCCCGAGAGCCAACGAATGAATCCCACACCACCGTGCGTTACCTGCGGTACTCCGGTCGAGTTCGACCTCGATCCGCAGTCGATCCGCTTCTCTCCCGGTATCGGGAGCACCGCTGTTGTGTTCGAGCACCCCGTCCAGGTCGCGTGTCCCGCTTGCGGCACGCTCCTGCACATGTTCGTTGCCGGGGTGCAGAACCTCCAGTTGAAGACCGCCGTCGTGCCGCCCGCGAAGCGGCAGTTGGTGGTTCCCATCTCGCGCAGGCTGGTCGGTTAGCGATGCCGTTTCAGGCCAAGATCACCCGCGCTCGGTTTGTCCTCGGGCCTTTCACGTCCGAGGACATGCTGGAGATCGGCAACGTAGTTGTGGAGTCGATCAAGGGCAGGCTCCACAAAGGCCTGAACATCAACGACCAGCCCGCCAAACCGCTCAAACCGGGGCGTAACGGGAAGAAGGGCTATCCCGATTACAAGGCGGGACGCGGCCTCCAGCCGTTCCGCGACTGGTTCTGGACTGGCCGCACGCTCCGGTCGCTCAAGGTGAAGTCGGCCAGCGAGAACCGCTGCGTTATCGGCTTCATCGATCCCAACGCCGACCGCATCGCGCACGTGAACAACATCCGCGAGCGGGCGTTCGGGATTTCACCCAAGGACCGGCTCGCTCTGACCGCCATAGTGCGGGCGGTGCTGAGGAGGGCTCGTGTGGTGCGGGTGGCGAGGGCGGCGTAGCGAGACGGCTCGATCATGGCTTCGTCATTTACGATTGTGAGCCTGCGCGTCGCTCAGCCCTCTAGAGTAGCCCGCGTAGTAGGCATTCACAAATAGCATTGCGAGCCACGCCTCTCTTTCAGCCTCGGGCTTCGCGAGAAGCGTGGTGTACTCGCTCTGAATGCGAGGGTTCTTACCGAGTTGCACAGTTAGAGAAGTTAGATGGTCACTGAACGCCTGATCTTTATTTGAAAACCATATGGTCCCAACACGCTTGATGTCATCTAGAACGTTTTGGGCACTGATGGAATACGAAGGATGCGTCTGTTGCTGACCACCAAGAGGGTAGATCATCAGAGAGGCAACTATCAGCCAGGTGCGCTTCATTCAACGTCCTCCTTGTGAGTTCGAACATCCACCGCGGCCCCGATTCTCTGGGGCCATCAG
>JAJPJX010000097.1 GCA_021324015.1 Solibacteraceae bacterium | reverse complement strand
GCGCCCTGTATGGCGCCGATGTGCAGATGGCCGGCCTGCTGCACGGCGCGGTGCTGCGCAGCCCGCACGCGCACGCCCGCATCCTGCGCATCGACACCAGCAAGGCTGAGGCGCTGGAGGGCGTCCTGGCCGTTGTGACCGGCGCGGATTTTCCGGATTCGCCCGAGCGCCTCGTGGACCTGGGCGAGGGCGATACGCCGCTCAGCTATATCCGCGGCAACGTATTGGCTCGGGGTAAGACGCTCTACAAGGGCCACGCCGTGGCAGCCGTAGCGGCCACCAGCGCGCACGTGGCCGAGGATGCGCTGGACCTGATCGAAGTGGATTATGAAGTCCTGCCCTGCGTCCTCACCGCGCCCGAGGCCATGCGGGAGGACGCGCCCATTCTTCACGAAGACCTGGTCACCAAGGAGTTCGGCGAGAAGACCGGCCGCGTGAGCAACGTGGCCGAGCATTTCCGCTACTCGATGGGGGATCTCGAAAAAGGATTCGCCGAGGCGGACGTGATCGTGGAGCGGGAGTTCCACACGGCCACCGTGCACCAGGGCTATATCGAGCCCCAAAACGCCACGGCGCTGTGGAACAACGACGGCCGCGTGCTCATCTGGTGCAGCACGCAGGGCGCATTTACCGTGCGCGACACAGTAGCCTGCATGCTGGACCTGCCAGTTTCTCAGGTCAGGGTGACGCCCATGGAGATCGGCGGCGGATTCGGCGGCAAGATCCCGGTGTATCTGGAGCCGGTGGCGGCGCTGCTGTCGCGCAAGTCGGGGCGGCCGGTGAAGCTGGTGATGTCGCGGCGGGAAGTCTTCGAGGGCACGGGGCCAACGCCTGGCTCGTATATCAAGGTCAAGATGGGCGCCAGGAGGGATGGGCGCATTACCGCCGCGCAGGGGTACCTGGCCTACGAAGCGGGCGCATATCCGGGAGCCATGGTCGGACCGGGGGCGATGTGCATCTTCGCCGCCTATGATCTGGCGAACGTGGTGATCGACGGGTTCGACGTGGTGGTGAACAAGCCCAGCACGGCCGCGTATCGCGCGCCGGGCGCCACCAACGCGGCCTTCGCCGCGGAAAGCGTGGTGGACGAGCTGGCGGAAAAGCTCGGTCTGGACCCCCTCGAGTTGCGGCTGCGGAACGCCGCCAAGGAAGGCACCCGCCGCGCGGACGGCCCCAAATACCGGCGCATCGGCTGCGTGGAGGTGATTCAGGCCATGCGGAATCATCCCCACTACAAAGCTCCGCTGCCCGGTCCCAACCGCGGCCGCGGCGTGGCCATCGGCTTCTGGTTCAACGTCGGCCTGCCTTCGAGCTGCTCGCTGAGCGTGAACGCGGACGGCACGGTCAACCTGGTGGAAGGGTCCACCGACATCGGCGGCACGCGCACGTCGGTCGCGATGCAGGCGGCCGAGGTGCTGGGCATTCCCGCCGAATCCGTGCGGCCAACCGTGGTGGACACCGATTCGGTGGGCTACACGGCCGTCACGGGCGGCAGCCGCGTCACCTTCGCCACCGGATGGGCGGCCTACGAGGCGGCGCAGGATGTGCTCCGGCAGATGAAGGAGCGCGCCGCCAAGTTGTGGGAGACCGACGCGGCGGCGGTGGAAGTCTCGCGCGGCGTGTTCCGCGCCGGCGAACGCAGCATGACTTTCCAGGAACTCGCAGCGCGCCTGGGAGAGACCGGCGGCCCCGTGGTGGGTCGTGGCGCGGTGAATCCCCGCGGCGTGGGCGGATCCTTCTCCGGCGCCATCGCGGACGTGGAAGTCGACCCCGAAACGGGCAAGGTAACCGTGCTGCGCTTCACTTCGGTGCAGGACGTGGGCCGGGCCATTCATCCGGCCTATGTCGAAGGCCAGATGCAGGGCGGCAGCGTACAAGGCATCGGGTGGGCGCTCAACGAGGAGTATTACATGAGCGCGGACGGCGCGATGCTGAATTCGAGCCTGCTGGACTACCGCATGCCCACCAGCCTGGATCTGCCCATGATCGACACAGCCATCGTGGAGGTGCCGAATCCGGGGCATCCCTTCGGAGTGCGCGGCGTGGGCGAGGCGAATATCGTGCCGCCACCCGCGGCGCTCGCCAACGCCATCTATCGCGCGGCGGGCGTGCGCATGGACCGGCTGCCCATGAATCCTCCCGCCATCATGGAGGCCATCTGGAAGCAGAGGGATTGAGCCGGTGCCAACCGTCTACATTCCCACGCTGCTGCAAAACCTCACGGGCGGGCGCGCGACGGTGGAAGCCGACGGCGCCACCGTGCGCGAGGTGATTGAAAACCTGGAACGCTCCTGGCCGGGCCTGCGCGAGCGGTTGCTCGACCAGGAGCGCCTGCGCCCCAACATCTCCGTGGCCGTGGATGGAGAGGTCAGCCCGCTCGGGTTGCTGGAACGCGTCTCGCCCGCGAGCGAGGTGCACTTCGTGGCCGCCATCCGGGGGGGATCTGTTTGCATTCGCACCGTGCGATAAAAACAGATTTGTCAATTCATGTTTTATTGATAGAATAGAAAAAAGGTACACCCCGAAATGAAGCAAGCAACCAAGAAAGCTGCCGTCAAGAAGACGGCGAAGAAAGCCGTCAAGAAGGCCGCTGTGAAAAAGGCTGCTAAAAAGGCCCCGGCGAAAAAAGCGGTGAAGAAGGCGGCCAAAAAGGCTGCTCCTAAGAAGGCCGCCCGGAAACGCTAGGAGCGCGGCCGTCTCACACGGCCGATAGGGTCTGTGCCCGGCTCTCCAGAGTCTGGCCGTTGGCGCGTGCCAGGTCCTGCGCCACGGGCCGAAGTTGGCGAGTCTGCACCTCGCGCAGGGCCGACTGGTATGGGATGAGCGGCCCGCATTGCGCGATTTCCGCCAGCTCCACGGCCTGGTGCAGGACGCGCGCCGGGCCCCAGGCATCGCGCAGGTCTTCGAGCGGCAGAAAGCGCGCGCGCACCTTTTCCGCCGCGGTGAAGTCGCCCAGGGCGCAGAGCCGCAGAATCTCGTTGCTCAAGCGCGGCGCCACGCAGCCCGAGCCGGTGGTGAATCCGGGCAGTCCCCAGTCCCGCAGGTGGCAGACAGCCGGGCGTTCACCCATGCCGCTGATCACGCGCCGCCGGTCCACGCGGCGCAGCAGGCTCTCGAGGTAGGGATCCTGGTTGGGATCCACGCGCACCACGGCGTACTTGATGGCCACGCAAATGCCGTCGGCCACCAGCCGCCCCACCACGTCTAAGCCGGCTTCCTTATCGGCGCCGTAGTTGCTCTCCTCCTTGAGGTAAAGGATCAGCCGTTTTTCGGCGGCGTCGGCGAACTCGCGCAGACCTTGCTCCAGTCCCGCCGCGTCGCGCGGGTCGCCGCAGGGCAGCATCATGACGCAAGGGAATGCATGCTTGCGCAGGAGCCCCGCCTGGTCCATGGCCCGCCCGTAGGACGGTCCGGCGCTGGGGATGGCCCACGCGCCGTCGTCCAATCCGCTCAGCCATTCCAGCAGGGCGGCGTACTCCGCCAGCGTGACGTGATACAGGAAAGCGTTACCGCCGTACATCAGGCGCGTTACGCCGCCCTCGCCGAGATACCGCGCCAGGCGTTCGTTTTCGGTAAAATCCAGCGTCCGGCGGGCATCGGCGCGCCGCGCCAGCGGCGGTACGGCGAACACGCCCTGCAAATCGTTCAGGGAAACTTCGGAAGTTTTCATAGATATCGATGGCCCCTCTCACTCAGAGTGCGACTGTCCAGTTAGAATTGTAATCTCCATGCAAACTTCGCGCATCTTGCAGGCATACGCAGAAAAGACGCCGGCGTCGGCGCGGCTATTCGAGCGGGCCGCGGGGCTGTTTCCCGGAGGCGTCACGCACGTGGGACGCTACCTGCGCCCGCATCCGCTCTTCACGGCGCGCGCCTCGGGCTCCCGCAAGTGGGACGTGGACGGCAACGAGTACGTGGACTACTTCGGGGGGCACGGCGCGCTGATCCTGGGCCACAGCCACCCGGCTGTGGTGGCCGCGGTCACCGAACAGGTGGCCAAGGGCATGCACTACGGCTCCTCGCACGAACTGGAAGTGGAATGGGCCGAGCTGATCCGCCAGATGATTCCCTCCGCCGAGCGGGTGCGCTTCACGCTATCCGGCACCGAGGCCACCATGCTGGCGCTGCGCGTGGCCCGCGCGTACAAAGGAAAGCCGATGGTGGTGCGCTTCCTCTCGCACTTCCATGGCTGGCAGGACCACGTAGCCTTCGGCGCGGAGGTTCCCCCGGGCATCCTTCCGGAAGTGGCCGGGCGCGTGCTGCTCTGCCCTCCGGGCGACATCGCCGCCTTCCGCCGGCTGTGCGAGAGCCGCCATGATATCGCCGCGGTGATCCTCGAGCCGACCGGCGCCACTTTCGGACAGGTGCCGCTGAACGGGCAGTTCCTGCGGGATTTGCGCGAGGCGACGAAGGAGCACGGCGTGCTGCTCATTTTTGACGAGGTGATCAGCGGATTCCGCTGCTCGCCCGGCGGCGCACAGCAGTTCTATCAGGTCACGCCGGATCTGACGACGTTGGGTAAGATCATTGCCGGCGGGATGCCCGGAGCCGCGCTGGCGGGGCGCGCCGACGTGCTCGGTGTGATGGAGCATCGCGTCACCGGACAGGGACTGCGGCTGCCTGACGTGGCGCACCAGGGCACCCACAATGCCGCGCCGCCTTCAGCCGCCGCGGGGATCGCCACTCTGCGGCTGGTGCGCGACACCGACGTGATCGAAGCCGCCAACCGCACCGCCGCGGAGATCCGCCGCGAGATGAACGGGGTGCTGCGACGCAAGGGCATGGCCTGGTGCGTGTACGGCGAGTTCTCCGCCTTCCACATCTATCCCAATCTCGAGCGCGTTCCCGTCACGCCGGAGGACATCCACCAGGGGCGTCTCCCCTGGAGCAAACTCAAGGGCGCCACCCCGATGGAACTGCTTCAGAAAATCCGCGCGGGCTTTCTGCTGAACGGTGTAGATCTCATGGGTTGGCCAGGCGGGCTGGTTTCCGGAGTCCACAACCGGCGCGATGTGGATCACACGGTGGCGGCTTTCGAGAAATTGCTGGACCTGCTGGCCGCCGAAAATGCTGTGTAGGCAGGGCGAGTTTGCCGGTTTTCACGGCTTTGGGCTCGGCGCGGCTGCCGGGACCGGGATAGTGACCGAGCCCACGGCGTTCGAGCCGGAGTCAAAGACGACGCAGCGGAACGCTTTCAGGTTCTCCTCGATTTTCAAGTCGTTGGCGAAAGGAACTCCTTGCTGGAGCGCCTGGCTCCGCTGCTGGTCGCTGTAATGCAGATCCAGGGGAATGATGGCGGAAGCTTCCTTGCGCCCGTCCGACTGGTACCCGATCACCGCCAGCCGCAGGTGCGCGGTGTACTGATGCTCCTCGCGCGCGATTACTACGTCATTGGCGTCGATGCGCACCGCCAGGTGCGCCGTGCCAGCGCTGTGCGGATCCGGCGACAATTTGGCGCGCAGCCCGATTTCGGCAGCATCGAAGGGGGTGGAAGCGACCGCGTCGATGGCACGCCGGGCCTCCGCCCCGGGCGGCTCCGGATGGGCGTAGTAGCCACTCTTGGCCTGGATACGCACGCCCTTGCGGCTACACGAGACGCGCAGTTTGTGGAACTTGCCATCCCAGTGCTGGACGGGCGGATAGTATCCGATCTGGTAACCGGTACGCACGTCGTTCATGGCCTGGCGGATTGCCTGGCCGATGTCTTTCCCCGCGTCGGGCCGCCCTCCGGTCAAGCCCGCGACCTCATCCAGAGTCTCTTCACTTCCGATGCCGTCGCCGCGGCCCGCACCCATCGCATCCGGACTGCCCATCATGACCTGCCGCACCGGATACACGGCCACGCCCGACAGTCCGAGGTGTTCGCTCAACTGCCGCAGCGGCTGTGTAAAATCCACGAAGTCGCCCGTATCGGAGCGGCGCGGCCCCAGGGAAATGGGTACGCCGTCCGTGATCCACACGAGGTTTTTGCGGCCGGGAACCTTGGAGAGCTCGACCGAAAGCTCCTCCAGCGCCGTGTAGGTCAGTTGCACCCGCACGGCCACATCGATATCGACCGGCCGGACTTGCATGAAGCGGCGCATGGCGGCGTCCATCAGCGATTTGGCCTGGCGAGTCCATGGCGCCGCCTGGGGGCCGGACGGCGGGTCCGCCGCGCCGGGCAGCCCACGCACGGCATACAGCCGGCCGTTCAGCGTCAAAAGGTACAGATACAGATAATCGGCAGTCTCCAGGCTCTGCAAGTTGTGCGCCAGTTGGTCCGCGGCGAACGCCCGGGTTTCAAACCGTTCGTTCAGCATGTCGAGCAGAATCACCGTGGCATGCGGGATGTTCGAGCGGCTGCGGTTGGAGACTTCGTTGGGCGCGAGGGCCGGGGGCTGGCGGAGCCTGGCATCAAAGTGGCGAAAGAAGGCGATTTTCTGGGGCCGGCCCGCGTCGGTGACGCGGAAGTCTTCGAGCGTCAAGCCGCTCACGGGCTGGCCGTGGGCGTCAACGGCAACCACGTCGAGGTCCACCAGCCGTTCCCGCGGGGGAGATTCGCCATCGCCCGCCAGAGGCGCGAGCGCCAGCAACAGCCCGATGGCGATGTGCAATCTCACACTTCGATTCCCGCGCCGGCCGGTGGACCACGGCTCGGTGCTTGATCTTCAATTTAGGGCAGCGAACGCGGATTTCCTATACTTCCAGCGAGGTATTTTTGCGGGCAGTGCACAGGAGAGGATGCGGCGTGCGGCTTACGCGCTCCGCTCCCTACAGCAGCGTTAGGTCAGCAGGCGCGGAGTAGACCCGAAGGTCCTTCATCGGGAAATCCTTCGTGTTGTCCGTGATCAGGGTGAGCTGATGGTGAATCGCGACGGCCGCGATCGTGGTGTCCGTTAGGCTAAGAGTGCGGCCTCGCTTACCGTAGTCGCGCTTCAGCAGGCCGGCCAGTTCAGCAACCGAAAAGGTGATGGGGAAGTATTCCAGGCTGCGCAGCAAGGCGGTGGTTCGCGCCTCTTCTCTGGGCCGCATGCCGGCATAGACCTCGCTCACATTGATCGGACAGCAGGCCAGGATGTGGCCTTCTGCGATCAGGTTTCGCAACAGCGTCCCACGGCCCCTTTTCCCGTTGAGCACGTCAATCAAAACGCTGGTGTCAAGCAGGAATGTTGCCATATCAGGGGGTACTTGCTTTTCGGACGCGGCGCTCATTTTCGCGGCGCAGCTTCCGCACCCACCGGGCAGCTCCCTCTTTCAATTCGGGGTGATCCTTGTCTTTCCAGGCGCCGGCGGCGGCATCCAGAGCAGCAAGCTGACGGCGCCGCATCAGTTCCTTTTCCACCGCCTGGCTGATAAAGCTGCTCCGCTGCCGGCTGCCCACCACCGTGTCGATCTCCCGCACCAACTCGTCGGATAGTACTACGTGTGTTCGTTTCGCATTCATAAAGCCCACTCAGATGTTAACAAGTTGTGTGAACGCCGGCGCAGAGCGGCAGCGTGGCCGGTGGGAAGTTGGTGAAGAACATTTACACGGGCTGTACGAATCTTTACGAAATGGCTTCCGCCCGGATACGCCTACCAGTCAGGAGGCTAGGCTATATGGGACTTCCAACCGGGAGGATGTGGTGGATCGCGGGAGCGGCGGCCTTGGTCCTGACCGCGGCCGGCGTATGGCTGGGCGGACGTGGCGACATGCAATACCGCACCGCTGCCGTGCGCAAAGGCACGATCCAGGACGTGGTCTCGGCCACCGGTAACCCCAACGCGGTGGTGACCGTGCAGGTAGGCTCGCAGGTTTCCGGCAACATCCAGGCTCTGTACGCCGATTTCAACACCAAAGTAACCAAAGGCCAACTGGTGGCGCGCATCGATCCGCAAATTTTCCAGGCGCGCGTGGACCAGGGGCAGGCGAACCTCAACGCCGCTAAAGCGGCCGTGGTGAACGCGCAGGCGATGATCCAGAAGGACCTGGCCCAGGTGGCCGCGGCCAATGCCTCGCTGGCGGACGCCAAAGCCAACGTGCTGCGCGCGCAGGTGGCCGTGAAAGACGCCAAAGTGAAACTCGACCGCCGCGTGCAATTGCAGAAAGAAGGCATCCTTTCGCCCGAGGACCTGGACACGGCGCAGGCCACTTACGATACCGCCGTGGCCTCTCAGGAATCGGCGAAGGCGCAACAGAACGCCGCCCAGCAGAACGTCAAAGCCGCCGAGGCGGAAGTAGAGGTAGCCCGCACGCAGTTGGCCTCCAACCAGGCGCAGGTGGCCCAATTCGCCGCCGCGCTGGCTCAGGCCCAGGCCGATCTGGACCACACCTACATCCGGGCTCCCGTGGACGGTATCGTCGTGGCGCGGCACTTCGATGTCGGCCAGACCGTGGCCGCCAGTTTGCAGGCCCCGGACATCTTCGATATCGCGCAAGACCTCACCAAAATGCAGGTGGACACCAATGTCTCAGAGGCCGACATCGGCCGCGTGCAGGTTGGTCAGGCGGCCACCTTCACCGTGGATGCATACCCCGGCAGCTTGTTCCAGGGCACCGTCACATCGATCCGCCAGGCGCCTATCAACGTGCAAAATGTCATCACCTACGATGCCGTGATCTCCGCGCCGAATCCTGACCTGAAGCTGTTGCCCGGCATGACCGCCAACGTGAAGATCCTGGTGGCGCGCCACGATGATGTGCTCCAGATCCCCAATGCAGCCCTGCGCTTCCGGCCGCCGCAGGCCGCCCGCGCGGAGAACGTGGTCTATGCCGCGGCGCGGCCGTCCAACAGGTCCGCCGATCCGGTGGTGTGGGTCTTGGCGCCGAACGGCAAGCTCCGGGCCGTGCCCGTGAAACTGGGCCTCAGTGATGGCACGTTCACGGAGGTTACCTCCGGAAACCTGCAACCCGGCGATCGGGTGGTGGTGGCTGCGTTTTCGAAAAAAGACCAGACCGCGGCTGCGCCCTTTACTGGCGGCGGGCGGAAAGGTCCGGGGTTCTAACCATGTCCGCGATGATCGAAGTCCGCAACCTGGTCAAGGACTACCGGCTGGGCGATATCCCGGTGCACGTGCTCAAGGGCATCACGTTCGAGATCGAGCGCGGCGACTTTGTGGCCATCATGGGTCCGTCCGGCTCCGGGAAGTCGACGCTCATGAACATACTGGGCTGCCTGGACAAGCCCACCGCGGGCGGCTACCGGCTGGACGGCATCGATGTGGCGGCGCTCGGCCGCGACGAGCTGGCCGAGATTCGCAACCAGAAGATCGGTTTCGTCTTCCAGCAGTTCAACCTGCTGGCGCGGACCAGCGCCCTGGAAAACGTGGAACTGCCGCTGCTCTACACCAGCATGCCCGCCCACGAGCGCCAGGCAAGGGCCATGCGCGCGTTGCGCGCCGTGGGCCTCGCGGACCGCGGGCATCACCACCCCAGCCAGCTCTCCGGCGGGCAACAACAGCGGGTGGCCATCGCGCGGGCGCTGGTGAATGATCCGCGCATTATCCTGGCGGACGAGCCTACCGGCGCCTTGGACTCGCACACCAGCATCGAAATCATGGCCATTTTTCAGCGCCTGAACCGCGAAGCGGGCATCACCCTGATTGTGGTCACGCATGAGCCGGACATTGCCGCCTATGCCAACCGCAGCCTGCACTTCAGGGACGGCAGGCTGGTGAGGGAAGCGCGCACCGCCCACCCGCGGCAGGCGCAGGAAGAGGCGGAGCGCCTGGCCGCGGAGCCGGAGGAAGCTGTGGAGGAGGCCGTATGAAGCTCCTGGCCAGCATGCGCATTGCGCTGCGAGCGCTGCGCGTCAACCGCTTGCGTTCCGCCCTGACCATGTTGGGCATCATCATCGGAGTGGCGGCAGTGATCGCCATGGTGGCGGTGGGTTCGGGCGCCACCGAGAGGATCCAGCAACAGATTCAGTCGATCGGCAGCAACCTGATCATCGTGATGCCCGGCAGCCTGACGAATAACGGCGTGCGGCTGGGCAGCGGCGCGAATGTGACCTTGACCGAGGATGACGCCAAGGCCATCGCCGCCGAGTGCCCGGCGGTCGCCGCCGTGGCGGCCACTGTGCGGGGCACCGCCCAGGTGGCTTTCGGCAACAACAACTGGGCCACGAGCATTCAGGGCACGACTCCCGAATATCTCGCCATTCGCGATCTGAGCGTCATGTCCGGCCGCGAATTCACCACGCAGGACGTGGACTCCTCGGCCAAGGTGGCGCTCCTGGGCCAGACCGTGGCGAAGAACCTGTTTGGCGAAGCAGATCCGGTGGGGCAGGTGATCCGCATCAAGAACGTGCCTTTCAGCGTGCTGGGCGTGCTCACGCCCAAAGGGCAGTCGCCCACCGGCCAGGATCAGGACGACGTGATCCTGATGCCCATCTCCACCTCGAAGGACAAAGTTCTGGGCGCGAGCCACGCCAATGCCAAGGCCGTCGGCACCCTGATGGTGCAGGCTGCCGGGCCGAAGTTGATGGAGGAAGCCCAACAGGAAATGGAAGCGCTGCTTCGGCAGCGCCACCGCCTGCAGCAGGGCCAGGAAGACGATTTCACCATCCGCAATCTCTCCGAGGTGTTCGCCGCGCAGGAGAGTTCCGCCAAGGTCATGTCTATCCTGCTGGGCGCCATCGCTTCGGTGTCCCTGATCGTGGGAGGCATCGGCATCATGAACATCATGCTGGTCTCGGTCACCGAGCGCACGCGCGAGATCGGGTTGCGGCTGGCGGTAGGGGCTAAGACGCGGGACATCCTCTCCCAATTTCTGGTGGAAGCGGTCACGCTTTCGGCGCTAGGCGGTGTGGCCGGCATCGTCACCGGTGTGGCCGCCTCGGCCCTGATCTCCTACTTCGCGAAGTGGTCCACGCTGCTGAGCCCGCTGGCTATGCTGATGGCCTTCGTCTTCTCCGGGCTGGTGGGCATCTTCTTCGGCTACTATCCGGCACGGCAGGCCGCTCTGCTGGATCCGATCGAAGCGCTACGGTACGAGTGAAATCCGCCGATAAGTTAGTTGATGCTCCGGAGTCGTGGGAGTGGCAAGTTGCGCCCAACCGTGCCGCTGAGCCAGATCCCCGCCTTCCCCCCCATTGCCATCCGCATGCTGCATCTGCTGGCGGATGAGGACGTGGCGGTGGATCGGCTGGTGGAACTGTTTCGCGCCGACCCGGTGTTCTCGGCCGAAATTCTCCGCTGCGCCAACTCGGTAGAGTTCGGACTGTTGCAGCCCGTTTCGAGTCTCCAGCACGCTCTCGTGGTGCTTGGACTGGACCGCGTGAAGCAGCTTGCCATGACGGTGGCAGCTCGCATGTTCCTCAAAGACACCCTGGACCTGGACGAGATGCGTAAGCTCTGGGTGTACAGTCTGGCCTGCGCGCTGCTAAGCGAGGAAATCGGACGGGCTGCCGGCTTGCCTCAGGATCTCACCTACACGGCCGGCCTGTTACACGACGTTGGCAGGCTGGCGCTCATGGTGGCGTATCGCCGGGATTACGCGTTCCTCATGGCCGAGGCTGGCCGTAAGCGGGCCGCCGGCCTGAGTTTCGATCTCCCCGAAGAAGAGCGCCGACTGTTCGGCATCGACCATTACGAGGCCGGGGAAATGCTGGCGGAGCGCTGGAACCTGCCGGCGGAACTCCAGTCGCTGGTGGGGCGCCACCACTCCGGGGCGCGCACGCGGGACGATCCCCTGGATCTTGCCGGGCTGGTCCAGGCCGCCGCGCAACTGGCGTATGCGCTTGGCTTTGGCCCGCTCGGGGGCGAGCAAATTGTGGACTTTGCGGAGGTTCTCCACAGCCTGCCCGATAGGGTTCGGGTGCGCCTGCCCTCGGATATGACCATCTTTCGGGAGGAGATCCGAAAGAAGATTGAGGTACTGGATATTCCCACCCTGGGAACTCCCGCCACGGCGGTCCACGCCGTCGCAGAAGAAGAAAAGAAAGGCCAGGAGGCTGCCACGCCGCCGGAGCCCCCGGCGAAGCCCGAGCGAGCGCCACTTTCCGGCCCACTCCCCTCCGGGGTGAGATACGTGATGTTGTTTTTCGCCGCAACGGTCTTCTTTACCCTGTTGATGCTATGGGCGTTGATGGGTCTGGCGCCACCGGGTTGACCTCGAAACTGGAGGCCAGCACGGTGTCCAGGTCCCCTCCGGGTGGGAGTGTGCCGAATGTACGTCCAGCGTCCCCATCCAGCCGGGAAGCGCAGAATGCGTCGGCCACCGCCGGAGGACTAAAGCGGACGAGCAGGGAAGCCTGTAAGGCTAGCGCCAGGCGCTCGGCGAGACGCCGGGCACCGCTTTCGGAAATATCCCTGGGGATATGCCCGGCAAACCTCTCGATGCGCGGGTCGCGCGCCAGGCGCACCTCCGCCATAACGCGCTCGAGCGAGTCCGGTTCCCGGGCGATGGCCCGCAGAACGTCCAGGGCAACCACGTTGCCCGAGCCTTCCCAGATCGAATTGATCGGCGCCTCGCGGTACAACCGCGGAAGGATGCACTCCTCGACGTAGCCGTTGCCGCCCAGGCATTCGAGCGCCTCGGCGACGTGCGGGGCGGCGCGCTTGGAAACCCAGTACTTGCCGGCAGCCACGGCCAGACGTGCAAAGGCGTGGTCGCCTTCGTCAAAGGCGCGCGCCAGGCGCATCATGAGCACCGTGGCGGCTTCCGATTCGAGGGCCAAGTCCGCCAGTACGTTGCGCATCAGGGGCTGATCGAGCAGGGCGCGTCCGAATGCTCGGCGGTAGCGGGCGTGGTGCAGGGCTTCCACGAGCGCGCGCCGCATTATCGCGGCCGCCCCCATGACGCAGTCCAGGCGCGTGTGCTGCACCATGGTCATGATGGTGGCGACCCCGCGCCCTTCTTCGCCCAAGAGCCGCGCCCAGGCGCCGTGGAATTCCACTTCGCTCGAAGCATTAGAGCGATTTCCCAACTTGGATTTCAGGCGCTGGAGATGGAAGGCGTTGCGCCTGCCCTCAGGTGTCCAACGCGGGAGGAAGAAGCAGGAGAGGCCGCGCGGCGCCTGTGCCAGCACCAGGAAGGCGTCGCACATGGGCGCCGAGCAAAACCACTTGTGTCCTGAAAGCAGGTATTCGCCGTTCCCGGCCGGCTCGGCGCGCGTGATGTTGGCGCGCACGTCCGAGCCGCCCTGTTTCTCAGTCATGGCCATTCCGATCAGCGCGCCTTCCTTCTTCTCCGCCGGACGGTACGAGGGATCATAGCGCCGGGAACAAATGCGCGGAATCCATTCGGCGGCGACGGCCGAATCCTCGCGTAGCACCGTCACGGCGGAGTAGGTCATCGAAACGGGGCATACGTGCCCGGCTTCGTTTTCAGAGGCCAGCATGGCCAGAGCGGCGCGTGCGGCATGGGCTCCCGGACGCGCATCCGCCCACGGCAGGCAGGAGATGCCGGCTTCCACGGAGAGGCGCATCAGGTGATGCCAGGCGGGGTGGAACTCGACCTCATCGCGCCGCCGCCCGAAGCGGTCGTGCGTGTGCAGCACGGGCGGATACTGGTTCGCGAGCGCACCCCACTCGATGGCCTCGGAGGCGCCTACCCTGCGGCCGAACTCGTCGAGCAGGGAGCAAGCCCATGCCGCATGCTCACGAACGACGGCCTCGCGCAAGTCGCGATCGGTCGCGAACAGATTGTAATCCGCCAGCGGCGGCGGCTGGTTCAGTACCTGATCTTCCACGTTAGATCCGGCGGAGGGCCCACTGCACCGACCGCTTCACGAGCTCCAGGTGCACCGGATTCCAGAGGGCGTGGTTGGTGTGACCCACGGCGGTGAAGACCACCCGCCCCTTTCCATACTCGTAGGCCCAGCCGCCGATGGCCTTGGTTCCGTGATTGTCGTAATCGAGACCGTCAATGTTCTCCGATTCGAGCAGGACATATTTGCGGTCCTTGTCGTAGGCCACGTAATGCTGCTCGTCGTTGACTATGAACTCTCCGAGGCCGCGGGTGATAGGGTGCTGCTTGTTTACGGCGCGGACTTTGAAGGGGCGCAACGGCGGATGGCCAATATACGCTCCCCCCATCACCTCGCGGTAGTTCTTCGACGATAGCGAGATGTGGCTGCTGTTGTGCATCGCGTAAAACGCGCCTCCGGCCGTGACAAAGTCCTTGACGGCGGCTCCCTGCTCTTCCGTCATCCAGGATACGGGCCTGGCTTCGGGGAAGTCCCGCCGGTTTTCCAGGGCCTGCGCGTAGGCCGTGTATGCATCGGGCCCGAGGTAGCCGTTGGGCCAGATCATGCCGTCCCGGAGAACGACGAACAGTTGATACTTCCGGAGCAGATCGCGCGAAAGCCCGTCGTACTGGATGGTGTAGTCGACCGGGATGCCGACTTCTTTGAAGACGCGGTCGAGACTCACGCGGATATAGTCCGGATTGTGGTAGCGATCGCCGATCAAGGCGAGCGCCCGGGGGCTGGAGCCCATCTGCCCGGCAGCGGCGCCCAGCAGGCCCGCCCCGGCGGCGGTCCCTGCGCCGCGTAGAAGCCGCCGGCGGGAAACCTGGTTGTCTGCGAGTTTCATCGAATCCATCTCCTCGGAGGCGATCACGCCAGATCGTACAGCAAGACTGTGTAGTTGGTGGAAGTGAGGGTCTTCTCGACGGTTGGCCACACTTTCTTGTGGGTATCCGAAGCCACCCACTTCTGGCGCAATTCTTCGCTCTGATAGGTCAGCACGAAGCGGTAGTTGGCGCCGGCCGGGGCGGAGCCCTGGAGGGCCGAGCGCAGTTTCAACATCTTGACGTCAATGTAGCCCGGCTGCTTAGCGGCTGCGGGCCGGAAGATGGTGTGGAAATTGTGAAGCATTTCCTTCTCCTTCGCCGGGTCCACGGACAGATCGACGTGCAGCTGGATCGGACGGGCCTTGGGTTGTGCCTGAACGGCCGCGGCACAGGCTCCGGCCACGAAGGCTTTCAAATAAGTTCTACGTTTCATATGCGCTCCTCATCGAAAAAATCAAGGGTTGGCCCCCCGCTTGGCCCGGAACTTCTGCAGTTCTTCCCGCGCCAGCTCCTCACGCCCCTGCTGGCGGTACAGCATGGCGAGCTGATAGTGCACCTGGTTGAGGGAGGGGTCAAGTTCAAGGGCTTTCCGCAGGGATTGAACCGCCTGCTCGGGTGCGCCGAGCTTGCTTTGGGCCTTGCCGAGGTCGGCCCAGGCATAGGCGTCGCGCGGGTAACGCTTCACGAGAGGCTGCAGGAGGGTGAGGGCTTTTTCCGGCTGGTCGTCTTGCAAGTAAAGGCGGCCGAGGTCAGCTTTGGCGCGATCGTTTTGCGGATCGGCGCCTAGGGCCGCCTGAAATTCCTGCTCGGCCTCCTTTAGCCGGACGTTCTGCGCGAGCAGGCGGCCGGCGGCGAAGTGGTCGCCTGCCTGCCGGTACTCGGCGAGGGCCTCTTCCACCTGGTTGCGCGACTCGTAGAGATAGCCGCGGACGGAATGTGCGGCGGGCGAACCTGGTTCGCGGGCCAACACGGCATCGAAGCACTGCTTTAACAAAGCAGCCAGGATGTCATACTCGCGGATCAGCGGGGGCTGCGGCAGAGCCGCTGTACGCCGCCGGTATTTTTCCACTGCCTCGGCCTGCCGCCTTTCTTCCGCCCGCCGGAGACTAAGCCACAGGAACGCCGGCGAATCGGCGCCGGACTCGTTCGCGGCGCGGGCGATTTCCCGGATACGCTCCAGGCAAGCGAGACCGACAGTGTAATTCAACTCGGGGTCGTCTGGAAACTGCCGCAGCGCCTCCTCCGCCAGTTCGGGACGAAAGCGGCTCAAGGCAATCTCGTCGCGGAGGAGGAACAGGTAGGCCTCGCGGCCGCGCAGACCGGAGCGGAGCGCGGCTTCCAGGCGCCGGGAGGAGTCCTCAAATTCACCCAGGCGGAAGAGTGCGAGACCGAGAAACAAGTGCGAGGCGGAGAGATCTGGCTTGCGGCGTACGGCTTCGCGCAGACTTTGTGCCGAACGCGAGTAGTCGCCCAGGCGGTAGTAGACCAGCCCGAGGTTGTGCCAGGCTTCGGCCAGATTGGGATTTTCGCGCAGGGCGATTTCATACGCGGCAGCGGCTTCCGCCAGCTTGCCTTCCTTCTCCAAGGCACGGGCATGCTGAAACTGAGCGGTGGAACCACTGCCGGGCTCCGCAAGGAGGGCGACCTGCTTGCGAGCGGCTTCGGCAACCGGCGGGGGGCCGATGGACTCAGCACGGCGAAAGGCCTCCTGAGCGTGGGGCGCGTCGCCCTTCATGGCATAGGCTTCCGCGAGCCGGAGGTAGTCCGAACCGTCCGGAGCGGGGCGAGCGTCAATGGCGCGCCGGAGGTTGAGCAAAGCCTCGTCGGGCTCGCGGCGGCGCAGCGCCAGCAGTCCTTGTGCGGCATAGGCGGAAGCCTGGACGCTGCCCTTCCACTGGAAGAAATCCGCGCGACGCAGGCTTTCCGGCCGCGGGGTGGCATTGGCGGTTTCCAGGGCGCGCGCGGCGTAAGTCGCGGCAGATGAAAAGGCGGCAGCGTCGTTAGCTTCCGCGATGAGACGTGCGGTCTCGGCGAGTACCCGGGCGTTGGAGGGATTCAGCGCCAAAATGTCTATCGCCACACGCCGCGCTGCCTGGTAATCGTTCCTCTGGCGGAAGGCTTCCAATTCGGCTTCGAGGGCGCGCTCCCGGAATTCGGAAGCCGGAAAGCGAGAGAGAAACGCTTCGCCGGCGCGAATGACCGCCAGAGGGTCAGCGGCGAGAACCACGGAGCCGAAGGCGTCCAATTCGGCGGAAGTCTTGGCCTGGGGATCCTGCCGGGGCAGCCCACCACCAGCGGCGGCTCCGTGGGAGGACCGCTGGCGGCTGTCCAACTGTTGGAAGGTCTGGAGTTCCCCAGCGGCCAGGGCGCGTGTGGTGGGCTGAGCGAGGTAGAGGTTGCCTAACAGAAAATGTGGCTTCTCCCAAAGCGGGTCCAGACGGGCCGCCTGCTGATAAAGGGGAATGGCCTTTTCGGCCTGCCCGAGGGCTTGATAGGTCTTGCCGGCTACCAGGCAGTTCTCGGCCGACCGCGGTTCGAGTTCGACGGCTTTCAGCGCCGGAGGCAGCGCCGCCACCGCGCGGTTCAGGTCTAACTCCAGTTCGGCCAGAGCGCGGAACGGCCAACTGTAGGTGGAGGAAGCACAGGCCTTCTGAAGCGCGGCCCGGGCGGCGGCGAACTGCCCAAGCTGACGCAGGCAAATGCCGAGATAGTAATCCGACTTGAAGCTGGCGGGTGCCAGCTCCAATGCCTTCTGGAAGTCGCCGGCGGCTGCCTTTGGATTTTGTTCCGCTTCCAGGGCGAAGCGGCCTCGGAGATAGTACGCCTGGGCGGAGCGGGGATCGCGAGCGAGGACGCCGGCAATCGCCTCGCGGAACAACTGGTGTTGGCCCAGGAGGAAATAGTTCAGCGCCAGATCTGTGGTTACACCGGTATCTTCCGGGGCCTGCCGGGCAGCAGACAGGAGGCGCCGAAGGTTCCCGAAAGCAGAAACATCCGAACCCGCTGGCTGCTCTGCGCAGGCAGCGATTGCCGCAAGGCAGAGGAGGACAAGACGCACCTCTGAACCACTACCAGAAGAACGTTCCGGACACCTGCCCGATACGGGCGGCGCCTGCGGACGTAATACTCCCAAAGCTGGGGTTGTTCATGTCGGTCACGGGGGCTCCCCAATTGACGACATTCGGCAGGTTGAAAAACTCCGCTTTGAAGGCGAAGCGCATGCTTTCATGAATCGGGATGGACTTTTGCAGCGCAGCATCCCACTGGCGGATACCGAAGGCGCGAATCTGGCTGAAGAGGCGCGGAGCGTTGCCGAAGCTGAACGGCGGAGGAGCTGCGAAGGCGGCAGGGTTCAGATACAGATCCTTGCCGGGATCAAACGAGGACCGGTCCTTGTTGGAGAAGAACTGATTGCTCACCACGTTGGGGCGAATTCCGCCGATGGCGGGCAGACTCAACTCGGTGCTGATGCCCAAGGGTGTCCCGCTTTGAAGGGTCACGATACCGGAGGCGATCCAGCCGCTGAGTACGTACTTGTCCAGCACGTGACTGCCCGTGCGGAGGAGTTTGTTCTCGCCGAGGGGCAGGTCATAGCTATAGGCGGCGACAAAGGCCTGAGGCACGTCGGCGGCGGCGACGGCCTTTTCCAGCCGAAGGTTGTAATAGTTCTGGGCGCTGCCCAGGAACGCGCCGCCGCCCTGGCCATCGGCGTCGGTGAGATCCTTGGAAATGGTGTAGGACACCAGCAGGGAAAGCCCGTTGGTGTATCGCTTTTGCACGCGGAGTTGAAACGAGTTGTAAGTGTTGTTGCCCAGCGGATTGGAGGACATGGTGATGGCCTGGTACTGCGGATAGGGCCGCAGCGCCTGCGCCACGCTACCCTCGAAGCCGGGATAAGGAGCGGATATCCTCGCCGCGACCGCAGCGGGCGAACCGATCTCCGCGTTGAGCAACTGGCCCAGCGCGAGGTACTGAGGGTTCAACTGGTTGTAGTTGAGGTTGCCGTTCAGCAAATGATGCGCCGCGGTGCCCACGTAGGCGACGTCCAGCAGGATGCCCTTGGGCAGCATGCGTTGCAAACCGACGTTCCAGTTTTCGACCATGGGCAGGCGGGCGCCATTGGGCTGCATCCAGGAAGTAGATCCGCCGTTGGCGAACGTGGGGTCAAAGAAGGGGCCCTGTGGAACCGGCGGAAAACCGATTTTCCAGTTGAAAGCCGGGGTCACGCCCGCGTTGAGGCTCGCGAGGGTGGCTTGGGTGAAATATCCCTGTTGGTTGAGGAAGATGGCGGGTCCGGCGTTGGTATCGTACATGATTCCGAAGGCGGCCCGCAGGACGGTGTCCTTCTTGAAGGAGTACGCCAAGCCGATACGGGGACCAAAGCCGTTGTGCCAAGAGTCGGCGAACTGGGCTTGGCCGGTGCGGCCGCTCCCACTTCCGGCGAATACCAGCGCGCCCGGGCGGCCACCCGCGCCGGGGTTGGCGACGGTGGGGTCGAAATTGGCCAGGCGGTCGAGTTTGTCGGTGATGGGTGGTTCATATTCCCAGCGCAGGCCGTAGGTGAGGGTCAGGTTGGGACGGATTTTCCAGCGGTCCTGGGCGTAAATGCCCCAGTTGCGGAACAGCCAGGCCTGCGAAGGCTGCTGGCCGTAGGTGGCGGAATCGACTTCTCCGAGCAGATAGCTGGCAACGCCGAAGCCGGTCGCGGGCACTCCCGGCAGGCCGGTTTCCTGCGGGCCGAAGTTAAAGGTGCCGAAGGGAGTGAAGCCGCCCGCTTGTTGGAGGCCGGTGGTGTAATAGCGGGTCTGACTAAAGCCGAACTGAAACGTGTGGCTGCCCTGGATCCAGGTGAAATCGTCGGAGATGCGCCAGTTCTGATGTGCGATGCGGTTGACATTGCCGCCGATACCCAGGTAATAGCCACCGGCGTTGATGGTCGCCTGGCCGGTCGGATTGAGGATACCGCCGAGTCCGGCAAGTTGGTTCAGGTTAGAGCCGTTTCCCAGATCCTGCTGGCCGCCCTGGTGGTTGAAGAACGACCAGCGGTTGAAGGAGGCGCCGAAGTGGTTGAGCTTGTTGGCAGAGATCGTCTGATCCCAGTTCACGATGGCGCGGCGGCCCTGGTTGTCACCGAAGGTGCCGCTCAGAGTCGGGCCGAAGGGGCCGCTACTAATGGTGGGCTGAGTGGTGTGATTGTAGCTGACCGAAAGCTGGCCGTTGTGGAAGCTCTGATCGATCTTGATGAGGCCCTGATCCATGTTGTTGGTGGAGGTGCTCAGACCCTTGAAATTGCTGGCCAACCCGGGAAGGTTGGGAGATGGAAACAAGCCCGCGAAGTAAGCGGAACTGGAGCTGATTTGCGACTGCGGAATGGTATTTCCGGGGAACGGATCGCGAACAAATCCCCCTTTCCCGTCGGGCCGCGTGGTGGCGGGATTGTAGATCACGGGCAGACCGGCGGCGCTGAAGTTGCCTTGGCGCATATCCGGAGTCAGGAGGCTATAGATCGCGCCGGGATTCGAATCGCTGTACCGGAAGCCGTCGTAATACATGTAGAAGAACGTGCGGTTGCGGCCGTTATATACCTTGGGGAGGAGTAGCGGTCCGCCGAATTCTACGCCAAACTCGTTCTGGTGATCCTTGGCCACGGTAGGGGCGAAGAAATTCCGCGCATCGAGGGCCTGATTGCGCAAGTACTCGAAAGCCGAGCCGTGGAAAGAATTGGTGCCGGATTTGTACTGATACTTGATGACGCCGGTGGAGGTGCGGCCGTACTGCGCTTCGATGTTGCTGCCGACCACCTGGAACTCCTGGACGGCGAATCCCGGTACGGTGTTTTGGGCGCCCTGAATGCCCGCGCCAAAAGCGACGGGAGACACGGTGGCGCCGTCAATAGTGACTTCCTGATCCAGGCCCACCCCGCCGTTCAGTCGCGCGGAGAATTCGCTGCCCTGGTAGCCGGGCGTCAGCTTCAGGAAGTCCGCGGAGTTGCGGATACCGCCGGAGACGGCCAGCGGGAGGTTGAGGACCAACTGGTTTTCCACGGTGGTCTCAACGGAAGTCGAGTTGGGCGCAAGGAGCGGCGCCACGCCGCCGACAACTTCGACGGTCTGCTCGGAGGAAGCCAGAGAAAGGCTGAAGTCCAGGCCCACGTCGGCTCCGACACTCACATCGACTTTCTCGCGAATGGAAGTGCGGAAGCCGGGCTGGGCGGCTTGGATGGTGTAGACGCCGATGGCAAGCTGCAGCAGGTAGTATCCGCGGTCGTTCGAGGTGGCAGTGGTGGTGACATTTGTGGCCACGTCACGAGCGGTGATGGTGGCGCCCACGATGACCGCTCCGGTCTGATCGGTGACCAGGCCGCTGACGCGGTTCATGGCCTGGGCCCGGAGAGGAGCTGGAGCCAGAATGCTAAAGCCAAGGATGAGAAGCAGATAAGGGACACGAGGAACAGCGTGGCAGTGCTTCGAGGACATGGAAGCTCCTTTTTACGCCGGCGGTGGTGACCTCTGAAAAGACCAGTACTACTAGATATATACTATCTTTGTCAAGCACTCCTAGGAAGCGGGCTCACGAAGGGTGGAGTAGCGGTTGACCGGAGGGCGGAGGAAGGTCTGCTCGCGCCCGGCTGGCCAGCGCACGGTGACGCGGTCCACCGCGGGGCAGTCTCCCAGTCCGAAATGCAGGCGGGGGTCGTCGCGGGAAAGATAGCTTCCGCCGTTGTGTAGAGCGTCCACGTAAGTCTGGCCGCAGGCCTGGACGCGCACGATGGAACCCAGGGCATCGCGGTTCGACCGTGTGCCCTGGAGGCGAAGTCCGATCCAGTTGCCGGGTGTCTGAGTGTCATTTTCGAGCAAGACTGGGGGACCTTCGAGGGGCAGGACCACCAGGTCCATTTTGCCGTCATTGTTGAAGTCGCAGGCGGCGCCACCGCGGTAGGTGTCTTTGCTGGGGCGGTCCAGGATCCCGGGCGCGAGGGTGAAGCGGCCAGCGACGTTGCGCAGCACCACGAAAGGTTGCCGGTAGCTGGAGGTGGGCAGCAGATCCGCCTGGGGATAAACATGGCCGTTGGAAAGCCAGAGGTCCCTCCAGCCGTCGTTGTCGAAGTCGGTGAAACCGCACGCCCAGCCAACCCAGGGTAGGGTCACGGAGGATAATCCGGCGCGAGCGGAAACGTCCTGGTAGAAACCGGGCTGGGACTGGCGGAAAAGGGGGAAGTAGTCTTCCGAAAAGGTGGTGGTGAGGATGTCGATGAGGCCGTCGTTGTCATAGTCCCCGACAGCGACCCCCATGTTCGACTGAGCCTGCCCATCCCCGTTGAAGGCCAGGCCACTGGTCAAAGCGGCTTCTTCGAAGGTGCCATCACCTCGATTCAGATAGAGATAGTTGGGATCCGAATCGTTGGCCACGAAGATATCGGGCTTACCGTCGCCGTTGAAATCGAGAAACAGGGCGGTAAAGCCGTGATAGAGGGATTTGTCGGCGACTCCGGCTTGACGCGTGACCTCGGTGAAGGTGCCATCCCCGTTGTTGTGGTAGAGCATATCCGCCGCGCCTTTTAGTCCGATCGGGCCGCAGAAGCCGGGCACGCCACGGTACTGGCAGACGGGCGGGGCTGCGCCCCAGCGCAAGGCGTCGAAACCGACATAGCCAGCGATGTACAGGTCCAGATGACCATCCCCGTCGTAATCGCCGAAGGCGCTGCCGGTGTGCCACGCCATTTTGGGGCTTAGCCCAGCCTGACGTCCCACTTCGGTGAAGGTGCCATCGCCGTTGTTCCTGTAGAGCAGGTCCAGGCCGATGGTGGTGATGAACAGATCGGTATAGCCGTCGTTGTTGTAGTCGGCGGCGTTCGCGCCCGTGCCCCAATAGGGGTTAGCGAGTCCCGCCTTGGCGGTGACGTCTTCGAAGCGTCCATTGCCCAGGTTACGGTAGAGAAAAACGCCGCCGGCGCGCGGAGGGGGTGTGCGGCCATCGGCGACCTGCCGGAAGACGGACATGTCGGCGCCGTTGACGATCAACAGATCCATCCAGCCGTCGTTGTCGTAATCGAGCCATGCCGCTCCGGTGCCGTTGGCTTCTGGAATCCAGCGGCGGGCGGGGTCTCCGGAGTGCAGGCGGGCGGTGAGGCCGCGCTCGGAGGCAACCTCCCGGAAGTGGATCTTCTCCGGGCGGGCCGCGGCGAACAGGATGCAAAAGGCGACAGCGACGCTAAAGAGAGCGAAGGCCCGAACCATCGAGGTCTCTTCAGTGTACTGGAGGCGCCGTGGAGGGCGCGAAGGCTCGAGTATCATCGGGATGTGGAGCGGAGAACCTTCTTGTCCGGCATGCTGGCGCGCGGCCTTGCGGTACCGCTATCCGGGAAGCCGGACGGGCCGGGATTGCCCACCTTTCGCGACGTAACGGCGCGCTGCGGCGTGAGCTTCCGCAACGCGGCGAGCCACACCTCGCAAAAGTACCTGGTGGAGACCATGACCGGCGGCGTGGCGATGTTGGACTACAACGGCGACGGACTGCTGGACCTGTTTTTCGTGAACGGAGCGGCGCTGGAAGACCCCATGCCGGCGGGCAGAACGCCGGACAAGTCCGCCCCGCGCTACTGGAACCGTTTGTACAGAAATAACGGCGACGGCACGTTCACGGATGTGACCGAGGCGGCCGGCGTGCGGGGGCATTCCTACGGGATGGGGGTCGCGGTGGGGGACTACAACAACGACGGGCGCGCGGACCTGTACGTGACCAACTTCGGGCGGAACATTCTGTACCGCAACAACGGGGATGGGACTTTCACAGACGTGACGGAGAAAGCCGGGGTTGCGGGGGGCGGCTGGTCAGCGGGGGCCTGTTTCGTGGACTATGACCGAGACGGTTTCCTGGACCTGGTGGTGGCGCGCTATCTGGACTGGGACTTTTCGAGGAACATCTATTGCGGGGAACGCCGTGCGGGGTATCGGGCCTACTGTCATCCGGATCAGTTCCCGGCGATCACGCACCTGGTGTACCACAACAACGGAGACGGCACCTTCACGGACGTATCGAAGCGGTGCGGAATCGGGGCCGCGCCCGGCAAGGGTTTGGGAATCGCGATCAACGATTTCGACGGCGATGGTTGGCCGGATGTGGCCGTGGCCAACGACTCGATGCCGCAGCAACTGTTTCGCAACCACGGTGACGGCACCTTTACCGAGACGGCCCTGACGCTGGGGTTGGCCTACGACGACGACGGCAAGACGTTTGCGGGGATGGGAATCGATTTTGGCGATTACGACAACGATGGCTGGCCGGACGTGTTCGTGAACGCCCTGGCGAACCAACGCTACGCGGTGTTTCACAATCAGAAGGGCCAGGCTTTTGAATACGCCTCCGGTCCGACGGGTGTGGGAGGCTTGAGCATACTGCATTCCGGCTGGGGCGCGGGCTTCCTGGATTATGACAACGACGGCTGGAAGGACTTGTTTGTCGGCCAAGGGCACGTGATGGACAACATCGAACTGACCCAGCCCGCGGTGCGATATCTGGAGCCTTTATTGCTACTGCACAACACCGGGGGCAAGTTCGCGAATGTTTCCGGCCAAAGCGGGGCGCCTTTTCGAGTGCCACTGGCGGCCAGGGGGGTGGCCTTCGGCGATCTGAACAACGACGGATTCCTGGACGTGGCGATCAACTGCAACGACGGCCCCGCTTTGGTGCTGTTCAACGAGGGAGGAAACGGGAACCACTGGCTGAGCGTGAATCCGGTGGGGGCGAAGAGCAACCGGGACGGCATCGGCGCACGCATCAAGCTGGTGGGAGCGTCGGGACGGACTCAGTACGGATACGTAAGCACGGCGGGCAGCTACCTTTCAGCGAATGACCGTAAGGTGCACTTCGGGCTGGGGAAAGACGCGCAGGCGCGTCTGTTGGAGATCCGGTGGCCGAGCGGCACAGTGCAGAGGCTGGAGAACGTCGCGGCAGACCGCACCGTGACCGTTCGGGAAGGCGGGCCCTGATATAGTCTCAGGAATGAGCAAGCAGACCCACGGAGAAGAGGGTATGAACCGCCGCGATATGCTGCGCGTGGGCGGAGGCCTGCCGGCGGCTGCGGCGAGCCTGGCGGGCCCTTCCCGGGCGGCCCAAGGCACTGCGGGGAGGAAACGTGTCATTGTGATGGGCGCGGGCATCGCGGGCCTGGCGTGCGGGTATGAACTGACGCGGCGCGGGCACGAGGTGATGGTGCTGGAGGCCAGCGGACGGCCAGGAGGGCATGTCCGCACGTTTCACGACCCGTTTGCAGACAGCTTGTACGCGGACATCGGGGCGGAACACTTCTACTATCCGGGGTACACGCAGTATTGGAAATACGTGCAGGAGTTCGGGCTCACGCCGGTTCCCTATCCGCGGCGGGATCACCTGGTGCGGTTTTTAGAGGGGCAGCGGTTCCCGGAGGAGGAACTGCACAGCCGGAAGGTGCTGGGCAAGCTGGGATTCAGCCAAAAGGAGGTGGATTTCCTGGCGGAGCGCCCCTGGGCGGAACTGCCGCTACTGTACTTGGAACGGTATGTGGACCAGGTCCGCGACGAGAATAACCCGTTCGAGCCTGGGTTGCGCCCGCTGGACGCCCTGAGCACGCGAGAGTTGCTCGCGAGAGAGGGAGCGTCGGCAGCGTCGTTGCGGTTTTTCGGCGGCACGGGTTCGGCCCTGCAAACGATCTGGGCCGCGGCGGTCAAGAAGTTGCGCGGCACGGATCTGGAGAGCAAGAAGCTGTTCCGGCTGAAAGGCGGCAACCAGCGCATGACGGACGCGCTGGCGGCACGGTTGGGGCAGCGTGTGCATCTGGGCAGTCCGGTGACGGCGATCGCGCATGGGCCGTCCGGCGTGACGGTGACGTACCGCGAGTTCGGGCAGGAGCGCAAATCGGAGGCGGACCACCTGGTGAGCTGCATTTCGCTGGTGATGCTACGGCAGCTTCCGGTGACGCCTTCCTGGCCGGAGACCAAGGCGTTCGTGATCCGCGAGATGCCGTACTACACGCGGACCAGGGTGGTATTTCAGTCGCGCACACGGTTCTGGAAGAAAGATGGGGTGAGTCCTAATTGGGTCCCGCCAGACCCGCGGCTAAACGAGTTGTGGTCCACGGCGGAGGAGGTGAACACACCGCGTGGCATCCTGCTGGGCGGGGCGCAGGCGGGAGTTTCCGCGGCGGCCGCGCTGGAGGCGTTCCGGAAGCTGTATCCCGGTCCATCGGCGGATATCGAGCATGCCATGGTATACGACTGGTCGCGGGATCCGTGGGCAGGGATGTGCGAGCGAACCTCTTACCGGCCTGGGGAACTGGCGCGTTTCTGGCCGGAAGCGGCCCGGCCGCACGGGCGGATTCACTTCGCGGGCGCCTACGCGGCACAGATGTCCTGGGGTCAGGAGGCGGCGCTGGAATCGGCGAACCGGGCCGCGGAGGAGATCGGCCGGGTGTGAAGCATGCAGCAAGGGGAAGGTTCGCGGGCACTAGATCGCAGAATTTTGCAGGTGATCGGCCCGGATTTTGAGATCTCGCGCGGATCGCCGCTGCCGCTGGGGGCCACTCTGGAGCGCGGCGGCATCAACTTCGCGGTGTTTTCGAAGCACGCGACGGCGGTTTCCCTGGTGCTGTTCCTGCCGGGAGACCCGGAACCAATAGCGGAATTCCCACTGGATCCCGCCCACTACCGCACGGGGCACATCTGGCATACGTTCGTAAGCGGGCTGGATCCGGGGGTCGAATACGCATACCGTATGCGGCGGGAGCCCAACGAAGCGCCGCACCTGCACCGGTTTGATCCGAATGCGCTGCTGCAGGATCCATACGGCAGGGCGTTTTCGGAGGACCTTCCCTGGGGTCAGCGGACGGCGGCGCCCCGGCGGTCGCGAATCCTGGATACGCGGTTCGACTGGGAGCACGATCAGCCGTTGAACACCGCGCTGGCGGATTCGATCATTTACGAACTGCATGCGCGCGGGTTCACACAACATGCTTCCTCCGGGGTGGCGCACCCGGGCACCTATCGCGGCCTGATCGAGAAGATTCCTTACCTGAAAGAGCTGGGAATCACGGCTGTGGAGCTGATGCCGGTGCAGGAGTTCGAAGAATGCGAAATCACGCGCCCGAGCCCCCAAGGGGCACCCCTGTTGAACCTCTGGGGTTTCAGCCCATTCGGTTTCTTCGCGCCCAAGGCCGCCTACAGCTCAGACCGGGACCCGGAAGCGGTGGTGCGGGAGTTCAAGACCCTGGTCAAGGAGTTCCACCGGGCGGGCATCGAGGTGATCTTGGACGTGGTGTTCAACCACACGGCGGAGGGTGACGAGACGGGGCCCACGCTATCGTTCCGCGGGTTGGACAATCTGGTGTACTACATTGTGGATCCGGCTACCGGCAGGTACCACAACTACACGGGCTGCGGGAACACGGTGAATTGCAACCATCCGGTGGTACGGAACTTCGTGCTGGACTGCCTGCACTACTGGGTGACGGAGATGCACGTGGATGGATTCCGGTTCGACTTGGCGTCGGTGCTGGGGCGGGGACGGGACGGGACCGTGCTTTCCAATCCGCCGCTGATCGAACGGATTGCCGGCGATCCGGTGCTGGCGGACACGAAGCTGATCGCCGAGGCGTGGGATGCGGCCGGGCTGTATCAGGTGGGGAGTTTCCCGGCGTGGGAGAGGTGGGCTGAGTGGAACGCACGATTCCGGGATGATGTGCGCCGGTTCGTGAGAGGGGACGCGGGGATGACTTCGGCGCTGGCCGCGCGTCTGTGCGGCAGCCCGGACCTTTACGGGGGCAGCCGCCGCCATCCCTACCACAGCATCAACTTCGTGACCTGCCACGACGGATTCACGCTGGCCGACCTGGTTTCCTACAACGAGAAGCACAACGAGGCCAACGGTGAAGACAACCGGGACGGCGCTGCGGAGAATTGGAGCTGGAACTGCGGGCACGAGGGGCCGACGGCTGACCCGGAGGTGCTGCGTCTGCGCCGCCGGCAGGTGAAGAACCTGGCAGTCCTGCTGCTTCTTTCCGCGGGGGTGCCCATGATCCTGGGAGGCGACGAACTGGGGCGCACGCAGCAGGGCAACAACAACGCCTACTGCCAGGACAACGAGGTGAGCTGGGTAAACTGGGAGCTGGAGCGGTGGCGCCGGGAGCTGCTGCGCTTTTTCCGGCTCCTGATCCGCTTTCGCAAGGCCGATCCGCTGCTCCGTCTGAGGAACGGCGCGGAGCGCAACCACGTGCGGATTCTCTGGCACGGGGTCAAACCAGGCCAGCCGGACTGGTCCTGGGAGTCGCGGTCGCTGGCCATGCAGGTGTGCGGCGGGGAGGGGGAAGCCGGCGGGTTCTATTTGATCGCGAACGCGTATTGGGAGCCGCTGACCTTCGAACTTCCCAAGCTGCCTGGCGGGAAACGGTGGGGGCGGGTGATTGATACGGCGCGGGAGTCGCCCTGGGACATCCTCGATGTGGGGGCCAAAGCGCTGGCGCGGGTGGGAGCGGCATATCGCGTGGAGGAGCGCTCGGTGGTGGTGCTGGCGCCGGCCGGGGGCGGGGTCGGGGGTCCAGGGAACCAAGGACGTACCCGCGGAGCGGAGGACGAGAACTAGCGCGCCACAGCGGAGATGGCCAGGAAGGCCAGCGAGCCAAGGGCAACCACGGCACCGTGGGGCAGGGTCAGCGCCTGCGGGTGTTGGACATCCAAATCCTCGCGGGTGAGATAAGGTGCGCGCAAGTGGCGCATTTCATTCAGGATGAACAGGACGTTCCAGAGGGTGCGGCGCAGGCTGCGCCGCCAGATGAGCAGCGCGAGGGCAAACAAGCCCCCGAGAACCGCGCTGAGGGCGAAGATGCGGAACCAGGCGCCCGGGCCCACGATTCCGCCAACTGCCGCCATCAGCTTGACGTCCCCGGCGCCCATGGCGTGCAGCAGGTGAAGCAGCAGATAGGCCACGAAAGCCAGAGCGAACCCCAGGGCGGCGTGCCCCAAACCCGAGGTTCCGAACAGGAACGTGTTGAGCGCCAATCCGAGGAGCAATCCGCTGACTGTGAGCCAGTTGGGGATGCGGCGGGTGCGGATATCGAAGATGCCGGCGGGGAGCACCACCAGCAGCAAGAGAGCCACCACGCCTGGCGCGAGCATCAAACCGTAACCCTCCATGCCCACGATACCATCCACCCGGGTGAACTGGTGGCCGAAAGGGGGAGCAGGGTTTGTTCCTTTTGCGGTCCGGCGCCCGGCTGGAAGCAGCAGCCGGGGCGCCAGACCTGGGGGCCGGCGACACGGCTATCGCTCGGTCTTGCGTTTGTGGCGGCGCGAGAGAAACAACAGCAGCATCACCCCGGCTGCCAGCCAGATGGCGGTCTGCAAGAATGTGTGGTCCACGGTGATTCTCCTTTCTGTGGTGGTTTGGTCATTCAGCGAAACGCCCGATGGGCGCGACGGCGCCTGCAATACAGCAGCAGGGCGATGGCCGCCATGCCCAACAGGAGAATCGCGATCTCGACATGGTTCATGGCCGTCTCTCCATGGGCTCTACCGGATCTGCTTCATCATCGGGAAAAGCTGCTTGAAGATCTGGAGGAGTCCAGGCCCTGCCGTGACCAGCATCATGGACGGCAGGATGAAGAAAAAGATGGGGAACACCAGTTTGACGCCGACCTTGGCGGCGCGCTCTTCGGCTTCCTGCCGGCGGCGGGTACGCATGAAGTCGGAATGGGTGCGGAGCGATTCCGCCATGCTGGTGCCAAAGCGGTCGTTCTGGACCAGAATGGCCACGAGCTTGCGGATTTCGGCCTCGCCGGTGCGTTCGGCGAGGTTGCGCAAGGCGTCGGCGCGGCGTTTGCCGGCGCGCATTTCCAGGGTCACGTGCCCGAGTTCGTCGCAGATCTCCGGATGCGTCGAGCGCAACTCGCGGGTCACGTAGAGCATCGCCTGGTCCAATCCCAGTCCGGCTTCTACGGAGACGACCATGAGATCCAGCGCGTCGGGCAGCGAGAGCCGCAGGCGTTCCTGCCGCCGGCGAACGAGGCGCTCGAGCACGATATTCGGCAGCGTGAATCCGGCCACCGCGGCGAAGCCCAGAAGGACCAGCCGCAGGGGCGGATGCGGAGGCAGGTTGTCCCGCAACAGGAAGATGAGCAAGGGCAGGGCTGCGGCGGTCACCACTTTGACGCCGTAGAAGACCGCAGGCGCCGCTTCGGCCCGGTAGCCCGCGCGGCCCAGTTCGCGGCGGAGGCCCCCGGTCTCGGCGGGCGAAACCGGCAGGTAGCCCCCGAGACGCTCGAGCAGTTGCACCAGCACGCCGGGTTTCGCGGGGAGGGCTTCGCCGCCCTCCATTTCGACTTCGACGACTAGCGGTTCTTCGAGCCGCCGCAGGATCCGCGCGGAACGCAGGTGGCGCCGGTAGCCGGCAAACGAAAGGCCGACCATCAGCGAGGCGAACAGAGCAGCCGGAAGGAGAATGGCCAGAGGCATGGGCTATACCTTGATGCGGATGATTTTCTTGATGCAGAAATTCCCCAGAACTTGAGCGCACACGGCCGCCACGATCAGGTGGCGGCCGTCGGAATCCGTGGCCATGCCCTGTAGATAGCCCGGGGCCACGACCAGCAGCCCCAACATAGTGGCGACCGGCAGCACGGTGAGGATGGTGGCGGTGAGGCGCCCGTGGGCGCTGGCCGCCTTGACCTGTCCTTTGAGGCGGAAGCGCTCGCGGATCAGGTAGGCCAGGCGCATGAGAATTTCGCTGAGATTGCCGCCGGTCTGGCGCTGGAGCAGGATGGAGGAGGCAAAGAAGCGAGCGTCCACCAGCGGGACGCGCGTGGTGAAATTGCCCAGCGCGGTTTCGAGCGGCGCTCCGAGATTCTGCTCGTTGGAGAGCGCGCGGAACTCCTGGCCCAGTGGATCGGCCAATTCCTCTCCGAGCATCTCCAGGCTGATAGTGAAGGCGTGCCCGGCGCGCATGGAGCGCGCCAGGAAGTCCAGCGCTTCGGGAAGCTGGGATTCCATCTCGGCCAGTCGCTTGGTGGCCTTGCGCCGGACATACAGATAGGGCAAGCACGCGCCGAGGCCGGCGAACGCCAGCATGCTCACGCCGCGGCTTACCAGCACGGGGAAGACGCTGCCCGCCAGGGCGCCGAGGCCGGCCAACGCCGCCATGCGGATGGCCAAATCAGAGGGTGTCCAGCGCAGGCCCGCCTGCTGCGCCCGGGCCCGCGCCGCGGAGGAGAAATTACACGCGTCCAGCAGCCGCTGTAGCCCGCCCGAGCGCGGTTCTTCCAGTTCCTTGAGGAGATTGGAAACTGGCGCCGGCCGCACATCCTCGACGGTGCGCAGCATGCGGCTGACGTTCTGCTTGCGGCGGCCCTCGAAATACTGCAGGCCCAGGCTGACCGCCAGCATCACCAGGGCGAAGATGAGCACGAAGCTGAGGATCAGCAGGAGGGACACGTCAGTTCACCTCCACCACGGTCTGGAACATGGCGGACGGCAGTTCGATGCCGCAGGCGCGGATACGT
>JAJPJX010000178.1 GCA_021324015.1 Solibacteraceae bacterium | reverse complement strand
TCAAATTTCGGGCTCATCCCGCATTGGAATCGAAAGCCGTTTTCAGGCTCATCTCGTATTGGAATCAATTCTCGATTTCAGGCTCATTTCTGGATTGGAAAATGCTCCTGTAACCGGAAATTTATCTGGCGATCTGTTCTCCGGCCTCCATGCGGGCCTTTTCCCATTCGTCCGGATTGTTTTTCCAGATCTCCGTGTCCAGCATGGCGGCCTTGCCGAACGGCCGCTTGTAGACGATGCGGTTGACGATGGCATCCGCCGCGCCCGGACTCCCGGTCTTGCGGGAGAGCAGCCAGAAATATTCGTAGTCCTGGAGGCCGCGGCGCTGCGCCTTCAGCCTTATGCTGGCGATGGGCTGCCGGTACCCCATCACCGCGCCGCGATAAATCAATTGGCCCGAGCCGTTGTAGATGCGGTGCGGCTCCTTGAAATTCTCCGCCTCGTACCAGGCGGCGTAGGCGTTCCAGTCGAATTCCCACTCCACCCACCCGGCCTGATATTTCCACCCGGCCCAGCCGATGCCGCGATTCACCAGCAGATCCAGATCCAGAAACGTGTTCGACCCGCAGCCCGAGTTGCGGCGCTGCTCGTAAATCATGGGGCCGTAGAACCACGTGTCCACGCCCTTGGCGCGGAAGCGGCGCACCAGGTCGATATCGAACGAGACGGTGTGGCAGACCCATAGCTCCACTTCCCGCGACAGCTTTTCCATGGCCTCCGGCGAGTAGCCGCCGTCCACGCGGTACTTGAACCAGCCGCGGCCCATGGCCTCGTGCAGCAGATGGCCGTAGTAGAGCATCTTCTCGTAGGCGGCCTCGTTATAGGATTCGTCCAGCCCGTCGAGGAAGGCGATCTTGAGCACTTTGCGCCACCGCGGATCCTGGTCCAGGTGGGCGCGCACCTCCCGCGCCACGCCCTTCCACAGGGCTTCGTATTCCGGCGTGCGGCCACCCTGGGGAAGCGCGATCGGCCAGGCGGTCTGGCGGCTGCCGTTCTTCTCGATATCGAAGGGCAGCATCACGTGGCTCACCGGCACGCCGTAGCCCGGTCCCCAGTAGCCGTACTTTTTCGTGAAGGCGGAGCCGTCCAGGTAGCGCGCCAGGCGCTGGTCGAACTCGCTCCAGTCCAGGTGGAACCGCGCGCCATCCACCTGGAGTTTGGGCCGGTAGGCGTAAATCAAGGGGAGAAAGCGGTGCTGCTGCGCCAGTTGGTAGTAGGCCAGTTCCTCCTCGGGCGGCATCACCTTCATCGAACCGTTCCAGATGTCCCCGTTGAGGTGGCTCTCCTGCGGAAGCGCGAAATCCCACACGTCGAGTGCGATGCGGATGCTGCTGCGGCCGCCCTTCCAGGTCACTTCGAGGTCTCCCTGGTAGCGGCCCGGAGGCGCCGCGGTGCGCTCGTAGGGGACGAACACGTCCACCCAGATCGCCTGGTTCTTCTGGCCCGGAATGTTGTTGTAGAGGTCTGGGATGGAGAAGGGAAAACCGGTGTGCAACTTCTCCCGGCGCAGGGGCAACAGCGCGTCCGCGTACCAGGCGGGACCCAGCGACGTGCGCTCGTAGCCGGTGGAAGGGCGCCGCACCTCCACGTACCATTCCTTGAATAGGGCCAGCGCGGGCGCGGCGATCTGCGCGCCCCCCGCGTGCTTCAGCGGGCTGAGGCGCGCGTCCACGCCGTCGAGCGGCGCCGTGGTTTCGACAATCGCCTGAAACGCGGTGAACTCGTTGCGCGCCGCCTTCAGCGACACCGTGCGCGTGGCCGCGTCCCACACCAGGTTGCGCTCGCGGAAATCACCCGCCGGATAGTCCGGGTGGATGTCCGGGCGCGCCTCGAGCAATGCGCCGCTCACCGGATTCACCCGCACGCCGTCGCTTACGGCCCACACCCGGACCCGCGAATCCTGGCCCGCCGCCAGAGCCGCGAATAGTAGGAAAAGGCCAGCTTTCCTCACACTCTGATTGCTCCCGCCCCGGCGGAGGCGGAAGAACGAAACCCGTTCCCTCCGGCTTTACCGGCGCGCCCGGCCGATGCCTTCCAGCTTTTTGCCCGCCGTCGGAAAGCTCTCGATGCCCGTGTCCAACACGTCGTTGGCCACCGCGAGGTACAGGTCGCCCATGGTGCCGGTGACTTTGCTGTGCCGCCCCGTCGCCAGGCGGTTAGCGTGCCCCGCCACGATGGCCACCAGCCCGTTGTTCTTGTGGATATTCGCCTCGGCGTGCTCATGGATGTAGAGCAGGCAGCAGTGATCCAGCAGAGTGCCTTCGCCCTCGCGAATGGATTTCAGCCGCGCCACCAGGTAGGCAAACTCTTCCACGTGCCAGCGGCAGATATCCCGCATGATGCGCTGTGCCTGCGGGGAATCCGCGTTGGTGTGCGTGTAGTCGTGGTGCCGCAGCGTGGTGTAGCCCAGCCAGGGCAGCCGCACCAGGCTCTGGCACTTCGTCAGCATGTAGCTGGCCACGCGCGTCTGGTCGCTGGCCAGCGCGTGCACCAGCAGGTCCGTTTGCAGCTTGGCGATGCGGGGATAGTCTTTCGTATCGCCGCCGATCTCCGGTTCCTCCACCACCCGGCGATACTCCGGCGGCAGGCTGGTGATGGCCCGCTCCAGGTCGCGTACCGAAGCCAGGTGCTCTTCCATGCGCACCTGGTCCTGCCTGCCAAGCTGCTTGTTCAAATCGGAGAAATCGTCCCGCACCGCATCCAGAACGCTTTTCTTGCGGTTCACCCAGCCCAGTTCGCGCGTCCCGAAAAGGCGGTCGAAAAGATTGTGCGGGATCAGTTCCGGGGGCAGCGCCCGTTCGTAGCCCGCCCAGCTCATGTTGCGGTGGATGCTTTCCCCGTGCGACTCCTGGCAGACGCCGACTTGTAGCGAGCGGAAGCGGCTCTCCCCGCCGATCTTCCCCGCGATCAACTGGTCGATCGATGGCCCGCCCGCCCCGCGCCCCGTGAAGGACGTGCCCGAGACCAGCCCGCTCATCGAGCGGTGGTGGTCGTTGCCCGGGCCAGGCTTGCGCGCCGAGGGGTTATCCAGCCCGCTGAGCACGTGGATATCGCTGCGGAAGGGCGCCAGCGGCGCCAGGCAGGGCGTCAGCGCGTAATCCGCCCCAGTGTCCTCGGGAATCCAGTAGCGTTCCGGAATTCCGTTGCCGTTGAACCACAGCACAAAGCGCGAGGGCACCGGCCGCTGCTCGATCTTCCCGGCCGTGCTCTCTGCCACATAGGCCGTGCCGTTCGAATTAAGCATGGCCTCGAGCGGCGGCAAACCCACGCGTACCACGCCCGGCACGCCGATGCCGCGCAGGAAGGTTCTTCGCGAAAGCGCCATCTCTAGCTTCCCCCTCCTTGGATCGCCATGGAACTCGCTAGGAACATCATAAGTTCTTTCCAGCGGAACTGGGAGCCGCGGAACACCTCCACGCCCTTCTGAATCACCCCTGCGTCGGCGGAGGTTTCCTTGCGCCCCCAGGCATACCGGAACAGTTGCCGCACCATGCACTCCCCGCAAAGCGGGCTTGCGGCCAGCAGTTCTCCCAGTTCCCGCGAGCTCGAGAACTCCGCGTGCGCCATGCCGGTGATGCTCCCCCGCGGATCGAGCGGCAGCGTCACCGTCACGGGCTTCTCCTTGCGATGCTCGTGATCGGGCATGAACCGGATGGTCTGCTGCTCCCGGTACCTCCCGATGGCGTCGTAGCGTTCCAGCCCCAGCCCGATCGGGTCCATCAGGCTGTGGCAGCCGGCGCAGATGGGGCTTCCCACGTGCATCTTCAGCCGCTCGCGGTTGGTCAGCGGGCGGGCAGCGCTGATCGGCGGCAGGTTGCTGTTGGTGCCCGGCGGAGGATCGGGCACCTGCTGGCATAGGAATAATTCGCGTACCGAGAGTCCCCGCACTGTCGGCGAGGTATCGCCCGGCTTGCTCGTCGCCGTCAGGAACAAGGCTTCTCCCAGGATGCCCGCGCGGTCGGACGAGGCCGGAAACACGACTTTGTCGAACTCGTTCGCCGGCGCGGGCAACCCATAGATCGCAGCCAGATCCGAGTTCAAAAAGGCGTAGCGGGCCGTGAAGATCTCCAGGAAGTTGCGATCGTTCCACACCACATCGGCGATCAGCCGGCGCGTCTCTTCGGTCATGGCCTGCGCCAGTTCCGGCGTGAACTGCGGGTACATTTCGTGGTCTTTCACCGCGCCTAGCGCCAGGTCGAAGCGCAGCCACTCCGAGATGAATTCGTCCACCGCCTGGCGGGCGCGCGGGTCGGCCATCAGCCGGCGGATAGCCTTCTGAAGGCCCGTCGGCGTTTCCAACTCCCCCGTGCCCGCGCTCGCCAGCAGTGCATCGTCGGGCATGGTGTCCCACAGGAAATAGGAGAGCCGGCTGGCGATCGCGTAGCTGCCGCCTTCCAGGTGGAAGAGGAACTTGGGCGATTGCAGCATGGCCTCCACCACCGCCTGCGCCCCTTGGAGAAAATCGCCCGTCCGGCGGGCTTCGCTCGCGAACAGCGCCTGGTAGCGCTGCCCCTCACCCTCCGCCAGCGGCCGCCGGAATGCCCGCAGGCCGAAGCGCCGGATGAACTCGCCCGCGCACGCTGCATCGGCCGCCGAACGCGGCCGGCAGGGAAGCAGATGGCCATTGTCCTGCCCGCCCTGAAACGCGTTCCGCGCCAGCCGCTCTGCGGCCGCGGCGTAGGCGTCCGCCAGCAGCGGCGGAATATCCTGCGCCGCGCTCTGATTTTTGAAGCCGTTCAGAAAATCTTCCTGCGGAAAATCGTCCGCCGGATTCGTCTGGTCGCCCAGCAGGTCGCGCACAGTGTGGTTGTACTGGCTGTGTGTCAGCCGCCGCACCTGGTTGCCCGGGACCGTGCCCCCCAGCGCGCCTCCGGCCGCCAGCAGCATCCAGGCGATTCCTGACCGCATCCTCATCTCCCGCTCACCACGCACTGCGGATGTGCCCGGCGAAACTCCGCCACCCCGGCCTCGGTCACCCGCGTCCCGCCCACGTACAAGTGCCGCAGATTTCTCAACGGACCCAGCCGATCGAGCGTCCGGTCCGTGACCCCGGTATCGGAAAGATCCAGCGTGGCCAGGCTCGCCATCGCGGCCAGGGAGGCAGCCGCCGAATCGCCCACTCCCCGCGCCTGCCACAGGCTCAACTGCTCGAGTCCCCGCATCCCGGCCAGACTCGCCAGCCCTTTCCCGGAGACCTGTGTGCGGCTCAGGTCCAGCGCGCGCAGCTTCCCGAGAGAAGCCAGCTTCCCTACTCCCAGGTCGGTGATCTTCGTTCCGCCCAGGTCCAGCGCCTCCAGTTGGCCCAGCCCGCCGATGGTGTCCAGATCGAAATCCGTCAGCGAGACCGCCCAGATGCCCGAGTTGCGCTTCTGGTTGCCGTTCAGGTCCAGCCGCGCCAGGCGCGGCAGCAGCTTCAACACGTGCAGGCCCGCTCCCGTGATCTTGTTCCCGCCCAGCGCCACTTCCTCCAGGTTGCGCAGCCCGGCCAGGTACTCCATACCGTTGTTGGTCACTTGCGTAAAGGCCACGTCCAACGACTTCAGCGTGGTCAGGCCCGAAACGTATTGCAGGCTGGTGTCGGTAATGTCGGTGCCGCGCAGGTTCAGCCGCTCCAGGTGCTTCCAGCCGCGAATATACGCGATGGCCGTGTCGGTGATGTGCTCCACGGCATACAGGTTCAGGTCCGTCACCCCGGGCAGGTCTTTCAGCCGCTCCATCCCCAGGTCGCTGATCAGGGAAAGCGAAAGGTCCAGGTTCTTCAGGCCTGCGAGGCCCGCCAGTCGCGGCATGTCCGCGTCCGTGGTCCACGCAAAGCCCAGGTGGACACCGGTGATGCCGCCCCCCGGCTGGGTTTCCACGCGGCCCCCCTGCGAAGCCACCCAGCGGGCGAGTTCCCCATCCGGCACACTCGCGCCCCAAGCCGCCAGCGCCAGGCATCCCGTGAGCAAAACCCGCCGCACCGTCTAACTCCCTCTCCGCGTCGGCTGGGCCGAATCCCGGTCCCAGATGATCCGGCAGCCCGGGAGCGCGGCCTTGAGGCTCTCCATTCCGCTGTCGGTCACCAGCGTGTGGTAGAGATTCAGCATCTTCAGCCCGGAAAGCGACTTGAGCGTTTCCACGCCGGCGTCGGTGACCGTGGCGCTGTCGAGGCGCAGTTGCGTCAGGCTCTTGAGCCCCGCCAGGCTGGCCAGCCCTTTATCGGTCACCGGCGTGTAGTCCAGGTTCAGCGCCGTGAGGTTCTTCAATGCTCCGATCGCCGCCAGGCCCCGATCGTCCACGTGCGTGCGCACCAGGTCCAGCCGCTTCAGCTTCGCCAGGCCCGCGAGAGCGGCCAGCCCCTTGTCGGTGAAGCGCCCGTAGCTCAGCAGCAGCTCCTCCAGGCCCCCGAGTTTGGCAATGTGCTCCAGGCCCGCGTCGCCGATATCCGTGCTGGTCAGGTCCAGCCGGCCCAGCCCGCTCAGCCCCTCCAGATATGCCAGGCCGGCGTCGGAAATATCCGTGTAGCGCAGGGCCAGCCGGCGCAGGTTGGGAAGCTTCTCCAGCGCCTTGAGGTCTTCGCCCGCGATGGAGTCCCCGGAGAGGTCCAGGTCCTGCAAACCTTCCAGCCCGTCCAGCGGTTTCAGGTCCTCTACCAGCGTGTAGCCCAGGTCCAGCCTGCGCAGTGCCGTGCAGGGTGCCAGTTGCGCCAGCCCGGCGCTGGAAACCGTGGTGTGCGAAAGGTTCAGCTCCGTGAGCGTACAGGGCCGGCCGAGTTTCTCGAGGCCCACGTCGCCGGTCTCGGTGGCGGAAAGATCCAGTTTCCGCAATCCCGTGAGCCCCCGCAGGTAGCCGATCTGTGCGTCGCGAATGCCGCTCGCCGCGAGCGACACTTCCCGCACCTCGCCGCCTTCGCTTCGTACCTTGCCGCCCAGCCCTTCGATCCAGGCCGCGAGCGCCGCCGCGCTCCTTCCAGCGGGAGCCTTCGCGGAAGCAGCCATCTCCGCGGGGCGCGCCGAAACGTCCAGGAACGCCACGCGGCAACCCGGCAGCGCCGCGCGCAACGCCGTCGCGCCGCCGCCGGTGACCCGGGTGTAGCGCAGGTCCACGTCCCGCAGGCGCCGGAAGGCCTTCAGTTTCTCCACGCCGGCGTTGGTCACCTTGGTGCGGTAGAGGTTCAACTCCTCGAGTTCGGTCATGCCCCGCAGCCGGTCCAGACCCGCGTCCGTCACCGCCGCCCCGAGCAGGTTGAGCCGCCTGAGCCGCGTCAGGCCCTCCAGATACACCAGCCCGGCGTCGCTCACCCGCGTGCCGTACAGATCCAGTTCCGTCAACTCGCGCAGGCCCTTGAGGTACTGCAAGCCCTCATCGGTGATCATGGTGTCGCGCGCGTAGAGCCGGGTGAGATGCGGCATCCCCGCCAGCGCCCGCATGCCTTCGTCGTCCAGGCGGGTGTGGTCCAGGTCCAGGCTGCGCATCTCCGGAAACGGGCCCAGCGTGTGGCCTTTGACGATGGTTTGCGCCAGCCGCAGCACGTGCAGATGCCGCAACGTCGCGAGATCAGCCAGGGTTTCGTCCGGAAAGGGGATCTCCGTCTGCACCGGCAGGCTCAACACGAACGACTCCAGTTCGCCGAGCCCGGCCAGAAACTTGAGGCTGTCGGTGGATACCTTTGGCGGCAGGGAGTGCCACGTGCGCCCGCACAGGTACAGCTCCTTCAGGTGGGGTAAGCCTGCCAGTCTCTGCAAGTCGGCCGGCCGCACCACCCCCTCCAGCAGATTCACCGCGCGGACCTGAAAATCGCCCGCGGGCAGTTGATCGGCGTCCCAGACCGGCGCCCGGCCTCCGGCGAGGGTCACGCTGCCGCCCTGGTGCAGCGCCCACTCCGCCACCTCCCGCTCGCTTCCACCGCCGGCCTGGAGCGTTCCCGCGAGCAGAAACACAGCGGCAAGCCCGATTTTTCCGGCCAATCTGGTTCTCAGCATCCGGAGATCCTCTGTCGCGAGTGAACCGATTATATCTCAGGCCCGCGGCGCGGCAGCGCCGGACGCCGTCCTACACGTCCCGCGGCCGCAGATACCAGTCCAACGCGTCTTCCACGCTCAGGCGCGCCGGCTCGTTGGCCGCCTCCGGGTGCGTCTTGCGGAACCGCTCCAGCATCAGGCCCTGGAACTTCCGGACCAGGTCAGGATGCTGCCCGGCCACGTCCGTGAATTCGCCCGGATCCTGCTGGTGATCGTAGAGCCGGACGTAGCGCCCCGGTGTCGGGTTGTCGGTCTTGTAGCCGTCCTGCCGCGCCCGCTTGCCCGTGCAGTAAATGAACTTGTAGCGCTGCGTGCGGATGTAGGCTTCCTCGTTCTCCAGGTATTCGCTGAAGATGTGGTCGCGCGGTGTGGCCATCGCCCGGCCTTCCAGATAGGGCCGCAGGCTCTGCCCGTGCGTGACGGGCAGCGGATCCGCCCCCAGCATGTCGAGAATCGTGGCTGGCACGTCGATATGCTCGGTCAGGTCTTCCACCACGCCCGGCCGCACCTGCCCCGGAAAGCGCATCAGCAGCGGCACGCGCAGCGCCGGATCGTACCCGCAATGCTTCTCGAAACGCCCGTGCTGTCCCAGGTCGTATCCGTGGTCCGCGGCGTACACCAAAAACGTGTCCTCCTCCAGGCGCAGCTCCCGCAGTTTGTCCAGCACCAGCCCGATGTTCTTGTCCAGGAAGCGCACCGAGGTGTAATACGCCGCGGCGATGCCCCGCTTGTCCGCGCCATTCAGCTCGCGGAAGATCAGCGGAATCTGCCAGCCGTCCTCCGGACCGACGCGCGGCGGCACGAACCGCGCCGGATCGAACCGCTCCCGGTCCTCCACCGGAAAATCGTAAGGCGAATGCGGCTCCATGAAGCTCACCCACAGCGCGAACGGCTGCTGCGCCTGCCTTTGCTGTTCCAGGTACGCCTGCGCTTGCCGCACGATAAACGTTCCCTTCATGTCCGCGTCGTAGCGCGGATAGGGTAGCTTGTCCGCGTTCAGCCAGATCCTCGCCGGGTCCCGGAAAGGGTGCCATGGCGGTTTCGTGCGGATCTCCGGAGGAACCGGGCGCGGCGTCACCTGCGCCTGCCAGGCGTGCGCCACGTCCTCCTCGGTCATGATCGTTTCGAATCCGAACATGCCGGGAAAGGAGCGGCGGTTGAAGTGCATCTTGCCGAACACCGCCGTCCGATAGCCGGCTGCGCGCAACTGCTTGGCCAGGGTGGGCTTCTCCAGGCTCAGCGGCGTGGGCAGGCGCGTTACGCCCGCCGCGTGCGGTAATTGTCCGGTGAAGAGGGATTGCCGCGAAGGAGTGCATACCGGTGCGTTGCAATGGTGCCGCGCGAAGCGCATGCTCTCGCCCGCCAGGCGGTCCAGGTGCGGCGTCTCTGCCTGCCGGTTGCCGTCGCACCCCAAGACGTAGCCGGCGTGATCGTCCGCCAGGATAAAAACGAAGTTTGGCCGCGGTTTCTGCTTCGCTCGCGCGGCGGTTGCCCCGGCCAGGGCCCCCAGAACCGACCGCCTGGAAACGTCCATGCCCCCACTGTATCAGAACGGGTCAAATGCTCCCGTTGTGATACGGTAAGTTAGTAAACGCTAGTCTCCCATGCGCACCCGGATGTCCAGCAGCCAGCGCCGCGCCGCCATCGTGGCCTCGGCCGTACACCTCTTCGCGGAAAAGGGCTTCCGCGGCACCACCACCCGCCAGTTGGCCGCCGCCGTGGGCGTCACCGAGCCCGTGCTCTATCAGCACTTCCGCACCAAGGGCGAGCTCTACAGCGCCATCATCGAAAGTCAGGCCGCCGCGGGCCAGCACTACTCCGCCGGCCTCCGCAAGGCCATGGACGAGGAGAACGATTGCGATTTCCTGGCCGCGCTCGGCAACCTCATCCTGGACAGGAATGAGCAGGATCCGGACTTCACCCGCCTGCTCATGTTCAGCGCCCTCGAACGCCACGAACTCGCGCCGCTGTTCTTCGAGCGCCAGGTGTTGCCTTTCTTCGAGACGGTGGCGGGCTACATCCGCCGCCGCGTCCGGAACGGCGCCTTTCGCCCCCTCGACCCCGAAATCGCCGCCCGCGCCTTCATCGGCATGTTTGCCTATCAGGGCCTGATCGCCGAGCTCTTTCATGACCTCGGCACCCGGAAATCTCGCAAAAAAATCGTGAAGGAAATGGTCGGCGCCTTCCTGGAGGGCGTGTGCCGCCCTGCCGCTCCCCCGCGCTAATCCTTCTTCACTGACACGGCCAGGCTCCGCATTGCGCGTAAACGGGAGAGGACTATGAAACAACTCGCATTCTTGCTGGTCGCCGCCGCGGCCTTTGCCGGTGAATGGGAAGCTGTCGCGCGCATCCCGCCGCAGCAGAAGGTCGAAATCACCACCCGGGAAGGAAAGCGCACGCGCGCCGCTTTTCTCTCGGCCACCTCGGAGGTCCTGATCGTGCGCGAAGACTCCGGTGAGCGCTCCATCCCGCGCACCGAGATCCGCCGCGTGCGCGTCGCCGACCCGCTCCGGCGTATTCGCCGTGGGCTGCTCTGGACCGCCGTGGGCGCGGGCGCCGGAGCGGCCGCCGGCATAGCCGCCTGCCCCTCTTGCCCCAACGAGGGACACGGCTATAAGTTTCTGGGGCCGGGTTTGGCCGCCGGAGCCGGCCTCGGCGCCCTGGGCTTCCTGTCTTCCCCCTACCGAACCGTCTACCACGCCAAGTAGCCCGTGATGGTAAACGAGCCGCGACCGCAGGGAGTGGTGGCTTCCCCGAGTCGCTACCCCGCCTTGCCCGCGCTCCACTTCAGCAGGTTCGTGCACGGCCGCGCCAGCGGATCCTCGCAGTGATTCGGACTCACGCGCAGCGCGTAGCCCAGCCTGCCGGTGCGCTCCGGCCTAATCTCTTTCGCGAATACCGCCACGGACCCTTTTTGTTCCGCCGGAGGCAGCACCAGCACCTCTGTCTCCTCCAGGCTGCCGTCCACTCCCACCCGGCCGAGCACCACCTCGACGCGCACGTCTTCCGGCTTCAGCCCCGCCAGTTCCACCGCCGCGCGGATCGGGATCGGGCGTCCGCTGGTGATCGGGCCGGAGGGGACCGCGCCCGCCTCCACGAACCGCACCCCGTCCCACGCCTGCCGCACCTTGGCGTTCCAGGCGGCCAGTTCGCGCGTGGCAGCGTATCCGTCCGCGCGCATCCGCAGGCAGGCGGCGTGCGCCGGTTGGTACATTTCCCGGTCGTACTCCTCCACCATGCGCCGCGAATCGAAGTGCGGGCTGATGTACATGATAGACTGCTTCATGCGCCGCACCCACTCCCGCGGCGTGCGCTCCCGCCGCTCGTAAAACATGGGCACGATCTCGTTTTCCAGCAGGTAGTAGATCTCGCTGGCGTGCAGCGGATCCTGGTCCTCCGAGTACGGCTCCCGCTCGCCGATCGCCCACCCGCCCGATTGTTCGTAGGCCTCGTCGTACCACCCGTCCAGGATGCTCAGGTTCAGCACCCCGTTCATGCCGGCCTTCATGCCGCTGGTGCCGCAGGCTTCCTCACCCCGGCGCGGATTGTTCAGCCACAGATCTACGCCCTGCACCAGTTCCCGGCCCACCTTCATGTCGTAGTCTTCCACGAAGACCACGTGTTTCCATACCTCCGGATCGCGCGAGAACTGCACGATGTCCCGGATCAGCGTTTTGCCCGGCTGGTCCTGCGGATGCGCCTTCCCGGCGATCACGATCTGCACCGGCATGTCCGGATGCAGCAGGATGCGTTTCAGCCGCTCCATGTCCCGGAAGATCAGCGTAGCCCGCTTATAGGTGGCGAACCGTCGCGCAAAGCCGATGGTGAAGACGTTGGGATCCAGCACTTCTTCCGAGTGCCGCACCTCCGCGCTCGAAGCCTGCCGCCGCAGCGCCGACGACCGCTCGCGCGCGCGCACGAAATTCACCAGCCTCCGCTTGCGCCGCCGGTGCGCCTCCAACAGATCTTCATCCGGAATGTCCTTCACCTGCTCCCACAACTCGGTTTCCGAGAAGCGGTCTCGCCAGTCCGGTTGCAAGTACTGGTCGTATAACTGCGCCAGGTCGCCGTTCAGCCAGCTCGGCAGGTGCACGCCGTTCGTGATGGCCCGGATGGGGACCTCCCAGGTCGGCAGCTTCGGCCATAGGTCGTGCCACATCTCCTGGGAAACCACCCGGTGCAGCTGGCTGACCGCGTTGCGGTGCGCCGAGGTGTTCAGCGCCAGCACCGCCATCGAGAAGCGTTCTTCGCGGTTCTGCGGGCTGCGGCGGCCCAAGGCCATCAGTTGCTCGAAATCGATCCCTACTTCACCGCAGTATTCGTGGAAATAGTGATACATCAGGCCCGGGTCAAATAGGTCGATGCCTGCCGCCACCGGTGTGTGGGTGGTGAAAACGTTGCTCGCCCGCGCGGCCTCCAGGGCCTCCTCCCAGCTCAGGCGTTCCTCCTTCATCAGCATGCGGATGCGCTCCAGCGCCAGAAACGCCGAGTGCCCTTCGTTCATGTGGAAGACCGTGGGAGCCAACCCTAGAGCGCGCAGCGCCCGCACGCCGCCCATGCCCAGCACCATCTCCTGCCGGATGCGCGTATCCGTGTCGCCGCCGTAGAGCGAATCGGTGATGTCCCGGTCTTGCGGCAGCACGTTGTCGGGAATATTCGTGTCCAGCAGGTACAGCCGCACCCGCCCCACTTCCAGCTTCCACACCCGGATGACCACGTCCCCGGTCGGCAGCTTCACCAAGACTTTCAGTTCCGCCCCATCGGCGGTGCGCGCTGGGGTCACCGGCATGGTGTAGAAGTCGTTGGTCGGATAGCGCTCATGCTGCCAGCCGTCCGGATTCAGGACCTGCCGGAAATAGCCCTGCTGGTAGAGCAGGCCCACACCCACCAGCGGCAGCGCCCAGTTGCTGGAAGACTTCAGATGGTCGCCTGCCAGCACCCCCAGGCCCCCCGAATACATGGGTAGGCATTCCGTCAGCCCGAACTCGGCGGAAAAATACGCCACCAGTTTGCCGTCCGGGGACCGGGGCGGCTCTTTGGACCGCCCTTCGAACCGCTGGCACGCCATGTGGTACAGCGATAGGTACCGCGGATCGCTGGCCTGCTTCTCCAGCGTCGCCTGCGACACCCGGCCCAGCATCAGCACCGGGTTATAACCGCATTCCCGCCAGAGTTCCGGGTCCAGCCGCCGGAAAACCGCCCGGATCACCGGTTCCCAGCTCCAGAGGATGTTCCGCGCAAGCTCCGGCAGCCGCGAAAGCTTCTCCGGCAGGGCGGGGCTCACCAGGAATTCCCGAATCGGCTCAATGTGGAATGGCATTCTCGAGACGCTTTAACTACTCACCATACCGCACCCGTGTCGCGGGTGGGAATCGGGCGATCAGCGCGCGAGTGCCGGTACTGCCCGGGAGCTTTTAGAACCCTGCCGGCCACCCAGCGCCGCAATCCTCCGCCCCCACACTACCCGCCTCCCGCCCGGCCGTCAACGCAACATCCCAGGCGCCTGATGCCTGGTTCCCATGGCATCGATACATGCCATAATGTTGTGGCATCATGAAAGGGACGACGGGCGAGCAAGGCGCCGATTCCCTTGGTCAACTTCGCCCGGTCCAACGTGGTCACCTGCTGGCAGAGGGCGACGCTCGTCTTGGGGAGGCCGCCGGCGCCGGCCGGAATCCCGACGACCGTGGGTCCCCGCTTGCCCTGAGATGCGGAAGTCGAAATTGGGACCACGATGATTTGAAAGCTGCCATGGACCTGGACTGATCTCTCGCCCGCCGGATGTTTCCAACAGGATTTGCGCCCCCTCACCGCAATACCTGCATCCCGCGCAGCACGCCATCCACCCCCGCGGCCGCGTCCGGCGCCGCGGCGTATTCCACGCGCACCCGCGGCCCGTCCTGCGGCCCGCAGGTGAACTCGAAGGTCCCCTCCCCGCCGGTGCGGATCTGCACGCGGCCAGGGTCGGGGATGCTCAGCACCAGTTGCCCCTCGGCCAGACCCACGGTGAGCCGCAGGGCTCCGGCCGAACAAGCCACGTCGCGCAGATCGCCCTCCGCTCGCCGCACGCGGTCGGCAGGATCGATGAAGGGGTTCCAGCCGTCCTCTTCCCCCGGCTGCCGGTGCGGAATGCGCCGCATCGCCCCGGTTTTGCCAGAGCCCATCTGTACCACCAGGTCGCTCTGGGCCACCCAGGCCAGTTGATTGGCGTGCTCCGCGTCGTCTTCCGACTGCGCGTATTTGCGCGCCTCGCCCGCCGACCGCGCCGCCTCCTCGCGCATCCCGAGCTCCGTCTGCGTGTAGGCCAGCGCCGAATAATAGGCGAAGGCGCGCCGCGCGGGCACCAGCCGCAGGGCCTGCAACTGTGCGAGCGCGGCCCGGTAACGCCCCGCGTTCATGTGCGCCAGCGCCAGGGAGTAGCGCGCGTCGTCCAGGCCCGGGTCGGCCTCCAGGGCGCGCTCCAGCGCCGTCACCACCTCGCTCTCCGGCACGCCGTTGTCCTGCGCCAGAAGGGCGTATTCGTAGCACAGAGGGGCATTCCGCACGCCCAGTTCGAGCGCTTTGCGGAAGCGCTCCCGCGCCTCAGGGCGCCGCCCGCCGGCCAGGGCAATCCGGCCCAGAGCCGCCTGAATCTCCGCGCTCTCCGGCAGGCGGGCCGCCAGGCGGCGATAGTCCGCCTCCGCCCTCTCCAGCTTGCCGGTCACTAGTTCCAGTTCGGCGAGTGCCAGTTCCGCCGCCTGCTCCTCCAGCGGTCGGGGCATCCCCACCGCCTCCGCCGCGCCCGCCGCCAGCGTCACCGAGGGAAGGCTGCGCTGCGCCGCCCAGGCGCGTGCGCCCCGCTCCACCTCCGCCAGCGAGGCGCCGTAGACCTCCGCGAAGGCCGGCCCGGCGCCGGCGCCGCTCGTCAACCGCGCTAGAAATTCCGCCAGCCGCGGGCGATAGGCCGGCGAAAACAGCAGCAGATGCGCCACTGCCCAGCTCTCCGCGTAGAACATCGCGCCGCGCTCGCGCGACTCCGCTGGCGGCGCTTCGAGGCCCGTCAATTCCGCGAGGGGGATCCATGGATTACGCTCGAGCGCCTGCCGCCGCGCGAGCTTCGGCCCGCCGGCCATCGCCTCTCCGCCGCGAAAGCGCACCGTCGAGGCGACTTCCGCCAGGCCCTCGGCCAGCCACGCCGGCAAGGTTACCCGGGCGTGATGCGTCATCAGGTGCGCGTACTCGTGCGCCGCCGTCCCGAAATCCTCCGGCCCTCGCAAGGTAAGCACGATGTAGTCCCGGCCCGGTGCTCCCACGTAGTACGCGTCCGCGCTAGGATTGAGCCGGAAAGGCGCGTATTCGGCTTCGGAGCGGAAGGCCAGAACACGTACCGGCGGCCTGCCCGGCTCCGCGCCCAGGATTCCCTGCGCCTCGAACAGGCCGCGGAACCGCTCCAGGTGCGCCGCCAGGCCGTGCGCCTCCCGTTCGCCGGCCGTGGTGATCAGTTCCAGGTGCGGCGTCCGCAGTTCGAGCCAGGTCTGCGGCGCGCCCGCGCAGCAGCCCGCCAGCAGCAATACGCAAACCGGCGTCCGCCTGCACATCCCAACCTTTACTCTACTCCGCGTCGCGGTTCCGCGCGCCTCCGCCGCTATAATGAAGGACATCGGTTCGAGCGCCCACATCCCCGGTCCCCCGGCCCCGGTTCCCGGGCCGGCCGATGCCATCCTGGTGCTCCGCGATGTGGTCAAACAGTACCCCGCGCAGCGCGCCGTCGACGGCGTGTCGCTCAGCATCCCCAGGGGCGGATTCTACTCCCTGCTGGGGCCTTCCGGCTGCGGCAAAACCACCACTCTGCGCCTGGTCGCCGGCTTCGAGGAGCCTACCTCGGGCGAGGTCCTGCTCGAAGGCGCCCGGGTCAACGGCCGCCGGCCCTATGAGCGCAACGTCAGCACGGTGTTCCAGAACTACGCGCTGTTTCCCCATCTCACCGTGCGCCAGAACGTCGAATTCGGGCTCCGGCGCAGGCGCGCGCCCGATGCGCCCGCCCGCGTGGCCCGCGTGCTGGATCTCGTCCGCCTCGCCGGCAAGGAGGAGCGTTATCCCGCGCAGCTTTCCGGCGGCGAGCGGCAGCGCGTGGCCCTGGCCCGCTCGCTCGTGCTGGAGCCCGCCGTGCTCCTCCTGGATGAACCACTGGCCGCGCTCGATCCCAAGCTGCGCAAGCAGATGCGCTTCGAACTCAAGGAAATGCAGCGCCGCGTGGGCATCACCTTTTTGCTGGTGACGCACGATCAGGAAGAGGCGCTCTCCATGTCCGACCAGGTAGCGGTCATGAACGAAGGGCGCATTCAGCAGGTCGGCACCCCGCAGGAGGTGTACCTCCGTCCGCGGACCCCCTTCGTGGCCGGCTTCCTGGGCGCGGTCAACTGGATCGGCGGCGTGGGCCTGCGTCCTGAAGTCACGCGCATTTCCCGTGTGCCCGCCAATGGAGGTATGCGCTCCTGCCCGGCCGCCGTCACGGATTCGGTCTTCCTCGGCAACTGTGTGCAGGTGGTGGCACGCCTTTCCTCCGGCGAGCAGGCTGTGGCGGAAGTCCCGCGCCAGGACGGGGCCTACCAGTCTGGAGACGCCGTGCACATCTGTTGGGACCCCGCCGACGAAATGACCTTTTCATGAGCCGTCTGCGCTCCTGGTTCCTGGTCCCCGCCTGGCTCTGGATGGGCGGCCTGTTTGCCGCACCCTTCGCAATCGTCCTGGCCTACAGCTTTCTCACCCGCGGCGCCTACGGCGGCCTGGACCTGCCCTGGACCCTGGAGAGCTACCAGCGCCTCGCCGACCCTCTCTACCTCTCCATCCTGCTGCGCTCCTTCCTCATGGCCGCCGCTGCCACGGCCATCTGCCTGGTGCTGGCTTTCCCCCTGGCCCTGTTCATCTCGCGCTCCGGCCGCCGCCGCAACCTCTACCTGCAACTGGTCATCCTGCCCTTCTGGAGCAGTTTCCTGGTGCGTCTCTACGCCTGGCTCTTCCTGCTGCGCGACACCGGCCTGATCAACACCGCGCTCCAGGCTCTGCACCTCATCCGCGAGCCGCTCCCTCTGCTTTATAACGATGGCGCTGTGCTGCTGGGCCTGGTCTACGGCTATCTGCCTTTCATGGTGCTGCCCATCTACGCCACGCTCGAGCGCCTGGATCCGGCGCTGCTCGAAGCCGCCGCGGATCTCGGGGCGCGACCTTTCAGCGCGCTCTGGCGCGTGACTGTCCCGCTCTCCGCACCCGGCATTCGCGCGGGGGTGATCCTGGTCTTCATCCCCTGCCTGGGCGCCTACCTGACGCCGGACCTGCTGGGCGGCGGGCGCAGCGTCATGATCGGCAACCTGGTGCAGAACCAGTTCACCACCGCCCGGGACTGGCCCTTCGGCGCGGCCGTCTCCGTGGCCCTGATGGCGGTGGTCACCCTGCTGGTGGTCCTGTTCCTCCGCCGCGGCGAGGAGGCCCTGTGAAGCCGCGTGGCCGCCTCCTGGGCTTTTATGCGGCCCTGGTCTTTCTCTTCCTGCACCTGCCCCTGCTCACCCTGGCCGTCTTCAGCTTCAATGCCTCGCGCTTCACCGTGTGGCAGGGATTTTCGCTCGCCTGGTATCGCGCCATCTTCCACGATCCCGACCTGATGGAGTCCGCCGCCAACAGCGTCGTCATCGCGCTGGCCGCCACGCTGATCTCCGTGGCGGCCGGCACGCTGTGCGCCTACGCCCTGTGGAAACGCCGCTCGCGGCTCATCTCCGCGGGGCTGTATCTTTCCTTGGTCACGCCGGAAATCGTCACCGGTGTCTCGCTGCTGGCGCTGTTTCAGTGGGCCTTCCGCTGGCTCGGCTGGCGGCTGGGCCTGCACTCCGTTATCCTGGCGCACGTGGCCTTCTCGCTGGCCTACGTGGTGATTGTGGTGGCGGCGCGCCTGCGCACGTTGAGCCCCACCCTGGAGGAAGCCGCCATGGACCTGGGGGCCACCGAGTGGCAGGCCTTTCGCGAAGTCACCCTGCCCCTGCTGCTCCCCGGCATCGCGGCGGGCGCCTTGCTGGTTCTCACCGTCTCCTTCGACGACTACGTGATCACCAGCATGGTCGCCGGCGTGGATTCGCAGACCCTCCCCATGGTGATTTACGCCATGGCCCGGCGCGGCGCCAGCCCCGTGATCAACGCCATCTCCGCCCTGATCGTGGTCTTCTTTGGCGCGCTGATCCTGGTCTCCGAGCGCCTGGCGCACGCCGCGGAGAAGCTCTCGTGAACCGCCGGGTATTCCTGGCGGGCCTGGGCGTGCTGGCCGCCTGCGGTCCCTCCCGGCCCCGCCTCAACGTCTACAACTGGTCCAACTACATCGCTCCCGAAACCATCCCCGCTTTCGAGGCCGAGTTCGGCGTGCGCGTGCGCTACGCCACCTACGAGAGCAACGAAGAGATGCTGGCCAAAGTCCTGAGCGGCAATTCCGGCTGGGACGTGGTCTTCCCCACGCACAACCGCATTCCGCCCATGCGGCACTACGGCCTGCTCGCCCCCCTGCGGCACGCCTGGCTCCCCAACCTGGCGAATCTTGACGCGCGCTTCCGCTCGCCTTCCTGGGACCCCGGCCTCGAATGGAGCGTACCGTACATGTGGAACGCCACCGGTATCGCCTACAGCCGCGGCGTCTCGCCCGCCCCCGCCGCTTGGGCGAACCTGTGGGATCCGCGCCTCAAAGGCCGCCTCACCATGCTGGACGATCCCGAAGACGTGCTGGGCGCCTGCCTGCGCAAACTCGCGCTGCCATTCAGCTCCACCGACCCGGACGAATTGCGCCGCGCTGCGCGCGAGGCCATCCGGCAGAAGCCCCTGCTGCGGGCCTACCTGAATGCGGAAGTGCGCGACCAGTTGGTCGCCGGAGACGTGCTGGTGGCCCAGATGTGGTCCACCACCGCGCAGCAGGCCATCGACGCCTCCCCGCGCCTCGCTTTCGCCTATCCCGCCGAGGGCTTTCCGCTCTATCTGGACAACGCCGTGATTCTGCGCGAAAGCCGCCGCCAGGCGCTGGCGCACCGCTTCATCGACTACCTGCTGCGCCCCCGCGTCTCCGCCACCATCGCCGAAACCACCAGGACCGCCACGGCCAACGCCGCGGCCCAGGCGCTGCTGCCGGCTTCCATTCGCGATAATCCTACGCTCTACCCGCCGCCCGAAATCTTCCAGCGCGGCATCTGGCCCGCGGCCCTCCCCGCCGCCGCCCAGAAGCTCCGGGACCGCCTCTGGACCGAAATCAAAGCCGCCTGAGAGGGCGCGCGCACCCTTACTGCCGCGACGGCCGGAAACGAAATTCCACCACCGTTTCGCTCGGCACGTTGTGCGCTCCCACGTGGGCCGGTTCGAACTTCCAGCGCCGCGCCGCGGCCGTGGCCAGTCCCGCGAAGTACCGCGCGAACGTCCCCGCAACCGGTTCCGGCGTGGCGTCCAGGACGTTGCCGGAAGCATCCAGGCGCAGGCGGATCCGCACCACCATCTCCCGGGAGAGCGTTTGCAGGGCATTCTGTGGGACTACCGGTTGCACCTGCCGCACCGGCCGGGCCTCAACCACCGCCGGCGTGACGTCGCTTCCGCCGCTTGTCGTGGGCAAAGCCGCGGGTGCGGCGGCGCGTGGCGCGGTCTCGGCCGGTTGCGGCGGAGCGGGAATGGGTGCCGCCGGCGGCGGGTGAACCGGCAGGTTCACGGAGGCCGCGATCACAGGCGGCGCCGGCAGTGGAACCGCGGCCGGCGCGGGCTGCTGCACGGGCAGCGGCGCCATCTTCCGCACGGGCGGCGGCTGGCTCGCGGCAGTCTGCATCACGGCACGCGGCGGATTCTCGGGCAGCCACGGCGCGGAAACCGGCTGCGCCGTACTCACCGCGGGCTCCGGCCTGGGGATGTTAGCCGGCGCGGCAGGCGGCTGCATGGCCGCGCCCTGCCCTGGCCGCTCCGCCGGCTCGGCCGCGGCAGTCTCCCGGTGCCAGGTTACCAGACCGGCTGTTCCCGCGAGCGCCGCGACTCCCACTGCCGCCACCGCCAGCCACCTGCGATGGCGCCGCGCCGCCGGGGATGCCGGCGGTGTTTCCCGCTCCCTCTTTTCCGCCGGCAGCGCCGCCGGATCCAGCGGGAACTCCAGAAAGCAGTGGTCGGAATGGATCCGGTCCCCGTCCCAAAAGAAAAAGCCCGCCGTCGCCGGACCGCTGCCGTCCGCTCTGGCGAGCAGGAACACGTGCTCCCGGCCGCGAAACGATCCTTCGATAATCTCCAGGTCTCTGGCGTCCAGGGCCAGACGGCCGCGGGCGTGTGTCCGGTAAAAGCCCAGCACCTGCGTCTCGGTCTTGCCGCGGCGCTCGCCGGCCCGCACGATCTCCCGGTGCAGGTCGCCGTTTTCCTCCGGTACCGCGTGGCACCCGGTCACCTCGATTGCGCCATCGGCGGCCGTCCTGCCCAGCAACACGCCGCCCGCGCAGTCCGCTTCGGACGTCGCCTCGGCCAAACTCGCCACCACGTCCAGCGGGAGACGAATGGCCACCGGCGCGCCGGGAAAGGTCCAGGTGAATACCTCATCCGCGGTAGGCATCGCAAAACCCCCGGCTAACGCAACGAAAGGACGCCCTTGTGGTTCCCGGTCTCGAATTCGGCGTCCTCCGCGGCCTCGTACGGCCCGGAGAGGTCCAGGCTGGCCGCCGCCTGACGGATGTGCCGCTCCTCCACCCTGGCGGTCTGCTCCGCGCATGCCGTCATCAGCGCGTTGTCGCAGATCACGTTGATCAGCCGCGGGATTCCTCCCGAGTAGAGCACGATGGTGCGCACGGCCTGCGGCTCGAAAGGTCCTGGCGGCGTGCCTCCCGCTTTGGTCCAGCGATGCGAGATGTACTCCCCCACCTCCTCGGCCGAGAGCGGATCGGTGGTCAGCCGCAGCGCGATGCGCTGCTTGAAGGGCTGCGCCTCTTTCCGCGCCAGCAGCCGGTGAAACTCCTTCTGTCCCGCCAGCACCACCTGCATGGCCTCCAGGTTCCCCAACAGCCGCACCTCCTCGAGCGCCTCCAGCGACAGCTTCTGAGCTTCGTCGATGACCACGGCCGGCACTCGCCCCTGCGCCTCTTCCTGGGCTACGGCACGCTCCAGAGCCGTCCAGCGCTGCGGCTTGCTGGACGGGATCTCGGTCACGCCGAAGCCCAGCAGCGCGGACTCCAGCAGTTCCTCGGGCGTGAGCGTCGGGTTGGCGATCACGCTGAACCGCACGCGGTCGGCGGGCAGGCAGCGCAGCGCCGCCGCGATCAGCGTGGTTTTGCCGGTGCCCACGTCCCCGGTCAGCACCACGCACCGCTTGCGGCTCAGCAACGCGTAGGTCAGCCCCGCCAGCGCCCGCCGCTGTGCCCAGGTTAGGTACAGAAACCGCGAGTCCGGGGTCAGGTTAAACGGATCTTCGCGCAAGCCGAAGAACTGGTTATACATGATGAACCTCCGGCAGGCCGCCGCCGGGGATCACAGGCGGCCGGATTTCCAGTTGAGCAGAGGGCCGTTGGAGCGCGCGGAATCCTTTTCTTCCAGCACTCCTTTCACAAATTCGCTCACTTCGTCGGGCTGCGGTTCGGGGACCGGCAGCTCCGCGGCCGCGGGTGGAGCCGCCGCCGTGACGGCTGCCGCGCCCTGCTCCGTGGTCAGAAACTCGCACAGCAGCTTCACCATCTCGGGATCCGCGGCGATCCTCCGGATCTCCTGGAGCTTCTGAATGCGCTCGTCGATCTTTCTCAAGTCCAGTGCCATGGGAGACCCCCTTCCTGGTACTAAAGTACGGGCCACTCGTCTCGCAAGAGGACGGCCAAATCCGCGCCGCGGTGAAATTGCCCGTATTTCCGCCTTCCCGCTGGCCCGTACATCCGAAAGCGTGGGACTTTTCGCAACTTTTCCCGACGAATTCCGGGTACCCCCGTCTGAATGCGATCGGATTACACTAATGAGGAAACCGCCGCCGGGGAGGGGCGCGGCATGCCGAACCGTAGAGGATTTTTGCAGGCTCTCTCGAGCCTGCCCGTTTTGGGAGCGTTCCTGTCTCCCGGCCGAGCGGCCACAGACGCCGCCGCACGCGATTATTTTCAGGAGTTGGGCGTCCGCCCCTTTGTCAACGCGGGCGAGCCCTACACCACCCTGACCGGCTCGCTGATGGCGCCGGAAGTGGTCGCCGCCATGGACTACGCCTCCCGCCGTTACGTGCGCCTGGAGGATCTGCACGACGCGGTGGGCCGGCGCATCGCCGCGCTCACGGGCGCCGAAGCCGCCATGGTCACGGCCGGCGCTGCCTCCGCCCTCACTCTGGGCACCGCGGCCTGCCTCACCGGCGCGGACCGCGAGCGCATCCACCGCCTGCCGGACACCTCCGGCCTGAAGAACGAGGTGGTCATCCAGAAATCCCACCGCTACGGCTATGACCACGCCGTGCGCAACTGCGGCACCCGCTTCGTGGAGGTCGAAACCAAGGAAGAGCTGGAGCAGGCTCTCGGCTCTCGCACTGCTATGATGCTCTTCTACAATCGGCACAACAGCGTGGGGAAAATTCCGGACGCCGAATTCGTGGAGTTGGGCCGCAAACACGGCGTGCCCACGTTCAACGACTGCGCCGGCGATGCACCTCCGGCGGAGAATCTTTCCAAATATCTCCGCATGGGCTTCGACCTGGTGGCCTTCTCCGGCGGCAAGGGCCTGCGCGGCCCTCAGAGCGCCGGCCTGCTCCTGGGGCGCAGGGACCTGATTCAGGCCGCCCGCCTCAACGGTTCGCCCAACAGCGACGCCATCGGCCGCGGCCAGAAGGTGAACAAGGAAGAACTGCTGGGCATGATGGTGGCGGTCGAGCGCATCTTCCGCGTGGACCAACAGTCGGAATGGCGCGAATACGAAGCGCGCGTCCAGTGGATTGCCGGCCAGCTCTCGGGCATCCCCGGCGTCCGCGCCGAGATGTTCGTCCCCGAGGTCACCTACCGCGTGCCGCACCTGCGCGTGCGCTGGGATGAGTCCGCCGTGCGGCTCAGCCCCCGGGACGCCATCCGTCGCCTGCGCGAGGGCGAGCCTTCCATCGAGGTGCGCTCCAGTCCCCCGGATTGCGTGGAACTCGGCGTCTGGATGCTCCAGCCGGGCGAAGAGCGCGTTGTCGCCCGCCGCCTGGGGGAAATCCTGAAATCCGCCTGACCGGAAGGGTCCGAAATCGGCCTAAAATAGAGAGATGGAGCTGTCCCGTTTGCGCTGGGTAGCACCTTTCTTCGTCATGGGGTCCTTGCTGGGCGCCGTTCCCCCGGCTCAGTGGGTACCGGCGCGCTGGCATTGGACCGATCCCAGCACCCTGGATCTTCTGGCCGGCAGCCCGATCAATTGTCTTCTTCTGAAATCCTACAACCCGGCCTTTGTGCAGAAGGCCGCTGAACGCGGCATCGCCACCCTGGCCGTGCTGACGCCCGGAGTGGATCCCGCCGAGGCCGCCCGCCAGGCAGTCCAGGCCAAACTTCAGGGCGTCGTGCTGGAAGGAGACTTCCCGGACGCCGCCGCCGAACGGGTCAAGGACCTGTTGGCCGGCAGCCACGCCGTGGTGGTGCAGCTCACTGCCCGCAACAAGATGAAGTTGGGCGGCCCGGACCCCATCGTGGGCACCTACCAGGGCGTCTGGCCCGGCATCCAGGTGGCCGAAAACGGAGAGGCCAAGGCCGCGCCCTCCGGCAATCCCTGGATCGACACCAACTCGGGATTCATCCGCTCCGTGCGCGTCTGGGGTAGCCCCGCCATCTGGATCGGCAATCTGCCGCCCGAACGGACCATCGTCACCGGGCAGCGCTACCTCCAGGTGATTAGCGACGCTGAAGTCTACGGCGCCCGCTGGATCGTGGCCCTGGACCAGGATTTCGCCAATCGCCTCCAGCACGGGGACGCCGCCGCCCGCCAGGACTGGCAGCGCATCGGCCAATATCTGAAATACTTCGAGGATCACCGCGACTGGCGCTCCTGGAGCCCTTACGGCCAGTTGGCCGTAGTGCAGGATCCCAAGAACGGCGGCCTGCTTTCCGGCGGCATCATCGATATGATCGCCGCCAAGCACACTCCCGTGCGCCCCGTGCCGCTGGCCCTGCTTTCCCAGGATTCCCTGAAGGGCGCCAGCATGGCCGTGGACGTGGACCCGCAGGCGCTCACGCCCGCACAGCGCGCCGTGCTGCAATCCTTCACCCGCGGCGGCGGCACGCTGCTCTCCGGTCCTCCCGGCTGGAAAGACTCCGTTGCGGGGAACTCCATCACGCTGGATAAGGCCGAGCTGGACCGCCTGAACGACATCTGGCACGACGTGCAGTCCATGATCGGCCGCAAGAATCTGGGCGCCCGCCTGTTCAATGTCGCCTCCATGCTCTCCTTCCTGGAATCCAGCCCGGACGGCAAGCAGGTGGTGGTGCATTTAATTAATTACTCCGGTTACCCGATCGAGAATGTCACCGTCCATATGTTAAGCGAGTACCATCATGCCCGCCTGATTACTCCGGAAGGCGTGCGGAAGGACTTGGAACTGTACAAAACCGAAGAGGGCTCCGGCGTGGATATCGATGCTGTTTCGGTCTGCGCCACGTTAGAATTGGACTAACTCTATGACCCGGCGAGAATGGATTGCCCTGATGGGCGCCGCGCCTCTGATGAAGGCGGCGCCGAATGCTCCTGCGGCCCCCGTGTCGATCGCCAAGTGCGCGTCGTACAACGAGGATGTCACCGCGAAACTGGCTGCCATGTTCGATCAGTTGGGCGGCCTGGACCGGATGGTGCGCAACAAGACGGTTACCATCAAGCTGAACCTGACGGGCAGCCCCGGTCTGCGCTTTCAGGGCAAGCCGCTGGGCGTCACCCACTACACCCACCCGAAGGTGGTCGGGGCCACCGCCTATCTGCTGGGGAAGGCCGGCGCCAGACGCATCCGGTTTGTGGAGAGCGGCTGGGCGTTGAGCGGTCCGCTCGAAGAGTATCTGCTCGATTCCGGCTGGAACGTGCGGCAACTGGCCAGCGCCGCGCCGGGCGTGGAGTTCGAGAACACCAACAACCTGGGCAAGGGTAAGAAATACTCCCGTTTCACGGTGCCCGGCGGCGGCTACATGTATCCCGCCTACGACCTGAACCACGCCTTCGAGGATACCGACGTCTTCGTCAGCCTGGCCAAGCTCAAGAACCACGCCACCTGCGGCATCACGCTGTCGCTCAAAAACTGCTTCGGCAACAGCCCGGCTTCCATTTACGGAGACGACGCCGGTACGGACGAACCCAACGAGAAGCCTCAGTCCGGCCGCGGGGCGACCTTCCACGCCGGCAAGCGCCAGCCCCCCAAGAGCGCGCCGCAGGAGCTGCACCCGGACACCAACCACGATCCCGGCTATCGCGTGCCGCACATCGTGGCGGACCTGGTGGCCGCCCGTCCCGTGGACCTGGCCATCATCGACGGCATCGAGTCGGTGGCCGGCGGCGAAGGCCCCTGGATCCGCGGCCTGCGGCTGGTCCAGCCCGGCGTGATGATCGCCGGCACGAACCCGGTGTGCACCGACGCGGTGGCCGCCGCCGTCATGGGCTACGATCCCCGCGCCACGCGCGGCACCCGCCCGTTCCAGACCTGCGACAACACCCTGCTGTTGGCCGAAGGCCACGGCGTCGGCACCACCGACCTCAACCGCATCGAAGTGCGCGGAGTTCCTGTCGCCCAGGCGCTCTACAAGTTCGACGCGTAGCCGCGCGTGCCGAGCTGCGCCCAAAGGGAGCGGCAGCCGGACCATCCACGGTTCGGGCGTTAGAGACGGCAACGTGACAACGGGTGCCCATGTTCCGCATTGCCCGTCCCCCGGAACGCTACTTGGCTGACGAAGGGCAGTTCAACAAGGAACACCACGCGGCCATCTGGGTTCCGGACACGATATGATGTCGACATGTCTCGGATCGTCGATCCGAACGAGTATGTATTGCGCGTCAACCTTAGAGATGGGCCGGACGTGCGCCGCTTTTGCGAGGTGCGCGTCAAGGGCAACGACCTCTACATCTACCAGCCGAAAAAAGGTGACTCCGTGAAGGTCAGCTATCACGAATCGGGGCAGAAGCATGTGAAGGTCGGGAATGGGGTGCCCATTATTCCGCCGATGTATCTCGACCCCACTGAGGCCATCATTACGGAAGAAAAGGCCTGGTCAAAGAGTTTCGAAAATTTTGAAGATCTCTTGCCTTACTCTGGGCAACCGGCGAATGACACGTTCACCATCGAATTGCCACCGCTGCGCTATGTCGATTCCATTACGTTCGCGCAAATTGCCATCGGTCGTTCGTTCGATCCGAACGATTGGTCGCTGGATGGCGTTGACCAGGTGACTACGAAACAGCAGGTCTTTCCTGTGCCGCAGTCGTCGAATGGGTTGCAGATGTGCGTTCGAATTCTACGTTTGCAGTATTCCGCCTAGACTAAACAGGAGTGTGTTAACCCGCAGATGAGGCAGAGGGTCCACACTTTCGTCCATCGCGTGAGGCGTTACATGGGCACAGTGACGGGTCCCGCGTAACGGCCGGATTGTCGCCCACCCGGAAGCAATCCGACCTGACGCGCAGTCCCCATCTCGGCAGCCGGTCCAGAATAACGTAAAGCCCGGCTGATCGCTCAGCGCTTACCGAAACGTCCCCCCAACGATTGGTGCTTCCCGGATAGCGCGCAGGCCGAAAGCCGACCGGTGGGCAGGCGCACACTTCCTCAGCCTGCCCAGCTAACCATAGTGTTCAGGCGAACCCCTCTACTGCTGCACCGGAATATACACCTGCTGCGTCGGCGAAACTCCGCCCAGCGTGGTCGCCACCACCGCCTGGTCTCCGTTGGCGACCTGCGGCACGACCACGTTGAACTGGTATACGCCTGCGGCAATCATGCCCGCGAACTGCACTTGCGCCTCCTGCCCGCCGATCGTGATGTGAATCACCGGCGCAGTGGGCCCGTTCCCCCGGTGCGCCAATGGCACCGGGTTGGCCAGCACCAGTTCGGGATTGATTTGTGGTGCGGTGGGGCCGAAGCCCGTCCCGTAGAGCAGCACGATATCGCCCGGCTTGGCGGCGCGCGCCGTGAGCGAGGGGTCCAGCAGCCCCTGCGGCGCCAGGTATTGATAGGTGACCGGCGTGCCGGAGATGGCCACCAATCCGGCAATGTACCGGTTCTGCCCCTGCGAGTAGGTGAAGAACGCCGGGGATTCCTCCGCCACCTGCGCCATCACCGCGGCGCTCCACCCGTTGGCGTTCCCCACGGACACGCTGACCGGCCCCGGGGCCATGCCCAACGGGGCCAGCGCGTTGATCTGCGTGGGGCTCACGAACGCCAGCGCCGCGGGCTTGCCGTCGATGGAGACGGTCGCCCCCGCCAGCGTGGTGGGGTACACGCCGCCGGTGATCGCGCCGTTCCAGGTGGCTGTCGTGGTGGCGAAATTCGATCCGTAAATGGTCACCATCGAGCACGTCTCGATGGTGGGCGCGCCGCTCGCGCCGTTCACCACGCTGCTGATGGTCGCGGGCGTCGCCGAAGACGGCGCCGCCGGAATCAGCACGTAGCCGGCCCCGTAGATGTGATCGTTGCCCGGCGTCTCATCCCCGTTGGCGGCGTTGGCGGCGACGTAAATGTGGATGTTGCCCGAAGCCGTGGCCGGCGGCGTCCACTGCACTTGGATCGTGTTGGTGGGGGAAGGCAGCGTGTGCTCGATCCACTCGAGGCCGTTGTCCGCGCAGCCTCCCGCTGGCATCGGCTGGTTGTTGGAGCAGACCACCCTCTGGTTCTGGCCCGCCGTGAAACTGCCCGCCTGCTGCGTGGAGGGCCCGCTCTCCAGGCGCGCCGTCATCTCGAATCCGAACACCACCGCGGCCGCGTCCGTCACCGTGATGGTCAGCGTTTGCGCCTGCCCGGGCGTGTACACCAGGCCGCCGGGGAAAGCCACTTTCACGCTGCCTCCGCCGCCGTTCAACGCCGTGCCGCGATGGCACCGCGTGCAGGCCACCCCCGGCTGGTCGCCCGGCGCCGGCGTCACCCCCGCCGGCGGCCCGAAGGGAAACGCCCATACCAGGCTGGCTCCCCCCATCCATAGAAGCGCGGCTGCTGCCCACTGCATCCCCGTCCGGTAATTCCGCATGAATTCCTCCCCGTCGATGATTCTCACTTGGACAGGGTAAACGGAAATATTCTCAAGCGGATGTGAAATGTCTCAGAATTTACATTTCTTTATCAATCGGTGTAGGACTTCTCCATACGCACCGCGCGCCCGCCGGCGGCAAAGCCTCGCGAAATCCCCGCAGGCTCATGCGGCCGCCTCCTGCTCGCCGCGCAGCTCGATCCAGATGACTCCGTCCTCCAGGCGCGTGGCGTAGGTGGCCACGCCGCAGGATTCGCCCGCGGGCTTCGTGACCGCGCCGTTCTCCAGGCAGATCTTCCAGTTGTGCAGCGGGCAGACCACCGTCCCGCCCGAGACAATCCCGTCCGCCAGCGGCCCGCCCTTGTGCGGGCAGCGGTTCTCCACCGCCAGGAAACGGCCGCCCAGGTTGAACACGGCGATCTCCTCGCCGCCGACGCGCACCGCGCGCCCTTCCCGCAGCGGAATGTTCTCCGGAATCGTGATGCGCACCCAGCTCATACCAGCACCTCCTCCAGGGGTTGAATCTGCACGAACTGCGTGGGATGCACGGGCTCCTCACGCTCCAGCCACGCGTCCCGGGAAAGCGCCTTGGCCTTGCTCAGCCGCTCCCGCAGCGCCTGCTTCACCGGCTCCGGCGCATACACCGTTTCCTTGCGCACCTTCTCGATCCCCAGCCGCTCCACGAAATCATAGGTGCGCTCCAGGTAGTTGGCGTGCTCCCGGTAATACTGGAAGAACAGCTCGGCGGCCTCCAGGGCCTCCGGCGTGGTCTCCACCGTGATCAGCAAATCGGCCTTGCGCACGTGTTTGCCGGCCGCGCCGCCCACCACCACCTGCCAGCTCCCTTCCTGCCCCACCAGCCCTATGTCCTTCACCGTGGCCTCCGCGCAGTTGCGCGGGCAGCCCACCGCGCCCATCTTCACCTTGTGCGGCGTGTAGAGGTTCTCCAGCCGCCGCTCCAGTTCGACGCCGGCGTGGATGGAATCCTGCGTGCCGAAGCGGCAGAACTCCGTGCCCACGCAGGTCTTGACCATGCGGACTCCCTTGGTGTACGCCTGCCCGGAAGGCATTCCCAGGTCCGCCCAGATCTTCGGCAGGTCGGATTTTTTCACGCCCAGCAGATCGATGCGCTGGCTGCCGGTGACCTTCACCATGCGCACGTGGTACTTCTCCGCCACGTCCGCGATGCGCCGCAGCTCCGCCGGGGTGGTCACGCCGCCGCGCATGCGCGGCACCACGGAGAACGTGCCGTCGCGCTGGATATTGGCGTGTACGCGGTCGTTGATGAAGCGCGCCGAGCGGTCCTCCTCGTGGTCCCCGCACCACACCATGTCCACCATGTAGCTCAGCGCGGGTTTGCAGATCTCGCAGCCGGCGCCGTTGCCGTAGATCTCCAGGATCTCCTGCACCGAGCGCAGCCTTTGCGTGCGCACCATCTCCCGCAGGTTTTCCTGCGTGAAGGGCACGCAGCCGCACAGCACCTTCTTCTTGTCTTCCTCGAAATCCGGCGCCACGGCGCGCAGCAACTGCTGGCACAGGTTGGTGCAGCTCCCGCAGCCGGTGGAAGCCCGGGTGCACTCCTTGAGCTGCGCCAGCGTGTTCAGGCCTTTTTCGTGGATGGCCGAAATGATGGCGCCCTTGGTCACGCCCATGCAGCCGCAGACGGTGTCGCTGTCGGGCATCTGCGCCGCGTCCAGCCCGCCGTCGGCCGCGGGTTCGGGAAACAGCAGATGGCGCCGCTTGCCCGCCAGATCCGCGCCGGAGCGCAGCCAGTCCACGTACCGGTGGCTGTCTCCCGCGTCGCCTACCAGCACCACGCCCACCAGCTTGTTTTCGCGGCACAGCAGCTTCTGGTAGATCCCCATGGCCGGGTCTTCGTAGCGCACCACCTCCACGCCGTCGCTTTCCATGACCTGCCCGGCGGAAAAGACGTCCACGCCCATAATCTTGAGCTTGGCCGCCGGCTGCGCGCCCTGAAACTGCGGCCCCCTGTTGCCGGTGATGGTAGCCGCCAGCACCTTGCCCTGCTCCACCAGCGGCGCCACCAGCCCGTACACCACGCCGCGATGTTCCACGCACTCGCCCACGGCGAAGATATCCGGGTGCGAAGTCTCCAGGTAGTCGTTCACCACGATCCCGCGGTTGACCTTGAGCCCGGCCTTTTTCCCCAGGTGTGCGTTGGGCCGGATGCCGGCCGCGATCACCACCAGGTCCGCCTCGATCCGCTCGCCCCCGCGGAACTCCAGCCCCTCGGCCCGGCTCTCGCCCAGCACCCGCGTGGTGATGCGGTTCAGCAGCACCCGCACGCCGAGCTGTTGCATCTTGGCTTCCAGGTAGCGGCCGCCCGTGGCGTCGAGTTGCATGTTCATGAGCGTGTCGAGCAGGTGCACCACGGTTACGTCGCAGCCCCGCACCTGCAAGCCGCGCGCGGCTTCCAGTCCCAGCAGCCCCCCGCCGATCACGGCCGCCTTGCGCCCCGGCTGCGCCTGCTCCACCAGCGCCCGCGCGTCGTCCAGGTTGCGGAAGGTGTACACGCCTTCCTTCTCCACGCCGTCGATTGGCGGCACGAACGGCGTGCTTCCGGTGGCCAGCAGGAGCTTGTCGAAGGAGGTGACGCTGCCGTCGTCGCCGGTCACCGTCTTCAAGACCGGGTCCACGTCCACGATCCGCACGCCCAGCCGCAGCGTGATGCCGTGCTTCTGGTACCACTCCAGGCTGTTCAAGGCAATCTCGTCCGCCTCTTTTTCTCCGGCCAGGACCGAAGAAAGCAAAATGCGGTTGTAATTGACGTGCGTTTCCTCGCCGAAAATCGTGATGTGGAACTTCGGCGCGTGCTTGAGGATCTGCTCCACGCAAGCTACGCCGGCCATACCGTTCCCGACGACGATCAGTTCTTCCATGCCTCGGACTCCTCGAAATCAAACCGGAAATGAGCCAAAGTTTCATGGGAAGGGACGGGAACGGGAGAAAACGGACCGGAGTGCAGCGTCCCTTTTCACGTGTGCGGCCACATGAAACCAGGACGCCTTGGTCCTTACGGCACAGGTTCGCCATTGAACCTGCTTAGGGATCAGAATAAGGCACGTCACTGCGCCGCGCAAATGAAAACTTTGGATGCCGCCGAAAACGTTTTCTTATCTCCCAAGCCGCTTGCGATAATACACATACGGGTGTGCGCGTCTTACTGGTATCCACGTATGAACTGGGCCATCAGCCCTTCGGGCTGGCCTCGCCGGCCGCCTGGCTGCGCCGCGAGGGACACCAGGTGGCCTGCGCCGATCTCTCCCGCGGGGCGCTCTCCCGGCAGGCGGTGGAAGAGGCCGGCCTGGTGGCCTTCTTCCTGCCGATGCACACCGCCACGCGGCTGGCCGTGCGCGCCATCCCCAAGGTGCGCGCCGCCAACCCGGGCGCGCATCTCTGCTGCTATGGGCTGTACGCGCCGGTGAATGAGGCGCTGCTGCGCGGCCTGGGCGTCCAGACCATCCTGGGCGGAGAGTTTGAAGCGGGTCTCATCAGCCTGGTGCAGCGCGTTGCCGCGGGCAGGAACGGCGCGCAGGCCGAGCCCCTGATTTCGCTCCAGCGCCAGCAATTTCTAGCGCCCGACCGCGCCGGCCTGCCGCCGCTCGATGAATACGTCAGGCTGATGGACCACGGCGTCCGGCGACTCACCGGCTACACCGAGGCCAGCCGCGGCTGCAAGCACCTCTGCCGCCACTGCCCCATCGTGCCCGTCTATAACGGCGTGTTCCGCATTGTGCAGAAAGAAGTGGTGCTCGAAGATATCCGCCGGCAGGTTTCGGCCGGAGCGGAGCACATCACCTTCGGCGATCCGGATTTCTTCAACGGCCCGGGCCACGCCATCGCGCTGGTGGAAGCGCTGCACGCCGAATTTCCGCGGCTCACCTACGACGTCACCATCAAGATTGAGCACCTGCTGCGGCATCGCGACCTGCTGCCGGTTCTGAAACGCACCGGCTGCCTGTTCGTCACCAGCGCCGTCGAATCGGTGGACGACGCGGTGCTCGCCCGCCTGGCCAAGGGCCACACCCGCCGTGATTTTTTGGAAGCCGTGCAACTCGCGCGCGCGGCCGGGTTGAACCTCGCGCCCACGTTTGTAGCCTTCACGCCCTGGACCACGCGGGAAGGCTATCGCGAACTGCTGCGCCTGCTCGTGGACGAAGACTTAGTCGCCCAGGTGGCGCCCATCCAGTTGGCCGTCCGCCTCCTCATCCCCGCCGGCTCGCGCCTGCTGGAGTTGGAAGAGGTCCGCGCCCTGGTCGCGCCGTTCGACCCGCATTCCCTGGTCTACCCCTGGAAGCACCCCGATCCCGAAATGGACCAGCTCTGCGCCGCCCTCCAGCGTCTCATCCGCGCCGAAGAGCGTCAACGATCGTCCCGCGAGGAAATCTTCCGCCGCATCTGGGCACTGGCGCAGGACCAGCCCTCGGCGCCCGACTTTCACCTTCCGGCGCGGTCCGCCATCCCATACCTCACCGAACCCTGGTATTGTTGAGCGGAACCCACCGAAGAGCAGTTGGCTCTTGTGTGAACGTATTTCGGGCGAGGGCAGCATCTACATTCCGCACCGGCACGGCCGATCAGAACGGGAGGGAGCCGTCACCTTCGTGTTCGCTCGCCGCAAATAACTACGTACTTACGTAGTGACATCCAGCCCTGACTCAGCACATACTTCACCGATCCCTTGGGTTTCGGAATGTACCCCGGCACTTTCGAGGGATCGGAACGGAGGTAAGCATGGAGACGACAAGTCGTAGAGATGCAATGCGTTACAGCCATCAGCCGATGAGCCGGCCGGCTGGAGGATGGAAGAGGGGGCTTAGTCTCGTCTGCCTGGTCCTGGCGGCGGCGATGGCATCGCCCGCACAGGATGACCAGGCGTCACCAAATACAGCCACCTTCAAAACCCTGGTCACCTTCGACGGGACCAATGGCGCTAATCCTGGAGGCGCTTTGGTGCAGGGTCCGGACGGCTATTTGTACGGAACCACTGTCTTTGGAGGGGCTAATAACAGCGGAACGGTTTTCAAGATCAGCCCCAGAGGCTCGCTCGTTGTGCTATACAACTTCTGCAGCCAACCGAACTGCACCGACGGTGCATACCCGGATAATTTCGGCAGCCTGGCGCTGGGCAACGACGGAAATCTATACGGAGTAACTTTCGCCGGCGGAGGGCCCAGTAGTGGCGGTACGGTCTTCAAGATTACCCCAACCGGCAAGCTCAGCACTCTCTATAGGTTCTGCTCCTTGGCGAATTGCAGCGACGGCGGAAATCCCGACGGCGGCTTAGTGCTGGGTGACGATGGTAACTTTTATGGCACCACCCTAGGCTATTTTCCGGGAGCTGCCGACGATGGCACAGTTTTCAAAGTGACTCCACAAGGCGTGTTGACCACGCTGTACAACTTTTCCAGTTCCGGCGGGGGGCAACCAACCGCTGGGGTGATTCAGGCTACCGACGGCAATTTTTATGGTACAAGCCAGACAGGGGGGCTCTACTTCCAAGGTTCAGTCTTCAAGATAACGCCCAAGGGGACGCTGACCACCGCGCACAGTTTTTGCGCTCCGCCGGATTGCGCGGATGGGATATATCCGTTAGCGCCAGTGGTCCAAGGTTACAATGGCAACTTTTACGGGACCGTGTCTAGCAAAAACGGCACGCCCGGCACGGTATTCGAGATCGATTCAGCAGGCGTGTTTACGACGCTTTACACTTTTTGCGCGCAACCCAATTGTACCGATGGTGATTTACCCTATGCCGCCAACCCGCTGACTCAGGCTACGGATGGGAACCTGTATGGTACAACCATGGCCGGTGGCGCGAACAACACCTGTAGCAACACTTTGGGCGTTAGTTGCGGAACCATTTTCAAGATCACCCCACAAGGCACACTCACGAGCGTGCTCAGTTTCGATGGAGCACATGGTGCCAATCCCACGAACAACAATGGGTTCGTGCAGGCGACGAATGGTGCGCTCTACGCGACGGTCTACGGCGGCGGAACGAACGCGTCCTGCAATGGATGCGGCACCATTGTAGTCCTGTCGACGGGGCTGCGCCCCTTCGTCTCCCTCGTGCCAAAAGCGGGCAAGGTCGGGCAAACGATACAGATCCTGGGTACAAATCTGACGGGCGCCACCAGCGTCACCTTCAACGGCACGGCGGCGACGTTCAAAGTGGCTTCGGACACCTTGATCTGGGCAGCCGTCCCAGCCGGCGCCACCAACGGCATCGTCACCGTGGCCACACCTACTAGCACGCTGAAAAGCAATGTGAGATTCCAGCTTCTGCCGTAAAGAGCAGATTGCTCATCGAGCCTAAACTGGCAAGGATTGCGCTTGGGGCAGCCTGGCATTTGAAGCAAATTTGCTGCATGAAGCCACGCACGGTTACGCCGATGTCTTCATGAAGCTGCCCAATGGCGAGCGCGCCATCGTTGATATTCGAAAGTTGCTGGAGTACTGCCTCAACTCAGAGCATCCGCGCGGCCGTCACAAGGCTCGCGTCTTTGCTTCCGTTGGAATCCGCGGCGCTGATGCGGAACAACTGCGGGCTGCCCTCCTTGCGGCAGCCGCTGAGAACGAAGTGCAAGTTGGCGTGGCAAACATATACGGGCAGCGCTACATCATTGATTTCGATCTGGTTGGGCAGCACAGAGCCGTGAGAATCCGGAGCACCTGGATTGTGCGGGTTGAGGACCAGTTGCCGAGACTGACGAGTTGTTATGTACTATCAACAGGACGGTTGCCATAATGGGCATTGAGATGCATTCGGTGGTTGCGCTGCTCGAAGACCTGCCTGAAGAGGGATTGGTGCGTGGCCAGGTTGGTACGGTGGTCGAATGCTGGGCTCCGGATGTCTACGAGGTTGAGTTCGCCGATGACAACGGAAAGACCTATGCGATGGTGGCGCTGAAGGCCGGGCAATTAATGCGCCTGCACCACGAACCGGTCCACCAAGCCGCCTGAACCACCCGCCGAAGCCGGAACCGGTTGCTGTCCTCCGATCACACCGGGGCCTCCGGAACAAGTTCCACCGGAAGCCCCTCGCCCCAGCCGTACTTCTTGCGCGCCAACTCCTGCGCCAGGCGCCACGCCGCCCCGTCCAGTTGTTCATCCAGAACGCGCGCGGAAGCCGCGTATTCCACCCCGTCGATCCGCACCCGCACGCGCGGATTCGCCAGGATATTCCTCACCCACTGCGCCTTGCGAAAGTGCTCGGCGAGCACGTACCACCTGCCGTCCGCCGCGACAAACCAGATCTCGATCTCGCGCGGCAGTCCGCTCTTCCGCCCGGTGGTGGTGAGGTAGAGGTATTGGAGTTCGGCATCTGGTTGAGGGTGCATGTTTCGCCAGTTTCTCCCGTACTGGACAAGTTACCAAGTGCCGACGCCGGCGGGCTCATGAGGCGCCCGTCGCGGCGCCTCCCAAAAATCCCCGGATGCGCTGATGGATCTGGTCCCGGATCTGGCGGAAGGCGGCCTTGCGCTCGTCCTCGGATCCTTGGACCGCGGCCGGATCTTCAAAGCTCCAGTGGAGCCTCTGTGCACCTCCGGGGAAGACCGGACAGGACTCCCGGGCGTGGTCGCAGACCGTGACCACGTAGTCCAATTCCTCTCCCGCGAACTCGTCCACGGACTTCGAGCGGTGGCCGGAAATGTCGATGCCGATTTCCTGCATCACGGCGATGGCTTCCGGGCGCACGGCCGTGGGGTGCGTGCCGGCGGAAAACACTTCGAAGCGGCTGCCGCCTTCCTGCCGCCAAAGCCCTTCCGCCATCTGGCTGCGCGCCGAGTTTCCCGTGCACAGGATCAGGACTCGTTTCTTCTTCATGCCCGGCTCGCCGCGGGGGCCGGGAACCAGTGGCGCGTGCGGTTGCAGGCCGCGCACACCGACAGCATCACCGGGACTTCCACCAGCACGCCCACCACGGTCGCCAGCGCCGCGCCGGATCCCGGGCCGAACAGTGCAATCGCCGTGGCCACCGCCAGCTCGAAGAAGTTGCTGGCGCCGATCAGCGCGCCCGGAGCCGCCACCGCGTGTTCCACCTTCAACAGCTTCATCAGGCCGTACGCCAGCGAGGAGTTCAAATAGACCTGTAGCGTGATGGGCACGGCGATCAGCGCCACGTGGAAAAGCCGCCCGCTGATGTTGTCCGCCTGGAAGGCGAAGATGCACACCAGCGTCGCCAGCAGCGCGGTGATGGTGACGGGCGTGAAGCGGGGCAGCAGGGCGGTCTCGAACCACTCCCGGCCATGCGCGCGGATCAGCCACACGCGCAGCGCGGTGCCGGCAGCCAGCGGGATGACGATGAACACCACCACCGAATACAGCAGCACCCGGAAGGGCACCGTGAGCGAGGAAGCCCCGGTCACCAGAAACTGCACGATGGGGACGAAGGCCACCAGCATGATCAGGTCGTTCACGGAGACCTGCACCAGCGTGTACGCCGGATCTCCCTCCGTCAGGTGGCTCCACACGAAGACCATGGCGGTGCAGGGCGCCGCCGCCAGAATGATGCATCCGGCGATGTACTGGTCGGCTTCCGCCGCGGAGAGGAAGCCCGCAAAGACGAAGCGGAAAAAGAACCATGCCAGCAGCGCCATGGAGAACGGCTTCACCAGCCAGTTCACGGCCAGCGTGACCACCAGGCCCGCCGGCTTGCGCCCCACGCCGCGGATGGCGCCGAAGTCCACCTTCATCATCATCGGCGTGATCATCAGCCAGATCAGCACGGCGATGGGCACGTTGATCTGGCTGCCCTGGCCGAACCCCAGGCCGCGAATGGCCCGCACCGCGGACGGCGCGAGCTTGCCGGCAACCATTCCGGCCGCCATGCACAGGGCCACCCACAGCGGCAGGTATTGCTCGAAAAACGCCAGCCGCCTGCGGCGCTTTACCGGCGCGATCTTTTCGGTTGTGTCCGCCATGCCACCTCCTACCGGCAAAGTTGGATAATCTTGTCCGCGTTGATCGCCTTGGTCCGGGCGCAGCATTCGGAAAACAGGAAGGTCAGCAATTCCTGCAGGGCCTCGGTATCCACCGTGTAGCGCAGGAAGCTCCCTTCCCGCGTCACGTGGACTACGCCTTCATGCTTCAGCTTTTCCAGGTGATGCGAGAGATTCGAGGCGCTGATCCCCAGCTCCGCCTGGATCTCGCCGGCCACCATGCCTTCCGGGTGGGCCGTCAGCAGAAGCTGGGTGATTTTCAGCCGGGATTCGGTCCCGATGGCGGCCAGCATGTCGGCGAAGCGGGCGATGTCTTCCGGCGTAGCCCTTCGCATGGCGATTCAAGAATTCAATCATAGTTGAAATGTTGAATCGCCGGCAACCGCGAAGAGGGAGCGCACGGAGCCGGACAGCGCCGCGCTCAGGAGGCGAATGCGGCCTGTCCGCAGGCGCCGGCGGCGCGCGGCACGGCGTCCAGCCCGGCGCCGAGCTGGCGGAGTTTGGTCTCCAGCATCACCCGTTCGCCGTCGCTCAGCGTGCCGATGCGGGGCACCAGCGCGGCCGACTGCTTGTGGATCCTTTCGGCCTTGAGGTACAGCGGAGACTGCCGGGTGGAGGCTACGCTTGCCAGGGTCAGAGCTCGTTCCAGTTCCTTGCGGATGACTTTCACCAGGTCCCGATCCGTTCTCACCCGGAGTTCCGCCAGCTTCGAGTTGTACGCAGTGACACTCATCGTCGTTTCCCGTGGAAAGTATCCGCCAGGGAACAGCCCGGCCAGTTGAATACGCTTACATCCGTATAGACGCACGAACCCCCGCTTTGGTTTAGTGAAAAGTCGGCTGGCGCTCAGGCTTTCAGGCCGGGCCGCAGAATTAACTGCTCCGCCGCGGTGAATACCCGGTTGCGAATCAACAGCGTGCTCACCAGGGAAGTCAGCCCGGCGCAGGAAAACATCATGGAAATCGTGACGAATTGGTAAATCGCGGCGTAGAGCGGCCGGGCGCCGGAGAGCAACATTCCCGTCATCAGCCCGGGAATCCACACGATCCCCAGTGAGCGCAGCGAATCGATGGGCGGAATGAGGCTGGCGTGGTAAGCCGCCCGCGCGTAGGGCAAAACCGTTTCCGGCGCGGCAGCGCCCAACGCCACGCCGGTCTCGATAAGCCCCGCGTGAGCCTCCACTTCCGCGCGGAAGCGATTCAATGCCAGCGAGTTGGTGTTCATGGCGTTGGCGATGAGCATGCTGCCCATGGGCACCAGCGAGGCGATGCCCGCGTCGATCACGCCCGCCAGGGTCATCACCACGATGAGCAGGCCGGCGCCCGCCCCGATGGAGTAGAGCGAAACGGCGAAGGCCCCGGGAATTCCCCGGGCGCGGCGCGCGGAAGTGGCCGCCGCGGCCACCGTCATGCCGGCCAGCACGAAAACGCTGGTCCACTGCGGGCCGCGCAGCAGCAGCACCAGGACGGAGCCCACGGCCACGATCTGTGCCAGCCCGCGCGCCAGCGCCACGGCGGTCTCCCGCTCCACGCGAATCTCGCGCCTGCGGGCGATCCAGGCCACCAGGAGCGCTACGGTCGCGCACAGGGCCGCCTGCGCCGCCCCCAGAGCCAGTTGGCTAGGAAAGATTGCCTTCAGCATGCAGAACCTCCCGGGTGCCGCCGATCCGCGCGAGTCTCCCGGCTTTCAGCAGGAGCACGCGGTCGGCCATGCGCGCCGCCTGCGCCATATCGTGTGTCACCACGATGCAGGTGAGCGCGTTCTGCCGCACCACGTCCAGAATGAGGGTCTCCACCTCCTGCTTGGAGCCTTCGTCGAGCGCCGATGTGGGCTCGTCCAGCAGCAGCACGCAGGGCCTGTTCGCCAGGGCTCGCGCCAGCGAGACCCGCTGCGCCTCGCCGCCGGAGAGGTGCTCCACCGGGTGCGCCGCACGCTGGCGCAGGCCCACGCGTTCGAGCAGTGCGTCCACCTCCGCGCCGCTCAAGTGTTTGCCCTGCTGCCGCGGCCCGAAGCGCAGGTTCTCCGTCACCGTGCCGGGAAACAGGTAGGGCATCTGGGTCATCATGCCCACCCGGCGGCGGAGTTCGCGCGGCGCAAGGGCGCGGTAATCCTTGCCCTCCAGATACACCGTGCCGCTGGTGGGCTCATCCAGGCGGTTCAGCAGGCGCAGGAGGCAGGACTTGCCCGCGCCGCTGGGCCCGGCCACCGCCAACACCTCGGCGCGCTCCACCGCGACGGAAATGTCCTCCACCAGCTTCTTGCCTCCGGCCTCCCGCGTCAGGTGAACGGTCTCCAGAATGGGCATGGCCGCCATCATAGATAGAATAGAAGGGCCGGCGCGAATGTCCCAGAGCAACCCACGCCTGTTACTTTTCGCCGCAACCACGGGCTACCAGATCCGTGTATTTGCGGACGCGGCGCGGCGGCTGGGCATGGAACTGGTTCTGGCCACCGACCGCTGCCACGTGCTGGAAGACCCCTGGGGCGATCACGCCATCCCGGTGCGCTTCGAGGACGCCGCGGCTTCGGTCGAGCGCGTGGCCGGGGAGGCCGCGGCGCGGCCCTTCACGGGCATCGTGGCCGTAGGCGACGCTCCCGCGGTACTCGCCGCGCAGGCCGCCAGGCGCCTGGGTATTTCGTTTCACCGGCCCGCGGCGGCGCGCGCCGCGCACGACAAGTTTCTGGCCCGCCAATTGTTCCAGGCAGCCGGCCTGCCCGTGCCGGGCTACTTCCGCGCGCCCCTTGCCGGCGACCCGCGCGAGATCGCCCGGCGCGCCGCGTTTCCCTGCGTGCTCAAGCCCCTGAGCCTGTCGGCCAGCCGCGGTGTCATCCGCGCGAACAACCCCGAGGAATTTGCCGCGGCGTTTCACCGCATCCGGAAGATGCTGGAGCAGAGCCATGACGAATATCTGCAGGTGGAAGATTTCATCGAAGGGCGGGAATTCGCCGTGGAGGGATTGGTCACGCACGGGCAGTTGAAGATCCTGGCGGTTTTCGACAAGCCCGACCCGCTGGACGGTCCCTTCTTCGAGGAGACCATCTACGTGACGCCCTCGCGCGCCGGAGAGACTGCCCTGGCCGCCATTCGCGATGCGGCCGCGAGGGCCGTGCGCGCGCTGGGCCTGGAGCACGGGCCCATTCATGCCGAACTGCGCTACAACCAGCGGGGCGCCTGGATGCTCGAAGTGGCCGCCCGGCCCATCGGAGGCTTGTGCGCCAAGATGCTGCGCTTCACCGGCGGCATGCCGCTCGAAGAACTCATCCTGCGGCACGCCGCCGGGGAGGATGTCTCCGCCGCGGAACTCGCCGATCCTGCCTCGGGCGTCATGATGATCCCCATCCCCAAGGCCGGCGTGTACCAGGAAGTGGCCGGCACGGAGCGCGCCGCTGGGATTCCCGGCGTCGAGGAAGTCCTCGTCACCGCGAAAGCGGGGCAGTACCTCCAGCCGCTGCCGGAAGGGGCCAGTTATCTGGGGTTCATTTTCGCCCGGGGAGATACGCCGCTGGAAGTCGAGCAGACGCTGCGGCGCGCTCATGCGGAACTGCGCTTCACTATCGCCACCGCGCTGCCCACCTGGCAGCCTACTGCTTAGTGCGCGGAGGGACGTAGTCCGGCGGGAGCGCGGCGCCCTCGCCGAAGAAATACTCGTCCATCTGCTTGATCAGGAATTCCTGCGCCTCCGGAGTCCCCAGGTTGAGCCGGTATTCGTTCATGATCATCTTCATGTGCTCCACCCACATCTTCCAGGCTTCTTTGGAGACATTGTCGAAGATTTTCTGTCCCAGGGGATGACCTTCGAAAGGAACCTCGTCCAGGCCCTCCATTTCCCGCTGGAACTTCACACAAAATACCTTGCGCGCGCCCGGCCGGATCTGCACATTGATCGGGTTGATCGATCCGCTTCCACATCCCATGTTTTTCGGGTATCCTCTTCGTCTTTCAGGATACTACGGCGGGCGCGGCGAATGGCCCGCTGCGTGCTATCCTGTCTTCCGGATGTTCAGCCGTCAGCACCGCAAAGCCCGGGTTTTGTTCGGTCTTTCCGACATCGTGCTGACCGCTCTGGCCTTCGAAGCGGCTTATCAGACCCGTATTCTGCTGCCGCTGCACTTCGTTTTCTACCTGCTCGTGCCGGTGAAAGCGCTGGTCCTGGGGTTTGCGCTGTTTGTATGGATCAACCTGGCCCTGGTGCTGGGGATCTACGACCGGCTGGATGCCGGAGATCCGCGGGTCATTCTGTTCGACACCTTCCGCCAGTGCGCTTACGGCGCCGTGGCCCTGGTGTTGTTCGAGTTCGCCCTGCGGCTGGACCTGAGCCGCGCCTTTCTGCTGCTCTTCGCGGCGTATGCCTGGGCGCTATTGTTCCTTTTCCGCGTGCTGGCGGGACGGCTGGTGGGGGTGATCCGGCGGGAGTTCGGCGCGTTGCGCTACGTGATGGTGGCGGGCGTCGGCGAGCGCGCCGCGAGGCTCGGCGAAGCGCTGGAGCGCTCGGCGCGCTACGGTATCCGGCTGTGCGGTTTTCTGGCGGTGGATCGGCGAGAGGCTCCGGCGGAGATCCGTCTGAACTCCAGCTACCCCGTGTATCCCATCTCTGAGCTGGCCCAACTGCTGCGCAAGCAGGTGATCGACGAGGTCATCTTCGCGGTGGACAGCGAGCGGCTGCCGGCGCTCGAGGACGTTTTCCTGCTGTGCGACGAAGAGGGCGTGCAGACCCGCCTGGCGGTGGATTTCTTCCCCCACGTGAACAGCACCGTGTACCTGGAGCGGCTGGGCTACATCCCGCTGCTCACCTTTTCGGCCGCGCCGCACGACGAGATCCGGCTGCTGGCCAAGCGCGCCATCGACGTGCTCATGGCCGCCGCCGGGCTGCTGGTACTTTCGCCCTTCATGCTGGCGATCGCCGCGCTGATCCGCCTGACCTCGCCCGGGCCAGCCATCTTCCGGCAGGTGCGCTGCGGGCTGAACGGGCGCCGGTTCGTTTTCTTCAAATTCCGCTCCATGGTGCAGGATGCCGAACGGCGCAAGCCGGAGCTGGCCCACCTGAACCGCAAGACCACGGCCTTCAAGATCCCCGACGACCCGCGGCTGACGCCTCTGGGGCGCTACCTGCGCAAATTCTCGATCGACGAGTGGCCGCAGTTGTGGAACGTCCTCAAGGGGGATATGTCGCTGGTGGGGCCGCGGCCGGCGGTGCCCGACGAGGTGGACCGCTACGAGACCTGGCAGCGCCGCCGCCTGCGCATGCGGCCCGGGTTGACCTGCCTGTGGGCCATCGCCGGGCGGGATAACCTGGACTTCGAGACCTGGATGAAGATGGATATGCAGTACATCGACAACTGGTCGCTGGCCCTGGACTGGAAAATCATTTTGCGCACCATCCCCCGCGTGATCACCGGACACGGAGCCAACTGAAGATCCCAATGGAACTGATACCTACCCAAAACGAGGTCGTGCAGCTTCTGCGCGAAACCGGCGCGCTGCGGGACGGTCATTTCGAGTACCGCAACGGGCTGCATTCCAACGAATACCTGCAGGTCCCCCTGGCCCTGCGCTATTACCAGCACCAGCGGATGCTCTCGGTGGCGCTCAGCCGCCTGCTGCGCGCCAACCCGGAAATCCGGGCGATCATCCCGGACCTCTCCATCGTGGCCCCCGCCAATGCGGGCCTGCCGGTGGCCTACGGCATTTGCGAGGCGCTGCGCGCGCGGCAGGTCTACTGGGCCGAGGAGGACGACGAAAAGCAGGCGCTGCGCTTCCGGCAATACCTGGAGCAGACCCGCGGCGAGCCCGTAGTGCTGGTGGACGACATCCTGCGCTCGGGCAGCAAGCTCACCCAGTTGAAACAGTTGCTGGAATCCAGCGGCGCCCAGGTGGTGGCCCTGGCGGTGGTCATCTATCAACCCCACCCGCAGACCATCCATTTCGGTTCGCTGCCCTTCTACTACCTGGCGGAACTGGACGCCACCTACTACACGGACGCCGCCCACTGCGACCTCTGCAAACGCGGGGTACCGTTTGATAGGGTATGGGTCTGAGCCCTACGGTTTGTGGAAAAGGCCGCTTCCCGCTCGAGGCGGCCCCCCGGCCCCTTCCCGAGGGGCCACCCCGCGAAAAAATCGGCCCCACCAGCGGCCTCAACATACGCGATGATGGAGGCTTGCGGGAGCCGCGGGGGCTTTGCTGAAAGCCGGTGCAGGGCGTAACAAATCATTTACAGAACGGTAATTTGGCACCGGAGAAAGGCCATTTTCCACAGCGTTTTCCACAGGGCGGTTGAAAAACTGGAGCATCCGTGAAACTGACCTGGATCGATTGGGCGATCGTGGCGGCCTATTTCCTGTTCAACTTGGCCATCGGCTTCTATTACAAGTCGCGGGCGGGGCAGAACATCGGCGAGTTTTTCCTCTCCGGGCGGAATGTGCCGTGGTGGCTGGCGGGCACGTCGATGGTCGCCACCACGTTCGCCGCGGACACACCGCTGGCGGTCACCGGCATGGTGGCGCGCAACGGAATCGCGGGCAACTGGCTGTGGTGGAATTTCGTGTTCAGCGGCATGTTGACGGTCTTCTTCTACGCGCGGCTGTGGCGCCGCTCGGGGGTGATGACCGACGTGGAGTTCGCCGAGATCCGGTACGCCGGGAAGCCGGCCGCGTTCCTGCGGGGTTTTCGCGCGCTGTACCTGGGCATCCCCATCAACTGCATCATCCTGGGCTGGGTGAACCTGGCTATGGTCAAGATCCTGATGCTCATCCTGGGCGTCAGCAAGATCCAGGCGCTGGCCATTGTGCTGGGAATGATCGCCCTGACCTCCTTCATCTCCACCCTGGCGGGCTTGTGGGGGGTACTGGTGACGGACCTGTTTCAGTTCGTCATCAAGATGTCCATGGTGATTGTGCTGGCGGTGGTGGCGGTGGCGGCGGTGGGCGGCATCGACCAGATGATGGTCAAGCTGGAGGCCATCGACCGCGCCAAGGGCCTGGCCACCGGCACCGCCGGGTCGGTGCTCAGCTTCACGCCGGATTTGAACTCGGCCTGGATGCCCATGATTACCTTTTTCGTGTACATTTCGCTGAACTGGTGGGCGGCCTGGTATCCGGGCGCCGAGCCGGGAGGCGGAGGGTTCATCGCGCAGCGCATGTTCTGCGCCAGGGACGAGAAGAATTCCCTGCTGGCCACGCTATGGTTCAATATCGCGCATTACGCGGTGCGGCCCTGGCCTTGGATCCTGGTGGCGCTGGTCTCGGTGATCCTGTACCCCAACCTGGCCGACCCGGAGACGGGCTATATCCGCGTGATGATCGATTACCTGCCGCCTTCGCTGCGCGGCCTCATGGTGGCGGCCTTCGCCGCCGCCTTCATGTCCACCATCGGCACCCAGCTCAACTGGGGCGCCAGCTACCTGGTGAATGACTTCTACCGGCGCTTCTTGCACAAGCGAGGCACCGAGAAGCATTACGTGCTGGTCTCGCAGATGGCCACCGTGCTGCTGACGGTCATTTCCGCGGTGGTTACGTTCTACATGGATTCGATCACCGGCGCCTGGAAACTGCTCATTGTCACCGGAGCGGGCACCGGCACGGTGCTCATCCTGCGCTGGTTCTGGTGGCGCATCAACGCCTGGAGCGAGGTCTCCGCCATGGCTGCGGCGTTCGTGGTCTCCGTGGCGCTGCAAACCCGCTTCGGGCTCTCCAGTGACGACCCGCGCGGTTTCGCCATCATCATGCTGATCACCGTTGGCATCACCACAGCGGTGTGGTTGGCCGTGACCCTGCTGACCGCGCCCGAACCCACCGAAGTGCTGGTGGGTTTCTACAAGCGCGTGCGGCCCTCGGCGGCGCTGTGGAAGCCCATCGCGCGGCTGGCGCCGGAAGTGCCGCCGGCGCACGACCTGAAATACAATTTCCTCGACTGGGTAGCCGGCTGCGTGATGATTTACGGCGCGCTCTTCGGGGTGGGGAAGATTATCCTCAAGAGTTACGCCACCGGCGCCCTGTTTCTGGGACTGGCCCTGGCCGCCGGAGCCCTGATCTACTGGGACCTCAACCGGCGGGGATGGAAGACCGTCATCGAATAGAGTTACACTGCTAATCCATGTCCTGGGTATGCCTGATTCTGGTTTGGGGGACGGCGCTAGCTTTCGGCCAGGAGGCCGAGAAACTGGCGCCCTATTATCCGACTCCTGAAACCATTGTCGAAAAAATGCTGGAGCTGGGAGGCTTAAAGGCCGGGGAGAAGATGTTCGACCTGGGTAGCGGCGACGGCCGCATTGTGATCATGGCCGCCCAGAAATATCACGCCGAGGCGGTGGGGGTGGAAATCGATCCGGACCTGTACCGGCAAAGCATGGACAAGATCCGCAAGCTGGGGCTGGAGCGGACCGCGCGCATCATCCACGGCGACCTCTTCAAGCAGAACTACAGCTCGGCGGACCTGATGACCGTCTACCTGCTGCCCGTTTCTAACGACAAAATCACGCCGCTGCTCGAAAAGCAGTTGAAGAAGGGCGCCCGGGTAGTGGCCCACGATTTCGAATTCCGTTCCTGGAAGGCGGAGAAGGTGGAAAACATCGAGGACGACGGCGAAGGCCGCAGCCACACGCTGTATCTCTATCGGCGCTAAGATTTAGAGATCGCGGTATGTTCGCGAGACGGTAGGTTTTCCGAGCTTGGGTTCTTTTTTATCGCGACTTTTTTCTCCTCCTCTCCGGTGGGGCCTGTTTCTGGCCTGGGCGCGGGTCCTGCTGGTGATCGTGGCCGCGGCGGGCGAGCTGGTCCGGCATGCGGGTTTGGTTCCCGTGCCGACCGGCGTGGTCCTGGCTCTGTTCGTCGGCTACAGCGTGGCGGCGTTGCGCTGGCAGAGACTGCAAGGCGGCGCTTTCGGTCTGCTGACGCTGTTCGCCGATACGGTGTTTCTGCTGGTCCTGGCCAACCACAGCTCCACGGCTTCGTTGTGGTTCCCCTCGCTGTTCTACCTCGTAGTGCTGGCCGAAGGAGTGATTTTCTACAGTGCCCGGGAGGTCGCCATCGTGGCGGCGATCTCGGCGGCGTTCTGCCTGCTGACGGGGCAGTCCCGGCTGGACGTGCTGCTGCGCACCGTGGTGGTGGGGGCGGTGCTGGGCATCGCCTTCGCCCTGTACAAACGCTACGCCGAAGTGCGGCGGAGCGAATTAATGGACCAGGTGCAGGCGGCGCACGCGGAGGCCGAGCAGGGGGCCGACGCGGCCCGGCAGAAAGTGGCGCAGGACTTTCACGACGGACCGCTGCAAAGCTACATCAGCCTGCAAATGCGGCTGGACATCCTGCGGCGGCTGCTCGAGCGGGACCAGGCCGCGGGCATGGAGGAACTGCGGCAGTTGCAGGAACTGGCGCAATCGCAGGTGCGGGAACTGCGCTCCTTTATCCGGGGCCTGCGCGGGCCGGTGGAGGCGGAGCGCGGCAGCCTGGTGGCTTCCGCGCGGCGGGTGGCCGAGACCTTCCAGAAGGAGAGCGGCATCCCGGTGACGTTCGTGGGCAGCGAAAGCATTCCCGACCTGCCGCCGGAGACGCAGGGAGAGGTGTTGCAGATTGTGCGGGAAGCCCTGCACAACGTGCAGAAGCACGCCGCCGCGACGCGCGTGGCCATCGGCGTGGAGCGGGCCGGCAAGACCCTGGAGATCTCGGTGGATGACAACGGCCACGGATTCCGCTTCAGCGGCGCCTACAACCTGGACGAGCTGGACCTGCTGCGCCTGGGGCCTGCCAGCATCAAGCGCCGGGCGCGCTCGCTGAACGCGGACCTGATCGTGGAGTCGCGGCCGGGACGCGGCGCGGGGCTGAAGCTGCGCGTGCCGGTGGCATGAGAACCGCATTCGCCGCGGCCGGCACGCTGGCCTGCCTGCTGGCCTGCGGATGCGGCGGATATGCCGATTTCCGCCTGCCGCTGATGGCCGGCCCGCGCACGGCGGAGAGCTTCCGCATCGAGCCCCGCGCGGGGCCCGTGCTGGCCCGCGGCGCCGCGGGTGACTGGGATTCGCACGACGCGTTGAATCCCTCGGTGGTGCGCCACCAGGGCCTGCTTTACAACTTCTATTCCGGCTTCGACGGCAAGACCTGGCGCACGGGCCTGGCCACCTCGACCGACGGGCTTGTGTGGCGGAAGGAAGGCAGCGTGATCTCCCCGGACCCGGCCACCTGGGAAGGCGACTACATCGCGGCCAACGGCTCAGCCATGTTTCGCGGGGGCGAGTTTCTTTACTGGTACCAGGCTGGGCCGCGTGAGACCCCGCGCCTGGGCCTGGCCCGCTCGCCGGACGGGCGGCGTTGGCGCAAGCTGCCCGAACCGGTGCTGGAGACCGGGCCGCGCGGCAGTTGGGACGAGCGCGGGGTGGCCGACCCCTACGTGATCTACGTGAAGAACGCCCTCTACCTCTTTTACCTGGGGCAGGACCGGGCGCGCCGGCAGCGGCTGGGGGTAGCGCGCTCGACCGACGGCGCGCACTGGGAAAAGCTGCGGGCCAACCCGGTGCTCGAGCTGGGCGGGATCGGGGCGTTCGATGAAAACGGGCTGGGGGAGCCGGCGGTGTGGATCGGGCAGGGCTCCTACTGGATGCTCTACACCGGGCGCGACCACTTCGAACAGCGGCGCATGGGCCTGGCGCGTTCCGCCGACGGCGTCACCTGGGAGAAACTGCCCGCGGTCTTCTCAGGAACAGAGGCCTGGAACAACCAGGTCGTGTGCGATGCCACCATCGAGGCCCTGGACGTACGGATGGGCGTGTGGTTCGGCGGGGGAGACGTGGCGTCGCCCGACGAGAACCTGCACGGACAAATCGGGGTGGGGGTCCTGGTTCCAGCGGGTGCTACGCTGAAGAAGTGAAGGTTGGAATCACCTGTTACCCCACCTACGGGGGGAGCGGCATCGTGGCCACGGAGTTGGGACTGGAGTTAGCCAACCGGGGGCACGAAGTCCACTTCATCAGCTACGCCAACCCGATCCGCCTGGATCCGGGCGTGCCGCGCATCCATTACCACGAGGTGGATGTATCCACCTATCCGTTGTTTCAATATCCGCCGTACTGCCTGGCGCTGGCCTCGCGCATGGCGGAGGTGGCGGACTCCTACGGCCTGGACCTGTTGCACGTGCATTACGCTATTCCGCATTCGATCGCGGCGATGCTGGCGCAACAGATGATGGCGCCGGTCCGGCGGCTGCCGTTCATCACCACGCTGCACGGCACCGATATCACCCTGGTGGGGGCCGAACCGTCCTATTTTCCGATCACCAGGTTTTCCATCGAGCAGTCCGACGGCGTGACCTCGATCAGCGAATACCTGCGGCAGCGCACCGTGGACGTGTTCGGCGTGCGCCGCGAGATTCGAGTCATCGAGAATTTCGTGAACTGCGATGTCTACCGGCCGGACCCGCAAAAAACCGGGGCCAGGGAATACGCGCCGGAGGGTGAGAAGCTGCTGATCCACATTTCCAATTTCCGGCCGGTGAAGCGCGTGCTGGACTGCATTCGCATCCTGGCGGAGGCGGCGAAGCGGGCCCCGGCACACCTGCTGATGGTGGGGGACGGGCCGGACCGCGGCGCGGCCGAGCACCTGGCGCGGGAACTGAAGGTGGAGCATCGCGTGAGTTTCCTGGGCAAGCAGAACCACGTGGAGCGGCTGTTCCCGCTGGCGCACGTGCTGCTGCTGCCCAGCGAGCTGGAATCGTTCGGGCTGGCGGCGCTGGAGGGCATGGCCTGCGGCGTGCCGCCGGTGGCCACGCGGGTAGGCGGCGTACCGGAATTGGTGCGGCATGGGGTGGACGGTTTCCTGGAGCAGCCGGGCGACATTGCGGCGCAGGCGGCGCGGGTGGTGGAACTGCTGCGCGACGAAGCCCTGCACGACCGCATGGCCCGCGAGTCGCGCCGGTCGGCGCAAGAGCGTTTTTGCTCCGACCGGATCATTCCGCAGTACGAGCGGTATTACGACGAGGTAGTCAACGGCCGCGCGCAGGCGGCGTGAAGCCACCCGCTCCGTCACCGTCGCGGCTCGGTACACCTGTCAGCGGCGGGGGCGAGGGCGGCGGTAGCCTTCCGTCAGTGTGCCTTCCCAAAGCGGATCGAACTGGGCCATGTAGTTCTTGGGGAGCTTGTCCCAATCCTCGCGCGTGAGGCCGTTCAGGTCCCACACCACGCGGCCGTCGCGCAGGGTCAGCTCGGCCACCAGTTTTTGGTGGCCGCGCAGGCGCGCGCCGTAGACGTCCGTGAATCCGAAGTTGCCGTTGGCCAGGCTGAGCACGGAGACGTCGGCCGGGGCGCCCACGGAGAGGTTGCCCAACTCCTCGCGCTGGATCTCGCGCGCCGGATTCCAGGTGGAGCGCAGGATCACTTCATCGAGCGACATACCCATGTTGAGGAACTTGGACATGACGTTCAGCATGTCCTTCATGCCGGCGTTCATGCTGCTGACGTGCAGGTCGGTGGAGATGGAGTCGGGAACAAAGCCCTGGTGGACGGCCGGCCAGGCCTGGCGGAAGAGGAAGCTGCCCCCGCCGTGCCCCACGTCGAAGATGACGCCGCGCTTGCGCGCCTCGAACAGGTAGGGCCGCACCTTGCCGTTTTCGTCGATCATCGGCACGGCGCCCAGGTACATGTGCGTGGAGATGTCGCCGGGGCGCAGTTTCTTCAACACGAGATCCTGGTAGGGGCGCTCCGGGCGGAACTCGCCGAAGTCCACCATGACGGGGATGTGGGCGGTGGTGCCGGCCTGGACGGCGCGCTCGACGGGAGTCCACTCCGGCCCGCGATAGTGAGCCGTCTTGACGCCCACCACGATCTCCTTGTATTTGAGCGCCTGCTCGGCGGTTGCCTGAGCGTCCATGTCCTCGAGATTCTGCTCGATCTTTCCGCCGCCCATGCCGTGGCCTTCGATATTCAGCAGCGCCAGCACGCGGGTCTTGGCGCGGTCGATGACGCGGTCCTTAAAGTCGGGGAAGTTGTGCCATCCGGAACTGCCGGCATCCACCACCGTGGTGACGCCGCTGCGGAAGGTGTACCCGTCGGGGTAGACGCTGTTATCGCCGGAGTAGGCGCCGCGCTGGCCCGTGCCGGCGTAGACATGCACGTGGATATCGACCAGGCCGGGGGTGACGTACAGGCCGGAGACATCCACTACTTTGTGCGCCCGTGAGGCGGGAATATCGGCGGCGACTTCCGCGATCTTGCCGTCTTTGATGGCCACGTCGCGCACGGCGCTGAGATGATTCTTTCCGTCAATGACGTGGCCGCCCTTGAGCAACAAATCGTAGGGCGCTTGGGCGAAGGCGGCGCACGCAAAGAGGAGGAAAACGGGAAATTTCATGGGGACATTGTACACTGGCGGCGCTTGGGGACACTGCGGCTGATGAAGGGGGAAAATGCCGCCTTCCGCGGCGGCGGCTCGGTGCGAGCATGGCGGAGTTCCGGGGACGGGGCAATGCGGGGGCATCCGGCCGTCCCCTGAATCCTTGCTGGAAAGAACTGTTTGTTGCTCTGCCTGCTTGCGGGATCGATCCCTGCTTCCGGCCTGCAAGGACCGGAAGCGCAGTGACGCCTGCGACGTTGAAAACTCGGGTGGGCCCACCAACGACTGCGTTTTATCGTGGCTGCTCCGGCGACGAGCAGCTCTTTTCGATTTCAGGGTACCGGCAACCCGCGCCGCCAGGCCCCCGGCAAGCCGGCAAATGTATGAGTGCCGGGCAAATAAAGTTTCATTTGGTTTGTGAACGCTGCCGCGCGAAATCCCAGGCAGTGCGGACGATTTCGGTGAGGCCGGGGTATTGGGGCGCCCAACCGAGGGTCCGGCCCAGGCGCCCGGCGCCGGCGACCAGGATGGCGGGGTCGCCTTCGCGGCGCGGTCCGACGCGGTAGGGCACCTTTTTTCCGGTGACGGATTCGACGGCCCGGATCACCTCCAACACGGAGTAACCCTGGCCGAGGCCTACGTTGAACTGGTTCGAGGGCGCCCCGGCGAAGAGGGCTTCCAGGGCCAGGATGTGCGCCTCGGCCAGGTCATGGACGTGGATATAGTCGCGGATGCAGGTGCCGTCGGGCGTGGGGTAGTCGTCGCCGAAGACGGTGACGGGCTCGCCGCTGAGGACGGCGCGGAGCAGCAGGGGGATCAGATGGGTTTCCGGCTCGTGCTCCTCGCCCAGCCGGCCCTCGGGGTCCGCGCCGGCGGCATTGAAGTAGCGCAGGACCATGCTGCGCAGGCCGTGAACCTGGTCGAACCACGGCAGCATGCGCTCTACCAGCACTTTGGACTCGCCGTAGGCGTTTACCGGAGCGATGGGGAAGTCTTCCAGGATGGGCACGGCGCGGGGCATGCCGTAGACCGCCGCGGTGGAGGAAAACACCAGGCAGCGTATGCCCGCGCGCGTCATGGCGGTGAGCAGGGAGAGCGAGCCTCCGGTGTTGTTGGCGAAGTACAGCTCGGGCACGCGCATGGATTCGCCCACGGCGATATACGCGGCGAAGTGCACCACGGCGTCCGGGCGGATTGCGGCGACCAGGGCCGAGAGCGCGGGGGTATCGGCCAGGTCGAGCTGGTGGAAGGGCGCATCGCCCACGTTGTGGCGATAGCCGCGCGAGAGGTTGTCCACGACAGTCACGGCGTAGCCGCGGCGGCGCAGCAGCGCGGCGGTGTGCGCGCCGATGTAGCCGGCGCCGCCGGTCACCAGAATGTGCCTGGAATCGGGAGAGCTCAAGAACCGATTGTAGTAGCATGGCTTTTCTATGCCAAATGGAGCGGAGTTGTTCGTCGGCGCCCTGCAACAATTGGGCATCGACCGGATCTTCACCCTGGTGGGAGATCATTTGAACGAAGTGCTGGCGGTGGCCGGGCGCGCGGGCATCCAGATCATCGACATGCGGCACGAATCGGGCGTCACCCACGCGGCCGACGCCTGGGCGCGGATCACGCGCAAGCCGGCGGTTTCTTTGGTGACGGGCGGCCCGGGCCACACGAATTCGCTGACGGGGATCGCGACGGCGTTCCTGGCGGCCAGCCCCCTGATCGCCGTGAGCGGCAGCCGGGCGAGCACGCTGGCGGACCGGCAGGCGTTCCAGGACATCGAACAGGTGAACATGACCCGTCCGGTGGTGAAGTGGGCCGCGCAGCCGCCCAACGCCGCGCAGATTCCCTTCTACCTGGGGCGGGCTTACGCCGAGGCAAGTTCCGGGCGCCAGGGGCCGGTGCACCTGACCATCCCGGTGGACGTGTTCCTGGGGAAGACCGAGACGCCGGCGAGCGTGCCGGTGATGCCGGCAGTGGGTGGCGCGAGCGCCTGCGCGGCGGATCTCTAGCGGGCGCTGGCGGTGCTCAAGAAGGCGGAGCGGCCGGTGGTGATCGCGGGCAGCGGCGTGTGGTGGGCGGGAGCGGAGGAGGAACTCCGGCAGTTCATCGAGAAGACCTCGCTGCCGCTCTACACCATTACCATGGCCAAGGGCGCCGTCCCGGACGATCACCCCCAGTGCATGGGCTACGCGGACCCGGCGCTGAACACCGCGGTGCGCACGGCCTTCCAGGAAGCCGATGTGTTCCTGGTCGTCGGCAAGCGCATCGACTACCGGCTGGCGCTGGGGGGCGCGCGGCTGTTCTCCCCGGCGGCGAAGTTCGTGCAGATCGACATCCACCCGCAGGAGCTGGGGATGAACCGCCGGCTCGAAGCGGGCATCTGCGCGGATGTGAAGCAGGCGCTCCGGGGAATGCTGGAGGCTATCGGCGGCAAGCCCTGGGCGCCGCTGCTGCCCTGGCTGGAGCGGCTGCGCGGCCTGCGCCAGGATTGGGAGCAGAAAGTAGCCGCGTTCGCGCAGGACGAGAGCACACCGCTGCACCCGGCGGCATTCTATCGCGAGTTGAAGAAAGCGCTGCCGCGGGACGTGCTGTATGCCTGGGACGGCGGCGATTTCGCGCACTGGGGCCGCGTGTCGCTGTCGGCGCAGCGGCCGGGCGGCTGGCTGCGGCTGGGCCCGCTGGGAACCATCGGTTCGGCGCTGCCCAACGCGGTGGCTCTGCAACTGGCGAACCCGGGCAAGCCGGTGGCCATGATTACCGGCGACGGGTCGCTGGGCTTCTACATCGCGGAGCTGGATACGGCGGTGCGGCACAAGCTCCCGTTCGTGGTGATTGTGGGCAACGACGCCGGCTGGGGGCTGGAACGCGAGCTGCAAGGCTTCGAGACCGGCAGCGCCGCCACGGTGGCCTGCGAGCTGCGCCGCACGAGATATGACGTCGTGATGCAGGGCTTCGGGGGCGGCGGCGAGATCATCGACCGGCTGGAGCAGGTAGGGCCCGCCGTGCAGCGCGCGTTTTCCGCCGGCATGCCCTATTGCCTGAACGTCAACATCCGCGGCGTGCGTTCGCCGTTCACCGAGTGGCAGATCGCCGGAAAGAAGAAGTAGCGGCGGGGCGGATGCAATCGGTACTGACGCCTCTGGACTTCCTGGCGCGGAGCGCCTGGGCTTACCGCGACCGCGTGGCCGTGGTGGAGGACCAGCGGCGCTTCACCTACGGCGAGTTCGAGCAGCGCGCCCACCGGCTGGCCTCGGCGCTGCGCGGCCTGGGCGTGGCGCCGGGGGACCGCGTGGCGGTTTTGGCGCCCAATACGGTGATGGCGCTCGAGGCGCACTTCGGCGTGTTGCTGGGGGGCGGTGTGCTGGTGATGCTGAATACCCGCCTGGCGGCCGGCGAGCTGGCCTGGATCCTGAACCATTGCGGGGCAAAGCTTCTGCTGGCGGACCCCCAGTTGCTGCCGGTGCTAGACCCGGTGCGCGGCGAACTGCGTCACCTGGAATGCGTCATCGACGACTATGAGGGCCTGCTGGCCCGGGGCGCCTATCCCTTCGCCGATGCGCCGCAGCCCGAAGAGGACGGCCTGCTGACCATCAATTACACCAGCGGGACCACGGGCTTTCCCAAGGGCGTGATGTTCACGCACCGGGGCGCGTACCTGAACGCGCTGGGCGAGATCGTCGAGCACGGGCTGAGTTGCCGCTCGGTGTACCTGTGGACGCTGCCCTTGTTCCACTGCAACGGGTGGTGCTTCCCCTGGACGGTGACGGCAGCGGGCGCGCGGCACGTGTGCCTGCGGCATGTGGACGCGGAGAAGGCGGTGGAACTGATCGATCGCGAGGGGGTGACGCACCTGTGCGGCGCTCCGGTGGTGGTGGCCACGCTGGCGCAGCATTGCGCCTCGCGCGGCATCCGTTTCGCCCGCGGGCTGAAGATCGTGACGGCGGGCGCGCCGCCTCCGCCGGCGGTGATCCGGGCGGCCGAGGAAATCGGCGCGGAGGTGGCCCACGCCTACGGGCTGACAGAGACCTACGGGCCGCACACCATCTGCGCCTGGCACCCGGAGTGGGACGCGCTGCCGATCGATGAGCGCGCGCGCCTGCGGGCCCGCCAGGGCGTACCGTACCTGGTGGCGGGCACGGATCTACGGGTGGCGGACACGGAGATGCGGGATGTGCCGCGTGACGGCCAGACCATGGGCGAAGTGCTCATGCGCGGCAATAACGTGATGCTGGGCTATTACGACAATCCGCAGGCCACCGCGGAGGCTTTCGCGGGCGGCTGGTTTCATTCGGGCGACCTGGCGGTGGTGCATCCGGACGGCTACATCGAACTGCGCGACCGCAAGAAGGACATCGTGATTTCGGGCGCCGAGAACATCTCGTCGATCGAGGTGGAGAAGGTGCTGGCCGAGCACCCCGCGGTGCTGGAAGCCGCCATCGTAGCCGCGCCGGACGAGAAGTGGGGAGAGGTGCCGAAGGCGTACGTGGGGCTGAAGCCGGGCGCGGCGGCGACGGCGGAGGAACTGATCGAGTTCTGCCGCGCGCGCCTGGCGCACTTCAAGTGTCCCAAGCAGGTAGAGTTCGGGCCGCTGCCCCGGACAGCCACGGGGAAAATCCGGAAGAACGAGCTGCGGGCGCGCAGGGCTTAGGCACGGGGGATCTTACCGCCACTTTCTTTCCCAGCCGCGCCACCACTGGGCGTTCCTCAGGTTCAGCGCATCCCAGCAGAGATTGATGTCGTTTTCATCTCCGCGCAGCACGCCCTCGCGTGTGACGCCCTTGGGCAGCGCCACCAGTTGCGCAAAGCGGTCGAACACCGGACCCCGGCCGGGAGCCGGAGCACGCGTCAAAAGGTGCCAAAGGGTCAGCGCGTCGCGCTCCCGGGCTGAGCGCAGGATGCGGCCGAGCGCCGCGGTATCGCCCAGTTCGAACGCCGCCAGGGCGTTTTTCAATTCCTCAGGCGCATCCTGATAGTAGGGAATCCCTGGCCCGCTCATCTTCCGCGTCACGCATTCGGCCCCTGCGGGGATGAACGACCCGCGGCCGCCATCCTGAAAGGCTACCCAGCCCATGGAGACGCGCAGCCGTCCGTTGCCCGAGGCGTCCACATCGAGAGTATACTCACACCCGAGGTCCACCGCGCGCGCCGAGGGGGTATCCACTACGAACTGGCGCGGCGGCGCCCAGATGTAGGCGTGCAATTGGCCGCGCCGCAGCCTCACGCGGCGATCCGTAGAAGCGCTCAATTCGGATTCGGGGCCAATATCGATCCGGCCTACCTGGCTGGCGCGCAAGGTGAGCCGGGAAGCCGCGCCCGTGCGCAGGAACTCGCCCGCCCGCACCTTCATGGCCACGGCCGCATCCTGCCCGCCGATGCGCGGCGCCCTCGATGCTCTGCACCTGCCACGCGGTGGCGGGTGCGGGCAGAGGGGCGACGCGCGAGATCCCCACGGCCGCCAGCAGCACGGCCGCGGCGGCGGCCGCAGCCCAAACCGCGGAGACGCGCTTCCAGTCCGGCCGCCGGGCGCCCCACCGCAGCGGGCGCAGCGTTCGCTCGATGGCTTCCACCTCCGGGTCGGGCGGCCTCGAGCGGTCCCAGAGATACTCTTCGTTCATCGTCCGCCTCCCCACAATTCCCGCAGCATCTTGAAGCCCCGGCAGAGATTCACCCGCACCGATTCCGGCGTGAGCCCGGTCTGCGCGGCGATTTCCGGCCCGGTCATGCCCTCCACCAGGCGTAGGATCAGGGTCTCGCGGTACGCCTCGGGCCGGCTGCGGATGGTTTCCAGCACCTCGATCGCATCCTGCCCGCCGCGGGCGACGCGGCGGCCCGCGGCCTTCTCGTTAAAGGGGGCGCGCTGCCGGACTGCCCGATAGTAGTCCATCGCCCGGTTGCGCGCGATGGCGCACAGCCAGCCCCGGAAAGCCTCCGCGCTCCGCAGCAGCCGGATTCTCTCCAAGGCGGACATGAAGACGTCCTGCACGAGATCCTCCGCTTCGGCGGGTGGGACCCGCGCCAGGAGAATGCCGTGGACCATGCGGGCGTACTTCGAGTACAACTCGCCGAAAGCGGCGCGGTCTCCGCCGGCCGCCGCGCGGATCAGCCCCTCGTCCTCGCACGCCTCGATGGCTGCCAGCATCCCTTTACTTCAGCATCGCATCGACTTCGGCGGTGGTAAATTCGCGACGGTCTGACCGCTGGCGGTAGCGGTCCACTCCCTCGGGTCCGGCCAGGACCAGCGAACTGGTCACCTGTCCGCCGTTGTTCCCCACAAGCTGGATCACCCATTTCCCATCCCCGGGCCACTGCCGCGTGAGAGCGAAGGCGCCGGGCGTGGAAAGCCCTTCGAACTTCAAGGGGATCTCGCGTCGCTCGCCGTTCACTATGCCGATGGCCATGCCGGTCACCTTGGCCAGCGACGGGGAATGGCATCCCGTGGCCTGGATTGTCAGCACCGCATGCAATTTGCGCGCCTCGGGGTTCGCTTGCGGATTCCCCAATTGGAGAAAGAACCCGCCGGCGAACGCCGGGACCGCGAAAAGCAGAACAGACAGCCGTGTTTTTTGCATGTCAGAGAGACGGGCGGGAGGGCCGGAGTGTTAACCGGTGGGCATATAATGTCGTTCGGAAAAGGGAGGGAGAAGCCATGCCCAAGCACGTGAGCCGGCGGAAGCTGTTTCTGCGCGCGGCGCAGATGAGCGCCCTGACCGGCCCGCTGTTTCAGGTGGCGGCCGGGCAGAGCAGCCCGCGAGGTCCCATCAACAGAAACTCGGCGCCCAGCAATCTCAAGATCACCGACATGCGGGCTTGCCGCGTGGCGGCGAACTACGACTATCCGATCATCAAGATCTACACCAACCAGGACGTCTACGGGCTGGGCGAAGTCCGGGACGCGGGCGTGGAGGGCATTGCCCTGATCCTGAAGGCGCACCTGGTGGGGCGCAATCCGCTGGATATCGAGGGCAACCTGCGGCGCATCCGGCAGTTCTCCAACCACGGGCGCATGGGCGGCGGCTATAGCGCGGTGGACATGGCGCTGTTCGATATCGCGGGCAAGGTGTACAACGTGCCGGCGCACCGCCTGCTGGGCCCCCAGGTGCGCGACCGCATCCGGATTTACGCGGACACCACCGATCACAAAGATCCTAAGGTCTACGCCGAGCGCATGCGCAAGCGCAAGGCCATGGGGCTGACGTTTTTCAAGATGGACCTGCACACGGAACTGGTGGCCGACCGCCCGGGCGCGGTCAACGAACGCGGCGTGGCCACGCAGAAGGGCCTCGGCTACCTGTGCGAATACATCGAAGCCATCCGGGACGTGATCGGATGGGGCGCGCCGCTGGCGGCCGACCATTTCGGGCCGCTGAACGTAAACGACGCCATTCAGTACGCGCGGGCGTTCGAGAAGTACCAGCTTTCCTGGGCCGAAGACATGGTGCCATGGCCCAACTGGCGCGGGTTGAAGGAAATCAAGGAGAATACCACCACTCCCATCCTGACCGGGGAGGACATTTTCGGACTGCGCAACGGCTTTGACGCGGTGATCGACAACCGCGCCGTGGATGCGATTCATCCGGATATCGAGACCTCCGGGGGACTGCTCGAAACCAAGCGCATCGCCGATGCGGCGGACGCGGCGGGCATCCAGGTGGCGATGCATCATGCCGGGTCGCCGGTGGGGGGCTTCGCCGGCTATCACTGCGCCGCGACGTTCCGCAATTTTCTGGCGAT